>CAYXIF010000039.1:0-6738 GCA_964465575.1 uncultured Candidatus Bathyarchaeia archaeon | reverse complement strand
AGAGCCATCAAAGGCAAAAACAGATTTTTCAATCTGATCATCGTGCAAGAATATAAGAAAAAAGGGAGGGCTATTAGGCTTTAGGATCGCTTTTGAAATGACTTAGAAACATTGCCTAATGCTTTTGCGACTATCCCCAATGTTAGAGCTAGTGCGACCACAGGCACGATCATATCTGTGATGGTTCAAACAGCTTCTTTCGGAAAGAGAAAGACCAGCCGGAGCAGAATAATCAGAGACTATGTGAAGTTCAGGCCATCTACGTAGTGTAGATACCCCTTACATCCGAGGCACGGGACCTCTTCACAAAATAGAGCGCGCGCTGAAGCACAGTCAAGTTTGTGGCTAGGCCCAAAACAACAATACTCCAACGTATAGCTTCTGCCCAAACAAAGTTGATGAGGCTGGCCGCAACCACTATGAGGATTCGCTCTGCGCGTTCGACTAAGCCTATTGTCTCCATAGGAACGCCCGCAGCCTCCGACCTTGCTCTAGCATAACTAGTGAGAAGCGAACCAACTAACGCTAGTAGCCCCCAGAACGGATCACACAATTCACTTAGTATAAGCCCACAGTAGATGGAAGCGTCGACGTACCTATCAAGCAGCGAATCCGCGAATCCGCCAACAACCGAGGTCCTTCCCCCAAGCCTCGCCAACGCACCGTCCAAAGCATCACAGAACCCAGAAGCCAAGAGAAGAAGAACCGCCAGAAGAAGGTAACTGCCATAGCTTCCAGATTCTCCTAGCCCATAAGCCCGTCCAGCTAGCCAATAAGCTATGCCGGAACCAGCGCCCAAAGCTACTCCTAGGACGCTAATCTGGTTTGGGGTCAGACCGGCTTTACGCGCCATCATGGCTTCCGTCTTCACCCACGACTCAACGGTCTTCTTGAGCTTCGTCAGCAACTCCCATCTTCCCAACTTTGCTAGACTATTGATCCCTAGCGATAAATAACCTTCGACACAAGGCATCTGTGAATGCAACTGGGCATCAGAACCGGGTCGAACCCTTCGCCTGCGGAACAAATCAGAGGATCTTGGCTATATTCTTCTCCCTGGGCACCTGGAAGTAATTGGCCACAGTCATACATTTCGTTCTCAAGAGCAGAAAGTGGGGAACCCTCAAGCCAAGTTCTGTGAGGGTCTCAGCATACCCCATCCCCTTGACAACGACGAAGTCAGCTGAATCGTAATAGCTCAGAAACTCTTGGCCACATTCTGAAGGGATCAGCCCCATGGCATCCGTTCCCGTTGTTATCAAGGAATCAGCAACCTTATCCATGCCGACGAACAATGCATCTTCCATCGTCGCATCATTGTGAACAGGCTTACCCTTCACAGCGACTACAACTCGGCCTTTCGAAGTCGCATTCACCAATTCCTTCACAAGCAGAGTGTCAAAGGCAATCTCTCCAGCGTTGTCCGCTAGGTAAAGAACCAACCCAGCCTTCCGGGCGACATTGTAGGCCTTCGGAATATCGTCTATCACAAGATCCTTCTCCGCTTCATGGATGAGGTTGCTGAGCTGGTTATAGTCGAAACTATGTCCGGGAATATGGAACTCCATGATGTTGCCGACGATCGAGGCGAGACATGCCTTCCTGAAACGCAACCCGCCATCAAGTTCAGATGAAACCGTCTTCTCTACGACTGGAAGAACCTTCATTGCCTCATAGTTGCTTCTCCTCTTCCTCTCCGCGCAAGGGTCAAGGTTGCCAGTGACTTCCTTAATCAGCCGCTCCCGCATCGTACCGATCACAGAAGGAACCGCGGTAGACGTGAAGTTCCGAGCCAGCATCTGAATGAACGCCTGCAAAGCCTGAAGTCTAACAGCCGGGTCTTCGGTCGCCTCAAGTATCTCCATGTAGCCACGCTGGAAAAGGCAAAGGGCACAGTAAGCGCTGACCTTCAATAAATTTGACACCGGAACCAAACTAGAGATTTATGGCCCTTCCAAACTCAAGCATAACCTTGTAAGGGTCCTTCGCCTTCACGATCCCGCTTGCCACCAAGACCCCTTTGGTTCCCAGTCTTACGGCGGCCGCAACGTCTTCGCCATTCGTTATGCCTGCGCCGCATAGAACAACTACATCCGAGTCAACCTTCCTGACAGCCTCAACCGTGCTCGTAACAACCTCAGGCTTCGCCTTCGAGACTGGAATCCCGGTGCCGATCAGTTCAGGAGGTTCAACAGCGATCATGTCCGGCTTTAGAGCGGCTGCAGACGCGCTTACAGGTGTGTTGTTTGTGCACACAACAGAGACCAAACCGATCTCACGTGCCCTCGCAACGACTTCGTCGATCTCTGCGAGTTTCAGCCGCCTTTCAGAGTGGTTGATCAGAGTGCCAACGGCGCCCGCCTCCTTCACAGCTTCCGGCAGAACGTGACCGGTGTAGCTCCCGGGTTTCATGGGATCGATGTGCTGAGCGAAAACTGGAACGCCCACCTTTCTAACGATGATGGGGATATCAACAAACTGGGGCGCAACACCAAAGCAGACACCTGTCTCCGAGCTTACCTTCTCCGCATCCTTGGCCAGCTTGACAGCATTCTCTCCAGTGCCTTCAAGATAGGTCTTGAAGTTCACGAGAACTATGGGTGTCCTGACTCCGCTCAACCTGATCACACCTTCGCTTCATGTTTTAAGCCTATTAGCCCGCTTCCTGCTTTTCTGCTTTTCCAGCCGCGGCTTCTTCATTCGACGTAGTAGTACTGGCCGCTTTGCTTTTGATACCCGTCGAGTCTCGAGCCCTCCTTGTTCACTCTTGGCCTTCTCGTGTCAGGGTCCCTCCTGAAGGTCACGCCCATCTCTTTCAGGAAGATGTTCATCCCATTCAGTAGGCTCGTCGGAGCCTCAGCCGTGCCCTTGGCTCCTGGCTCCCCCATGAAAACCATTAGACGGTCTGCGAGAAAATCCTGAGCGACCACATCATGTTCAACGACGAAGGCCGTAACGTTCCTTTCTTCAACAATGCGCCTCACTGTTCTAGCCATTGTAAGACGCTCCTCCACATCCAGGTAAGCGCTCGGCTCATCAAGCAGAAACAGGTCAACCTTCCGGGAGAGGCATGCTGCTATGGCAACCTTCTGCAGTTCGCCTCCGCTGAGTTCCTTCACATACCTTTCGAGAAGAGAATCCAGACTGAAGGGCTGGATGATCTCGGTCTGATACCAGCTTCCTGCGAATTCGTCTTTCGCCAAGTCTCTCAGAAGATCTTCGACCGTTCCATCAAAGTCGGATGAGATGTACTGAGGCTTGTAGCTGACACTGAGGGTGTTCTCCGTAGGCGACACGCCTAGATCAGGTTTCTCGATCCCGGCGAGGAGCTTCACAAAGGTCGTTTTGCCTATCCCATTGGGACCAAGTATCCCGACGACTTCCCCTTTACTTGCCTCTCCAGGTTCTACGTTCAATACAAAACCTTCATACGTCTTCGTCATGTTATCCCATCTCAGCAAAGGCGCGCTGGCAGCTGTGCCTGTCGAAGGAGGTCTAACATGAAACTTGACCGGTTCCTTTCTGAAGCGTAGGTTCTCATCGGGTATGAACCCCTCTAGGTAGATGTTGATTCCTGTTCGGACACCATGGACATTGGAGACTATACCATAGACGCCAGGAGTACCATAGAAGACGCTGATGTAGTCTGAGAGGTAATCAAGGACTGCTATGTCATGTTCGGCGACGACGACTATCTTGTCCTCTTTCTTTAGGCTTCTGATTGCTTTGGCAGCCTCAAGCCTCTGTCTCACGTCTAGGTAGCTTGAAGGCTCGTCAAAGAGATAGACATCCGCCTCACGGCATATCGCAGCCGCCAAGGCGACTCTCTGGAGCTCCCCCCCGCTCAACACATCGATCTGCCTGTCCCAGATGACATCAAGCTGAAGCATTCCTGAGATTACTTTCAGTTGAGATCTTTCGTCAATCTTCTCAAGAAGGTCTCCTACTCTGCCTCTTGTCACTCTCGGAATCTTGTCCACATACTGCGGCTTGTGAACAACCTTGAGTTTACCTTGACTCATCTTTTGGAAGAACGTTTGCAGAGTTGAGCCTCTGAAGTACTTCACGATCTCAGGGTAGTCCGGCGGCTTCGCGTACTCTCCCAGGTTAAGCTTCACCTCTCCTGAGAAGATCTTAAGGACTGTTGACTTTCCAATCCCGTTCTGTCCGAGGAGTCCAAGGACGCTTCCATGTGAAGGAACGGGCAGCCGAAAGAGCTTAAAGGCGTTCGGTCCAAAACGGTGTGTACACTCTTTCTGGAGTTCGTCTGGAAGGTTCACAATCGAGATCGCCTTGAAGGGACATTTCTTGACGCATATGCCGCACCCTGGGCACAGAACCTCTACAATGACGGGTTCTCCCTTCTCAAACCGAACAGCCTCAACGTTGCTTCTTACCTGAGGGCAGAACCGGAAGCATGCTCTATCGCAACGCTTGGGCTGGCATTTGGCCAGATCAATAACGGCGACCCTGATCTTGGTGCGCCTCCCAGAGGTATTAAGAGGAAAGATGCCAGTAGCCCGCTAATAAACTTGTCCGCCTTTCGCATCCCGAGGAAGAAGGAACACATAAATAACGGGAAGACGTAGGGCTTTGTGGGATGATGTGTGGCGACGGCGTGGAGCTTGCGCTGTGACACTTACGTTGCTCTTCACTGACCATCAAAAAAGTCTCTTGTGCGGAAGGATTCATTTTATAAGGTCCCTGCCTTCCATTATCTCCAAAACTACAACCAGCAAGGAAGCAGCATCATTGAAGCCCAAAGTGTTGATCTCCACAAGCATACAGCCTGATGTCCTGAAGGCTCTTGAGACCCTCTTGAGCGATGTCGCTGAAGTGCGCTTCGTGGCTCCATCACTCAACCACGAATTCCTGAACGAACTCGAAGGCGCTGCAGCCTTGATACCGCTCAACGAATCGATAGGCGAAGAGATGCTGAACCACGCTATGAAGCTCAAGGCTGTCTCCCGCTTGGGAGTTGGCTACGACAAAGTCGACATCGAAGCCTGCACGAAAAGGAGCATATACATCACCCACACGCCCGGAGTCGTCTCTCGGGCAGTGGCAGAACTCACAATGGGGTTGATGCTATGCCTTTCCAGAAAAATCCTCATATCTGACCGTTACGTCAGAAGCGAGTGGGCCAAGCCAGACAGAATCATGCTTCCGCTTAGGGAGGACCTCGCAGAGAAGACCCTAGGCATCATAGGCCTAGGCCGCATCGGACAGGGAGTTGCTCGCAGGGCGAAAGCCTTCGACATGAACCTTGTCTATTATGATAAAGTCCGCAACGAGAAGGCAGAGAACGAGCTTGGCATACGATACCTCTGGCTAGACGACCTGCTCAGAGAATCCGACTTCGTCTCGGTTCATGTTCCACTGACGCCTGAAACAAAGGGCCTGATAGGCGCGAGAGAACTCAGACTGATGAAGAAGACGGCGTACCTAATCAACACATCACGTGGCCAAGTAGTAGATGAAGAGGCACTCTGCCATGCCTTGGATCAGTCTCGAATAGCGGGTGCTGGCTTGGACGTCTATGCCAAAGAACCTCTGCCCTTCGACAGCCCGTTAAGCAAGATGGAGAATGTTGTGTTGACGCCCCATATGGGCACGCATACAGTTGAGACAAGGAGTCTTATGGTTCTCTCAGCTGTTGATAATATCAAGAAGGTCTTAGTAGGAGAGGTTCCACCAAACGTGGTGCCCGAACAGAGAGGCAGAACCTTCGAGAAGTAGTAACGGTTGCTGGCTTTTAAGCCCGAAGATCATACTCTTGCTTGGCGTCACTCGTTCGTGAGGTAGTCATCTTTGACGGCAAGAGTTGTGATGCTTGTTGACTTGGATTACTTCTTCGCGCAGTGTGAAGAGCGACGGAATCCTTCTTTCAAAAACAAGCCCGTTGTTGTATGCGTCTACTCTGGACGGACAGAAGAAAGTGGAGCGGTCAGCACTGCGAACTACGTAGCCAGAGGATACGGCGTGAGATCCGGGATGCCGATTTTCCTCGCGAAGAGAAAACTAGCTAAGGTTGAGGCCGTCTTCCTTCCCGTTGATCGGGCTTATTATGAAGAAGTGTCGGAAAGAATGATGGGGATTCTTAGAGGCCACGCTGACAGTTTCGAGCAGGTCGGCATAGATGAAGCCTACTTGGATGTCACAGCACGAGTCCAAGGAAGCTTTGAGGCGGCAGCGAACTTGGCCAAGGAGATAAAGTCCCATGTAAAGAGTCAGGAGAGGCTCACATTCTCAGTTGGCATTGCGCCCAACAAGCTCGTCTCCAAGATCGCTGCAGACTTCCGCAAACCCGACGGCATAACAGTCGTGAAACCCGAGGAAGTCGAAGGATTCTTGGCTCCTCTTCCTGTGGACAGCCTCCTTGGAGTCGGGAAGAAAAACAGCGAGAGAATGGAGTCCTTAGGCATCAAGACGATCGGCAACCTAGCGCGCTTCGATGTGCAAGAGCTGAACAAGGTTTTCGGCAGAAGCTTGGGAACCTTTTTCCACAACGCCTCACTCGGGGTAGACGATTCTCCTGTTCAAGAACGAGGCAAGACTGAGTCAATAAGCAGATTCTCAACCCTAAAACAGGACACGCGGGACCTTGAGGTCATCATGGATAAGACCGTTCTGCTGTGCGAAGACATTCACGAACGAGTCATAGAAAGAGATCTGAGCTTCAAGTCCATTGGGGTGATTGCGGTTCTGAAAGACATGACCATTCACAACCGTTCCAGA
>CAYXIF010000038.1:0-8586 GCA_964465575.1 uncultured Candidatus Bathyarchaeia archaeon | reverse complement strand
AGTAGAAGACTTTGCCCTTGCCTCTGTAGAAGCAGCAGCCGCTTCGGAAGACTTCGCCTCCCTTGAACCAGCTGATGAAGACCAGCTCGTCGGGGGCGGGGATGTCGAAGAACTCGCCGTACATTTCTGTGTGTTCGATCTCGAAGTAGTCGTCGATACCCTCAGCAACCGAGTGCCCAGGCGCCACAACCCATAGCCTCTCCTTTTCGCCTGCTTCGCGCCATCTTAGGCTACAGCTTGTGCCCATTAATCGCCTGAAGATCTTCGAGTAATGCGCTGAATGGAGGACGATAAGCCCCATCCCCTCATCCATTATCCTGAGGTAAACCTTGTCTGCTACGGTGTCGCTCACCTTGTCATGAGCCATGTGTCCCCACCAGATAAGCACGTCTGTCTCTTTGAGAGTATCGTCTGCCAAGCCGTGTTCAGGCTCTTCTAACGTGGCGGTTCTAATTTTGAATCCGGGTCGGGTTCCCAGATATTCGGCTATGGCTCCGTGTATGCCTTCTGGGTAGACTTTGGCGATCTTTGGGTCTCTCTTTTCATGGAGACCCTCGTTCCAGACTGTGACGCGGATCGTCTCCCTCATATAAGACGCACCTTGATGTCAAGCTCAGCCAAACATAAGATAACACTTTCGATGCCGCGTAAGGTTTCCCATAAAGCTCAAATGGTTCTTTCGCCGAATTAGGCGTATGTCGCAGGCGTGCTTTCCTGATCCTTTCAAGGCTAAGGGCTCTTGGTTCAAAGGAAATCTTCACACCCACACAACCAACTCGGACGGAGCCCTGAACATAGAACAGGTCTGCTCACTTTACATGTCTAAGGGCTATGATTTTCTCTTCATCACAGACCACGGTAAAGTCACAGACGTGAAAGAAGTCGCCACCTCAGAGGACTTCCTTGTATTCCAAGGAGTAGAATTGGGCGTGGGGCAGTCGGAAGCGGGCACAGAGTTCCATGTAGTTGGTTTGAACGTGAGCAAGCTTGTGGAGTGTGATGATCCGCAGTCAGCTGTAGATGCGGTAGTGAATGATGGTGGAGAAGCCTTGATCGGTCATCCCTACTGGTCCTCGCTGACTCTAAACGACTTGCTTAGACTGGAAGGGCACCTTGGAATCGAAATCTTCAACACAACCTGCCATTTCTCAGTGGCGAAAGGCTACTCGACTACGCATTGGGATGATCTACTCGTTAGAGACAGGTACAGCTTCGGCTTTGCCGTCGATGACGCCCATTATCATTTTAATCCTCACAGACCCGTGGATGCCTGCTATGCGTGGATCATGGCCAAGGCGGAGAGTCTTACAGCCGAACACTTGATGGCCTCTCTGAGAAAAGGCTTGTTCTACTCAAGCAATGGACCTGCTATCTTCGACGTGGCGGTCGAAAGCAAGTCTATCCGGGTCTATTGCTCCCGAGCCAGAGCCATCAGCTTCATAACCAGAAACGGAAGGGGGGAAAGATTCACAGCAACAGATGTGCTCTTGACCGAAGCTGAGTACAAGCTTCGGGGGAACGAAAGATACCTGAGAATCGAAGTCGAAGACGAACAGCAGCGAACCGCCTGGACCAACCCCATATTGTTCAACATAACCTAGATTAGTGAAACGTCAGCACCAATGGTGACCTGCCCAAACCGGGTTGACCAATGTATCTGTTCCCAAGCTTTTCTGCGTTTATGGCTTTTGCCAGATGGACTGCAGGAATGACAAGGAGCAAACGGAAGGTATAAATCCGTCTCTTTCGTAGGATTGCGGTATCTTGTGGTGCTTGCGAAGTGGCTTATGAGTACTTGGCTAGGGCTTGGCGGAAACCCGGATCATCCTTCGTCAAAGAGCTCATGCAAAAAAGGGTCATTTTCTGGCGGAAGCAACCAGCGATAGTGAGGGTTGAAAAGCCAACACGTATCGACAGAGCCAGACGACTAGGATACAAGGACAAGGTCGGATACGTGGTTGTGCGGGTTCGAATAAGAAGAGGCGGACTACGGAAAAAGCGCCCTCGAGCGGGCAGAAGACCGAAACGCATGGGCGTCGTTAGGTTTAAGCCTGCAAAAAGCATACAGCTGATCGCTGAGGAACGGGCGGGAAAGAGGTTTCCCAACTTGGAAGTGCTCAACTCCTTTCCAGTTTGGCAGGACGGACGCGACAAGTGGTTCGAGGTTATTATGGTCGACAGAACACTTCTTCCAGAACTCGACCTCGGAAAAGGTAGAGGAAGAGTCTTCAGAGGCTTAACAAGCGCAGGAAGGGAAGTTCGAGGACTCTCCTAGCAAAGGAAGACGCCGGCGAACACGAGCATCCGTAGCAGTCTTCCGGTACATTTGGTGTCTCGGTATTGGTTTTCACTTGGTCTAGGGTTGTACCTCGGATTTTCCTCGTTCCCTAACCTTCTTCTCTATTCTTGTCTACACTCCAGCCTTCGGTCCGTCGGCTTCAGTATTGAGGCTCCGATTATGTTTAAATCTTGAGTGAAGGAAATATGCGTAGCAGGCCAAGACTAATTTCAATGATGTGTGAATCTGTTGGCGAAAGCACGCATAGCCCACATAGAAATGAGCTTCCTAGTCCACGCGACGGAGGACCCGAACAAAGTTTTAGTCGCCGCCCAGAACCTTTTGCCTCCAGAGTACGTCGACCAGCTGACCTTCAGCAAGGACAACTTGAAAGGAGAACACGGAAATCCCATAACCTTCTACAAAGGCCAGGTCAAAGACCCGCAGGTGGCTGAAGCAGTCATTAGGAATGTGGGTTCAAACCTTTCGTCGCTCGACAAGGAAACACTGTCCCGCGAGCTCGAGATGCGACTAAGAAAAGGCAACCTCTACCTCAGACTCGACAAGCAATCGGCCTACGGTGGGAAGCCCAAGCTCTCGAGTGCAGACCCAATGCACCTGCGTGTCAGATTCAGGACCTCAAAGCTTGAAGAGATCAGAAAAGTTTGCGAGGATATAGGTATTCTCCCCTCGCCTGTCGACAGCATGGTCTAAGCGGTAGCTGACGGGTCTCACTCTTCTTTGGCGTATTGGGGTCTCTCTCCATGCGCAGCCTTTTGGGTTCGCGGCTTTTTCCCTTTGTGGATGAGTCGGTAGGCTCTTCTGTGCCGTTCATGGTACAGGAACGTGGTTTCAAACTTGAATTCGCTTTGAAGCCGTTCAATCGTTAGGCCGTTATCCCTCGGTTCTAGGAGAAAGTGCGCATCATCCATGTAGGACCTTACCTCAACCTGTCCTGGGAACCTTTCCATGATCTTGTCTGGGATGCTGTAATTGAAATCGTAGTGCGCGACCATGAAGTCCAAGTTGATGTCACGGCAGATGACATTGATATGCCAATCTGTCTCAGCAAGGATCCTGCCGCATGGATCAACAATCCTCGACCTGTCAGAACGAACCGAAGACACGATCCAGTAATGGTGCAGGTAAGCATAGACCTGAAGCGGGAACCCTCCGTTGTAGGCTGAAGGCCAGAAGACTATTCGAGCATCTTTCTTAGAGAGTTGCTTCCAAGATTCTGGGAAGCCAACGTCGAAGCAGATCTGGATGCCTATGCGCCCAAAATCTAGGTCGAAGACATGTGCCTCAGAGCCCGGTGTGATCCCCTTCTCAAAAACGGTGTAGTTGCTTGAGCTTGTAACGGGATGTAGCTTATCGTATGTGCCTAGGATTTCGCCTTTTCTGTCAAGGATGACAGCTGAGTTCCAAACCTTAGAGTTACGCTTCGTCAGAACCGGGCAAATGATGTAGCATTTGCCAGCCTTTGCCCTTTCTGCAGCGGCATTGATCGTAGGACCGTAGACAGACTCAGCGACATCCCAGCAAGACGTGGAATCAACACTGGCCGAAGTGAAAGCCTCGGGAAGGCAGACCAAGTCAGGCTTCTGTCGGAGAGCAAGATCTAGGAGCCCCATCACGTACTCGCGGTTCTTCTCAACAAGACTGTAGAAGCGGCCGGCTTGACAGACGGTAGCGATTCGGGCTTTCACGCCATCCACCTACTTATCCACAATGTCCTCAAGAAGTTTGCATTATCGCCGAATACCGATTTAAGCCTTGATCCAGCATCTTCAGGAGCCGAACTATTGAATCCGCTGGGCTATCCCGCCTAGCCTCCTGCCTGTCCGAGAAACCATTTATACCCTTCACAGTCAATAGTAGTCAGATGCTCTTAGCAAGAACCTGGAAGCTATCATGGAGTTCCACGCAGACTTGCATCTTCGTCCCGATCTCAACAGTCTCGGTCACACCAAGGAGCTAGTCGAAAAATCCGCCGAACTGGGATACGACGCCGCGGGGGTGCCGTTGCCTGCAAATGTCACGGGGGGAGAGATTCGGAGCCTCAGGGACCTCTTTACGGCTGTGGGCATGGAGCTTGTCTTGAGGGTTGACTTGGCGCCGAAGGACTCCGCGGACATGCTTAGGAAGCTGAGAAACGTCAGAAGAAGATTCGAGGTCATAGCAGTGCAATGCTACTCGAAGAACATTGCGAGACAGGCGGCCAAAGACCGAAGAGTCGACCTTCTGTCTTTTCCTTCAGCCGACACCCGAAGACGCTTCTTTGATCATGCGGAAGCCCAGCTCGCCGCAGCAGCTTCTGCCTCCCTCGAGATCGACATGGCACACCTACTGAGTTTACAGGGAGCTCAGAGAAGCCGTCTCTTGTCCGCCTTTAGTAGGGAGGCGTTGACCGCGAGGAAGCTCGATGTACCAGTTGTCTTGTCCAGCGGGGCAAACGAGCCAAGCCTATTGAGGAAGCCTGATGAGTACGCCTTTCTTGCTTACCTTTTCGGTCTGGATCTGCATAGAGCGAGGCAGGCCTTGTCAGAGAACCCCCAAGCTATCATTGAAAGGAACAGGAGGAAGCTGAGTCTGAGCTATGTGGCGCCAGGCGTCTATGTGATCAGGAGGGGTAAAGACTGTCCTGGCGTATGAGGCGTCGCTACATCGCGGTCAAGATCGTAGGCGACCATGAATTCGAGGAGGGAGACTTCTACGATGCCGTCTGGGCAAGCATACTCAGACTCTTTGGGGAGTACGGAGCCAGCCAAGCCGGGCTTTTGCTGGTCGACTACGACAGAGTGGCAAAGCAGGCCATTCTTCGTTGCTCTCGTGAAGCCCTAGACTTGGTCAAGGCGTCGACAGTCGCCATAACAGCCATAAGAAATGCTAAGGCAACAGTCCACATAGTCTCCGTCTCTGGAACGCTTAGGGCTCTGAGAAAGAAGGTTCGGAATCCTAAGTCAACCTGTTAGGTGTTCTCTCGCAGTCTAACACTTTTATAAAGGGGCTTCCTTTTCAACATCTTTGAGGCTTGCTGGTTGGCGTCTCTGGCCGTCGACAGGGACTTGGAAGGGCTCTTCTTTACTCTGTACAAGCTTGCCGAGATGGGTGCACGTTCTAGGAGGGTGAAAGTGTCGACAAGGTTCCTTGCTGAAAAGATGGGGCTTTCGCAGCAGACTCTTTCCCGCCGCCTCATCGAACTAGAGAGGAAGAGCTGGATTCAACGAACAGCGGGGCGGGAAGGTAGCCTAGTCAGGATATCCGACTTAGGAGACGCCCAGTTGAGAAAGGTTCGATCAGGGTTGGAGATGATCCTAGAAGGAGAGCAGCCTTTCTCAATAACGATTGAAGGAGTGGTCTTCAGCGGACTAGGCGAAGGCGCGTACTACGTGACTAGGCCGCCATACAGACGTCAGTTCATAGAGAAGTTGGGCTTCGATCCTTATCCCGGAACGCTTAACCTCAGGATTGAGAGCGAGTTTGACGCTAGCATGCGGGAGGAACTCGAAGCCTACCCCGGCTTAGAGGTTGACGGGTTCAAGAACGAAGACCGAACGTACGGTCCAGGTAAGTGTTTTCCCGCCTTGGTAAACAACAGGGAGAAGGGCGCCGTTGTTTTTGCTATGAGAACTCACTACGACAGCTCTGTCATGGAGGTCATCGCACCAGTTAGCCTACGCGACCGTCTAAGGTTGAAGGACGGAAACAAGGTAAAGGTCGAAGCCTTCTTGGCTAAGCCCTAAAGGCGCTTCTGCTATTTCTTGGCTAGCTGAATAAGTCTTCGGTCCTTGGTCAACGAGGAGACATTGACTAGGCCTACGACCTCCATCTTCATCAAGGTCTTGTTCAGATCGTTGGACCCGATCTCCCTGTAGAAGGCTTTCAGAGTTTCCAGGAGTTCCGTGTCAGTCAGCGATCCTTTCTCTCTTAGGATCTCAATGACGGTTGCGTAAACGGGATGAACTTTCCATGGGCTGCTCGGCATTTTGGATCATTCTTCTTGATACATGCTTAGACGACGAGCGGAGCTGGCTTCTGAACCTTTCTGATCTGTCTGGCGAAGCTCTTGTACCAGTTCTCCATGTCCGGCATGATGCTCGGTCCGATCTTTCTGAGTGCTTCTTGGAAGTCAGCAAGACTGATTTCTTTGGAGTTCATGTCTCGCCTTAACGCTATCATGGCTGCTTCTCTGCAAATGGACTCTATATCTGCGCCAGAATAGCCTTTGGTCATGCGTGCAAGATCTTGGATATCTATGTCCTTCGCGAGCGGCATCGTCTTCGTATAGATCCTGAGGATCTGTTGTCTTCCTTCATCGTTGGGTTCAGGCACATATATGAGCCGATCAAACCTGCCGGGTCTCAGTACACCAGGGTCAACGATGTCAGGCCTGTTTGTAGCGGCAAGCACCACGACATCCTGCAACGCTGCTATGCCGTCGATCTCTGTTAGGAGTTGGCTGATGACACGGTCGGTCACTCCGCTGTCTCCAAAACCTGAACCCCTTCTGGGCACGAGCGAGTCAATCTCGTCGAAGAAGATGACCGATGGAGAGGACATCCTCGCCTTCCTGAATACCTCTCGTATAGCTTTCTCGGACTCACCTACCCACTTAGAGAATACTTCTGGTCCCTTGATAGCGATGAAGTTGGCTTCACTCTCTGTTGCCACACCTCTGGCTAGCAACGTTTTGCCGCACCCCGGTGGACCGAACAGAAGAATGCCCTTCGGAGGTTTGATGCCCATCCTTGTGAAGACATCTGGGTTCTTTAGAGGCCATTCGACAGACTCTTTTAGCTCCTGCTTCACGTCGTCTAGGTCTCCAATGTCGTCCCAGTGAACGGTTGGGATTTCTATGGCGACTTCCCTCATGGCTGTGGGCGTGATCTCCTTGAAGGCGTTCATGAAGTCATCCATTGTAACCTCCATCTTCTCTAGGACGCTTGGTGGAATCCTCTCCTCTTCAAGGTTGATCTCAGGCAGATAACGCCTCAAAGCCTTCATAGCGGTCTCACGGCCCAGAGCTGCCAAGTCTGCGCCCGTGTACCCGTGGCTCATGTCCGACAGCCTTCTGAGGTCAACGTTCTCGGCTAGCGGCATGCCCCTGGTGTGTATCTGAAGCACCTCGTGTCTTCCCTGCTTATCTGGTATGCCTATCTCTATCTCTCGGTCGAATCTGCCGGGCCTTCTTAGAGCCGGGTCGATGGCGTTTGGTCTATTTGTTGCACCGATGACGATAACGTTTCCTCTTCCTGTCAAACCGTCCAGTAGCGCTAAGAGTTGGGCAACCACTCTTCTTTCAACTTCGCCTGTTACTTCCTCACGTTTGGGAGCTATGGCGTCCAGCTCGTCGATAAAGATGATGGCGGGGGCGCTTTTCTCCGCTTGCTGGAAAATCTCTCGAAGTCTAGCTTCAGATTCTCCGTAGAATTTGCTCATTATCTCCGGACCGTTGATCGAGAAGAAGTTCGCCTCAGACTCGTTCGCCACTGCCCTCGCAAGCAAAGTCTTACCACACCCTGGAGGACCTTGCAGAAGGACACCCTTTGGCGGGTCAATGCCGAGCCGTTGAAAGATTTCTGGGTGCCTCATCGGAAGCTCAACCATCTCCCTTAACCGTTGGATCTCTTCTCTGAGGCCGCCTATGTCCTCGTAAGTTGTTCGTGGGACTCCTTTCGCTTCGGGCGCTGGTTCTGTGAGTATCTGTAGTTTTGTATCGTAGGTCAGCCTTACGATTCCGTATGGTCGGGTCTTTGTTACGCTGAACTGAACGGGGTGGCCTAGCATCATGACGAGTGTTGTGTCGCCTTCAGTGAAGGTTCTTTCCATAAGCCTATTCTTGACGAAGTTAGAGAAGTCTTCGTCCACGTTAAGGCGTATGTCGATGGGCGCTAGGATAATGCTTACCGCGTCTTTCACTTCGGCCCGGCGAACCATGACGTACTCGTTGATTGAGACGCTGCCGTTCTTGCGTGTGTATCCGTCGATCCTGATGATGGCGCGACCCTGGTCTTCGGAATAGGCTGGCCAAGCGATGGCTGAGGTCTTCCTTTTGCCCACGATCTCAATGACATCACCGGCCGAGACCTGCAGTTTCTCCATGGCTTTCTGGTCGATCCTTGCGATTCCTCTGGCCACGTCTCTTTGCTTTGCGTCGCCAACTCTGAGCTGGATCTCGTTCACCTAACTCACCGTCACTTAGCGGACACCGTATTATAGAACAAGGTTTACGCTTCCTATATAAACATAATGAACCCTAAACTCTTCTGGTCAGCTGACATCTGGATTATGTCAACGACAAAGAA
>CAYXIF010000037.1:0-10222 GCA_964465575.1 uncultured Candidatus Bathyarchaeia archaeon | reverse complement strand
AATTAAGTTATCCAGTCAAGTTCGCGGCGGTACTGGTGATCAGAGCTACACATGCACCCCCTGGTCCACTTTTGTTTACAACGCGCTAACTGCAAATTTGAAAACTTGGCGAAAAAGTTGGTGCAGAGCAAGAGATTCGTACTCTCTCCAATCTTCGCAATTTGAGAAATTTAAGCGAGATAAGTCATGTTTCCCGGGCTACCAAGTTAGCTACGATTATGTGCCATTTGCTGGTTGATGTTCAGAGCAAGAGTTAAAATATACTGTGGGGAGATTGCGGCGCAGTAGAGTGCGGCAAGATTACGGATCTATGGTTAAACCTGTCTCAAGCTCAACCATTTCAGTTGCATCTGCAGTGAATCGGATTATGATGTCATCTGGGCATTCAGCTTTGCTGATGTTGATCCGTTCGCGAACGCTATCAGGCGTAGCATTTACCAACAGAGAGCGTACTCCAAGTATACATTCAAGTCATTGGTATCAACTAAACCATCCAGACGCCTGAAGTATATGCACAATGCCGATATTCAGCACGGCATATTCATAAAGGAGTGCAAACGCGCCCACACGCGCGACTCCATGAGTATCATGGCTGAAGAAGAATTATGAGAACTGCCGCCGTGCAAAGGTTTCGCAGCAAGCTTGTTAAGGATTCTTCAACGGAATCCCTTGTCTGCCAAGGATTCTTCAACATTCCAGAAATTCGGTTGTTGACTTCAAAGTTTCCAGGCTTTCTCGTTGAAGTTTCTTCAGTATTTAAGGAAAAAAAATTTTTCTGCGCACAGTGTGAAAAAACCGGGATACACAACCGAGATCTTACGACACCTCCTTTCTGAGAGACGAGTCCACTGGCAACGAATCCGAGACTGAACTGTCAGATCTTGTAGTCAGCCACGATCTCGGCCACCATGCGAGCTTTCCCAATGCTTCCATCCGGCGGCAGCATATCCGATATGCCAAGTATAATGTTTGGCTTGAAAAGATCAAGTATTCTGTAGACGAATGACCTAAGCTCCTCCACTTTCACTATTGGGAGGAAGTGGGTGGCAGGTATCCCATCGACCAAGATTCTACCTGCCAATGCTTCCCTCAGCTGGTAAAGGGTAACATTCCCTTGGGGCTCTGGTGGAACACATTCCAGACCATCAAGACCCGTCATCCGAACGAAAGGCAGGAGGCTCTTGATCTTCCCGTCCCAGTGGGACGTGCAGAACTTCCCGACGCTATGGAGCTCTTTTGTTCTTCTCTGATAGTACGGGAGCATGTACCTCTGAAATGATGTGGGTGAACACAGTCCTTCATCTATGTTGTCGCCAAAATTGACGATCCGGAACGGAGTCTTCTTGATCAGATCAAACCTTCCATTATCGTTCTCGTCGAAAGCATTAAGCAGGTCCTCAACCTTGTCACGACGCTTCCAAAGGGCGATGACGCCTCTTTGGAACCCCATATAGACGATGAAGAACCGCTGAATGGAACCCCATGGGACCGTCAAAATCGGCTCCGTACGATCACCAAGCATTCTCTCCCTCCTCTCATAGAGGTCTGGGTCAAACACGAAGCTCTGGTTCTCAAGAACGTACCTTAGCACCTCGAAGTCCTCAACCCTCTTTAGGAAGTATTCGGTCCTTAACCTCGCCGTCCCATACTCCGTCTTTCTCTCAACCTGGGTGAGGCTGCCTTTCGGCGTTTCATACCTCGTGTAAATGTTGCTTGCGTCTTCTTGGGTTCTCACCAGAACCTTATCGCCCTCGACCACACTCACAGTATCATTGAAGTAGTGGTAACCACGCGGAGAAGCTCCCAAATCATCAAACACATCAAGAATGCTCCATCCTTCGTACTTTCTGGGGAGAGTCCCCCTCGCCTTGTTCACCTCGAACCAGTGGTGCAACCTAGGCTGCCAGACTATCCGATCAGCCCTCTGACGACTAAAGACAGACAGGATGCGTTCTCGGTTGCTCATCAACCCTTATCGACCATGTCATCCTCAAGTTCGCTCACACAACCGTTGACTCAGATAATAAGGCTTTGGGACCAAGGCTCACCCCGCACGCAGGGAAACGATGACGAGAGCGTTCGCCATCTGCGCCAAACGCCGAAGGCAAGGACAGCAAGGTTAAAAAGCGCTCTGCTTTCTTTCGTTGTTCAGCGGGCCGGTATGGCGAGACTACGTTGAGCTTTGAATACCCTAGGCACTTGCGTTTCAGATGCAAGAGGTGCGCCTTGTGCTGCGGCGACACGGAACGCAGGTCCAGGTCAATACTTCTCTTGAGAGATGAAACTGAAGACATATCCAGGAAGACATCGCTGTGCATTCATGAGTTCGTTGAGAAGATCGAAGGGTTCGAACCTTATTGTTACATAATGAGGAAGACTAGCGACGGGCAATGCGTCTTTCTAAAGGACGGTTCATGCACGATATACGAGACAAGACCTTTGATCTGCAGATTCTACCCATTCCAACTCCGCAACGTGAAGGATGACGAGTATGCCTTTGGCTGCTCGAATGAATGCCCCGGCATCGGAAGAGGACCCCAGCTGAGTAGGGTTTACTTCAGGCAACTCTTCAACAAATTCATACAAACAATGAAAAAAGATGCTGAAGCCGAAACTTAGGGTTACTTGAAATCTTACAAGTTCATCGCAAACCCACGCGGGATGCCCGATCATTGCTGACGATCTCTTTGGGTTGCGCGAAGAAGGATGAACCTTGTCTTTTCTCCCGTTTCCTCCCCATTTTTTGGCAGGAATTGCTCTGTCTAGATTATTAGATAAATAGGTTTAAATTTCTTCATCGTATCTCTTTTGAGTGGTTCGTTGTCAGTCAACACCGAAAACAGCTGGCACCTATATCCATCTCAAGCGAGGATTGAGACAGTTGAAGTATGTCAGGAAGAGAGACGGAAGGCTAGAGGAGTTCGACAGCAACCGCATAACCACAGCTATATGGAAGGCTGAAAGAGCTGTCGGCGGAAGAGCCCAAGAGAGAGCCAAGAGTCTAAGCGATCAAGTTGTTAAGGAGCTGAAGCAACGATTCGGAGACGAAGGCGTCCCGACTGTTGAAGAGATTCAAGACATAGTTGAGAAGGTTCTGATAGAGAATGGACATGCAAGAACAGCTAAGGCCTATATCCTGTACCGGAAGCAGCACCAAGACCTCAGGGAACTGGCTGCTCTGCTGAGCTCATCTGATCTGGTGGAACAGTATCTGAACCTTGAAGACTGGCGCGTGCGCGAGAACGCCAACATGAGCTACTCCCTTCAAGGGCTGAACAACCATCTCTCTTCCACTGTAATAGCAAAATACTGGACCAGCAGGGTCTATCCGCCGAACATAGGAGAAGCACACGAGTCAGGCGACATGCATATCCATAATCTCGGAGTCCTAGGACCCTACTGCGTGGGCTGGGACATCAGGGACCTTGTTCTTTCGGGTTTTAGAGGTGTGCCTGGGAAACTGGAGAGCAAGCCGCCGAAACACTTCAGAACCGCCCTAGGACAGGTAGTTAACTTCTTCTACACGCTGCAGGGCGAAGCCGCTGGCGCGCAAGCCTTCGCCAGCTTCGACACATACCTTGCTCCTTTCATACGTTATGACGGCTTGAACGAGAAGGAGGTAAGGCAGGCTCTTCAAGAGTTCTTCTTCAACATCAACATACCGACACGTGTCGGATTCCAGACGCCCTTTACGAACGTAACCCTCGACCTGACCGTTCCAGAGTTCATGAGGGACGAGCCGATTACTGTCGGAGGAAAAGTGGTCGACGAAGTCTATGGCGACATACAAGACGAGATCGGCATGTTCAACGCCGCCTTTGCAGAGGTCATGCAGGAGGGGGATGCGAAAGGAAGAGTCTTCACCTTCCCGATCCCGACCTATAACATTACAAACGACTTTGACTGGGAGTCACCAGTAGCCCGAAAGGTGTTTGAAGCAACGGCCAAATACGGAACACCGTACTTCTCAAACTTCATAAACAGCGACATGAAACCCGATGACGTACGCAGCATGTGCTGCCGCTTGAGGATTGACAACAGAATGCTACGTAGAAGAGGCGGAGGCTTCTTCGGCGCGAACCCACTCACTGGATCAATAGGCGTAGTAACGCTCAACTTGCCAAGAATTGGCTACCTTTCAAAGGACGAAGAAGCTTTCTTTGAAAGGCTAGCGGAAATGATGAGCTTAGCCAAGGACAGCCTAGAAATAAAGAGGAAAATCCTTGAAAGGTTCACTGAGAATGGACTATACCCATATTCCAAGTTCTACTTGCGTTTTATCAAGGAGTCTTACGGCAGCTACTGGAAGAACCACTTCTCGACCATTGGCTTGATCGGAATGAACGAAGCCCTCCTCAACCTCTTCAGTTATGGGATAGCAACAGACGAAGGAACCAAGTTCGCCATACGAGTCCTACAGTTCATGCGCGAGAGACTCTTGGACTTCCAAGAGGAAACCGGAAACATCTACAACCTCGAGGCGACGCCAGCTGAGGGAGCTTCTCACGGTCTTGCCCGCACGGACAAGAGGAAGTACCCAGACATCGTCGTTGCGAACGAGGCATACCTGCCAACGGGCGCCGAGCCCTTCTACACAAACTCCACGCAGCTTCCAGTTGACTATACCGGCGACCTTTTCGAGGCTTTGGAACATCAGGACAAACTTCAGCCGCTATACACAGGCGGAACTGTCTTCCACATATTCTTGGGCGAGAGAATCTACTCCTGGGAAGCAGCCGCAGAGATCGTGAAGAAGGTTGCCTACTTTGCGCATCTACCCTACTTCTCTTTGACGCCGACATTCAGCATCTGCCCAACGCACGGCTACCTCAACGGGGAAGACGAAGTTTGCCCGCATTGCAGAGCCAAATGCGAAGTCTACTCAAGAATAGTAGGGTACTTGCGGCCTGTTGACCAGTGGAACGATGGCAAGCAAGCCGAGTTTAGAATACGAAAGACCTTCGACAAATCTGTCCTCGTAGAAATTCCAGCCTAGCGAAGGATCAGATCCTTGAAGTTCGGGGGCTTTCAGAAGACAAGCTTAATCGACTTTCCGGGCAGGATATCCAGCATACTATTCACTGTTGGATGCAACCTTCGCTGTCCCTCCTGCCACAATTGGAGGCTGATTGTGAATCCGAAACCTCCATTTCTGTCAGACGAAGACGCCTTGAAGGTTCTTGAGTCTAGAAGACGGTTCGTGACCGCAGTGGTTTTAACAGGCGGCGAACCAGCCATGAACGAGGACCTGCCGGACTTTGTCGAGAGACTTAAACAGAGAGGGTTCTCGGTGAAACTGGACACAAACGGCTTCTTCCCTCAGACGTTGGAGAGAAGCTTGCCCTTCATTGACTACGTCGCCGTGGACGTTAAGACTTCTCTTGAAAAGTACAAGCTAATGGGTGCAAAGGAAACCAGCAGTCTTCTAAAGACCATTGAACTATTGAAAAGGGGAGTGGTTGACTACGAGTTCAGAACCACATTAGTCCCAGGATTTGTCGACGAAGAGGACATCCCAAAGATCGGTGGCATAGTTAAAGGCGCTAGACGCTTCGCTTTCCAGCAGTTCCTTCCACGCGACACCCTAGATGCGAGCCTAAGGAAGACAGAGCCCTATCCTTATGAAGTTGCAGCTCGTTTTGCGGAAACAATGAAAAGATACGTGAACCAGGTCGTACTGAGGATTTAGCTCGTGTCTCAAGCGGTACCTTTCTTGGTGAGGTACCTGTGTATGGCTTGGGCTGCGTTCTTCCCGCCTGCCATCGCGGATATCACAGTTGCGTTGTCAGTTACAATGTCTCCGGCAGCGAATACTCCAGGCATGTCAGTTTCACCAGTCTCTATGTTTGCGCTGATCGTTCCCTCGGGTGCAACCTTGACCTTGGTCTCTCCGCGGACAGCCAGTGGGTTGGGTTTCTGACCTATTGCCACTATGACCGTGTTCGCGTCGACCATGAACTCCGAACCCTTTATGGGAATGGCGCTTCTTCTTCCTGAGGCGTCGGGTTCACCGAGTCCCATCCTTAGGCATTCAACCTTCTTAATCCAGCCCGTTTCGTCGCCAATGAAGCGGACTGGGTTGGCTAGAAAGATGAACTTGATCCCTTCTTCTTTCGCGTTTATGACCTCGTCGCGTCTAGCTGGCATGAACTCTTCTGTCCTGCGGTAGACGACCGTAACCTCGCCGCCCAGCCTAAGTGCGGATCTTGCAGCGTCCATGGCTACGTTTCCTCCGCCGATTACGACAACCTTCTTACCCACCTTTACAGGCGTGTCGCTCCTTGGGAAGTCGTAGGCCTTCATGAGGTTGACACGAATGAGAAACTCGTTCGCCGAGTATATGCCGTTCAGGTTCTCCCCAGAGATCCCTAGGAACATCGGCAGACCAGCACCCGACGCAACGAGGACGGCTCCAAACCCCATCCCGAAGACCTCGTCAAGCTTTATGACCTTTCCCACAATCACATTGGTCTCGACCTTTACCCCAAGGCTCTCAACGCGCTCGACCTCTTCCTCCACTATCCTCTTTGGCAGCCTGAACTCCGGGATCCCGTACATGAGAACCCCGCCGGGAGAGTGAAGAGCTTCGAAAATCGTGACATCATGTCTCAGCTTAGCAAGCTCGGCAGCGGCTGTTAAGCCAGCTGGACCCGAGCCCACGATGGCGACCTTCCCGCCTGTTGGCTGAAGCCTCTGGGGCTGTCTTGGCTCGTTCCTGCTACCTTCGTCAGCCGCGAACCTCTCTAAGGCGCCTATGTTGACGGGTTGCCCCTTCAAGCCGAGAACGCATTTTCCCATGCACTGATCTTCTTGAGGGCAGACTCTGCCGCAGATTGCTGGCAGGCTGTTCTTTTGGCGGATTTCACCTATGGCTTCTTGGTGTTCGCCTTCGCGAATATGCTTTATGAATGCGGGTATGTTGATCTCGACAGGACATCCTTCAACGCATCTGGGGACTTTACACTGAAGGCACCGGTTGGCTTCGGCTATGGCGTCTTCCTCCGTGTATCCCAGGGCTACTTCTGTGAAGCTCCGAACCCGCTCTTCAGCCCTACTTTTCGGCATTGGCCTTTGAGGCATCTTCTCCATCGTGTGCCTTCTTCCCTTCCAAGTTTAGATTCTCAAATGGGCTAGCGGTACTTATTAACATTCTTTGGGTTTGTGTCTCCAACATCCGTATTGCTGGGATTCCCTAAGGAAGACAACTTGGGCTGACTGAGTTAGGAGTCATGGCAGTTCAGGAGGAATAACCGGCTCTTCCTCCTTCTCAGAGAAGAAGTTCACTGCTTGAAGTAGGTTCTTTGTGATGCTCAACAGGGACAACAGGAGGTAAGCTCCCAGGATTGCCTTGAAATCGACTTCAAGGATGATGCTCATTCCAGGCGGAAGAGGCATTTCTAGAATCGATTCAACTGGGATACTGATGACGCCGCCGTTGGTTATCCAAATAAAGAAGATCATGAATACAAGCGATCTTGCAGTGCTGAGCGTGTATTGCATGATCGTGTCATGCAGAAGCTGGATCGCGAATTCAAAAACCAGAAAGACTATTAGCAGATATGAGAGTGTTGCTTCTTGGAATGGTAGAACTCTCAAGTACTGAGTGTTGAACTCTGGCAGAGCTGAAAGTAGTAGCGCTGGGACGAGAGTCCACAGCGATGCCCTCATTACGCGTAACAGTATTGTTGGCGTCCAGTCCTTCTCTTCAACCTCAACCATAGTCTACCCTCATAAGCTCGAATGAGACACCTATCCTAGGAAGCTCCAAGAAGACTTCGGCATACCCTTTTCCGGTGAAATCGGCAGGTTTATCGACAGATACAGCTACGTCAATTGGTCTGTTCAGCCTAGAACCGGACAGGACATGGAACGGGCCCTTTCCAGACCCTACGTATCTTCCCAGAGAATTGTAGAACTTGAGATTCAGGTCGCCGGCAATGTCGAGGAAGGAATGGTTCTCGACGTATACTGCTACTGGCATTAGTAGATGAGACCCATTCGCAACTGGCTGGCCAATCCCTGTCACTTCGAACCCGTACAGGGGAGCCCCCCAAGGAACTGACATGTTGGTTGCAGTGCGCTGGAAACCGAGAGCGTAGGCATACTTGAACCCTACTGACATGTCGATTTTGAACTCAGTATCGTTGAACATAATATAGGTCATGTCAAGGAGAATGTCCCCGAAGCCAACTGAGAACTCATGCACCACTTGCCTGAATGCTCCCCTCTTCACTTCCTCAATACTTGTAGTGTTCGCGGCGAGCGCTATCCCCCTCCAATCCTTTAGGGTAGTCGTTATTCTGAAGTCTGTAATGTCATACCAGCCAGTGTTATTGACCTCCACTGGCACTGATAGGATCATCTTATCTCCTGAGAGAGTTGGCTGAGGGTCGTTGAGTCTGATTCCTTGGTCCATGAAAACCGTCTGGACTGCAGAGTAGACAGCGGTCACTAGGAATGTGAGAAGCACAAGCATGGAGATTGTTATGGTCCAGCCGAGCGCCCTTATGCTCTGCCGCATGTCAGCTTCCTCTTCTCCAGTCTTCTCCTCGAAGAAGCCGGTGGATCAGCTGTTTCATCCTTTCCTACATCAGGCTACTTTAGTTTCCTTCATCTTGCCAACTGTGCCTTCTTGCGGCAAAGATATTATGGTTTGGACACCTCTTCTGGTCAATATCGAGCCGATCCATCCCATTATTCCCAAGTAGAGCGCCCTAATTGCGTAGACGATCAAAGGCGCGAAGGCTGAACCGAAGAGGTTCAGAAGGTCTCCGGATTTTGGAATCTCGAGTACACCGATCATGAGTTGGTAGGCGGTGACGAACGTAGATAGTAGCACAGCCACGCCCATGAAGAGAACTGCGAAGCCTGACATCTTGACACTATCGATCATAGGACATTCAAGTCTAAATCGACAGTTCTTCTGTATTTAAATGGAGTAGAACTCCTCCTTTATACTGAAAATCCATGTGTCTCATTTGGCCTATTGAACTAGACGCACGTTTTCCGCATGCTGGCTCTGGCTTGATTACCCTGTGAGCTTCTTTCCGCCGAGCTTCTCCATTGCCACTATGGCGGCCTGAGTTCCGTTTTCGCCCATTCCCTCTGCTTCTACTGCTCTTAGCATCTGTTGGACCAGAGCCGTCCCCGGCATGGGCAGCCCTAGCTCGGCCGCAAACGATAGGACCAGCCTCAGGTCTTTCTGTTGGTGCCTTATTCTGAAGCCTGGTCTGTAGTCGCCTTCAACCATTTTTGGCCCGAGGTTCGAAAGCATCCAAGAATTTGCGGCCCCTGCTGTCACAACCTCGAGAAGCTTCCTTAAGTCCAAGCCAGCTCTTGCTCCGAGCATCAGCCCCTCACAGACGGCTTGTACGTTGAGCGCGCAGATCGCTTGGTTACAGAGCTTCGTTGTTTGACCCGTGCCGTTTGGGCCCATGTGAGTGATTCGCTTCCCGAGGGCCTTCAGGATTGGCAAGCATTCTTCAAAGGTTTCTTCGGGGCCTCCGACCATAATGGAGAGTGCTGCTTCCTTGGCTCCCACTTCGCCTCCGCTGACTGGAGCGTCTAGCATTTTCGCGCCTCTCTTGCTCAGCGTTTGCGCGATCTTCTTTGCGATTGTCGGTGAGATTGTGCTCATATCAATCATGATCAGGCCGGGGTGAGCTGAGTGAATTATTCCTTCCTCTCCGAGGACCACTTCCTCCACATCAGACGAGTCGGTTACCATGGTCACTACAATGTCGGATTTCTCCGCTACATCTTTGGGTGAGTTGGCGCCAGATGCGCCTGCGGCGAGAAGTTCATCCATCTTTGATCTGGTTCTGTTCCATACAGTCAACTTGTAGCCCGCTTTCAGAAGGTTCAAGGCCATTGGTTTGCCCATAACGCCTAGTCCGATGAAACCAATCCTCTTTACAGCCATGACAAACAACCTCAGCATGCAGCTAATGAGGCAAGCTGTAAAAGGCTTTCGTAGCATTCAGGGAAGGTAAAGGGATTCTCCCATTGCCAGTTTGAACATAGAGAAGACAGTTCACAGAAGAACGCAGCATGATTCCGCGGAAAAGGACCGTATAGAGTTAGCATAGGATGGCCGGAAGGCTGGCCATGATGCTGAGCTAGGTTCGACTCCTCTTGTTGGGCTGCTCTGGGCTTGATCTGGCTTCCTTCCCAGCTTCTTTCACACTGTGCACAGAAAAAATTTTTTTCCTTAAATACTGAA
>CAYXIF010000036.1:0-12321 GCA_964465575.1 uncultured Candidatus Bathyarchaeia archaeon | reverse complement strand
AAAAAAGTCGGGAAAAGAAACTAGTCAAAACCAGAATGACCCGGGCAGAAGGTGCAGGAACCAAGACTGCTCTCTTGGGAAGCTTTGACCAACCATGCACAGACTCCCTTATTCAACAAAGAAAAGGCTGAGCCAAAGAAAGCCGATCAATCTGAATTCCACAATGGATTGAATAGGCTTGGAAACCGGATACAACTCTTATATAGGCGTTGCCTCAGCTCTCCAGTCTAGATTGAAGGAGCAGCTTCACATGTTAAGAACAAACACAGACAAACTAGTCAAGATCTCAGTCTTGGGCGAGATATCAAGCCCCACTTTCCGAGCAACACCCTACAGAATCTCCGCAGACGGAAAACCTTTAGCCCTGCCCGGCGTAGGAGGAATAACATACAACATACGCGTCGGCGACCCCGCATCCGAATGGGAAGCCGACCACGTCGAACCCGGCGTCAGCATCAAAAACAAGGAAAGAGATGACCAAACTCCAGGAGGAGCAAACATCGCTCTGAATGTTCTTGCCTGCGTCGGAAACGAAGCGACTGTTGTTTCCGGAGACGCCAAAGGCTCAAAGGGAGTCGTCACAGGCAAACACGGCGGGATCGAACACGTTCTAGTCGACTTTCCAACAGAGACCATGGAGAAACTCCTGATCGGCGACAAGATCCAGGTCAAAGCCTTTGGACTGGGCATGAAACTCCTCGACCTCCCCAACGTACAGGTCATGAACATGGACCCAAAGTTCCTTGAAGCAATAGACCCCAGACCAGTCAGCGACAAACTCGAAGTTCCAGTCACCCACATTGTCCCCGCCGCAATAATGGGCTCCGGGCTAGGGGCAAACCAAACGTACTCAGGAGACTACGACATCCAGCTCTATGACGAAAGCACCAAGAAGGAGTACGGGCTAAACGACCTCAGACTAGGCGACCTCGTCGCAATCAAGGACGCAGAGCACATGTACGGCAGAACATATCGGAAGGGAGCAATGTCAGTCGGCATAATCGTACACAGTGACTGCGTAACCTCCGGCCACGGTCCCGGCGTAACAACCCTCTTCACATCAAGTCAAGGCAAGATAACGCCTAAGATAGACCCAAAAGCGAACATCGCGAAGATGCTCAGACTCAGAGACCTCTAGGCCGAAGCTCTGCAAGGCGAACCATAGCAGATACACGTCTCCCCACAGATTGCTAAGCTAGGTAGCCATACTTGCCGCACTTTCGGCAAGCGTCAAGCATGGCCAAGTAGTTCTCGGGTCTGACATGGCTGTGAATCACGTTGCTCGAACAAAGAATGTAACCACCGCCAGGTGCGGCTTTCTGTATACACTCCTCGGTTTCTTTCGTCACATCTCCCGTAGTTCCGTTGACCAAAGCCCCCGCGCAGTTCACATTTCCGAGCAGACACAACCTGTCGCCATAGACTTCTTTCAGTTCGCCGAGGTCCATGCCTGCGCTCTTGTCTATCTCGCAGTAACCATCGACCCCTGAGTTTTCTAGAAAGTCGTGGGCGATCGGCCAGATCCACCCATCCGAACGGTTCACAACGAAAGCGCCCTTCCTGTGGAACGTGTCAACCCGCCTCTTCTGGTAAGGCAAGATGAACTCCACGTACGCTTTAGGCGAAATCATAGGCCCATGTCTATATGCTAAGTCGCCCCCATCCAGAACACCTTCCGCCCCAAAATCGATCGCCGCCTTCACAAAACCAATAGCACGTCGGTTGTAGGCATCCAAGTACTTGTGCATCAGGCCGGGTTCTGTCAGCAACCATTTCAGCGCAAGGTCTGTCCATCCGGCTCCGTGCCAATCAAAGACGACTGATGCCGTGAAAACGAACAGATCCAGGTTTCTTCTTTCAATCTCGTGTTTGACTCTCCTGAGCACGTAGAAGTCGTCCGGGCATATGTCTATCGGTTCCCTCAACTCTTCGATCCTCTCCCTAAGCCCCTCCTTTCCTTTCTCTCTTATCCTTAGATCGACCCTGTAGGACCGGTCACCCACCAAGGAGTAGCGAATGGTGCCTCTCTCGTTCACCCATTCTCTCGCGGAAATCCTCTTGATGGCTTCACACTTACCTGGCCTCATGTTCGCGGACACATTAACGGCGTCTAGGTTAAGCTCTGTGGCCAGTTCAATGTGGTCCTTCACCATCTGCTCAAGAAGGCTAGTGCTCAAGTAACCTCTTTCTAGAATCCGAATGTTCAGTCTCTTGTCGGCGAGAGAGCATATCCTGCCAAGCAACATGTCTGAAACTGGCGGCTGAATCTCCTGTTCGAAAACCGGGACCTTGTCAGGCTCCTCGAGGCAGAAAGCCCGGAAGATCCTTTCCCTTGAAGTCAACATCTTGGCTTCCTTCGTCAACAACGAAACATCTGAATTGTATCCCACATGTATACAGGTTCATCTCCACTTGTCCAAAAACGTTTCTGCGACTCTGAATCCAACGGACTAAACGCTAAATACAGCGGATACTAGAATCGCTTCATACCAAGAAGTGAGAGAAATGATGTATGAGCACGCCACCAGTCCAGACGTGAAGGCGGCAGCGGAGAAGGGGCTTGTGGCAATACTACCCTTAGGGTCTATTGAGGTTCATGGTCCCCACATGCCAACAGGAACAGACGCACTGACCATATGCAACCTAGCAAGAATGGCAGCAGAGAGAGAGGAGGCCGTTGTCCTGCCACCTTTCTACTATGCTTATGTTCCGGAAAACAGGCACTTCGCCGGAACAATCTCGTTGACAGCCAAGACCTTGCTGTCTGTACTCGAAGAGGTGTGTGACGAGATCGCTCGCAACGGGTTCAAGAAGATCCTGATCCTGAACGGCCATGGAGGAAACAACAGCATCATAAGGACGTTCCTCAGAGAAAGCCTAACCAGAAAGAGAGACTATACACTGTACGCAATGATCGAGCCTTGGGCGCCGATTCAGAAGCATGTTGCAGAGCTGAGTGAGGGAAGAACCGTCGGCCACGCGTGCGAGCTAGAAACGAGCATTGGACTCTACCTCTTTGAGAAGTCGATAAAAATGGAAAATGTCAAGCACGTCGCAGAACTCGGAGCCACAAACATACCGAAAGGAATCGAAACGCCAGTCGACTGGCAAGCGTACGCCCTTGAAGCCTACCTGGGCGAACCAAGACTCGCGACGAAAGAAAAAGGCAGAACCCTCGCCGAGAGATTCGTCGATTACCTAACAAACGCACTAAAGACCATCAAACAGGACACAAACGTGGTCAACGTCCTCGACGATTTCTATCGAAAGGCTTACGAAGATGGCACGAAGCAGCCCGCGTAAGCTCCAACGCAAAAGGGTCGGACTGGCTTCACTGAGTATTTAGCAGTCTGTCAGCAGCTAAGACACAAAAGATGTACGCAGCTGAACCTCCAATGACGTTCTCTGACTGTTGCCATAAGAACGGGAAGTTGTCCTTGAGTTCTGGAAAGTCAGGTCGAACAAGATTGGTCCCCGAGACGACGCCGCCGGGAATGTAAGACCAGTCCGCTCTGTTGATGCCATACGCGACTGTCAGCGAACGTGCGCCGACGCCTGACACCAATGATACGTCAGAGCCCGGATGACAGCCAAAGACATAGTTGAGTGCCGCAAGTATGTTTTCACGGTCGAAGAGGGCCGGAAACGCCTTGAGCAGATAGTACTGTTCGACTGCAAACCTGAGGATGTCCCACCCAATCCCCCAAATGTGTGGACGCCACCGAACATGGTAAGGGTTCATAAGCAATTCCCCCTCGACACCTGACTTGAGCCTTCTTACAGCCTTGCGCAAGCTTCGAGTAAAGCCAGCATCGTTCATAACAGGAAGAATGCGCGCAACAGACCAGCCAGCCCGAGATATATCGCCCGTGATCTTTGGAAGTAATTCGATCAGGCGTCGACGAAAACGCTCATCCCCAGTCGTTACCAGCAGCTCGACAGTGGCTAGAATCTCGCAGTTCTCCCGATCGCCAGGAACATAGGCGCTTCCTTGTTGCACAGGCGAATGGGTCTGCTCATATTCCCACGCCCTTATGGCGGTCTCCAAGCATTCCTCGGCCAAGGTGTCCTCATATCCACGTAAGGCTCGGCTGGCTGCAGCCAAGGCGGTGATCACCAAATATTCCAGCGCAGTATCCCTACTCGTAAACGCCCAACGGTCATCTTTTCTGCCTGACCGTTCCTTAGTCGCCTCGTTCAGACCAAGAGAGTGACCGTAGACTCTGTTATCCGTCATGGTCGACCAGTCGCCCACATGCACGTACTGTTCAAGTGTTCGAGAAATGATCCCCGAGAAGCTGTGTCCTGCCGCGCGATACCCCGAAAGCAAGTTTTCGGCGCCGTGAGCAACCTGTTGAACAATATCAGGAACACCATCGGGCGTGTGCAGCAAGACAAGCCTTTCGTCCTTGCGCACCGTCGTTTGGTCTGAATCAACACCGAACTCTTCGCGAGCCAACGCAAGCACAAAGGTCGTCCACGCCTGAGAGCCAGCCGCTAAGTCATCATCGCCTGCATCGTGCCATCCGCCCCTATCCAAGTATGGAATATGCTGGTCAACGGAGTACTGGGTCTCTGTTGTGGGTCCCTGCCGATACCCATCAAAGTGAACGCGATTTGGAGGCGCCTGCAATGCATCATCAAGGTGGCAAGCCCCGTGCCAAACTTGGTAACGGTCTCGCACCGCCACATGGCACATCTGAACGGGGAAATATGTCTCCAGAGTGGGTTGCCAGACGCCATATTGGAATACGTCCCTAGAAATCTTGAACGGAGGAGTTGAGCGAGACTCGTACTGGACCACATACATGCCCAGCTCACAAACATGCGTGAAATCGAAGACGGCATACTCGAACCGCAGGAACCTCCCACACTTCTTGACCGATGCCGAGAAAACCTTCCTGAGGCCACCGTCTGGGTCAACGCGCAGCAGTGCTGCTTCACCCAAGACTTCCGTCTGCGGGTCCAGTTCGATGACCGCTCTTTTGACCTGGTTGGGGTGGTAGCCGACCTGGGAGATGCTAATAACGGGGTCGCGGCGCCAACTTGGCATGCCGTGTGGCGTTATCAACCATTCCACCGCTCCTTTCACAGCATTAGGAGAAACAGGCGAGACTAGAACGAACCAACCGTTCTGTGCGGCGTTACGTCCATCAAACAGCCTCATCTCTCCGCCACCGACTTGCTCAATTGTCATCCTTCGCATCGGATCCTCAGGCGCGACGCAGAGCTTGGAGCCAGCGGCCAATGGGACCGGCTTCAACGTGCCGGTGGGACCTGGCGTCATGGGGCCATTAGCCTGCCTAGGAAAAGTGCCGAACGTGTCTCCCATGTAGTATGTTTTCCCGAAATATGCTCCTGGGAAGAGCTCAAGGTTGAAGCTCATCTTTCCCGATAGGTCCGTAGGAAGAGGTCTTTCTAGGTCGACCCGAACATGAAGCGAATCGCCGTCACCCCATACACAGACAACGTAGTCAAGGGTCTTGTCGATGAAGCTCAGCCTCGCCTTAATAACCCCGTTCTTGGCATCAACTTCCCGCTTAACAAACTTCGGCAACGGCGCCCATTGACCGGGAGTCGGTTCCAGCCGAAGGTCTCCGTTTGTCGCTATTCGCTCTCCGTGCTGTATAATCTCTAGTCCACCCTGTTTTCCCTCAGGATAGACATCATGAAAAACCAACACCGAGAGCCCAGGTGCCTCGAAATACTCAAGTTCATTGACCACCCATCGTGTCATCTTCGACCCCTGAATGATAATGAACTCAGTGGGAATATAAATGACGGCTAAGACCGAGGAGCATCAGACCTCTGAAGGGAAGCCACAAGTTCTTCGAGCAGAAACCAGAGGCTCTCTAGGACAGGAGCATGTAGACCTCAAGTCCCACAGCCTCATACAGGCTGTCACCCCAAGCATCTCTAGCAACCCGCTAGGCTGCGGGCGCCTTGCGCGATAAGGGCGTTGTAGAGCGAAGAGGTCAAAGCGTTCCTCGGCGAGAGAAGAAAAGGCTAGATGGGCTATCGTGGGTGCTGACCTTCACTAGAATGGGCTTTTGACATGATTGGAAGAAGCGAGCACAACTCACGCCAGTTCCTACCACTCTCTGTCGCTTTCTGCGATCTCCTGCCAGCATAATCTACAGATGGGTGTCTTTCTGTCTTCGTAGAAAATGTATAGTTCGATTTCCGAGCTTTTGCAGATTGGGTTCCAAGGGTTCTGACAGCAGTCTGGGCTGTCTTCTGTCGCTTCAGGCCTTTTGATCTGTCTGTTGGCTTCTGGCAGATCTTCAACGCTTTTTGCGCCTAATGTAGCAGACAAGTGAACCCAGACTAGCGTAAGAGTCTCATGTTGTTAAATCAGTTGTGAATCTGAGATACATGGCGCCCGAGAAAGCGATTCACGATAAGAAGAACTGCATACTCTATCTCTGGAATGAAGTCTCCATCGCCCGCATGCTAGGCAGTTCTGCCACGTGCAGTTATGAGATAACGAACCCCCAACGCTTTCAGATGGAAGGAAACACCTTGAGACTTGGGCCTATTATGTTTGTGGGCTTGAACTGCTTTCACCGTTATTCCTGCGATAGTTACCATCTCTCCTAGTTTGAGGACTGCAATCTTTCTTTATCCATGGAACTGACGACCGATGTGAACTTGCAGCGCATAACTTGAGTTTCACCGCATTACTTGTCCGCCTGCGACGAGTATGGCCTGTCCTGTCTCATACTTCTGCTCTATAAGATAGTAAATGGCACGTAGAATGTCATCTACAGTGCATCCTCTGCCCATTGGAACTTTGGACTCGTAGTAGCGTCTGACGTCCTGCATTGTCTTCGCTCCGGGGGCTTTCCCCGCCCTCAGATACTGTATGAAAAGTCCTTGCTCTGGGTCTGACCAGAGCTGACTGTCGAAAACATTGCCAGGACACACAGCGTTGACCTTGATGCCGTTCTCCCAAAGCTCGAGGGCGAAACTCTGGGTCAATCCAATCCCGCCGAACTTGCTGCCAGCGTACGCGAAGTTTCTTTCGCTTCCTTGAAGCCCTGACTTCGAGTTCACTTGGATTATGTCCATAATCCTTGAAGGATCACGTTCATGTTGTTCAGCCATTACTCGAGAGACGTACTTGACACAGACGAAGTAGCCAGTGTAATTAACTCTTGTGACCAGTTCGAAGTCTTCGAGGCTGAAGGTTTTGACGCTTCCGGCTCTTATGATCCCCGCACTGTAGATGAGTATGTCGATGCCGCCGAAAGCCTCAACGGTCTGCCTAACCATTCCTTCAACCGCCTTCTCATCCGTTGCGTTAGCCTGTATTGCAATGGCTGTCCCGCTTCCGAACTTCTCATTGAGTTCGTCAGCTATCCGCCGCGCCTGCTGGATTGTTCTGCTGCATACGATCGAGACCCGAGCACCTTCCTTCGCGAAGTCTCGGGCTATCCCCTCACCGATCCCACTCGAACCTCCGACCACTATGGCAACCTTGCCGGCAACGCGCACTTCACGTCTGGCTCCGGATTCCACCTTTGCTCCCACCTGCATCTAACAACCATAGAGAACTAAAAGTCTTGTGCTCATGGCTGAGGTTCCCCCGGCCTCTTCACGAAGATTCAGTCTTCATCCTTGCCTATATTGATGTATAGACCCTGTGAAGGAATTCCTTAGCTTTCTTCAACTGGTCTGAGCCTTTGCTCGTGAGTCTGTAGTACTTCTTTCTTCCCTGCATATAGCATCCCACGTACCCGTCCTTCTCAAGTAGGTACAGTACCTTATACCCCGTGACTTCTCCAGCCCAGAAGCCAAACTGCTCGTTGACAGCCTTCCTCAGTTCATAAGCGTACCTGTCCCCATCTTCCAGAAGCTTGAAAAGAAAAACCCACAGGTTCTCTTTCAGCAGCTTCTCTCTGAGCCTTTCGACGGGCTCTTTCACCATGCTTGTATCTATTTTACGGTAGTATAAAAGCTTAAATATTTTATGATACAATAAAACATTATGGCAAAGATAAAGGTTGGCGTTGTGGGGATCGGCAACTGCTTCGCTGGTCTGGTTCAAGGGACAGAGTTCTATAAGAGGAACAAGGACGAGAAGACTGGTCTCATGCATGAGAAAATCGGTCCTTACGGCGTTGAGGACATAGAGTTCGTAAGCGCCTTCGATGTGGGAAGAAACAAAGTAGGCAAGCTACTGAGCGAGGCGATCTATGCAGATCCTAACTATGTCAAGTGGGTTGACTCAGTCTCTTCATGCGGCAACACAGTCGTCAAGGAAAGTCCCATTCTCGACGGCGTCGGCGTCTACGTTGCAAGCATGATAAGACCCCTCAAACAGACGAAGAGCGTTAAAGAACTGAGAAGGGAAGCCATTGAGGAGATTGAGGACACTGACACTCGGATACTAGTGAACTACCTGCCAGTCGGGAGTCAGAAAGCAACCGAGTTCTGGGCAGACCTCGCGTTAGGGACGGACTGCGCTTTTGTCAACTGCATTCCAGTCTTCATCGCCTCAGACGAATCTTGGGAGCAAAAGTTCAGGCAGAATCGCATTCCAGTTGTCGGAGACGACGTCAAGGCGGTGATCGGTTCGACGATAACCCACAGGACTTTGACCAAGCTTTGCGTTGACCGGGGCGCAACGATTGACAGAACCTACCAGATCAATGTGGGCGGGAACACCGACTTCGCAAACATGCTTGAAAGAGAGAGACTGAAGAGCAAGAAGATCTCCAAGACAGAAGCTGTCCAAAGCCTGATGCCGGAAGGTCTTAAGCTTCCTGAGAAGGACATATATATTGGACCTAGCGACTTCATACCTTTCTTGGGAAATACCAAACTCGCGTTCATCAGAATTGAAGGCAGAATGTATGCGAACATACCCTTCAACATCGAAGTAAGACTTGAGGTCAACGATAAGGCGAACTCGGGCGGCGTATCAGTCGATGCCATAAGATGCACACAGCTCGCTCTAGACAAGGGAATAGGCGGAAATCTGACATACGCCTCTTCCTACTACATGAAACACCCACTGATCCAGATGGGTGATGAAGAAGCGAGAAGAAAACTCGACGAATGGATCGCTGAAGTCTCCAAGTAGGGCTGGCATAGCTCCTTTAAGGAGAGCGCCGTGTTCGGAAAGGGGCTCGGCAAAAGGATTATGAGAGCCTGTGCGAATCGTAGAGCAAGATTGTAGCATCGACACGGAGGTCGCACAATAATGCCTAGCGCAGAAGAAGCTAGAGAGATGATCGGTTATCTAAGGAAAATGCTCGAGATAAGATACTTCGAAGAGAAGGTCATGGACCTCCTGGCCCGAGATGTTGTGAAGGGAGCCTCACACCTTTACGTCGGGCAAGAAGCTGTAGCAGTGGGCGCGATAGCCGCCATTAGAAAGGACGACTATATCACGAGCACTCACCGCGGACACGGGCACTGCATAGCCAAAGGCGGCGAACTGAAGACAATGCTAGCCGAACTTTGTGGCAAAGCCACAGGCTATTGCAGGGGCAGGGGAGGCTCGATGCACATAGCTGACGTTCAGGCTGGGAACTTGGGCGCTACAGGCATAGTTGGGTCAAACATACCTATCGCTACAGGCGCAGGCCTAGCCATAAGGCTAAGGAAGACGGACCAAGTCGTCTTGTGCTTTTTTGGGGACGGGGCTGCGAACACAGGAGCCTTTCACGAATCAGTCAACATGGCTGCCATCTGGAAGCTGCCTGTGATCTACGTTTGCGAAAATAATCTTTACGGCATGTCAGTTGCCGTTAACAAGGCTTTCCCATTTGAAGACATTGCCGAGAGAGCTAGAGGCTACAATATCCCAGGCGTGATCTCGAACGGGATGGATGTCCTGAACGTAAAGGAAGTCGTGAATAAGGCCGTCGATAGAGCACGCAGGGGGGAAGGGCCAACTCTTGTTGAGTGTAAGACCTACAGGTACTACGGTCATTCGCGAAGCGACCCGAGAGCCTACAGAACAAGAGACGAAGAGACGGCTTGGAGGGCCAGAGACCCTATTGCAGGCCTTGAAGAGAAGCTGATCAAATTGGGCATTATGATGCAAGAGCAAGTTAAGGCGCTCGAGGAATCAGTGGCAGAAGCTATTGAACAGGCCGAGAAGTTTGCCCTCAGTAGCCCATATCCGCCGATCGAATCTTTGTACGAGGGGCTTCACGCGGACATCTATGTAGACGACGAGTCGTCCATAAAGAACACAACTGTTGCCAAACAGAAGGGCCTTAGGATGCGGCGGATACGTTACGTCCAAGCCCTTAACGAAGCATTGCGCGAAGAGATGCGCAGGAATGAAAGCGTCTTCGTGATGGGAGAGGACATCGCGATCTACGGTGGAGCATACGGGGTGACAAAGGGACTTTTCGAAGAGTTTGGATCTGAACGTGTGAGAGATACACCTATCTCCGAAGCCGCAATCGCTGGCGCCGCAGCTGGGGCTGCCATGGTAGGCACTCATCCTGTTGCCGAGCTGATGTACATTGACTTCTCAACGATTGCGACTGATCAGATAATCAACATTGCAGCAAAGAACCGGTTCATGTTCGGAGGGAAGTCCATTGTGCCCGTCGTTTACCGAACGCAGGGCGGAGCTGGTCGGGGCATAGCTGAGCATCACTCTCAGAGTCTCGAGGCGTGGTATGAGCATGTACCTGGCATATTCGTCGTGATGCCTTCAACACCTTTCGACGCTAAGGGTCTGTTGAAGACCTGCATCCGAGACAACAACCCCGTTATGTTCATTGAGCACAAGATGCTCTATGGTACTGAAGGCGAAGTTCCAGAGGTAGAGTACACGGTTCCGCTCGGGATAGCCGACGTGAAGCGGGAAGGGACGGACATCACGATCATCGCCTACTCACGGATGATTCTCCTAGCATTGGAAGCCGCCGAAGAACTTGCAAAGGAAGGCATAGACGCTGAAGTCGTGGATCCAAGAACTCTCAAACCACTGGACATAGACACCATAATCAACTCAGTGAAGAAGACCAGCAAGGCAGTTGTAGTGCACGAGGGATATAGAACCTGCGGCGTAGGCGCGGAGGTAGTAGCTCAGATAATGGAGAGGGCCTTCGACTACCTAGACGCACCAGTCATAAGAGTGGCTGGAGAAGACGTGCCGATACCGATGAGCCCAGTACTAGAAGAAGCTGCGGTACCTAGCAAAGAGAAGATTGTGAACGCTGTAAGAAGAATCGTATGAGAACCCCGCAAGGCTCGCCTGTCAACCCTGCCGAAAACCAGCGCAGAGCGCCTTACGTACTTATGCTTCTGTCATAAGGCCGGAAGAGGTGAAGGGGCGCGGTAGCGTCAAGTCTTATTAGCACACCTGCCCACTCTTTAGCCGAAGGCTTGAAGATGGACCCGGTAAGAGTTGGGATGATCGGCGCGGGAAGGCACGCCAACAGTGTGCATTTTCCTTCTCTCGCAGAGATTCCTGAGGCCAGAATCGACGCCGTATGTGACTTGGACAAGGAACGTTTGAAGGCGACATCAGACAGGTATGGGATCGAGAGCAGATTCGTTGACTACAGGCAGATGCTGAAGAAGGTCAACTTAGACGTACTGTACATCATCATGGCTCAGGACTTGATTCTGCCCATTGTTATGTATGCCCTTCGGAAAAGGAAACATATCTTCATCGAGAAACCACCAGGCGCTGACTTGCGTCAGACGGAAACGATGGCAAGAGAAGCGAAAAAGAACAAGTGCCTTACCATGGTAGGCTTCAACAGGCGCTTCGTCCCCGTGCTTGCGAAAGCCAAGAGCATTGTCGAAGAGATGGGCGAAATCATCCGTTGCCATGCCGCGTACCACAAGTGCGTGCCCTCTAGCGGCTTTCCGAAAGGAAGCCCGTACAAGGACTTCCTCACCTCTGATGTCATACATGCTGTGGACGTTCTGAGATGGGTGGGAGGAGAAGTGAAAGACGTAGAGGGCGTAGTGGGTAGGTACTATGATGAAGTCCCAAACAGCTTCAACGCCATGTTCAGGTTCAGGAATGGAGGTATAGGGACGCTAGACTCTTGCTATGCCACTGGGGGGCGAGTGCAGACGTATGAAATGCACGCTAGAGGCGTCTCTGCTTACATTGACACTTCAGGCGCGAACGGGAATCAGAAAGCCATGATTCTCCGTGAGGGCCAAGCATACGAGCAAGCGGAGATTCTCAGGAGCATTGACGTGGATGGGTCAGACAAATGGCACAGATGCTTTGGCTACTATCACGAGAACCTCCACTTCATCCGATGCATCAGAGAGAACAAGGAGCCACAGACGTCGATCGAAGACTCCACAAAAACAATGGAAATCGTT
>CAYXIF010000035.1:0-13145 GCA_964465575.1 uncultured Candidatus Bathyarchaeia archaeon | reverse complement strand
TCTATTACTGCTCCAAATGCCAGAAGATGTGAAAACAAGGTTTGAATCATTCATACTGTTTTTCTTTTACTTGTTGACACAAGTAGAAATTTGCCCATAAGAAAAGGCTAATCCAAAAAGGGTGGTTATTCTAAGAGGATAAGAAAAGATAAAGAGCGGGCTCTATAAAAAGCATATATTAGATACTTAATGCAGGCACATCAAGTTTACACGGTATTGAGATATTTAGCATGATAGAGATCGAAAAATTATTGGCAACCACGCCAAAAAGCCTTGAAGGGATTCTTGCACAAAGAAAAACTGTTAAGAGTTATAGAAAAGAGAATAAACATTGATAGTAAAAGGATGTATTATGTCACTAGAAAGGAATAAGGCTGTCATTCGTAGTTTGTTTGAAGCCTTGAATGAGCAAAACCTAGCTTTACTGGACAAGTTAGTAGCACCCGATTATGTTGACCATACCCTTCAAATAAGAGGTCTAGAAAGTCTTAAACAGTATATACCTATGCTTCCCAAGGGTTTTCCAGATCTACGTGAAAATATTGAAGATATCATAGCTGAAGGAGATAAAGTGTGGATTCGTTTTGAAGTGACTGGTACACACAAAGGTGTATATCGTGGATTACCCCCTACTAATAAAAAGTTTACGATTAGAGCCGTAAGTATTTATCGTATAGTTGATAGCAAGGTTGTAGAAAGAGAAGCAATCTATGACTGGTTAGATTTCTTCAAACAACTAGGTCTTATTGAATACACAGAAGAAGGGAAGAAACACTTTCCAGATGCCACATAGCCTTTCTATTGTTATTAAGGTCTACTTTTTATAGGATTCTGCAATCATAGTAAGGTCATATATGGGAACGAACTTCACCTTCATTTCAGGGAACCAGAACATAGTCGTATTAGCTATTTATTCTGGAGAAGCCTCATCTACGTTGAAGCCCTTTTTCTATCTGAATATTATTATTCAGAAAGATCAAAAACCTTGAGCAACTGAGAGAGCACGCCTACTTCATGGGCTGCCAATGCCACCGGAATTCCTTTCTGGGTTACATAGCCTAGCCCAGGGAAGGGGGAAATGAAAGACATGCACTAAGGCTTTCTCAGTTGCGGCTTTATCAAAGAGTCGGCGCCTTGTGATTATGACCTGCTCAGGAGCCAAGTCGTACTTAATATACCAGTCAGGATGTTCCAGATGAATAGGATGAATCACCAAGTCACCAAGTATGGAAACCTTTTGATAGGCTAAAGGAGGTTGACGTTGAACTTATCGTTGATAGCGGTTCAACTTATGCCGTTCTACCCAAATCCCTTTTGGGAGGCATCAACGTTAAGCCCACAAGAATGATACGTCTAAGGCTTGCAAATTCTGGGGTTGTAAAGAAATCTCTAGGAGAGGTCGGCACTGCTATCAATGAATACGTTGCTTCTGCAACGCCTGTGGTTTTTGGCGATGAAGACGTATACTTACTCGGTGCCGTTGCAATGGAGCGGCTTAGTTTGGCGCCAGACCCAGTAAAAAGGATACTAGTACCCGTAGAAGCGCTACTCATGCGCGTTTCTGCGTAACCACTTCGTTTTTATGCTGACATACCTAATAGCACGTTCTCTTTCGGCCCGCGACAAACTCTTTTGGCCTGTTTCTGCTCTGCCTGTTTCCTTCTCTGGATGTGAGTAGGCTCAAGATTGCATTTAACTATAGTTGTCTGCCTTGACTTTTGTAGCGATCCTTTGTATGTATTCAGGATCGTTTATGGTGGGTTCAGCTACGCCAACCATGTCAGCTCCGGCTTCGAAGAGCTCTTTTGCATCCAAGGCTGATCTTACGTAGCCGCTTGCCAAAAGAAAGAACGGGTATCTCGCCTTTGTGATCCGAACGAAGTCGAAGTCTGGCTTCGCCAGCTTATCTTTCCTCACATTGAAGTGGAGACCAAAGATGTCGAAGTCCCTGAGCTTTTCCAGAACTGGTGAGTAATCTTCGATCACGCCCATTCTGAACTTGACTATCAGCGGAATCGGCAACGTTGCGAAGGCTTCCACCCAACTGAAGAGCTCGTTCCGGTTTTCAGGTAAGACCATAGCACGGACCTTCCCCATCCGCAGATAGGGTTCGTACGCCCCATGGACATTTAGCTCAACAAGGTCTCCGCCAGCCCTGGAGAAGCACTCAGCAGCCTCCAAGCCCCACTCGAGCTTGGGTGTGGCAAGGTTCAAGCAAGTAAGGATTCTTATTCCTCCTCTTGCCTTTCTACATTCCTCTGCCAAGAAATAGGTGCACTGCTCTCGACTGGAAGGCAGGAAGTACTGAGCCTCTCCATATAATGGAGGCTCAGCTAAGTAAGCTCCCAGCTGAATCATAACGCAACCTCTGCGTCTTAATGCACAGAAGGCACCGTCAGTCTTCCCCATCATGGATGAAAGAAAGAGACCGTTTCTCAGCTTGTTGTGTAAATCATCAAACTTCCGCCTCACGCAAGAACACCAATACTGCTTCTAGGATTTTCGAGTCTTTAAGGCTTCTCGCTCTCCAACTTCATAGGTTGTCGACAGAAGCAGTCGGAGGGCCACACTCGATATCTCGATTCTGGTTCGCCGTTCTTCAAAGGTTGCGCCAACTATCGTCTGCTTTCACGGAAGGGTGCTCAGTGCTCAGTTTTTCAGGCACAGCAAGGTGCTGGTAGGCGCGATTGATCTAAACCACGAGTTGCTCAGTTCAAAAAGCTTATAAGTTGGAACTTTATACTTCTGTCGGTTTCGTTCCTTTGGAGGGCCAAAAGTGAGGGATATCCGGGTACGGAGGGATCGCTACCTCCACGGTTGATCATGGCTCACTAGGACTTTCTTTAGCTAGAACGACAAAGAAACCCTCCGTTGTCTCTGACATCCCAAATCGGTTCTCATTCGCAGGTAGAAGAACAAGGCTATTCTGTAATCTATGAGAAGAAGGAGGCTTCGTTGATGGTTGAGATGACTGGCGGCGAGGCTCTGATAGAGTCCCTGAAGAGACAAAAGGTGGAAGCGATCTTCGGCATACCGGGAGGAGCCACTCTTCCCATTTATGATGTGTTGTACGAGTCTGAGATCAGGCATATCCTCATGAGGCATGAACAATGCGCAGCTCACGCAGCCGATGGGTACGCGAGAGCAAGCGGAAGAGTTGGAGTCTGTATGTCAACTTCTGGGCCAGGAGCCACAAACCTTGTTACAGGTATCGCCAACGCTTACATGGACTCTTCACCAATCATCGCCTTCACAGGTCAGGTTCCTAGGGCCTTCATAGGTAAGGACGCCTTTCAAGAAGCGGATATTGTTGGGGTCACAACTCCAATAACGAAATGCAACTTTCAAGTCATGGACCCTTCAGACATCCCCCGCATCGTGAAGACGGCCTTCTATATTGCTTCCACAGGCAGACCCGGGCCCGTTCTTATCGATCTTCCCAAAGACACGCAGGCAGAGTCTGCCCAGATTGAGTTTGAAGACCGGGTCAGACTTCGAGGTTACCGTCCAACCTATGATCCGCATCCCCTTCAGATAGAGAAGGCAGTCGATATTCTGGCTAACGCGGAAAGACCAGTCATAGTTGCAGGCGGCGGTGTCATATCCTCAGGCGCTTCGCCTGAGCTCGTGGCTTTGGCTGAGCTTCTTCTAGCGCCTGTAGCAACAACTCTACTCGGGAAGGGCAGCATTCCTGAGGACCATCTTCTCTCGCTTGGCATGCTTGGGATGCACGGGACAATCGCGTCGAACAGCTTGGTTCCCGAATCAGACGTGATGCTGGCGGTTGGGATGCGGTTCTCTGACAGGACAACAGGTAGCGTCAAGAAGTTCTGTACTGACACAAAGATAATTCAGATCGACATAGACTCGTCTGAAATAGGAAAGAACATAAGACCACATGTGCCCATCGTCGCGGATGCAAAAAGAGCTCTCAAGGCAATATGCGACCGCTTGATTCAGAATTTCAAGAAGAAGGAACGATCCCTGTGGATGAAAAGGATACAGGAACTCAGAGGCAAACAGAGCGAGCTCGCGGAGTCAGACGACGGATTGAAGCCCCCTAAGCTTCTTACTGAACTCCGCAAAATCCTCCCAAACGATGCCATCGTCACCACTGAGGTGGGGCAGAACCAAATGTGGGCAGCACTCTACTTCAAGGCTTACAAGCCCAGAACGTTCATTAGTTCAGGCGGGCTTGGAACAATGGGCTTTGGCTTCCCAGCAGCAATAGGAGCCAAGGCAGCATGTCCCGAGGTTCCAGTGGTGGACATAGCAGGCGACGGGAGCTTCATCATGACTGAACAGGACTTGGCTTCGTCGGTGGCATGGAAGATCCCCGTCACGGTCATAATCTTGAACAACTCAGTATTAGGGATGGTGGCACAGTGGCAGAGGCTTTTCTACAACAGACGTTACTCAGCCATTGATCTGGGGCGAATGCCCGACTTCGTCAAGCTCGCAGAAGCCTATAGCGCTCTGGGCTTCCGTGTAGGGAGCCTAGAGGAACTCTTGAAGACGGTGAAGACTGCTTTGAAGAGTGACGTTACAACTGTGATAGATGTCCCAATCGCTCCAGAAGAGAACGTTTTCCCCATGGTTCCTCCGGGAGGCGAACTAAGCAAGTACATAACGAGTTGAGAGAAATGAGCGAGAATGAAGAATCATACATAATATCTGCCACAGTCGAGCACAAGCCAGGCGTTCTCTACAGCATCTCGAACATGTTCAGGCGAAGAGGCTTCAACATAGAAAGTATATCTGTCGGGGTGGCAGAGCAGAAAGACCTTGCTAGGATGACCATCCTCACAAAGGGCGACGAGAGAACGATTGAGCAAGTCGTGAAACAACTGAAGAAACTGATCGATGTCATAAAAGTAAGCATACTTGACCAAAGGAACATTGTTGCGAGAGAGCTTGCGCTCGTCAAGGTGAGTACAGCCGATGCCAAAGTAAGGTCTGACGTAATCAACTATACAGAGATCTTCAAGGGGCATGTAGTTGATGTTGCGCATGACTCGTTGATTGTAGAGATCACGGGCGACTCGGAGAAGACAAACGCCTTCATAGAGTTGATGAGGCCCTTGGGTGTAAAAGAGATCGCAAGGACAGGGGTAACAGCTCTTCCAAGGGGAATGCGATCGGTTAGCATGGAGTAGGAGGGGTAATAAGAACATGGTGAGAGTCTACTTCGAAAAGGATGCAAGCTTGGAACCCCTGAAAGGCAAGACGATAGCCGTGATCGGATACGGCAGCCAAGGGCGTGCTCAAGCCCAGAACATGAGGGACTCAGGCCTGAATGTGATCATCGGTCTGAGACCTAGAGGCGCTTCCTGGGGAAAAGCTGAGAAAGACGGGTTCAAAGTCTACCCAATCTCGGAAGCTGCAAAGAAAGCCGAAGTAATCCTCATGTTGATTCCTGACATGACACAGCCACGTGTGTACAAGGAATCAGTAGAGCCGTACTTGTCGAAAGGCAAAACGCTAGACTTCGCACATGGCTTTAACATTCACTTCAAGCAGATAGTTCCACCAAAAAGCATAGATGTCATAATGGTGGCGCCAAAGAGCCCAGGCATAAGGCTAAGAGAAACCTATCTGGGGGGTTTCGGCGTTCCCGCCCTGATCGCAACCTACCAAGACTATTCAGGCGAGGCCAAGGAAACCGCACTTGGCGTTGCTAAGGCTTTAGGATGTGCCAGGGCAGGTGTTCTGGAAACAACTTTCAAGGATGAGACCGAGAGCGACCTCATCGGCGAACAGACCGTTCTCGTAGGAGGACTGATCGAACTCATTAAGAAAGGGTTCGAGGTCCTAGTCGAGAATGGGTATCCCCCTGAGCTCGCCTACTTCGAAGCGTGCAACGAGGCTAAGCTAATCATGGACCTTATATACGAAAGGGGCATCATCGGAATGCTTCGAGCAGTCTCGGACACAGCCAAGTACGGAGGCCTAACCGTAGGCGACAAAGTTGTCGACAACCACGTAAAGGAGAACATGAGAAAAGCCGCAAAAGACGTTCAAAGTGGAAGATTCACTAAGGAATGGATGGAAGAGCACGAGACAGGAGAGCGAAAGCTGAAGGCCCTTATGGACAAGATTGAAGAACACGAAATCGAAAAAGTGGGCAAGCTCATCCGCAAAACCTCTGGCATCGAAAAGTAACATCAAGAAACTTACGTGAAAAGAGCGCACATGAACATCAGTGAGAAGATTCTAGCCGTTGCTGCTGGAAAGAAGGAGGTTAGACCGGGCGAGATTGTGGAGGCGAAGGTCGATATGGCTATGGCCAACGACATAACCGCACCTTTGGCAATACAAGCCTTCAAGAAGATCGGAACCCCAAGGGTCTGGGATCGTCAACGCATAGTCCTAATCTTGGACCATCAGGTTCCGGCTGACTCTATCAACTCGGCTGAGCTCCACAAGATGTTGCGGGTCTTCGCCAAAGAGCAGGATATTCCTCTGCTCTATGATGTTGGATTTGGCGGGGTGTGCCACCAAGTCATGGTCGAAAAGCGGCATGTCCGTCCAGGCGAGCTCATCGTAGGTGCGGACTCGCACACCTGCACCTATGGAGCGCTCGGCGCCTTCGCAACGGGCATAGGCTCCACCGAGATGGCCGCCGTCTTCGCAACTGGCGCGATATGGCTAAGGGTCCCATCGACGATAAGGATTAACGCGACGGGTTCATTTCAGACTTACGTGACTCCCAAAGACCTCATACTTCACGTGGTTGGAGAGATCGGAGCGGACGGAGCGACCTACAAGGCTATTGAGTTTACTGGTTCGACGATCAAACAGATCACCGTAGGCGGCAGGATGACTCTCTGCAATATGGCTGTTGAGGCGGGCGCAAAGACCGGCATCGTTAATCCCGACGAGGCTACATTGGACTACGTAGATAGCCGCCCCACAGACAAGCCCCTCAGAGTCTTGACCAGCGACCCTGACGCCGCTTATGAAAAGACCTTAGAAATCAACGTTGGCAAACTTGAGCCCCACGTAGCTTGCCCGCATTCAGTCGACAACGTCAAGCCGATAAAGGAAGTTGAGGGCACAGAAATCAACCAAGCCTTCATCGGTTCCTGCACAAACGGGCGCCTAGAGGACCTAGAACTGGCAGCCGGGCTCTTGAAGGGAAAAAGACTGAAGAAGGGCGTCAGACTGATCATCACACCTGCTTCACAGGAAGTGTACGTTCAAGCCGTGAAACGGGGGCTACTGGAGGTGTTTGTCAAGGCTGGTGCTTCTGTATGCAACCCGACTTGCGGAGCGTGTTTTGGCGGTCACATGGGACTATTGGCACCAGGTGAAGTATGCATAAGCTCTTCTAACAGGAACTTTGTGGGAAGAATGGGCAGTCCCCAAGCCGAGGTCTACTTGGCTTCGCCCGCAAGTGTGGCGGCTTCAGCCTTGGCCGGAGAAATTGCCGATCCTCGAAGCTTTTGAGGGGTGTGACTCATGGAGGTTTCCGGTAAAGCCGTCCTTCTTGGGAAGAACATAAACACGGACACCATCCTACCAGGAAAGTACTTGACCTTGCTTGATCCGTCGGAGCTTGCCAAACATGCGATGGAAGGCTTGGACCCAACGTTTGCAGAAAAGGCTCGAGAAGGCGTGATCATTGTCGCTGGCAAGAACTTCGGTTGCGGATCAAGCCGCGAACAGGCACCTCTAGCGTTGAAGCACGCTGGCGTCAAGTGCGTCATAGCAGAATCGTTCGCCCGAATCTTCTACAGAAACGCAATAAACATAGGACTCCCGGTTCTGGAAAGTCCCGGCGTCACTAAGAAGATTGGCGAAGGCGACCTCCTTACGATCAGACTTGAAGAAGGCCTAGTCTCAAACAAGACGAGAAACCAAGCAGTCCAAGCGCTTAAGCTGCCAGCCTTCATTCTGGAAATCATAGACGATGGAGGGTTAATAGAGCACCTTAGAAAGAAGTGAACGAAGATGGAATACAGGGTCGCCTTGATCCCCGGCGACGGGATAGGTCCTGAACTGACAGAGACCACGCTGCTCGTCATAGACGCGGTCCAGAAGAAGCTTAAACTAGACCTGGAATTCACAGAACTTGAAGCTGGAGACGCTTGCTACCAGAAGAGGGGTGTAGCTCTTCCACAAGAGACGATAGAGGCCATAAGGACTTCCCATGTCTGCATCAAGGGTCCGGTGGGCGAGACCGCTGCTGACGTTATCGTTAAGTTGAGGATAATGTTCGACCTTTACGCGAACATCCGCCCCATAAGATCTTACTTGGGGGTTCCTTGCCTTAGGGACGACATAGACTTCGTTTTTGTCAGGGAGAACACCGAAGGACTTTACAAGGGCTACGAGTTCCTGCTGGACGACACAGCTGTAGCGCTAAGGATTATAACACGGAAGGGCAGCGAACGCATTGCGCGGAAAGCCTTTGAACTCGCCATGAGAAGAAACAGCAAGAGAAAGGTCACAGCAGTTCACAAGGCGAACGTGCTACGAGTTACGTGCGGCCTCTTCGCCCAAGTCTGTAGAGAGGTAGCCAAAGAATACCCCGATGTGAGCTTCAATGAGCAGTATGTGGACGCGGCTTCCATGAGGCTCATCAAAGAACCTCATAGCTACGACGTGATCGTCACCACGAACCTGTTCGGCGACATACTATCTGACGAAGCAGCTCAGCTAGTCGGCGGCTTGGGTATGGCGCCGGGAGGAAATATTGGAGACGACTTTGCCTTGTTCGAGCCCGTTCATGGATCTGCGCCTACACGCGTGGGAAAGCATAATGCTAATCCTTGTTCGATGATCCTAGCTTCAAAGATGATGCTTGAATGGCTGGGTGAACGGTATGGTGACCCAGTCTGCTCAAAGGCTGCAGATGCCGTGGAGACAGGAGTGAGAGAGGTTCTTCGGAAGGCGCTAACAGTTCCGGATTTCGGGGGCAAACTCAAGACAGTAGAGATGGGAGAGGCCATAGCGGACGAGATTATGAAGCTCAAGCTAAAGTAGAGGCTTGTGGAGGTTCTGTGTTTGGAATATGTCAGAATATTCGATACAACCATGCGAGATGGTGAGCAAACACCAGGCGTGTCGTTCACGCCCGAAGAGAAGCTGGAGATAGCCACTCAACTCGACAAGTTAGGGGTAGATGCTATCGAGGCGGGCTTTCCGTCTGCGACTCGAGGCGAGGAAAAAGCGCTGAAGGATCTCCTAAACGCGGGCTTGAAGGCTGAAATATGCGTTCTCACGCGTGCATTAAAAAGTGACATAGATGTGGCTCTGTCATGTGATGTGAGCTCGATACACACGTTCATATCTACATCGAAGATCCAGATGAAGCACGCCCTGAACATGACACCTGAGCAAGTTCTGGAATCAACGGTCAACTCTGTTCAGTACATTAAGAATCACGGCGTCACATGCGAGTTTTCTCCGATGGATGCCACACGAACGCGGTTTGGCTTCCTCAGGCAGGTCTGCAAGGCAGCTGAGGAAGCCGGTGCGGATCGAATAAACGTACCTGATACAGTAGGCATTATGGCTCCTCAGAAGATGGAGAAGCTCATTAGAGATCTGAAGGCTGTGGTCAAAACGGATCTGAGCGTTCACTGTCACAACGATTTTGGCCTAGCTGTGGCGAACTCGTTGGCTGGCGTAGTTGGTGGAGCAACCCAAGTCCACGTCGCTGTGAACGGTCTAGGAGAGAGGGCAGGCAACGCTTCGTTAGAAGAAGTTGTTATGGGTCTTCACATGATCTACAAGAAGAAGACTGGAATAAATGCTCGGTTGCTCTACAGTACTTCAAAGCTTGTTTCACGGTTGTCTGGAGTGCTGGTCCAGCCAAACAAGGCGATTGTAGGCGAAAACGCCTTCGCGCATGAGTCAGGCATCCACACAAGAGGTGTTACTTCCAAACCGTTGACCTTTGAGCCATTTCGTCCAGAGATCGTTGGCAGGCGAAGAAGACTTTCAGCTGGCAAGCTGGCAGGAAGACATGGGATAAAGGCTGAGCTTGAGGAATCAGGAATCCATCCTACAGATGTGCATTTGAAGGAGATTGTCAACCGTGTGAAAGAGTTAGGCGACAAAGGCAAACTCGTGACCGACGCGGACTTGTCTGCCATAGCGCGGACTGTCATGGGTGAAGTTGCCGAGGAAAGGATTATTGAACTAACCGACTTCGCTGCGACTACGGGCATAAGGGTCATACCGACGGCTTCAGTCAAACTCTTACTGGGCGGAAAAGAGTACATCGCCGCTGAGACCGGTGTTGGACCGGTGGACGCAGCTATTAAGGCGATCCAGAAGATCACAGATCAACTAGCAGATGTTAGGCTGACAGAATATCGTCTCGAAGCCCTAACAGGCGGTTCAGATGCAGTCGCAGAGGTTATAATCAAAGTTGAAGACAAGGAAGGAAATGTTGTGTCAGCAAGGGGAGCTCGAGAAGACATTGTCATGGCGAGTGTGGAAGCCATGATTAATGGCATCAACAGAATCCTACAGAAAAGAGGAAGAATACGTAAGTAAGAACGTGCTCCAAGGCGTCGAATGACACGGTCCTAGGACTCTTCACTACCTTTCTGACAGCAGTCATAGCACTTAAGGCCATACAACAAAGAGTTAACCTCACCGAGAAACCGGAGGAACATGCAGCCTTACTCTTCCGACAGTCGCAAGACATCTCGTGTGCACACTTGACTCAGCTTTTCCCTAAGTGAGTTCAAGCGAAATGCTGCTTGACCCCACACACGCTTATCTACATCGAATGCGGGGTTTGGGATTTAAGCGGGGAATTCAAGTTTGGGAATCTTGCAGCTCAGTTTCAACGCGGCGCAGTGCTGGTTGATTCTCGTTGGGGGGCGGTTTGCAGAGGCCTATCGAAGCATCTGCCGACCAGACTTTTTTTCGCACTGTGCGCAGAAAAAAATTTTTTCCTTAAATACTTATGAAACTTCAACGGGAAGGCCTAGAAAGTTTGAAGTCAACAACCGAAGTTCTGAAATATTGAAGAATCCTTGGCAGACCAAGGATTTCGTTGAAGAATCCTTAACAGACCTGCTGCGAAACCTTTGCACGATTCAAACGCAGAGAGGTCCCCGCAGGCAAGAGAATCCACCGACGGCCCAGTGCATGTGTAAAGAGAGTTGTCTATGAGAGAAAACAATGTTTCGGTTAGGGAACCATTGGTACAGTTGAGGCAACGGGTCTTGAAGCTTTCTGATCTAGACTTGAGTTTCAAGGCTGAAACAATCGCTCCGTCTTCACCTTCCAAGGCATCGCCCACACATGCCTTGAACGAGTAATGCCTGCTAGCCACTGGTAGCGTTTGCGTTAGGAACAAAGCTCATTAACCAATTGGCCCAATCTTTGTGGAGAGTAGCTTTCATCTAGGAGGAGACCGAACCCTGAAGTGGAACGTGTCGATGTGTTGGCTCTACGCCATCACCAAATATCACTATGTCCCAAGTCTTGAGGACATTCTGGCCGCCATAAACGATGCGAAACGCTTGGGTTTCAAGTACATGGAGTTGGAAGGCGTTGGTCCCCAATTGCATACTGTGGCGGCGAGCAAAGCCAAGATAAAGGAACGCTGCGAAGCGAACGATGTGAAACTGATCGATTTTGTCCCGGTTCTGCCGGATACGATGTCGACTGATCTCAAGAAGAGGCGCCAAGCTCTGAAAGACTTTGAGATAGGCTGCGAGCTCGGAGCCTATTTCGAAACCGGCATGGTTCAAGCAGACACCTTCCATCTCCCAGTGCACGTTGAAACGCCGTACGACGTTTCCAAAGAGTTTGAGTTCTCGTACAGGCCACCTTCAATCGCCGTTGATCCGAAATTCCGCTTCTGGGAGTTCTTTGATGAGGTTCTAGTTCCCTCGGTAGCTGAGTGCAACGACATGGCGCAGAATCATGGTCTTAGGCTTTGCGTTGAGCCTAGGACATGGGAGAACATCTCGACTACATGGGCTCTGGAGCTTCTCATGAGGAAAGTAGGAAGCAAGAACCTAGGCGCGGTTCTTGACGTCGCGCATCTAGCCGCCCAAAAGATGCCTGCTGCTCTTTGCGCGGAGATGCTGGGAGACCGAATCTTCTACGTTCATGCGAGCGACAGCGACTTCCTAACCGAAGACCATCTGGAAATCGGAACGGGCAGGGTTGACTGGGAAGGCCTACTCAAGGCGCTGGTCAAGCATGGATATGAAGGCTTCATAGGCATCGACATCGGCGGAAGGAAAGAGCTAAAGCATCGGCTGGACTCTATGTATGTGAACTCCAAGAAGCACCTAGAGAACCTCATGCGAGCTATTTCCAAGTCGTAAGATCAGACGTCCTCATTGCCTAGCGTTTGCTGAACGCCTTCCCCGCAACAATTGTCTCGACAACCTCGACTCCGTATTCCCCGTATTCGCCTTCAACTCGCAAGACTGTCAGATCCGCTCTCTTCCCTTTTTCTATGCTTCCAGTCTCGCCTGAGGCTTCTTGTAGCAAGGCCTGGTTGCTTGACGTGAACATCGCGACGTATCCTAATGCTTTGTGGAGCCGGAGCGCTTTCCGGTCCATCATGAAACCATTGAAGTCCCTCGTCAGAAGGTTCAGTATGTTCTCGAAGGCTTTGTTCATCGTCAGTCTGCTCGAACAGAGCGTGTTCGGCGGAACGGAACTGATGCTTCCGTCCTTGTTGACCCGCCCCCTAACAAAGAAGACGTCTTGATCCCGGCTTGCCGCACATACAGTTGAGAACACTCTGAACTCTTCATCGGGTACCTCCTCAAGTACGGGATATATGCCGTCGGTCACCGCGATCACTTCGTGTCCTCGCCCCGCCAACACGCGGCGCCATATGACATCTGAAACATACCTGAAGTCCACATGATACCTGTCTGTGATCAGTTCAATGAAGAGCGGCAGAACAAGTGCACCCTCGTATGCACCTCCACCATTGAAAGGCTTGAAGGACCGCCCCATGCCGCCGTTCGTGAGGTGAACAATGAACTTCAGTCCATGCTCAAAGCCCTCTGCAAGCTGTTCGGCAGTGGCAAGAGTGTGACCGCAACCCACGATGACTCCTTTCGACGCGGCTTGTCTTATCAGGTCGGTCCCAAAGTCTGGAACGATGTTAACGACTTTCACTGCGCCCGTTTTCAGGAGCCCCTCTAGGA
>CAYXIF010000034.1:0-13908 GCA_964465575.1 uncultured Candidatus Bathyarchaeia archaeon | reverse complement strand
CCACATTCACAACGTGCTAACCTTTGAAAATGGTTCAGCATACTTGGTCTGGGAGCTGTTCTGGTACAGGGAGACGGGTCTGATTAGTATCAACCGGGACGGTAGCAAATATACTATTACTCCTAAGTTCTATGCTGCCAAACAGTATTTTAGGTTCATAAGTCCGGGATCAAAAAGGATCGGAGTGGTTGTCAATAATCCTAGCATTCTGGTTTCTGCTTACATGAATGAGATAAATGGCAATGTTACCATCGTGGCAATAAATCAAGGTCAAACTCTCATCACCACATCATTCAACCTAAAGAATGTCGCCACTGCCTCTTTCAAACAATACCGCACATCAGTCTCTGAGAACTGCGCATACATCGGAGAGATAGCGGTCTCAAACAACTCCTTCAATGTCGATCTTCCGTCAGAAAGCGTGACCACTTTGGCTGCCGCTTGAGATTAGTGGGAGTTGAGCTGAGCAAGGGAGGTTATTATGCCACGAGACTCCAAGTTCATTCCAGTAGCCAGGAACATAAGAGCCTTCAGCTTCGTCTCAAGATAAGCTCTGGAGTATATGTTTCTCGAGCTGTAAGCAGGCTTTGATGATTCTACCCCCAACCTCAAATCCACATGATTTATGAGTATTCTCTGAACGTGTAGCTGCACTTTGTGCATCTGAAGAATTGGGTTGAGGATTCGTCGGCTCCTCTTGTTTGAACCTGCCAGACGTATGCCGAGTTGTTACTGCATTTTGGGCACTCAACCGCTACTGTGGGAAGAGTTCGAAGCTTCTGTTCCTTCTTACTGATGACTATTATCTGGTTCTGCGGCTCGACTGGGGAAACCTTTGGCGCGGCTGCAGTTGCGTCCCCTGGCTTCCTGTAGCTGCACTTCGAGCATGCCAAGTAGGTTTCCTTGGTGTCTTTCTTCTGCTTCGGAACGAGTCGACTGCCGCATCTGGGACAGAACTCCATCGGAACCCCTCGAAAATCTCGTGTTCGGCAATCTTTTTTGATGACGGGTCTTTTAAACGTTTCTCAACCGATTGTGCAGCCTTGCATATCAGATTTATTGTAGGACATTTCCTTTAAGATTGCTGTACGAACGGGGTGATGCAAGAAGCAAGCGTGAAAGCGGAGGCGTCGTTTTCCCACGAGACACAATGTTGCTGGCTCCGTTGGCAGAACTGCCTGCGAGGCTCCTCCTTTGAGGGACCACCGGTCCATCACAAGCCAGCCAATGAAGCTGCCTAACGTGACTGCAGTCTACCCTGAAGACGGTGAGAAAAAGACAATCGGAAGGGAGTAGCGGGAAAACCGGATCGCCTAGTTGGGTGGCAAGACCTTTCCGGGGTTTAGTATGTTGTTTGGATCGAAGAGCCTTTTGATCCCTTTCAGCAGTGCCAAGTGTGTCTTGCTTAGCACAAGGTCAAGCTCGCCACTTCTTATTTTGCCTACTCCATGTTCGCCTGTTATTACGCCTCCCAGATCGATGCTGGCTTTGTAGATTTCTCTCTTGATTTCCTTGACTGGAAGCTCCCTGCCCTCTTGCTTCATGATGTGCACGTGAAGGTTCCCGTCGCCAGCGTGACCATACACTGGTAGATAGATGCTGTATCTTTGGGCTATCCCATCAACCAGATTCATCAGGTCGCCTAGTCTGCTCGGTGGAACAGTTACGTCTAGGATATCAACAATCTGGGGTTTCAGAGTCGTGTAGATGTTACTTCTGATCCTGAGGATTTTCTCCTGCTCTTCCTTCGTTTCGGCAAGCATGACCTCGCCAGAGCTATTCTGTTCGCATACGTTCGATATCCTCTCGCAACCAGAGAGCATCTCGTTTTCGTTTGGTTCCATAAGGATTGTGATGAGCTGAGCTTTGCCTTCTTGAACGGGCCATGTTTCGCCGAGATGCTCGGCTGCCTGGTTCAGCTCTCCTACTTCAATGTACTCAATGGCTAAGGGCATCGCTCCCGACTTTAGAATTGCCTGCACGGAGGCAATCGCGTCTAAACGACTCTCGAAAGGCGCGACAAGAGTTGCAGCGAACAGGCTTTTTGGGTATAGCTTGATAACTGCCTTGGTAATCACGCACAAGGTTCCCTCGCTGCCCATGACCAGCTGCATTAGATCGTAGCCTGTGTTGTTCTTGAGCAACCGTCCCCCAAAATTGACAATCGCGCCAGTTGGAAGAACCGCTTCAACTCCCTTCACGTAGTTCCTCATCACCCCATATTTGACGGCTCTTACTCCTCCCGCGTTCGTTGCTATGAGACCGCCGATCTGGGCGCCCTCGTCGCCGGGATGGGGAGGAAAGAAAAGGTCAGCAGCCTCTGCCGCCTTTACTAGGTCACCTAACGTTGCTCCTGCTTCAGATATTGCCATGAGGTTATCGCGGTCTGTCTGGATCTTGTTCATCCTCTCCAATGAGAGAATGATGCCAGGTTCGGTTGGCACTGATCCGCCGACGAGACCTGTCCTTCCGCCCACCGGAAACACTGGAACCCTCTTGGCATTCGCGAGTTTCAAGATGTTTGACACTTCTTGGGTTGAGGAAGGCTTGACTAGAATAAGGTCGTCAGACGCTTGCGGTCGCATTGGCTCAGGCGTTTCATCCTTCAGATATGGTTCCATGGACTTTCGTTCGGTTATGACCCAGTCTCTTCCAACGATCTTCTCGAATTCTCTAAGGTTGTCTATGACGATCTTCATGATAGATCCTCCTTACCTGGTTTCTGCTTGAGTTCCCGTATCAGTGCTGGCAGGATTTCGTAAATGTCTCCTACTATGCCGTAGTCCGCCACATTGAAGATGGGTGCTGAAGGATCGCTGTTAATCGCGACAATGACATCCGAGTCCCGCATGCCGAAGAGATGTTGGGGTGCGCCGGATATGCCGCATGCGACATAAACCCTGGGTTTGGCAGTGTTTCCGCTGAACCCGACCTGATGATCCTTGCTTATCCAGCCAGCGTCTACCAGTGGTCTGCTGGACCCAACTACGCCCCCCAATATGCCGGCTAGTTCTTGTAGAAGATTGAAGTCTTCGGGCTTTCTTAGCCCTCTTCCCCCTGAGACTATGACTTCTGCCTCGGCCAAGTTGACTTCGTTCGCCTTGGGCTTTTTCAGAATCCTGACCCCAGTGTCATTGATAAGTTCAACCTCCTTTCTTACTACTGTGCCTTTCCTATGCGGGTCCTTAGTATTCATCTCCATCACTTTGTACCTTACCGTAGCCATTTGAGGTTTGGTTTTGGTCTTTATCTGAGCCATGATGTTGCCGCTGAAAGCTGGTCTGATCTGCACAAGGTTTCCGTCCTTGTCTATGTCCAAGTCCACGCAGTCCGCAGTTAGACCCGTCCTCAAGGATGCCGCCAATCGTGGTGCCAGAACTCTTCCGATACGCGTTGCGCCAATGATGAAGATCTCAGAGTTCTCTTCCGCGACGAGCCTCGCGATATTCCGTGAATACCTGATCAGATCAAACTCTTGAAGAGAAGGATGATCATACAGGAAGACTCTGTCGGCACCATACTGTATGAGGTCGACGGACTTATTATCCATCTTATGGCCCAGCAATACTGAGTCTAGTCCAACCTGTAGTCTATCCGCAAGTTTCCTCCCCTTTCCTAGCAGTTCATACGCCACTTGATGTACCTCTCCGTCTTCTTGTTCGGCGAAGACCAGGACGTTTCCGCGTTCCTTCATTGTCGTCACCTGAGAACGTCGAGGTTCCTCAAGGCTTTTGCCAAAGTTCTCGCTTTCTCTTCAGCGGTCCCCTCAATGATGCGAGGTCCCCTTCTCCTGCTAGGTGGTGCATAGATCCTTGCGACCCAAGTTGGCGAACCTGAAAGCCCAAAGCACCTCATCTGAGCCACGGCTGAGAGGTCTTCTGCACCCCAAGTTGTGACCTCGATTTTCCTTGATCTTAACTTGTCTCTTAGTGATGGGAGGCGAGGTGTGTTCACATCCTTGGTTACGGTGATCAAAGCGGGAAAGGTCACCTCTGAGATATGGTAGTTCTTACCCATCTTGGACTTGACGACTATTCTGCTTCTATGTACTTCCAGGATCTCCTCGACATAGGCTGCGCAAGGGATAGCCAGAAGCTCTGCTACTTCGGGTCCAACCTGTGCAGTATCTCCGTCAATGGTCTTCTCGCCACAGACCACCAGATCGAACGAGCCCAACTTCCTTATGGCACTGGCTAAGGCGTTGGATGTGGCTAGTGTATCAGCTCCGGCGAACTTCTCATCCGCAAGTAGAACGCCCTTGTCCGCTCCCCGGGCGATTGCGTCCCGAAGAGATTCTCCGGCCTGCTTTGGTCCCATGCTGATGGCGGTTACAACTGCGTCTGTCTTCTCCTTAACCCGCACCGCAACCTCCAAGGCATTCAGATCGAAAGGGTTGATAACTGCGCCAGCGGAGCTTCTGTCCAACCGGCCCTTCTCATAGTCGAACCTGACCTTCTCAATCTCCGGGACTTGCTTCACAAGGACGATTAGGCTCAGGGTTTTCCCCATCTTTCTCACCGTGTTCCTGCGGGCTCGCATATCAGAGGATTTGTTTCACGATGGCGACTTTTCTAGTGGCAATCCTTTCTAGTCTAGACGCTAGTACGCTCTGGCGACATAGACTACTCTCTTTGCCTTGCGACCGCAGATGATACAGGGAGACTCTGGTCTCTCGCTCAAGTCGATTCTGTGTCCTCTGATTTCGCCAGTCGATGTGTTTTTTATCATTTCCGCGCATTCTTCTCTCTCGCACCAGCAGACTCGCGCGATCTTCTTGCTTCTTATGGCTTTCTTTAGCGCATCCATGCCGTCCGCTTTGACAGTAACATTCTTGAGGGTGGAACGACTTCTTGCCTCAAGTTCCTTCGCTAAGGTTACGAAGAGCTCCTTGATTGCTGAGACTGTCTCCTCGAACGGAACAGTGATTCTCTTCAGACTGACCCTTTCAGAAAGCGTTATCCGCCTTTCATTCAGGTCTTTGGGACCAACCTCTACCCTCACAGGAACCCCGAATATCTCCCAGTGATAGAACTTCTCTCCCGGCGTCTTGTCTTCCTCATCTAGGTGAGCCCTTAGCCCAGCATCAACAATCTTCCTGTAGGCTTCCCCAGCATACGCGTTTACTTCTTTCTCGTGCTCCTTGTAGGGTATCGGCACAATGACTACCTGAATCGGAGCTATTTCCGGTGGCAGGATCATGCCGTGATCGTCTCCGTGCTGGGCTATCACGGCGGCTAGGGTGCGGCTTGTTCCGAAACCGTAGCATGTTTGCGCCACATTTCTGCGGGCACCATCAACATCCTCGTAAGTTATCTCGAAAGCCTTTGCGAAGTTCTCGCCTAGATTGTGAACCGTTCCAATCTGGTTTACTCTTCCGTCAGGGTTCCAAGCATCAAAGGCGATCGAGTAATCGGCACCTGCAAACTTGTCGAAGTCAGGACGCTTCAGGACAAGGTAGCTGAGACCTAGGCGTCTAAATGTCTGGTCGTATATCTCCAAGGCTTCATTGACTTGTCTCTCTGCTTCGTTCCGGTCCTTGTGTGCTGTGTGGGCTTCGTTCCACAGAAACTCGCGCATTCTAAGCAGAGGTCGAGTTGCTTTTGTCTCGTACCTGAAGACGGACACGCTTTGGAATGTCTTCAGCGGCAGATCGGCGTGTGACCTGATCCAATACGCAAACATCGGGTACATCCCGGTCTCGGAAGTCGGTCTAAGAAGCATCTTCTTTGATAGTCTTCTTTTTCCGGCATGCGTGACCCAAAATACTTCGGTGTTGAAGCCTTCAATGTGTTCAGCCTCTTTGGCGAAGGCGTCCTCTGAGATGGTCACTGGAAAGAGCACTTGGCTATGTCCTGTTGCCTCAAGACGTTCCTCAAGCATTTCAGTGATCTTCTTACTGATCTTTGCTCCCCAAGCTTTGTAGACGGAGAAGCCCTTGATCGGGTATCGGTTGTCCAAGATATCTGCGTTGATCAGGGTTTTGTCGAACCACTGGCTGAAGTTCTCAAACTTCTTCATCGGGATACACGTCTTCCGAGACTCTCGCAGTCAACCCTAGTTTCGCTTTATTGACTCACAGAAACCTAATAAATCTTTCAGAGACCAAGCAAGTCCCGATAAGTAGGCCTAGTATGTTCCCAACGTGCCTTTTCTCCTTGCGGCCTTTTCCAGTTTCGAGAACAGTAACGCTCCGATCGGCAGAAGAGCCACTGTCAGGAGACTTAATACGCAGAGCGCCGTGATCATAGATGGGTCAGAGACTCCAGCTCCTAGGAGAAGGGACCTTCTGGTGGCGTCTATCCCCCATGTCAAGGGGATGAAAAAGGAAATCATCCTTCCCCATTCGGGCAAAACGTCTACTGGGAACGCGAGGCCAGAGAAGAAAGTCAAGAGTGGCCAAAGAACCTGCGTAAGCTCTTCTTCCTTTTTTGCTAGGAAGCAAGTGCCTGCATAGACGAACCCGAAGGAAGTCATCGCCAGCATGGTGAGCAGGATGCTGATGATTGCTGCTGGGACGTTTGGTTGAACCGTTGGCTGGAACCCGAAGAGTAGTAGTCCACAAGAAAGAATGATGGAAAAACTCATTAGCCCGAATATTAGCTGACCCATCATTTTGCCGAGCAGCCAAGCAATCTTGTTGGCGGGAGTCAGAAACACAAGTTCAGCAGTGCCTTCTTGTTGCTCTCCTCTGATCGCGTATGACCCGCCGAACGCAGCTGAGAATATGAAGCCTGTCGAGGCGAAGCCTATCGATAGGTAACTCATGTAGTCAGTCGTTCCCCCAGTTTTGGATGGGAAGAACTGAGTAGCCCCAGTTGTGGGCATGAAGGTTGAGATTACCCATGAGGTAAAAACAAAGAAAATGGGGACAGCTAGCTGAAAGGCGACCATGCCTCCAATGGAGATGTACCTTACGACCATCTTCAGCGAAGAGATCATGGAGGCCCAAAAAGTCCTCGCGACGAAGCCGAATGACATGGCAGACACCTAGTACAAGTAGAGTGTCCCTGTCTTCTTCGCTCTTCGCTCCACAATTCTGAGCGCAACCTTGCCCAGAATCAGGAACACCATTGTCATTAGCCAGAGAGGCGCAAGGTCGATCCATATGCCTGTCAGGTCGCAAGCCTGCAGAACGCATTTCCTTAATGCTAGAATCCCGTATGTGACAGGAATCATGTACGAAATGTACTGCAGCATCTGTGGGAGCGCTGAGACTGGAAAGGCTACTCCTGAGAAGAAGCGTATGGGTGCCTGCAAACCTGAAGCCAGCTGATCTGCTGCCCTGGTTAGCACGAAGAATCCAGCAAAAAACACTCCTACGGATACCAATGCTGCCATCGTTGAGATGATGCTCGCGATGACGGCGGGCAAACTGGACACTTGCGGTTCGACTCCGAAGACCGCCCAGCCTGATAGAAATATTGAGACAATCCACCATGAGGCTTCTATGAGGGATGAGAGTCCTGAAGCTAGGAGGATAATCATCTTGTTCGTGGGTGTCAGAAACAGTACTTCTACGGTTCCCATCCAACGTTCGCTTTGGATTGAGACGCCTGTTCCCCACAGAAGCCTGTTGTAAAGCAGGTAGACAATAGTTCCAACCACTATCATGCCTATTCCCCCGTATTGCCTGAGGGCCTCAGAGACGTTGGCTTCTGTGCCGAAAGCCATGTACTGGTAGACGTTTAGAGCCAGCAACGGAATGGGCCATATGACCGTCGATACTATCCATATCTTGTAGGAAGTGTAAAGCTTAAGGTTGCGTAAGAAAACCGCCTTGAACGTTCGCCAGTCTTTTGTAGGGTTCAATCCCTCAGCTTCCTCCCCGTCATCGAAATGAACACATCTTCCAGCGTCGGCTTCGTCTGCTCAAGCGTCAGGATTCTCGCGCCACTCCTGATGAGGAACTCTGTAGCTAATGGCATGACTTCTTCCGCTTTCTCTGCGTGGATCTTTATGGTTGCTTCTCCGACTGTTGATTCAGTGAACGTTACGACTGACTTCTTGACTCCCCCCAATGTGCCAATCTTTTCGCTGTCCTCCTGTCTTAGGTTTGAAACGTGCATCTCTATCACGTCCGTCCTCTGAACGGTCTTCTTGAGGTTCTCTGGCGTGTCTAGAGCTATTATCTTCCCATTGTCGATTATGGCTATCCTGTCGCAGAGCTGATCAGCTTCTTCCATGTAGTGGGTTGTGTGAAGGATGGTCTTGTTCTGTTCCCCTTGAAGCTCCTCCTTGATGAAGTCGCGTATCACTCTAGCAGAAGCGGGATCAAGACCTAGCGTTGGTTCGTCTAACAAGAGAATCGGTGGGTCATTCACGAGCCCTCTTATAACGTGAAGTCTCTGCTTCATTCCTCTCGAGTATTTCTCGACTTGATCGTCAGCCCGTTCCTCTAGCTCAACAAGCTTCAGCAGTCTCTCTATGCGTCCTTTCGCTATCCTATCAGGAACATCGTAGAGTTGTGAGAAAAACCAGAGGTTCTCCCTTCCGGTAAGACGCCAGTACAAACCTCTTTCCCCGCCTGTTACCACTCCTAGGCTCTTCTGAACTTCTTCAGCCTCGCTCACAACGTCATACCCATTAACCTTGGCTGTGCCCTCATCCGGGATAAGCAACGTGCATAACAGCTTGATTGTGGTTGTCTTGCCAGCGCCGTTCGGACCCAGTAGACCGAAAAGCTCCCCCCTTCTTATCTGGAAGCTTATGTGATCTACCGCAACGATCTGCTCCTTCTTTATTCTGATTCTTCTATAGAGTTGCCTAAAGCCTCCGCCCTCTGCCTTCGCCTTTCTCTCGAATTTTTTCGTCAAGTTATCAGTCTCGATGGCGTGCTCTGGCAACTAAACCAATCTCGTCAATAGCTTCCGGCAACTTAGAGATATATATTCTGGTTGGCTAGGTAACTCTTCCGTCTGACCACCTCCCTGATGTTCGACAGATCCAGGTGGAGGAGCAGCGACCCAAGGCATATAAGAGACCACCCTTCAAGTCTGCTATCGAGGGATGAGAATGCTGGACCTAGCTGAAAGAACAGTAAACCTTGCTCGAGAGCTTGGCGCCGACTATTCGGACGCTAGGATCGAGCGGATTCACTCCACTAACATAAGGTTTGTCAAAGACAATTTCGAATACGTCATCTCAGGAACTGACCAGGGATTCGGAATCAGAACCCTATACGACGGCGCATGGGGGTTCGCAGCGACGAGCTCACTACAGCAAGCTCACGTGAAGAAGGCCTTGAGAAACGCATTAAAGACGGCTAAGGCAACCAGCGTCAGAATTAGGGACAAAGCACAACTGAGCCCAGTCAAATCCTGCACAGACACTGTTGTCACACCAACCAAGACGCCGCTGTTGGATGTTGGGATTGAAGAGAAAATGGGCATAGTCACGAAAATGGCGGACACCGTCAAGGCGTTCAGCCCGAAGATTGCCAGCGTTACAACAGTATACGGAGAAGCGTCAGGAGAAAGGGTGATCGTCACAAGTGAAGGAACCAAGATAACCATGAAGCCAAGTCTCGCAACGGTGGCAGTGCTAGCCGTGGCCAAAGAATTAGAGAAAATCACATCCTGTGCGCAAAGGGTGGGTGCACCTGGAGGCTTCGACGTGTTTGAGAAGCTGAACGTCGAGAAGACAGCAGTCGAAACAGCCAAAAGAGCTGTGAACCAGTTGAAAGCAAAACCTGCTCCAGCGGGGAGGTTTACCGTAGTTGTCGATCCTGAGCTCGGCGGAGTCTTTGCCCACGAGGCAGTAGGACATGCCTGCGAAGGAGACCATGTGGCGTCGGGGGAATCCGTCCTCCAGGGAAAAATAGGACGGAAAGTCGGTTCGGAGCATGTGACAATATTCGACGACTCTACTCATCCAAATGGTTGGGGAAGTCTGAAATACGACATGGAGGGAGTCGCGGCCCAGAAGAAGCTGCTGATCGAGAAGGGGGTCCTAAGGAACTTCATCACAAGCAGAGAGGTAGCTGCCAAACTCGGTCTTCCCACGAACGGCGGAGCTCGAGCTCAATCCTACGCTTTCAGACCGATCGTCAGAATGAGCAATACGTACATTGCGCCGGGCGACCACACGTTTGAGGAGATGCTTGAAGACATAGACTACGGCGTCTACGTGAAAGCCACAAGGGGAGGGCAAGTTGACCCGGCCAAGGGCACATTTCAATTCAGCGCTGAAGAGGCTTTTCTGATAGAGAAGGGCAAAGTCACAACGCCTCTTCTCAATGTCTCACTTTCTGGGCTGACACTGGAGGCTCTTAACAACATCGATGCGGTTGCGAAGGACTTTGATATGCATGTGGGATACTGCGGCAAAGAAGAGCAGAACGTTCCGACTGGAGATGGAAGTCCCCATATCCGTATAAGGAACGCCGTGGTTGGAGGCGAAGCGTGATGATGGACACCCTTGCCCATGTTGTGAGAGGAGCCGAGAAGAAGGGCGCAACCGATGCGGAAGCCTTCTATTTCAAGAGAGACGAGCTTCAGGTTAGAGCGGAAAACAAGCAGGTCAAGATCGGCGAGTGGAAATCCGACGCAGGAATAGGCATGCGCCTTGCCGTAAAAAGGGATGGCGGCTTCTCACAGGGCTTCGCGTACTCCACCGATTTCTCGAAAGCTGGGTTGGATAAGGCAGTAGGACACGCTTTCAATGTTGGGTCGGCAAGAAAGCCCGACCGATTCTTCAAAGGGTTTTGCGAAAGAGACACATTCCAGTCCGTCGAAGGGATCTACGACAAGAGGATTCCTGAGCTGCCTCCGGAACAGGCGATCGACCTTGTGAACGGTCAGATCGAGGCAGCCTTGATCGACAGTCGCGTCCATACGGTGAAGGGGTTAACCTTCCTTCTTACAACTGAGATAGCCGTAGCCAACTCTCACGGAGTGTCAGGAGAGTTCGAGACAACTGGCTTCAGCTCAGGCATATACGTTCTGGCGAAGGAAGGGGACTCTCAAGGCGTTTGGTCAGATGACTACGTTAGCTGTCGCTATACTGAAGATGAACCGACCAAAATGGTTGAGGGCATTACCAAGTCTGCTGTCCAACAGCTGCATGCAAAGCCCATTGAGGCCGGAAAGATGGACTTGGTCATGACGCCGGATGCTTTGGCGGAGCTTCTGATCTACACTTTCATCCTCGAGGCTAGAGCAGATCGTGTCCAAAAGAGTCAGTCCCCGCTTGCTGGCAAGCTAGGTCAGCCTATTGGTTCAGAAGTCCTGACTGTCTTGAATGATGGGCTTGCTCCAGAAGCGATGGGTTCGAGGGTTTTCGACGACGAAGGGGTGCCGACACGAAGGACGACCCTCATAGAGAAGGGCGTGCTGAAAGGCTTCCTTTACGATACCTACACAGCCAGGAGAGACAGCGTTCAAAGCACGGGGAACGCGTTAAGATACGCGTTGCTTCAGCTGGTTCCCAAATACAAGCTGGAGCCGCTTGTCGGGCCAACGAATGTCGTGGTTCAACCTGGGAAGACATCACGAGAGGGTCTCATACGTGAAGTGAAAAATGGCATCTTCACGAAAAGTTTCATAGGCGCCCATACTTCGAACTCTGAGAGCGGAGCATTCTCGGTCATGCCGTACTGCGCATTCAAGGTTGAGGACGGTGAGATCAAGTATCCTATCAAAGAAGCCATGATCGGCGGGGACATACTCACATTGCTCAAGAATGTCGAGATAGTGGCGAACGATGTGAAACAGGTGCTTTTCTATGAAGCCGCGCTTCTCAGAGATTCCGCACTGATCGCACCTTCAGTCTTGGTTAGGAACGTTTCAGTGAGTGGCTGAGAACCGAAACGCATATGTCAGACTTCTATGTGGTTGCCAGTGTGCATACAAGGTAAAGTGATCGTGTGATAGAGGGTTTCTGGTTAAGTTTTTAGGAAGCTAAGAGAGTATAGTAGTACAGATGTTGGCATCCGCGATAGCTGATGGTGGTGGCCTTGGACTACGAGAAGATGCTGGAAGAAGCTTACTCCCAGTTGCCTCCCGAGACCTTCAAGCATGAAAGGCTTGAGATTCCAAAGCCCATTTGTACCGTGCTTGGTTCTCGAACCATCTTCCAGAACTTCGGAAACATCTGCGACATACTTAACCGGGATCCTCTTCATCTCATGCGGTTCCTTTCAAGGGAGATGGCTACGGCTGGAGCAATTGAGGGCGGGAGGATAATCTTCCAGGGTAAGTTTGAACCTGCGACCTTGGAGCGGCTGGTTAGGCGTTACCTTGACGAGTTCGTAATGTGCCCAGTATGCAAGAGGCCTGACACAAAGATTGCCAAGGAGAAACGGCTTCACTTTCTGGTTTGCTCGGCTTGTGGCGCAAGATCACCTATCAAGCGCATCTGAATCTGGAACGGTTTGGGAGAGTACGCCTTGGAAGTCTACGTCAATATGCGAAGGAGGGGCCGACAGATCCTCTTGGCCATTTGCGACGCTGAGCTTCTAGGCAAGACTTTCCGGGAATCCAACACGATGTTCGAGGTTAGAGAGGACTTCTACAAAGGGTTCAAGACAAGCGTCGAGGAAGCTATGGACTTCCTGGAAGAATGCACTATCGCCAACTTGGCGGGGAGTAATGTTGTCAAGAAGGCCATCGAGAAGGGGCATGTTCACCCTGAAGCGGTGATCAACGTCTGTGGCGTACTCCACGCACAGATCGTGAAAATGTGAACGTCACAAAAGATTTATAGAAGCCGAAAGGTCTAGAGTTGTCACACGCCGGGGTGGCCGAGTGGTTTAGGCGGCGGGCTGCAGACTCGCTGCACATGGGTTCAAATCCCATCCCCGGCTTCCAAGAGACTGAATCTTCACGAGATAGACGCATGAAAGGTCTTACATGGTTATTTTCTTTCGGGCAAAATCTAGAAATGTCCTTAGGGCTTCTCTTGGTGAGTCGCTGATGTGGCTTTCTTCTACTCTATGTTCTTTCTCGTTATGAAAATGTTTAGGGAAGGTTTTCAGCTTTCTCGCCTCTTGGTCTGGCAAGTTATTGTGCCTGTATATTGTTCCGTCAAGAGACCTTCTTTCCCAGTGATATGCGTAGGTTCCAGGCCTCTTCTCAGACAGCCAGACATCAATGTAGCTCCCGTCTGAAATGAGAACCCTCAACTTTCCCTCAACAACCCTCGTTCCCCGCACGATATCAGAAAACTCTGATGCTGCTATGTAAGCGAGCTTCTTGTAGGTTTCATCTCTTGAACTCAACTGCCAATGTGCTCCTTCAAAAGGAATTCCACTTTCTCCGCTTTGGTCTCTAAGTACTCAAGCTTGGTCAGATCCTCAAAGCATTCAGACTCTGAGACCTCAGCTCTCTCGAGTTTATTCCATAATTCGCTGAAGGAGTGAATATTGTGCTTGCTCAAGATCTTTGACATCTCGGCCTTAAGAGACCTCAACTCAAACTCTAGGTAGGTGCGAATTCCCTCTTTTATCAGCTCGTCCCTAGGAATGTCTAACTCTCTTTCAATCCTTTCTACGGTCACAGTCATAACGCGATTCTCCGCATTTTTCTATCATAAGCTGAGATTTAAAGCTTAGATTCGCCGAATCTGATAGAGTCATAGAGGTCCAGGCGTTCAGACTTGGTGTGTGCCGGGGTGGCCGAGTGGTTTAGGCGGCGGGCTGCAGACTCGCTGCACATGGGTTCAAATCCCATCCGCGGCTTCCAAGAATGAATCCTAGGCCTCTAGGAGACTTGGCCTAATTGAGTTCTCGATGGCTTTATGTTTGTATGGTTCTCATGACAAGATAATGTCTATCATCCACGAATAGTGATCTTGCGGCTAGGTTTGAACGTGGCGAGGTTCTGGTTGGTTCTCGTGGAGAGGGAAGTTTGTAGAGCTTGTCGAAGCGGCTGCTGACCCAGACTTCTTTTCACACTGTGCGCAGAAAAAAAA
>CAYXIF010000033.1:0-14196 GCA_964465575.1 uncultured Candidatus Bathyarchaeia archaeon | reverse complement strand
TTTTTCTGCGCACAGTGTGAAAAAAAAGCTGGGAAAGAAGCCAGATCAAGCCCAGAACAACCCAACAACAGGAGTCAAACCGAGCTCAACACTATGGTCACTTTCCGGCCATACTACACAAGAAAAGCCTGCATGTAGGAGCCTTCTTTCGCAGAACGAATGGTAACCCGCCAACACCAAGAGCAGTGATCAGCCAGCAGCACTTCTGAGAGAGCGGCCAAGCCCATTACTGTAACCTTTTCTCTCGGTCACGTTCAGAGCCCAAAAGTCCGCTAAGCCAAGTCCTTCAGCGTTGGTGACCCCAAGTCACAGTGACCCTGATGCAGGGCCACACCCAGCCACGAACGAACCGTCCCAAAGGCAAGCCAGGTCCTCTAATGTCTAAGTGTTGCCAGAAGTTCCAAAGCCTTCTGTCCGATTCGGTCAGCAATTCTATTCGCGATCTTCTCGCCGAGTTCGCGAGAAGCGTACTTTCTTGGGTCGCGTCCAGAGATGCCCGCTTCCCTGCGTCCTACCTCGCTTTCCAAGTCCTCGCTTTTGATCCGGTTCATGTCCACAAGCTCTGGTCTCAGGTACATTAGAAGCGAGGTTTCCCAGTGGGCCGCATGGTCCATTTCGTCATCAGTAAGGTCGTAAAGGTCTCCCTCCATCATGGCGAACCCGGTTGCCTTTCCAGTCTTCTTGACGGCCTCGACAGCTCGCTGAACCGCGTTCTTCTGAATTTCAACGTCATGCCCTGTTACGCCGATGATCACCTTGAAACCTACATCGACCAGTCCAAGGAAGATGTTCTCGTAGAGTTCCTCGACAACCAGTCTCCTAGACTCGTCAAAGAAGTTCATAGTCCACGGGTGCCACTTCCTAAGAAAACCCCAGTAGGTTGGCGGGACCACGACGCCCCCATACTTCTCAGCCGTCTTCAACAGAATGTGGTAGACTTTCAACGTGTCGTTCCCCAAAGGCAGATGGCGACCATGCCACTCCAAAGACCCGAAAGCACAGTACGCCACAGAAAATGCAGCTACAGCCTCATCCAACTCATGGGGCAACATCTCCTCATACCTGACCTTGCGCATAGTACCCATCCTCTATCCACCATTCCTCACGTTAAGCTATCGTACGGATAAATAAGAAATTGGCAGCTCCGCTGGCAGAACATCGGATGAAGAGATGGAACTTCTGCAGTATGGTCAGACTTGTGTTGGTTGCTCCAGTTCGGCAAGCACGGCTGTTCCCGTTGCGGAGATGACGATTACGCCAACAAGGTCTGAAGACTCAAGATCCAAGCCTATGACTGCATTGGCACCTGTCTCGCGAGCCTTTTGCCTTAACCTGTCAATTGCTTCTGCCCGTGCCTTCTCAATCTCCATCGTGAAGGCAGACACTTCACCACCCACCATGGCCTGAATGCCAGCCACGAATTTCCCACCAACTCCGCGAGTTCTAGCCGTTATCCCTGTAACCACGCCCAAAACTCTTGTTACTCGGTAGCCTGGAATCGAAGGCGTAGTCACTATCGGAAACCCAGTCACAACCGGTGTCACCGCAACAGGAGCCCCGCAACGAGTGCAAAACTTCGTGCCTTCCAGTAGCTCAGCTCCACACTTAGCGCATATAGGCAAACCATTCACCCCAATATGAGTACATTAAGGGGAAGGTATAAAGGTTCTTACAAGCAACGTTGACAAAGCGAAGGTAGCGGGTAGTGACTGTCGAGATGAACATTAGGACAACAGTCAAAGAGCAATGGGATGATGCCGCAGAGAGCTGGGTCAAGTTCGTCCGAAGCGGCAAGAACTATTATACAGAGTATTTGAACGGTCCGGCTTTGAAGCAGAGAATCGGCAATGTGACTGGGAAGAAGGTGCTTGACATCGGTTGCGGAGAAGGTTTCCTCTCAAGGTTCTTTGCCGCAGCTGGCGCAGAAGTAACGGGCGTCGACATCAGTGAAAAACTCATCAAGGCAGCCGTCGAGGAAGAAGGAAGACGCATGCTAGGGATTAGGTATCTTGCAGCTGATGCGGCAGACTTGAGCATGCTTGGCTCCGAGGGCTTTGATGTTGTTTCCTGCTTTATGGCATTGATGGACATGCTGGATTATGATGGGGTGATATCCGAGGTTTCCCGCGTCCTGAAGACAGAGGGGAAGTTCATTACTGTGCTTGAGCATCCCTGCTTCACCGCGAACCGGCTGATAGAGGACAAGCCAGTTAGCGGCTGGGTCAAGCGCACCCACAAAAACGGCACGAAAGAATACCCACGCTTCTGGCTCAGCGACTACTTCCATAGGCACAGCTGTTCCTACAAATGGAATCATGCGCGACTACCCTCGAGCTTTGTGACAACAGGCTTTCACAGAACCCTCTCGGACTACGTGAACTCAATGTGTAAGCATGGACTTGCCATTACAGGAATGGACGAGCCCCAGCCCCTTGAAGAAGGAGTTAGGCTTCATCCTCCCATGGCCAAACACTACAGAATCCCTCACACCATCCTGATAGAAGCGACTAAAACCCGCATGCTCTAAGCACCGCTGGTTTTCAGATGTCAAGAATAAACTTGACCGTCACACCCTTCCGGCTCTCTTGTATATCCATTCGGTGATACGTGACAGCCTTTACTCCGACCTTCTGGCTGTGCTTCATCGGCTTGAACGGCTCTCCTTGAACCCTTGCCTCAAGCTTGAACCCTTCTTCCGTTTCGGCTATCTTCTCGATTCTGAACCTTGAGCAGAGAAGGTCGTCAAGTTCGAAGAGGAGGAGGAGCTTCTCCAGCCAATTATATAGTAGGGCTTGCCTGTCGACGCCTTCGGCCTCAACCTGCTTCTCAACTCTTGGTTCCACATTCCGAGTGTCAGTCATCGTTTCGAACATGGCTAAAGCAGCGTTCTCAAAGGCTTCCGCCAAGTCTCTGCCGTAGGCCGCAATGTACGCGTCAGCCGTATGCTCCAAGAACTCGAAGCCCCCTCGCCTTTTCGTCGATGCATCCAAGTCCCCGTCCCTTCTACTGAAGCGTCAGCATCCGATTCCTCTTTGAAAGCTTGCTAATTAATATACTGCCCAGTACTAGTCTTAAAAGACTCATGCAAACAAACCGGGGCCCTGAAATGGAGCAATGGGAACTCCTCATCATCGGCGCCGGACCTGCAGGACTCACGGCAGGCATCTATGGAGCCAGAAGCGGACTCAAGACCCTTCTTCTTGAGAGCGCAGTTCAAGGAGGCATGGCTGCAACCTCGCCTTGGATAGCGAACTACCCCGGCTTTCCTGAGGGGATCACAGGAACCGATCTTGTTGAGAAGATGCTGAGCCAATGTAAAAGGTTCGGTGCCACCGTCCGCGAATCCGAAGGCGTAGTTGACCTCAGGGTTCAAGGTGAAGAGAAGATCACAAGAACAGACCATAAAGAGTATGAATCTAAGGCGGTAGTGATTGCTTCGGGTTCTCGACATAAGGCGCTTGACGTGCCTGGCGAAGACGAGTTTCAGGGCAAAGGCGTGAGCTACTGCGCGGTCTGCGACGGGTTCTTCTTCAAGGGGAAGAGAGTTCTGGTCGTTGGAGGCGGAAACAGCGCCGCCATGTCCGCACTGTACCTAAGCAACCTAGCTTCAGAAGTCTACTTGGCTCACCGAAGAGACCAGCTTAGAGCAGAGGAGGCTTACGTGAAGGAGCTGGCGTCGAGAAAGGTTAGGCTTCTTTGGAGCTCCGAGGTCAAGGCGATTAAAGGTGACACGGCTGTTAAGAGTGTAGCCCTCTTTGACGGCAGGAGTGGCAAGACTCGAGAATTGCAAGTAGACGGGGTCTTCATCTACGTCGGCGAGGTCCCGAACAGCGAATTCGCAAGAAAAGCCAGAGTAGGCATGGACCAGGCTGGGTACATAATCACGGACCCTTTTCAAAGGACGAACGTTTCAGGGGTTTACGCGGCCGGAGATGTAACCTCTTGCTCAATCAAGCAGATCGGAACAGCCGTGGGGCAAGCCATCATAGCCGCGACAGAAGCCTTCGCCTACATCAAGCAACCCTACTACCATAAACAGAAGCAAGGCTAGTGGCAACCATGCCAAGCGCCAGTCTGAGGTAGGTAGTGAAAGGAAAGTGAGAGACACGCATCTCTTCATCAATAGAGACAGGTGGAACTTGGACGGCAGGGTCACATACCGAGGCGCGAAGGCTGCAGAGATCTACATCACAAACCGCTGCTCATTGGGGCCGATGGAGCCAGAAGTGAACCAATCCTGCTCATTCAGGTTCAATGGTCATGAGGACAACGCCGTAGTCTTCGCGAAACTTAAGGAACTCGCTACGCTATGGCGACGAAGCATCTTCGGGCCGGAGGCTGAGAGAGGCTTCGTGTGACGTAAGGCTTTTAACAGCATTCGTTGATAGTAAGAACCCTCGCCGGTGAGAATTGAAACTAAAGTGATTATCTTGGCGAGCAAACCGAAAGCTCCAATAGTGCTTGCTACCTTACTGCCTATGGGGCTGCTCCTCATCGCTGACATTGCGATTGGGGATCTTTATCTGTTCGTTCTCATAAACCGCGGCATGGTTCACCCAGTGTTGGACTTTGCATGCGTGTATCTGGCGCCGGTTCTTTTCGCTGTCTTCTATGTTCTGACATCGACTGGACTCTACCTCTCTGCAGAAAGCGCGTCAACAGTCACTGGAATACTGTCCGCAACGAACGGCGCGCTCTCCTATGCAATAGGCTCCTTGATCAAGCAACTCGTCATGAGACCCAGACCAGAAGTCGCTGCGCGCGTCATGAACGAGGCTCGGATAGTCGGTTTCTGGCATACGAGTACTTTCTCCTTTCCGTCGACAACGACTATGCTTGCGTTCGGTTTGGCGTTCCCGATTCTGCTGCAAAAGCAGCGAGCAGGAACGATCCTTGTTGCGTTGTCCTATCTCATCGGCTTCGCGGTCATCTACACTGGCTTCCACTTCCCACTAGACGTTGCCGCCGGAGCCTTTCTTGCTTTGCCAGGAACTTTAGGCACGAACTTGTTAGAAGGCCCTCTAGTCAATTTCATCAGCAGATACAGATTCAAGGAACTCTGGCGACATCTGCAATGGCGAAGAACTGTTCGGTATCTGCCGTGCGTGTCTAATGTATAAAAGAAAGTTGCGCGAAGATGAAGTATAACGATCTCTCAGGAAGAAACAGTGAGGGCGCCTGGACATGGCGAGTATTCTCATTGTCTACGACTCAAGGACAGGCAATACGGAGAAGGTGGCCGCCTTGGTCGTTGAGGGCGTAAGAACCGTTCAGGGAATCGACTGCACGCTCAAGAAGGTGGATAATGCCACGTTAGAAGATTTGGTCGGGGCTGATGGCATCATCGTCGGTTCCCCAACGTACTATGGATGCATGAGCGGAAAGGTGAAAGAGTTCCTAGACGAGAGTGTCAAGCTTCACGGGAAGCTCGTTGGGAAGGTTGGTGCAGCCTTCACAACCTCGGGAGGAACCGCCTGTGGAGCAGAGACCACAATCCTCTCAATCCTCCAAGCACTTCTCATTCATGGCATGATCATTCAAGGAACACCACACGCTCAACATTACGGGTTAGCTGTAGTCGGGGCGCCTAATGGGAAAGAGATCGACAGCTGCAAAGAGTTCGGGATAAGAAACGCCAAACTCGTAGCCAAGATCGCCAAGACGAGATGAAAAAGCCAAGACACATGAGAAAAACATCGGAAGGAACTGGAGAGTAAGAATGAAAGCCGTTGTTTTAGCCGCTGGTGAAGGGCAGAGGTTACGTCCGCTCACACTTACGCGCCCAAAGCACATGATTGAAGTCGCAGGCAAGCCACTTCTAGAGCATACACTTTCTGCTTTGAGGGAAGCAGCAATCAAAGACGTCCTGGTGGTTGTCAACTACAAGGCAGAGAAGATAAAGGAATACTTCGGGGATGGCTCAAGCGTTGGGATGAATATAGATTACGTTGTCCAGAACGAGGTGAAGGGGACAGCGGACGCCTTCGGTTTTGCAGAAGGCCACGTGGACAATGACTTCGTGGCGGCCTATGGGGACTTGCTCATAACTCCCAACACGGTCAAGTCCGCCGTTAGACTTCACAGAAGGACGAAGTCTTGGGCCACTCTGACGACTCTGCACGTCGAACATCCGGAGCACTATGGGATCATAAGAACGGAAGGGGACAGAGTGGTTGAAATCGTTGAGAAGCCTACTCCTGAAACCGCCGCGAACAAGCCAATCAACGCGGGGCTATACGTCTTTTCCACGGAGATCTTTGAAGCTATACGACGAACCCAACCCTCGGCAAGAGGGGAGCTGGAGGTCACTGATTCGATCCGACTGCTCATCGAAGGTGGAAAGAAGGTGATGGCAGCCACAATAGCTCAAGAGGATTGGCTGGATGTTGGTAGCCCTTGGCACCTTCTTGACGCGAACACGCGGCTGCTAACGAAGGTCCACTCAGAGACTCTTGGCGCCGTTGAGGAAGGAGTCCATCTGATTGGGCCGGTCGTCATTCGTAAGGGCGCCCGAGTTCGTTCTGGTGCTTACATTGAGGGTCCAGCTTACATAGGAGAAGGCAGCGACATCGGACCCAACTGCTACATCAGACCCCACACGAGCATTGGGGGACACGTCAGAATCGGGAACGCCTGCGAGATAAAGAACAGCCTGATAATGAGCCACGCCCATATTGGGCATCTCTCGTACGTTGGCGACAGCATTATTGGCGAAGGCTGCAACCTTGGTGCCGGAACAATCACGGCGAACTTCCGCTTTGACCAGAAACCCGTCAAGATGATGGTAAAGGAAAGCATTGTCGATACTGGCAGGACGAAATTGGGCATTGTCGTGGGCGACAATACGAAGACCGGGGTCGGCGTACTCTTCATGCCCGGCGTCAAGGTCGGCTGCAACTGTTGGATCGGGGCAAACCTCGTCGTCAGCAGAGATGTGCCGTCGGACACAATCCGGTTTCTGAGGCAACGGGTTGACCAAACAGCCCGTTAATTTCCTCTTTTTGAAGAGTGGGGAAGAGTAATAAGCCTGAACGTTGAGAGATTAGTCTTGGACTGATCGGGATGTCCATGGCTCAAAGAAGGTTCAGCAACGAGGTTTCCGCGCTAATGGACAGGACAGTCATGGTCGCCACAGTCGACAACAAGATGTACACCGGAACCATGATTGGAATAAACCCGGACAATCTAAGCCTCGTCCTCGCAAACGCGAAGGACCCGGAAGGACGGACAATCCCACGGGTAGTACTGAGTGGAAGTACCGTCGCCCACATCCTTTCAGTCGAGAAGGCCTTCGACTTGAAGGGCCTGGCTGAAAGGCTTGAAAGGGTCTTCCCAAGGATGGTGAAGCTCTATGAGAAAGAGGGTTTCATATGGGTCATGGACCGGGTCAAGGTGACTGAAGCCGGGGTCGTTGAAGGCTCAGGACCAGCAGCTGAAAGAGTGGAGAAAGTCCACTCCCAATTCATCCAAGAATCCAAAGGAGCATGAGCTGCACAAGAGAACGGGAACGGACGGTATTCGTCAGTCCGGATCATATTTCTCCTGACCTACAAGAGCTTTCAGAGTTGTTATGTTTTTCATGGGCATGCTCGAGAGGTTCGCCGAATACTACGCAATCTACCAAGGAAAGGTAGACCACAAGAAAGAACGCGAGCTTCGGCAATATCTCGACATGAACGGATTTGAGCTCGTTGCCTCCTATGACTGGGAAGCAAAAGGTAAGGCGGAGCTGGGAACTCCGAAGAAGGAAACCTTCCGAATTCTCGCGGTTTCAAGGAGGAAGCCCTAGAAGGCCAATTACACATTGCTCTTTTCTGCAACTCTCAAGCTGGCAAGGATCATCTGAATCCTTCTAGGTAGCCTGCTTCGGCCTTGAACATCTCGTCAACCATGTTCCTTGTCTCGTCAATTGTCAGTACTGCACTGGTTAATGGGTCCAAGAGAATGGCTTGGAACGCCAAGGTCTTTTCTTTCTCAACGGCAGCTGAGACACCCAGCTCCTGCACATTTATGTTCGACCTGTTCAGGGCTGCGCATTGAGGTGGCAGATCACCCACGTAGCAAGGATGAATCCCGTTTTTGTCGACAAGGCACGGTACCTCCACGCAACAGCCTTCTAGAAGGTTCGTTATCAGCCTGTCGTTTCTGACGTTTCCGTTGATCTGCTCTGGTGTAGCCGTCTTCATCGAGTGGATTATTCTGGAGCAGTACTCAGCACTCCTGCGGATTGGGATCGCTTCGTCGCTTTCTACTAGGCGCCTCATATCCTCCTCTCGTTTCCTTCGCCGGTCTACCCAGTTCTGCATGCTGTCGCCCGGATAGTTCAGCTTGAACCTTTCAAAGAGTTCAGGTCGCTTTCTGAAGTACGGAACGTATTCAGACATGTGCTGGCTCGACTCGGTGTTGAAGTACCCAAATGCCTTGAAGATCTCAACCCTGACGACGTCCGGTCCAGCCCAATGCGCGTCAGGCCGTGAATATACTTCAGGGTCCTTGAACATCTTCCTCAGGATCGGGTAGGCATCGCTACCACGCCGCTTGAGCTCCAGAAACCAAGCCATGTGGTTTATTCCTGCAACCCAGTAAGATATCTCGTTGACTGGCACACCTATGTACCTAGCGAGCTCAGCTGCGGTACCCTGAACACTGTGACATAGACCTACGTTCTTGACATTGGTATAGCTGTTCATTGCCCAACATAGCATAGCCATGGGGTTCGTGTAGTTGATTAGCCAAGCATCAGGGCAGAGATCCTCAATGTCGTGACAGATATCCAATAGGACAGGTATGTGGCGCAATCCGTAGAAGACGCCGCCAGGACCGATCGTATCACCGATGCCCTGTCTTATCCCATACTTTGCGGGAATCTGCAGATCCAGCCTATTCGCCTCGATCCCTCCGACCCTTATGGAGACGATAACATAGTCAGCCCCCTTCAGGGCTTCTCGGCGATCAGTGGTTGACTCCACCTTTGTTTCAAGCTTGTGCTGGCCTATGAGCTTCTTTGCGAAAGCCTTGATGAGGTCCAACGCTTCTACGTTAATGTCGACAAGGGAGATAGTCGAGTCTCTAAGCTCGGGGTAAGAGAGGAAATCCATGATTAGGTTTCTCGAAAAGACATGACTTCCTGCGCCAATCAACACAATCTTAGCCAAAGACGGCACCTCGCACGAAACTATGTTGTTCGGACAGCTTAATACGCTTGTGTCCTGGGTCTGCGATCACCGCTTCCAACCCAGATAGTAGCACGAGAGAACACAACTGCGCGCGGAATTCAGCACGGCTGCTAGATGAACCATTCGGGTTTGGTCTCTTTCGGTGGCTTTCGGGCCAATGCTCCGAAGTCAAACGGTGACAGAAAGTCCGCCAGCTCCTCGGTTTCTCTCAGATCACTGGTATCGATCTTCAGACCCAGCAAGCTGGATGTGGCTTTCAAGACCGCGATTGCAGCCTCCTTGTCGGGGTGAGTTCCCTCCGTCTCGGCCAGCAAACAGAAACCCTTCATTCCACGCAACCCAGCCAGTGCCACTAAGAGCCCTGCTACGCCGAAAATCTGCCCACCCAGCACCTGAGCACCGAGACCCGCAGCTATTCTTCCGGCTTCAATGTCGGTGGCTGCATAGTAAAGGTTTGGACCTGTGACCGGTCTTCCGGGTCTATATCCGCCGAGCGATATGACGTATCGGCACCCTAGGCTTTCGACAACATCAAAGATGGCGCCGCAAAGCTCGTACTGCCCGCGGCTTGTCAAGGCTTGGGTGTTACCATATAAAAGGATCAGGTCCCTTTCGGCCTCGCTCTTCCCTCTGTAGTAGTAAAGCTGGGCGAACGGGCACTTGAGCGACCCCCCTTTATCCGTCATCGACACGTCAGGAAAGGACGGCGACTTAATCTCGGCAAGAAACTTTGCGTCAAGCTTCCTTATGAGATAACCGACGGCGATGTTTGCCACCAGCCCAATGCCCGGAAGCCCCTCAAGCAACACGGGATCCTTCAGCTCAGGTTTCTCAGAAAGCCTGATAGCGCAAGCCATCAATCTGCCACCTCTAGCGATACCAATGCCCAGAACCCAAAAAACCTTTCGCAATGCGACCCTGACCAGTGAAGACAAACACTTACTCAGCAAGACAGTCCAGACCCACGGAGGGAAAGAGGGCATGCAGATCAAGAACCTCAACCAGCGCGGAAAAAGCGAGGAAAACCTTTCAGCCAAGTTCCGTCGAAAGATGAGCCTTTGATGTCAAACAGTAATGGCAAGCTATTTACCTTCAAAGTCTCTAAATTACGGGCAGCATCAGAGGGATGATAGGGCGTGTTCAAGAATCTAAATCCTGGGGCTTTAGGTCTTAGAGTGACGTTTCCTGAGACTCTTGAGCTGGCCAAGGTTGGCGGATTCGAAGGCGTGGATCTGCCAGTTTCTGAGGTGCAGGAACTGCTCAAGACAAAGTCCGTTGGCGAAATCTGGAAAGCAATCAAGATGAAAGGCTTGAAGACGGGTGGTTGGGCTCTGCCCGTGAACTTCAGAGGTTCCGAGGAAACCTTCCGAAAGGACCTTGAGAGGCTTTCTGGTCTGGCTAAGATAGCTACAGAATTCGAGTGTCAAAGGGTTTTTACTTGGATACTGCCTTTCTCGGACAGTCTGCCATTTGGGGAGAACTTCAAGCTTCATGTTGACCGGCTTCTTCCTGTGGCAGAAGTCCTTAAGGACTATGGATGCGTCTTGGGGCTCGAGTTTGTTGGGCCTAGGACTTCACGCGTCGGTCACAAGTGCGAGTTCATCTACGACATGGATGGAATGCTTGAGCTCCGTGACGCGATAGGAGCAGGAAACGTTGGGCTTCTCCTAGACGCTTGGCACTGGTACACGACCCACGGCACTGTTGATCAGATAAAACGGCTGAAAGGCAACGATGTTGTTTACGTGCACGTGAACGATGCACCAACTGGCATCCCTGTGGATGAACAGATCGACTCAGTTAGGCGTCTACCAGGCGAAACAGGCGTCATAGACATAGTCGGCTTCCTGAAAGCCTTGGACCAGATCGGCTACGATGGACCAGTTACGCCAGAGCCTTTTGACAAGAAGCTCAGCGAGCAACCTGTTCAGAACGCAGTCAGCAAAGTGGGAAGGGCTTTGGACGAAGTATGGAAATCAGCTGGACTGTAGCCAGACTCCATAGTACATCTGCCCCTTCTGTAAACCCATTCTTAGAGACTTCGGCTTCAGGCCTGAGCCTTCACCTTCCTCCCTTCGCTTGACCATTTGCGGATGCCAATGACGGTCAGAAGAAGCCCGATTGAACCTGGCATCAGCAGAAGGATGTTGATCGATGTCTCCTCGAGTAGGAAGCTGACTGAGCTCGCTGTGTCTCCTTCTGTGTTGTCAAAACTGAACAAGTACAAGTCATCAGCGGGATTGATAGTGAACCCGTAGCTGCGACTAACAGATATGTTTTTCAAATGCTGAGTATTGAAGCCTTCAGCCGTGAACCGTATGATTGCTCCATGGACCGTCAGTTCTCCTGTAAGCGTTGGTTTGCTTAGAACCCGCGTATGGTAGTAGGTCCCGTTGCTGTAAGGTCCGTATGTGTTGCCTGGTGCTAAGACAAAGGAGACGTCGATCACGGTTTCAGTTCTCACTGCGCCCAAAGCCGATGGAAGAAGCAGCGATACGCCAATTATGAGCAGGGTCAGACCTTTCCAGGTTCTCGTTTCATACTCCTCCATGCTACAATTGCTACTAATGGCTATAAGGATTAGGAAAAGCGCACAATCACTCATACTTCAACGGTGTACTTGATGATCAAGGTGCCTTGCACATTCGCTGGAAGAACGTTCTTAAATAGTCTAGATCACTTACGTGAAGTCGGCGAAGCGGATTGCATCTGCGAGGTAAAGAAAGGACAATCAGAGCTCTTAGCTTCGAGGAGATCGATAGGCCTCCAATGTGGGGAGGCTGGTGCGAGAACCCCGCGTTTCTGGAAAAGGCGAGCGGCATCCACCTGAAGTACGACTTCACAATGAACGAATGGGAGAATCCTATGAGAGCTGCCCTCCAGGCTTTCAGGAACGTAAATGTCGATGTGACAACGGGAATTCAGTTGCCCAAACCACCTGAGATGACGAGCAGCCCCAACCATGGCATAGCATACATGGGCTGGGAAGTCAGCACAACCGAGGAGCGCGGGTACACTCCTGAGAAGGCTGTGAAGTACATTGAGGCGCTTCCAAGCCCGGAGGACGTGCGCGCGGACTTTGACTTCGAACGCCAGTATACTATGTACGTTAACAAGATGAAACGTGCGCAGGACGAATGTGGAGAAGACATGCTTTGGATGAGTTGGGCGAGCCCCGTTACATTCGACGGCAATTTCCGCTTGTTCGGGTACAAGCCCTTTATGATCATGTGCGTCCGTTATAGCGACGCTGCGAAGAGGCTGAATGCCTATTACGCTGAGCAGGCGAGATGCATGAATGAGGTCATTGCACAGGCCATGCGGGAGGAGGATTTACCTAGATTCTGCTTCTCGGGCACGGACATCTGTTATTCGCATGGTCCAATGGTCTCTCCGAAGGTTTTGGACGAGATCTACTTTCCGCACCTTAAGAGAGCTTTCGAACCCTTGAAGAGTATAGGTGTCAAGATCATCTGGCACTCTGACGGATATATAACGCCCATAATACAGAGTCTGATGCACGCTGGCGTAGACGGCTTTCAGGGCTTTCAGGAAAAGTATGGAGTGGACTTCGCTTCGTTCACGAAGATGAAGGCACAGAATGGCAAACCATTGCTTCTAATCGGAAGCATTCAAGTGTCTACCACACTAGCCTACGGAACGGTTGAGTCTGTTAGGAAAGACGTTGAAAGATGCATCGACCTAGCGATGGAAGGGAGAGGCGGCTTGGGATATGTGCTGGGCACAGACACAAACATAAGTCCCGATGTGCCGCCGGAGAACGTGTTCGCTATGTATGAACACGGACAGACCTACGGTAGGAAGGCAACGTCTCATAGGTAGATGCAGATTTCAGCCACCAAAGCTCAACCTTTGCGTCTTCAGCGGGGAATAGTGTATCGGCTTCGAAACGCTTCCTTTTCATCTCGTCTATGAGGGCTTCACAGCTTTTTTGGCAGCTCGGGATAGGTTCAAATTCCCGTACAAACCCCCGAAATGAAGCTCTTTTGATATTGGAAACGAATTGAATTTGGCTATGCTTCGTCTATCGTTTCGCCACAAGTGATATCTTCTTCCGAGTGAAACGAATCCGCCAAGAGTGCAAAGTTTCAGACCGTAGCTAAATGCCTTAGCGAGATTAAGGGTTTTTGATAAAACAATCTAAGAGCAACTACTTATCTCATGAATATCATTCTATCGTGGCAACAGATTACTTTCTGGTGCAGATAAATTAAGATTTCATTGGCATCTGTCAGCTAATGAATGGCGACTCAAAGCTGATATGACTTTTCCTGGCGCATTAACTCAGCTTTCCAATGAAGACAACCAACCAGAACATCTCCGGGTTTGCTTATCTCATTATGTGAGTTTGCTGCAAGTGTAGGCATTGAACCGTTCGGTTTCTCTTCAACCTCGACTTCAAGCCTTAAACCTTAAGTCATATGAGAGTACTGTAATATTTAATGTCCAGAGGTGATGTTCTTGACTAGGGTGGAGTGGTCGATCGAAATTAAGGCGCCGCCGGAGAAGGTTTGGCCACTGCACTTCTGGGATAGAGTTCCAGAGTGGAATGACATGGTCAAGGAAGCTAAGCCCACCTCGGAGAAGCGTGGCGAGGTAGGTGCAACTTACCATGTGGTTGCAGAAGACCGCGAGTATGACGTCGAGATCACAGAGATTGTGAGGTACGAGAGGTGTGCCTGGCGAAGCATATCAGGATGGACGGCGTCCGGGGTGACGATCTTAGAGCACACGAATGCCGGAACAAAAATGACAATGAGCTTGGACTACACCTTGCCCGGAATCTTCGGCAAGATCATCGATCGAATGTTCGCGCAAAGAGCTATAGAGAGGGGAACTGAGAAGGCTTTAGAGAAATTGAAAAGCATCCTAGAAAAATAGTGCGGTCTCAAACGTGGAATCTTGCCAGTTTTTCGACCTGGCCTTAATTCTATAACATTTTTCCATTACTATATGAAACCTAATCAAGATGGAGCGGTTTTGGTAGCCCGGGAGAGAT
>CAYXIF010000032.1:0-16042 GCA_964465575.1 uncultured Candidatus Bathyarchaeia archaeon | reverse complement strand
AAAATCCTTTTCCATGCGGGAACGCCCTTCTGAAACACACCAAAAGGAATCTGAAGCTCGCTAAACAAGAACGTCGATTAGCACCATCAACACGAGCATCCCCGACAAGAGTGACCAGAATGTCTTGTTCCAAGAGAATACCTTGTTACCGTCCCATGCGAGTCCAGCTGACTGTATGGGCAAAAGGTTAAGGATCGCAGAGGAAAGGTTCGTTATGTACCCCATCCTCGCCGCGATCGCCACGGGTCCAGCACCGATAGACTGCAACAATGTCCAGAATAGGACTGCAAGTCCCAAGCTTGTGATTGGTCCAGCCACATAGATCAGCCCCGCATCTCTTGATCTAGGGTCATATCGCCAGTCAAGTTGCTTCATGTAGGTTGAACCGTATGCTGGGTAAAGAGCGCCGAGCATTGCCAATAACGAACTGAAAAGTATTCCAGAGTCCCAAGACTTGAAGGTTGTCTTGAGACCGAACCAAGCAGCGACCGTTTTGTGCGCAAGCTCGTGGGCGACGATGCTCAGACCAGTAATCCAGAGTATTTGCGGGACAATGGTGACCGACGCGCCGCCTCTAAGAGCTATTAGCCACCATGCAAAAGATAATCCTAACCAAGCGGCCAGGAAATGCCTAGCTTCACCTGCTTCTTTTTGCTTCTCTTCGCTATCTGTCTTGGACAAGAAGAAGGTTCCACCAAATATGTAGAACTCGGTGAGCCACAGCCGGATGAAGTTGAGGCCAACGTCCTTAAGCTGTCGCCGAAGCCCGTAGACTGAGAAGCCCTTGTGGATGAACATATTCCAAGACGGCGAGTTAAACCTGTCAGCAGTAGCGCAGACGATTCCGCATCCTCTTCCCTCAAGCCAAGAAAGGGCGCCGTCCAAGAGCAGTCTGCCAACACCTCTCCCACGAACATTCCTGTCTGTAACAATAGCGTCAATGAGCCCTATAGTCTTCCCTGAGTAAGCGAGAATCCTCAGAGAGACACTTCCGACAAATCTGCCGTCGAAAACAGCCACCAACGTTGTGCCTCGTCGTTTGGCAGCGCTCTTGAGAGCATCTCTGAAAGCCAGTTGAAAGATTAGCCCATCGATCAGGCCTAGGCTCTGTCTGTAAAGGTCCCTAACCGTCTTCTCCTCGCCTGGCAGCAGTTCACGAACGGCGATGTTGCTCAACTCCAACCCGTTTCCGCAACCTTCAACATCGTTCTACATATTCTGGGCTAACGCGCATTTGCCGCAGTGGTTTCCATCAACAGCAAGATATAGTTTTCTCTGTCCCTATGTGATTGGTAGCGGTGATCGCGGGAGGACAGTTTTCAAATCCCAACGTGCAGAAAGGTTCTCCTCATACTTATTAGGCTACCAGCGTCTACTATTGTGGTTCTCCTGGCCATTATCAATCGCCATCTCCCTAGCCTAGGTGAGGAACCTAAACCTTCTGGTGATAGCCTTTTTCAGACCGTCTTTGAAAATCCTGACTACGACGTCGCCTTCTTCCTTTGGGTATGTGTATGTTGCGAAGTACCCGTCGAGCACTCTGGGTTGCTTGTCATTAACTTCAACGTTTGAGCCTTCTTCGCAGACCCCTCTGACGATTATGGTGACCGCGCCCTTAACCACTGGCTTCCATTCTGGTGGTTCAGTCCAGACTAAGGCTAAAGGTCTTCTCCGCAACTCTATGACTTCCTCAACCAAAGCCTCTCTAACCTTCATCAAGGCTTCTGGTTCTCTAGCATAGCCTGTTAGGCTCGGCACAATCCTCTTGCAGGTCTCCATAGCCCTCCTATTAGACGATAGCAGAGTAGCTTGGTTGCCCAGCTGCTTCTTGACTTTGTTTGTCTCATCTTCCAGAAGCTTGAGGTACTCGTAGTCTTCCAGACCATCTCTGAACGCCTCAAGTCTTAGACTGGGCAGTGGGCCGTCTCTGCCAGGGTAAGATATGTGGCTGTCTCCCGGGGGAAGGTTGGGTGGCGGTTCGCCGAAGGGGTTCTTCTCCTGCCACCAGTTGAAGCCCCAATGCAGGTAACCCTTGAATCCGTAGGCGTAGTTTATCCAGTGGAGGATTCTTGTCTTGAGCAGTGAATAGTCAAGGAACCTGTTCGGGTATCTGCCTTTTGGGTTAAGGCAAGTGTAGAACCAAAGCTCGTAGCCGTCTTCCATAGCCTTAAGATAATGGTCGATCCAGTTGTCGAAGTGCTGAAGGGTTGGTATCCAGACCTCGAGGATTCCTTCAAACCCAATAGTCTCGATGGCATCCATTCTAGGTATACCTGGCGCATACTTGTGTACCAGTTTTGACACCTCTGTCCAAGCCTTGATTCCATCTTCAGTGGGTTCGTCAGCAACGTGAATCAAGGATTTCTCAAGCCAGCCCTTCTTGTCGAGATGTCTTGCCAAGGCTGGAAGGAGAAAAGGCAGTATCTTGGAGCCGTTTTCGGTTCTCACATCGCCACTCGGATCGGTGACTCTGAAATCTTTAAGGATTAACTCAGCTCCGCCCCATTTCTTGAAACCAGCTACGTGCATGATCTCGATTCTGCTGGCCTTATACTTCATAAGAATCTCGACGTACCTGTCAAACATTGAGAAGTCAAACCTATAGCCTCCGCTTCCAGCGAATACCTTGACCGTGTCTAGGGAAACCCAGAACACATTCTGCCGATACTCGGCCATGAAGGCCACCCACTTCTCGAAAGCTTTCCAGAACTCTTCGGACCACAGTTCGACATTGTGCACTGAAGCGATCCGGTTAAGATCAAACCAGTTTGTGACGAAGAGGCTTCTTCGACTAGGCAACACAATCGGATAGACATTCACTACAATGGGCAGAGATGCTTCGCCCTCTTTGGAAGAGACTGTGATGGCGCCATGATAGTCGCCGGGCTTCGTCCTCGGCACATGAACGAGGAAATGGCAAGGCTGTGTCACATCAGCCGCGACATCGACATGGTCAACATCAAGAATCGGGTCTGGAACATTGTAAGGAGCCATCCTCTCGAGCTCTTCGAAAGGAGTGGCAGGGGTGTTTCTCGGAACAGGTACTGTTCCAACAAACTGCAGTCGAAGGTTAGCTTTCGGTATCGTGCCTTCTCGGGAGGATAGGTCTGACGCGTTGAGCCGCACCCTATGAAGGGGCGTGTTTGCTCTGATGCCGAACATGCAGCCCTCAAATTCGTTTTGGGCGCAGCTTATTTCCAGAGGTTTGCCAAGGTCTTCGGCTTTTGGGACAGTGTCCTTGTAGATTCTCGTCAAAGGCTTAGCAGCCCAAACCAGGAAGGACGTATGAGAACCTTTGTCTTGCGTCTTTCCTGAACGTCTCATAGTGTTCACCAGTCAGAAACAACACATCTTTCTTCAGGCCGCCTATTATCATTTTGACCACCTAGCCGAACAGCACAACCAAAGCCATAGAAGGAGAAGATCTTCTGAATCATCTAGTTCTGTTGCTGCTGTCTTCTGGAGGAAGCTTAGGCATTCTAGCCAATTTCCGCGGAACTACACCACATTCATCACAATCATATTGGGCCTAAGGCAACGCATCTGCCTTACCCTCTTTAACTGAAAGCAGTCCGTTTGCGAAAGACATTGAGATGACCAAGGATATGTGCCGCAGAAAGATTAGCGAACACAAATAGCGGCTTGACGGGTCAAAAGAAGAGCCTTCAGGAGATCAACGAGAAGCCGTCAGAAGCCTATGTTAGTGCATTTGCGTTAGGCCGAAAGTTGCTTAGTCGAGAGCGAGATGGAGCTATCAGCTAGATTTTTAAGGTGTTCAGTCGTCTATCTTTCGAATCTTCGTCAGCATTGTTGGTGATTGGAAGTGTGTATACTGGGCAAAGACCGATTGGTGGAGCTGATAGAGAAGTACAAGTGCATTTACCCCTTTGACATGAGCCTTCTGGACGGCGACGGGTATGTTTTGACTGTAAAGGACGAGATGACTCTTCAGTATCTGGAACACAGAAACCTCATATCCAAAGAAGTAGTGTTCACCCCCCCTGACATCGTTGCCCACTTGACAGCCAAAAGCAGGTACGGCAGAGTAGGACTTTCGTTTCTGAATGCGGCGAAAGTTCACAGTGGTTTCGTTGGCAGGCTCGCACTGGAACTGGTCAACCTAAGCAACCAGAGGAGTCCTATAACCATCAAGAGAGGCGAACCATTGATACACATTGAGTTCATAACGAGGATTGGGAAACCGGCGCCGTACATGGGCGAATACCAGTTCCAGTATATGACAGATGAGGAGATTGATGTCTACGTCCCAGTTCTTAAAGGCGCCTTCCCCAACTACAAGAAGCTGGCCAAAGTCTGGTTCAGGAACAAACGACTCAGGGAATGAAAACGCTTTGAACGCGTGAAAGAAACGAAGATCTTAAATATACGCGTTCTCTGTATGCTCAGAGGAAAAGAAGGATGAAGGCAAGAAACTACCGTGAAGTCAAAGGCATGCCATACACGAGGGGCAAATATATTCACGGAGCTCCCCAGTCCAAGATAATGAAGTTCACCATGGGCGAACCTTCAGGCAGCTACTCCTATCAGGTCTCTCTGGTTGCGGAGAAAAGGGTTCAGATTCGACACAATGCTTTGGAGGCGTCCCGCGTCGCGGTGAACCGTTACCTCGAAGAGAAGTTGGGGACCAGCTTTTTTATGCGAGTTTTGCCTTTACCACATGTAGTTCTTCGTGAGAACAAAATGATTTTCGGAGCTCACGCCGACAGGCTCCAAGATGGAATGAGGAAAGCCTTCGGCAAACCCTCGGGAAGAGCGGCTCGTGTAGAGCCAGGTCAGCCAATAGTCGTGGCTTATGTTGGGGAGAACGGCGCGGAGGCAGCTAGAGAGGCGATGAGACGAGGGGGAGCCAAGCTGCCCACACCTTGCAGGATAGTGACTAAAAGATTGGAAGGCCAAGTTAGAGGTGAAGGAGAAGTTGCCAACTAAGAAGTCAAGATATGTAATGTGGTTCGACGAGATCGGAATGGAAGATGTGCCCTTGGTCGGCGGGAAAAGCGCGAGCCTAGGAGAGATGACTCGGAGAACAGGGGTCCCTGTCCCTTATGGTTTTGCAACAACTGCAGAGGCATACCGCTACTACCTTAAGGCAAACAAGATCGACCATTCCATGGGCGAGATTCTGAGCGAGATCAAAGACCCCAACGACACAAAGACGCTCCAAAGTGTTGGCGCCAGAATCAGGAAAATGGTTGCCTCAGCCGAGATGCCGACAGACCTCGGCAAGGAGATTGTGAAGGCGTACAAGGAGCTGGGAAAGAAAGCTGGTGAAGCCAATCCCTTCGTGGCCGTACGAAGCTCAGCTACCGCAGAGGATCTTCCGGACGCGAGCTTTGCTGGACAACAGGAAACGTACCTGAATGTTCGCACCGCCGAGGAAGTTGTGGAAAGGATAAAGGAGTGTTTTGCCAGCCTCTTCACTGACAGGGCGATCTTTTACAGGATTCAGAAGGGCTTTGATCACATGGCTGTTGCTCTGAGTAGCGCTGTTCAGCTTATGGTCTACAGCAAGGCGAGCGGGGTCACATTCACGCTTGATGTTGCCAATGGGGATCGAAGCGTGGTCTTGCTCGAAGCGGGATACGGTCTTGGCGAATTTGTTGTGCAAGGGAAAATAACTCCTGACGAGTACCATGTCAGGAAGACTGATCTCTCTATCGTCAAGAAGAACGTCCCCAAGAAGACCATCCAACTCGTGAGGGTTCCTTCGGGAGGAACGGTCGAGAAGCCCGTACCACCTGACCTGCAGGACAGGGAGATCCTCACTGATGAGCAGATCAAGGAGCTAGCGAAGTATTCCATAGACATAGAGGAACACTACAAGAAACCCATGGATATTGAATGGGCATTGGACGAGAGAACGAATAAGCTGCTAATCCTTCAAGCCAGACCTGAAACAGTCTGGGCGACCAAAAAGGAGGAGGCCAAACCAGAGAAACCTGTAACGACGAGAGAGAGAAAGGTTCTTGTGCAAGGGCTTCCTGCATCTCCTGGACTGGCCGTTGGCAAGGTTCATATTATCCCTACGGTTGACAGGATCAACGAGTTCCAGAAAGGCGAGATTCTGGTCACAGAGATGACGGCTCCGGACTGGGTTCCAGCCATGAGGAAAGCAGCCGCAATCGTCACCAACTCAGGCGGCATGACATGTCACGCAGCTATAGTCTCGCGAGAGCTCGGAATACCGTGCATCGTGGGAACCACGTCCCGAGGTAGATCAGCCACCGGGTCCATACCAGACGGGGTAATGGCCACAGTTGATGCGAAACTCGGCGTAGTCTACGAGGGCGTGCTCGAGGAAGTGGCGGAAAGGAAAGAAGTCGTTCCAACCGCGTTAACAGTTGCAGAGTCATACATGGTCACGGGCACGAAGATCTACGTGAACCTTGGCGAGCCGGAGATTGCGGAGAGAGTTGCGGCGTTGCCAGCCGACGGTGTAGGCCTACTTAGGCAAGAGTTCGTCTGGACAAGCGAGATCGGGGAACACCCTCTCTACCTCATTGATACTGGGCACCCAGAAAAAGTTGTGGATGGTCTTGCAGAAGCTTTCAGGAAGATCTGCGCAGCCTTCCATCCGAGACCAGTTGTCATGCGCTTCAGCGACTTCAAATCCTCCGAGTACAGGGCCCTTAAAGGCGGAGACAAGTACGAACCGGTTGAGCCCTCAGCTCTGATGGGTTGGAGGGGGGCCTCGAGATACTATGATCCAAAGTATGTTGATGCCTTCAAGCTCGAGGTCAGAGCTGCTAAGAAGGTTCGAGAAGAGTTTGGGCTCAAGAACCTTTGGGTCATGGTCCCCTTCTGCAGAAGAGTCGAAGAGATGGAGAAGATCAACAGGATCTTCGAAGAAGAGGGACTGAAGAGGGGACCGGACTTCAAGGTCTGGCTCATGGCTGAGATACCCAGCAACTGCATCATCGCTGACAAGTTCAATGAGTTCGTGGACGGCTACAGCATCGGAAGCAACGACCTTACTATGACGATTCTGGGATGTGACCGTGACAATGAGACAGTCGCCCACCTCTTCGACGAGCGAGACCTCGCGGTGAAACGTTCCATAAGGCTGCTCATCCGACTCGCCCACAAAGACGGAAAGACAGTCAGCATATGCGGTCAAGCGCCCAGCGTTTACCAAGAGTTCACCGAGTTCCTTGTTAGAAGCGGGATCGACAGCATATCAGTTAACCCAGATGTGGTCGCGTCAACAAGAAAGCTCGTCGCTATGGTTGAACAGCGGCTAGTGCTGGACAAGACAACCGGCAGAGGACTAAGAGATGACCCAGACCTCGACATCCCCACCAACTGATTCCAAGAGGAAGCTTACAGCTGCAGAGTAGCCGAGCGCATAGGAAACCTTCTTTCTGCCCCGACCATTCCCAGCAAAGAAACGGCTCGTATCATAGACTGAGTATCTCACAGGGAGATAGTGCAGACTCAGGCAATTAGGCTATGTCTGTGAGAGAGTTGATCGGATTGCCTCTTGCCTAGTTCCTTATTGAACCACCTTTGGGTTAACGGTCTGCTTGATTGAAGAACGTCCGGACCTCATCAGTCCCTCATATGCTTTCAAGGCTTGAAAACCCTTCTCCGTGAGCCTATATTCAGTTCCAACATCCCGTTCCAAGATCCTCACAAAGCCTTGCGATGACAGGAAACTCAATTGCTCTTCTGCGTCGCGTAAGGGAAGTTGGACTCTTCTCGCTACAGATGCAACCTCTCTGCTTTTGGTGACCTCGCGCATGATGTCTATGCAGATCTCTAGTCTTGAACGGCTTCTCATCTTCCTTCAGTATGGACGAATAGAGCTCAGCTCAATATAGTAGTTATGAACTTCAGGTCTGAACCGAGGGTCCTTGGTCAGTCTAGATTGTCCAGTAAACCCTTAAGTGAATCCATCACCAAGCTCTAGCTTCGTAAGCTTGATGCCTTGCTCTGAAGTGTGCTTGAGATGAGCGACGATCTCTTCGAGCTAGAGGAGAACCGCGTCAGATCAGAGATCGAAAAGCGAGGCGCAAAGAGGATTCTGCTCCAACTGCCTGATGGCCTCAGGGCTGAAGCGCCCCGATTGGCCACGGTCATAGAAGCGGCCGGCGCTAAAGCCTTGGTCTCTGGGGACCCTTGCTACGGCCCATGTGATCTGCCTCTACTTGAGGCTGTGAATCTTGAGGTCGACTTGATAGTCCATTATGGGCACTCTGAGATGACAAGGGCAGAGGACGCCGCTGTGCCTGTCATCTTCATGGAAGCGAGAACCAACATCGACGTGAGACCATCAGTGGAGAAGGCTCTAGATCTCCTGAAACCTTGGAGAAAGATCGGGCTGGCGACAACGGTTCAGCACGTACACAAGCTTGACGAGGCAAAGGGGATCCTAGCCGAAGCTGGCAAAACTGTCTACATCGGGCACTCACAACGTATGAAACACGCGGGACAAGTCTTAGGTTGCGACTACAGCAGCGTCAGATCGATAAGAAACAAGGTTGAGGCTTTCCTCTTCGTCGGAGGAGGACGGTTTCACGCCTTGGGGCTTTCCTTGGCGACATCTAAGCCCACTATAGTCGCAGACCCCTTTGAAAACAGAGCCTACTCCATTGATGATGACGCGCAGAAGATACTTAGAAAGCGGTGGGCAGCCATCAGCGAGGCGAAAGAAGCCGTGAGCTTCGGTGTCATAATGGGGTTGAAGCCGGGTCAAAGCCGCATCGGAGCTGCCTTCAGGGTCAAAGAAGACTTAGAGACGAAGGGAAAAAGTGCTGTTCTCTTGGTTCTTCGTGAAGTAACGCCCGCGGCGCTCATGCAGTTCCCGACGATAGACGCCTATGTGAACACGGCTTGCCCAAGGATCGCTCTTGATGACTCTGTAGCCTTCGCAAAACCCTTGCTTACTGTGAAAGAAGCTTACGTCGCACTTGGAGACACTAGCTGGGAGGACCTGCTGAAGGAAGGAATGGTTTAGGCCAAGCTACAGACAAGAGTTTTCTAGGATCATGGTCTGAGTTGATGAAGAAGAAGCAGCTGGAGATTCTTCTGTCTCAGTTGGCTCCAAGCCCCAAGCCAAAACTTAAGTGGGAAGGGTACGCTCTAGACCCAGAAAGCGCAGCTCAAATGGCTTGCACAGCCGCGTATGTGCACAACGACATCTATGGAAAGAAGATTGTCGATTTGGGTTGCGGCTCAGGGGTCTTGGCCATTGCGGCCTCGTTGCTAGGCGCAGACTGGGTTGTAGGGGTGGACATAGACAGGGAAGCTGTGCAAGTCGGAAGAGCAAACGCGAAGAGAATAGGCGTGAGCATTGATCTGGTTGCGGGTGACATAGGATGCGTTGCTGGACGATTCGACGTAACTCTCATGAACCCGCCCTTCGGAAGCTGGAAGAAAGGCGCCGACGTGCGCTTCCTCAAGAAAGCCCTATCAATCTCAGATGTGGTGTATTCACTGCACAAAGGGAGTGAAATGGTCCGGCGTTACCTTGGCCAGAGGATTCCCCAGATCGGCGGACGAATTAATGAAGTTCGCGAAATGGAAATAGTAATCGCCAGAACCTACAGATTTCACAGGAAGAGAAGATATCCGGTCAAGGTTGATCTCTATAGGATTCTGAATGCACGAACCTAGGCAGTGAGGCGCAGATATAAGTCCAAGGCCCTATAGCAAAACTAATATGGAAGCTTCTAGTCGTTTGTTTAAGGCTTGGTTCGGAAACGAGCCCAAAAGACGTGTCATTCATGAGTGGTACTAGAACGAGCGGGCGGTTCGTTGTTCCCGGGGAAAAACTGGGCGTCATCGAGGAGTTCATCCCAGACGCCGGCACATACGTAGCGGACGGCGTCATACTCTCAAAGAGCGTTGGGTACATTCTGATGGACCATGCCAACAAGAAGGTCTCAGTTTACCCAGCGGCGCGTAACCCAAACGTCCCGAATGTCGGCGCGATCGTTGTGGGAAGTGCGATGAGCGTTCAGAGTTCGCTCGTGGTTGTCCGGTTGACGAAGGTTCGCAGAAGGTTCATCTCGGGCTTCTTCTCGGGTGTCATCCACATTTCTGATGTGAGCTTTGAGTACACAGAGAACATGTTTGACGCGTTCAAGGTTGGCGACCTTGTCCGCGCCAAGGTCGTGAGCGAAGCAAACAGAACTTATCATTTGTCGACAAAGGGAGACGACCTCGGCGTCATATACGCTTACTGCTCGCAATGCGGGGGTTTCCTGTCGCTCAAGGATAAAGAGTTGGAATGCGGCTCGTGCGGCAGAGTCGAAGGAAGAAAGATCGCCTTGGACTATGGAACGGGGAACCTGTGAATGGGAGGGAGAAGGCTTGCGGTTGAAAGTCATCAGTAGGACGCCGGAAGAGTTAAAGATAGAAGTCGAAGGAGAGGGGCGTACCTTCTGTGGCCTGCTAGGGTCCGTGCTTCTAGAAGACGAGAACATCGAGTTTGCGAGCTACGACATACAGCATCCCCTAATCTCGAACCCAGTCATCACGGTTCGAACAACCAAGGAAAAGACTCCGGAAGAAGCCTTGAAAGAAGCCGTTGAGAAGATTCTCCAGCGGGGCAAGGAGCTGAACGAAGGCTTTAACAAGGCCTTGGCGGAATGGCAAGGGCAAGAGCCAGACGAAACTCCTAAAACATAAGCTGACCCTAGCCAAGATTCAGGGAAACTCAGTTGTCCTGCTCACCCAGCTTTAAGTCCGATTGCAGCACCAACAATGAAGCTTCCCGCGAAGGGCATATTGACTAGCAAGGTTGCTATCCAGTCTGAAGCTTGACCAGCCACGCCCAGCATACTTTTCAGAAGGTCCGCCAGCTTACCATAGTTCACACTGATAATACCTTGGTTCGCCAAGTAGATCAGCAAGGCAGCGAAGATGCCAGCTAGTATGGCTAGGAGTTTTGTAAGTTTCTTGAATGCGTAGCCTACAACGAAACCTAGGATTCCCCCGACCCCTAGCTGATAGACAACCGGGGTCAAGAACTCGCTCACCAGCCGTCTCCTTCTGTACCGCTAATCTCTCTGCCTCTTTATTCTAACGTTGCCGGGAGAGATATTAAACCTTCTTGTGGGTTGGCTCTATTTTTCTAGCAACCTTTCTGAGAATCCGGACGAAACCGTCTTCCGGCGCCTTCGCCTTCACGATAGTGCCAACGGTTTCCTCGAGAGAAACCGCTCTAACTAGCCAAGCGTAGACAACCAAAGCCTCCGCGGCGTCTGCTTGCTTGTGACGGTCCATCCGAGAAGGAAGGATCTTGCGGAGACCGGCCCTTTTCAGAGCGGATGCCAACGTGGAGCTGTCCAGTTTCCTGCCTACGGGTTTCCCCAGTTTCTCGGATAAGGCCAAGGAATAGACGAAATTCACATACGCGTCCCCTAGTGCTGCCAGCTCGTGATCGGCCACCACAGCCTCTAGGCCTGTATATTTGGAGAGGAAGGGGAATGGCCCGGCTCTGTTCATTGTGGCTTGACTATGCATCAAAGACACCCTACGCAAGAGAGCTCTAAGCAGTTCCTTTGGATAAAGGTTTTTCAGAAGCGAGCTCCTATAGGAAGCAGTAGCTGAATACTTGTACTGAAGAGTTGACGGACCTGATCCATTGGACTCGACGAGAAGTGGCGGAAGTTGAAGCAGACGATCATACTCAAAGTGAACCCCGAAAAACCGGAAATGGCCAAGATCAGGGCAGCCGCTGAAGTTATTCAAAGGGGCGGCTTAGTAGCGTTCCCAACTGAGACCGTTTACGGTCTTGGGGCGAACGCCTTGAACCCCAAAGCGGTCGCAGCAATCTATGCCGCCAAGGGAAGACCACTGGATAACCCCATAATCGTGCATGTTGCCAACAGGGAAGAGGTCTATAGGCTCTCGGCAAATGTTCCAGAGACCGCGAAGCGCCTAATGGACGAGTTCTGGCCAGGCCCCTTGACCCTAGTTCTGAAGGCTTCTGAGGTCGTGCCTATGGCGACAACGGCGGGCCTTGACACTGTGGCCATAAGAATGCCGAGCTGTCAGGTTGCCGCAGCGCTGATCAAGGAGTCTAGTGTGCCAATAGCAGCGCCGAGCGCCAACCTCTCAGGGCGGCCTAGCCCGACCACGGCTGAGCATGTGAAGCAGGACTTGTACGGTAGGATTGACATCATCCTAGATGCTGGATATACGAGGGTAGGTGTGGAATCAACGGTCCTCGACCTAACATCCGACCCGCCTCAGCTCCTAAGACCTGGCGGCGTGCCTTTCGAAGATCTCAAAAGGGTGCTAAGCAGAGTTGAGTTGCACCCAGCAGCTTTGGCTGAAAAGAGCCTTCGTCTTGCCAAGGTTCGTTCTCCAGGGATGAAGCACAAGCATTATTCGCCAAATGCTGAGGTCGTAGTGGTCGAAGGAAGCCCCGAATCAGTGGTCAGGAAGGTTCAGGAACTCGTGTACGACTACAAGAGGTTGGGGAAGAAAGTCGCTGTTCTCGGTACTGATGAGAGCGAACCTCAGTACGAGGCTGACGTGGTAAAGTCCATCGGAAGCAGAGAGGACTTGGCTGGTGCAGCGAGAAACCTTTTCAGACTTTTGCGGGAGTTCGACGAAGAGGGGGTTGATGTGATCGTTGCTGAGGGGGTGGCGCCCAAAGGCTTGGGTCTAGCCGTAATGAATAGGCTTAGGAGAGCCTCAGGTTTCAACATACTCAGAACGGGCTAGACGACTGGGCTATTCCGTTTCGTTCTCTTCCTCGTCCTCTGTGTCTTCTATCCCTTTCTCGGTTATTAGGAACCTGATTGCGGCCTCGGGAAGGCATGGGCTATCGATCACTCTTGCCACTCGGACGCCCTTGCTTCCTTTGCGGAGGTAGACTCTGTGGGTGCAGGCGTGAGCCATGATGTTCCCTCCGGCTGGTCTGTTTGGGTCTCCGAAGAAGGTTGCTGGGTTCGCCTGAACTTGGTTAGTCAGGATTACTGCTAGATTGTAGGCCTCAGACAGTCTGACAAGCTTATGCAGGTACTGGTTTAGCTTCTGTTGTCTGTCTGATAGGTTTTCGCGTCCCAAGTATTCTCCTCGGAAGTGGCTGATCATGCTGTCGACGACGACGACTTTGACGTTGTTCTCGGGGCAGAGGGTGAATAGCCTGTCGATCAAGAGGCATTGGTGACTGCTATTGTAGGCTCTCGCCACGAAGATATTGGCTGCTGCGGTCTGAGGGTCCATTCCAAGCGCCGAGGCGATCTGGTACACACGTTCGGGCTTGAAGGTTCCTTCGGTGTCAATAAAGGCGACGTTCCCTTCAAGGCCTCCTTTGTCATAGGAGCGCTGGGTCATGACCGCAAGCATTAGGCATATCTGGGTTTTGCCTGAGCCAAACTCGCCTATGAACTCTGTGAGGGCTTGGGTTTCAATACCTCCGCCGAGAACCTCGTCGAGCTTCTTACTGCCTGTTGTGCATTTCTTCATGTTTTTTCTTCTCTCGTAGAACTCCTTGGCCGTCTTGAAGTCTGTGGTTATCATCTGCCTAGCGGCTTCTTGGATCTTGAGTATCGTGTTGAAGCCTAGGTTCGTTTTTTCCATGATCTCAAGAGGCGGAGTGACTGCGACCGCTTCAATCGTCGTGTAGCCCGTTGCTCTGAGCTTCGACGCTGTTGCGGAGCCGACACCGTCAAGCGATTCAAGGTCGTCCGACATCAATCATACACCCATTCAGTGTCCTTGGACGAGATGACCTCCCAGCATCTTCTGCAGATGGGGAGGCGGATTCCCTTGAACATGATGTAGAGCGCTATGTCAGTGTTTGTGCATTTGCCATTCCACGGGTTTGAGCAGGTTTCCTCCCCTAGTCTTTTGGGCTCCGGCAGCTCAGGCTCTGCTTCGTCCATCTCTTGACTCATTCTGGTTCTTCTCTTCATTGATTTCCCTCTCTCGTCCGCTTAGAGCTCTTACAATCAGTATTTAAGAAATCGGTGAAGCCGAGGGGAGGGGGAGGGTGGTCATCCTTCGTTCCAACGCCATGGACAAGGGTCCTTGGCTGTTTCGTGGCGCGCTGCTTCGCGAGAATGAATGCTGGAGCCGGGGTGGTGGCAAGAGGCGCGGCTCGACGGGTTCGCGCTCATGGGAGATCCTGCTTCCAGAGAGGTGGCAGCTTGACGTTCGGAGCCTCGCACAGAGCATGAATATCTCGGTCTGTTGTTACGGCCCTCCAAATCGCCAGGCTTAGGGTGCCGATGCCCAGTGTATTGTTGGAAGACTTGTCCTAGCTCCCAGTATACCTTGCCCTTTGAAGGAGCTCGAGGATGAGCTTGACAATTTCGCTTTCAGCATTCACTTGGTATGTTTTGGGTGTGAAAGAGTACTCCTTGGCCCAACCTAGCTCGACGAGAGTCTTGAGCTGGCTCTCGACTGAGGGCGTTCGCAGTCCCGTGGCCTTGACCAAGGCGTACTTCGTGAAGGCTTCCTTGGGGTTCAGGGCTAGGTGCAGCAAAACCCTGAACTTGCTCCCTCCACCAAACCCGAGCTCAAGTTGCTTCCAGACGCTTCGATCCTTAGCTTTCATTTAGCCCCTGCCTCAGCCTTTGCATGAGGTTGCTTAGGAACTTCTCAAGATCCGTGAGCGATGCTCCGGAGATTCCGATCTCGGTCAGAGACTTAACGTCGATTATGTTCCTGTAGGCAAGGTCCTGCACGTATTCTTCGAACTTTTGGGTTGGTTCAGTGTTGAACTCTTCGCATACGACCTCATAGCTTCGCCGCAGGTCTCGTAGCCCAACGTAGGCAGCCTTGTTCGTCCTCAAGGTTCGAACCAGCGCCAGAAGGACTAGTTTGCCGGCGTCATCGAGGTTCATTATGTCCTCGGTCGTGATGACAGGGTTGGTCTCGCTGTAGACCTTACGAACGTGATCTGGCAATACCTTGCCTGCTCCTTGGTTCTCAGCAAGGTTCCCTGAGTAGTACAGGAGGTCTAGTCCGACGCGTATGTCGCCATTGATCGGCGGGTTCGCGGTCACGTCGCTTACTAGTTCTAGTGTGTCTTCTCCGATGGCGCTTGGCTTGAAGGCTTCACTAACCCGGTCCTCCAGTATCTCCCTCACTTGAATGCCTGTGTATCTTGGGAACTCCATTATGCCCATTCCAAGGGTTGACCGTTCCCCAGGTTCTAGTCTTTCATGCCATCTAAGTGATCTGGCTATGAATATCTCACCGATCACCGGAGAAGGTTCGCCGGGGCTCATCTCCGTTATTCGTGTCAAGTCGTAGATTACATGTTCCCTCGGGTTTGTTTGGATGAAATAGTCTATCTCGTCGAAGGCGATTATTAGGAATAGTTCCTCAGCCTTCAGGTACTCAACGAGCTGCCTGATCATCTCCTCTGGGCTTAGGCTTCTCGTCGAGATTTCGGGGGCCACTTTCTTGACGAGATTCCCGAACAGAACGTAACGGGTCGCTCCATCCACCTTACAGTTTATGTAGACATACTTCAGGTTGACACCTTGCTTCCGGGCATACTCTGTGACCTGTTCACCGAACTTGACTGCTGTGCAGGTCTTTCCGCTACCAGTGCCGCCGATTATCTGCGTGAACCTCGGGTACACCCTCTTTACGTCTTTCAGAGCGGCCCCGTAGATGGAGTGAAGAAAGGTCATCTGTTGATCTCTATGCGGAAGCCGCTTCGGGATGTAGTATGGAGAGAGCTTGTTTCTGTCCTTGAAGACGCCAACGGGCAAGGAGACCAACTTGATCTGATAGTTAGTATCGGTTCCCTGACCTATAAGAGTAACAACGAATCCTATCGAGCCATCATGCACAGCTGAGATATCTTAGGCGAAGGCTCAGGAGAAAGAAGAGCAAGAGGTTACAGGAGCGGTTCGAGGGGGTTCACGTTGATGGCTCGTGGTATGGTGAGTGGTTTAGGTCTTTGGACTGGTGCCGCCCAGCGACAGGCGTTCTCAATCACCTTAAGAACGTTGGGGTCTCTGTAGATAGGAAAGGACTCATGTCCTGGTCTGAAGTAGAAGACTTTGCCCTTGCCTCTGTAGAAGCAGCAGCCGCTTCGGAAGACTTC
>CAYXIF010000031.1:0-20462 GCA_964465575.1 uncultured Candidatus Bathyarchaeia archaeon | reverse complement strand
TTGTCGAAGCGGCTGCTGACCCAGACTTCTTTTCACACTGTGCGCAGAAAAAAAAATTTTCCTTAAATACTTATGAAACTTCAACGGAAAAGCTTGGAAACTTTGAAGTCAACAATCGAAGTTACTGAATATTGAAGAATCCTTGGCAGAACAGGGATTTCGTTGAAGAATCCTTAACAAGCTTGCTGCGAAAGCTGCATGATTTCGCAGCAGGCAAGAGAATTCACAGACATTCCAGCTCATGTGCAGAGAATTGTGAGGCATCCTTTACGATAGTTTCTTGCAGTCATGGGTTTTCATGTCTTGGGGAAGACGCTTCTGCGGCAGTTTTCCACAAGTTACATTAAGACCTTCAATTCAATAATAGTTTGGTCGGGGAGAGTCGGCTCTGCGTCTAAATGCTGAGCATGTTCGACTCGTGCCTTTGTCCGGCGGGCACCTCAGACCCAATCCTTTCGTTATTCCGAATCTTCTTTCCTACCTCTATCGCACACTGGATCAGCTGATGGTTCTCTTTGCCAGTCCTAAACTCCTTCTGACTCAAGATCTCCCCTTTCGCCTTTATCATTGTCCTCTGCGTACCCTTCATAAGCAGGTCTGCGTTGTCCCGAAAGCCTTGGATTTGCTGGACTGAATAATCAATAAATATGCATAGCATAGCTTACATGTTCATCATCGTTAAATACGCACAACTTGGAGAGTTTTTGAGGGTCGGTTGAAGAATGAGCACACAGTCAAAGAAGACTCTACTCTTGAAACGCCTAGTGATTGGAGTGGCAGGGATTGTCGGTCTGATCTTGGGTTTTCTGGTGTATGGTAGCCCATGGGGTTTCTTGGGAGCAGCAGAAACAAAGATCGGCAGCCTAGAAGAGCAGATAGTCAGCCTTCAAGCTGAGTTAGATGCGAAGAATACACAGATAGCCGTCTTGGTCAAGGAGGTTGAGAACAGGAGCGCAGAGTTGGCGCTGACAGTTGCTGCCAAAGATAGCCAGATCTCTGGCCTTCAAGGTCAGATTGTTGAAAAAGAACAGAAGATCGCTGAGCTGCAGGCAAAGATAACATGGCTTGAGGAACAAGTCACAGGTAAGAACAGCGAAATCTTGGGTCTCACACAGACAATACTGACATTGCAGTCAGAGATAGCAAATCTCAAACAGCAGATGGAGCAGTTGGACTTCAAGGTTCTAGGTATATATTTCAGTCCTGGAGGTGGCTGCGAGAGCCAGATAATCAACTGGATTAGCAGGGCAAACGTCAGCATTCATGTTCTTACGTACTGCTTCGCTTCAGACCCAATTGCGAATGCCTTGTTACAGGCCTATAACAGAAGCCTCGATGTCAAAGTGGTCTTTGAAGCAGAACAGGTAACCCCACTGAGCCGATACGATAAACTGAGGTTGTTCGGGATACCGGTCAGGATTGACACAAATGGCAAGAAGATGAATGAGAAAGTCATGATCATCGACGGCAAGATTGTGTTAACTGGGAGCATGGACTGGACTACCGATGCGGATACCTTCAACAACGAGAACTTGATCGTGCTTAGCAGCGCCTTCATTGGAGGCACCTACGAAGCGGAATTCACGAAAATATGGGATATGAGCCAAGCATAAGCGGAAAGACCTTTGCTATCCATACGTTTCACGCATTCTTCTAGGGAGCATAGTACGGAAGGAGGAGTATCGATCGGTCTGCAAGGTCTGTTGGAGTGAGTCTTCCTTTGCTCCGCTCTCTGGATCCGCTTTGCGGTGCACCTTTTTCACTCTTCGATGAGACTTGCCTTGGCCAGTCTGTCTGGTAGCTCTGTGAAGGTGGAACCTAGTAGAGATCGTTGTTCTTGTACTTCTGAGTCTTCTTTTCTTATTTCTGGTCGTAGATCAAAGTACAGGTAAGGACGGGTCTGCAAGACAAGACTTGCTGTTTAGGCTTTTTGTTGGAATTCGACGCGGTGCAACCAGTGGCGTGTAGACGCTCAACTCGCAAACTGCGAAGATGACACCAACAACTCGCAACGGCTGGAACCATAGGGGAAGCAAAAAGACAATCGAAGTGGCCTTCGAAAGCAAACCGAAACAAACAACAGTAGCTGAGCCAGATCCATGAAATGTGTGATCAGTTCATAGTACAACTGTTGACAAGAGGTAGGCGCTTAGGAGAATCATCAGCAATCCAGCTGCAAGGTTCAGCCATCTCTGTCTTTGGGCTGACCACTTCTTAAGGTCGCTTGTTCTGAGCTTCAGGGTGTAGATGGCTATAGTGATCGCTAGGAAAGGCGTGATGATTATGCTGTTGTAGACGGTAAGGAGCAGTAGGCCCTCAAATAAGCCTTCTAGATTGGCTATCAAGCTTGCCGCTATGAAGTATGGTCCTGATGTGCATGGGAGAAGCAACAGGGTTGTCAAGACTCCTATGCCGAAGGATGTTAAGGGATTGTCCGACGCTCTTCTTAAGGAGGAAGATAGCCTTTCTGAAAGTAGGTTCGGCACACGCTTGATCTTCCTGTCCAGTAGAGTTCCCAGAATCTCTCGAAGCCCCACGAAGAAGCCTAGAACTACCACAAGCAGTCTTACCTCTTGGACTACGGTGACCAGTCTCATAAGCCCTAGGCCCATCAGGTAGTACGCTATGAAGATCGCCGTTGAAAATGCTATTCCTGCCTTCAAGAGAGCCTTTCTTCCGCTGCGGAAATAAACGATCGAAAGGAAGACTGTCAACACAAAGAACTCGCAGGGGTTCACAGCGTCAATCGCTGCAGCCGATGCTATTAGTGGAAGAAGAGTGATTAGGTCTCTAGGAATATTCGTCAGTTCGTCAGCAGTGCTATTAGTGAAGAGTCTAGCAATGTGTGTCGTTGTGTTTCGGTCCTCTATGATCTTGTCGTGTAAGATGCCACCCATGCTGTAAAGGTTGGAGTATACAGCTACGCCATTGTGCTGTGCCCTTTCGATTGTCCTCCAGTCGCTTTCAGAGTGAAACCCGAAGACCACGGCTGCCAGTTTTCCATCTCTGAACATGCCGACAAGAGGCAAGATTGGAGTTCCCGAAACTAGGCCGACGATCATACTGTACCGTGCGGCTGACTCATTCTCTTGGACGTTGTACACAGTGACTTTGTCCCCGTACAGGTTCCGTAAGGGCTGCAGTTCTTGGACGCAGCTTTGGCAGTTAGTATTCGTGAAAGCATACAACCTGAGGCTAGTTTCGGCTAAACTGAAGGCTGCTGAAAAGGAGAGGACGCACAACATTATCAGAAGGAGGTAACGCCTTTGCCTAGCTATTCTGGTTCCGCCCCGAACTGGTCAGTATAGAAGAAACTCACTCATTGCTTGATTAAATGCTTTTTCTATTCCAACGGACGTCTATGAGAAGGCTGTTTCTCAGACTTTAGACCGTCATGTCAGTTTCTCAGGTGCTAGCGTGCATGTTCTTCGCAACGGTAGGGTTCCGGACTTGTGCATGTGGCGGAACACTTGCTTGAGGCCATAAACGTAAAGGGAATTCCCTCGTTGCCGGGAAGAATAAAAAAAGGGAAGGGATTTTGGGGGTTTTAACCCGCTATCTTTCTCTGTAGTGTGATGACAGCTACGATTGAGGCTATTGCGGCTATCAGTGCTAGGATTATGGCTGCGTACACAGCCGTTGAAGTGGTGGTTGCTGTTGATGCGGCCTGCTGGGCTGCGGTCTGTGCGGCAGTAGCTGCTGTTGCGGCGCTTGCTGCTTGGGTCTTGGCGGCTGCGGCGTCTGTGGCCGCGGAAGCGGCGGAGGTCTTGGCGGCTGCTGCGTCGGCTTTGATGAGTGAAACGTCAGCCTTGATCAGGCCTACGTCTGTCTTTATTGTGGCTACGTTGCCGTCGATCGTCACTATTGTTCCCTTTATTGTTCCTACGTCTGTCTTTACTGTGGCGACAGCTCCGTCAATCTTCACTACTGTTGCGTTGACGCTTTTCAGTAGGTTCAGGATCTCATCGATCTTTGATGGTTCCTCTACTGTGAACAAGACATAAGTGTCAAGCTCTGGTAAGGCAAGGGGCCATGGTTCTTTAGACTTGTATAGTGATACCGAATGTACCCCTGGCCTGAAGCTTGCGTCGACCACAACCTTCAGCACGAAGTGTCCTGTACAGTTTGGCCTCCAGAAAGCGGTTTCTGGGTCCCAACTGGGAACGCCATCCGGAATCCCATACTGCCATGCGGTATAGTAGTTCTTTGAGTTAAGTAGCAGAGTGTACAATGCGTTGTACGCGTATCCGCTTCCAGTTATGGTTACGACAGTGCCGTTGTTTGTGACCGGGGCGGGAGACACCGTTACCGTTCCGAGGACTGTGAAGGTTGCGGTGGCGAATGTCGCTGCTGTGTCATTTGCTATTGCCTTGACCGTATGTGAGCCGCCTACGGTTGCGGGAACAGTGAATGTGCCCATGAAGTGACCGTTCTCGTCGGTCAGGACATAGGTCATGTTCTTCACTACTGGGGGGGTAATGCAGGCGTCAGTGTAGTCCCACTGGATTGTCACGTTGGTGGGTGGAGCTGGGAATCCGTATCCATTTGCTGTGACCGTTGTCCCAACAACTCCCTTCGTTGGGTCAAGGATTAGTGTTGGGATTACTTCGACCCAGATTATGAACACAGCCTTCGTATCGGCAATAGTAATGTTGTGTGAACCCTTCTTGGATATTGGAACTGTAACAGTTGTGTTGAAGAACCCTGTGCCGTTAACCGTCGTTGTGCCCATCAATGTTGCTTTGTCCCAATAGAGCGTTGCCGTTCCGGGGTAGAACCATTTGCCTGCGATGATAATGGAGCCCTGAACTTTGACCTGGACGCCATAGGAGACGCCAAAGTCTGTCAGGTTTCCGTAGAGCTCGCCTACCGGTGCTAGTACCCCAGTGACCCCCTTGACCTGCTTCAAGCCTCTCCAATACTCAGTATAAGTCTTCGTTTCAGTCTGAGCTGTGCTGTTCACCACCATCTGGAAGGTCAGTGTTGTGAAGGATACGTTCTCCCACCATGTGGGAGGACTTGGCGCCATGTTTCCGAGCTTGTCTGGGGCGGTCATTGTGTAGACGAACCGGCCCTTGTCATTGGCCTGGTATAGGTCAATAATCTTTGTGCCGTCGTAGCTCAAGTTTGCATAGTCGTTCGCGGGTAGCGCATAGCCTTTCAGTTCAAGCGCTGCTCCTCCCGGCCCAGAAGCCGGAGTAACCTCAAAAGAGGCTAGAAGCGTAATGTAGTTGTCTGTCACAGCAACAGCTGCTGTGGCGCCGTCAAATGCTTTGACATAGTATTTCCCTCCAGGAATCTCTAGGGTTGTCGGTATTGTTCCATTGATCCACTTGAAGCCAACGCTGTAACCTGAATAGCCGGTATATACTGACTGGTTCGTGATTATGGCTACGCTGAAAGTTGGTCCATAGCGAACGTCACCTGGGATTGTAAGTGACGCATAACCGTCCTTGCTTAGGTAGAGGTCGACTGATCCACCAGACCATATCACGCCGCCAAAGTACAGGTTCACGGTCTCGCCGATTTTCATACTCTTGGGGGGACTTGGGGCTGTTGTGACTTCGATGAGGATGTTGCCTGTTGAACCGCTGACTGGCAGTGCTACTAATGCTGAGACTGCTAGAAGTGCCACTAAGAGAAGAGAGATTCTTCTGGCTAGTTTGTGCATTTTTCCTTTCCTTCTTTTTGGTCAGTGGTAGAATTGTCGTCTAAAATCGTATTTATGTCTTGTGTTAACAGATGTTACTTTTTGTCTACAACAAGCTTAAGTGTTAAAAGCCATATTATGGATACATATCCAATCTTAACATGAGAATATATAAAGGTGGTAAGCAGGGAACAAAAGTGCAAGCGGAATTTTCTACCAATCTGTTCTGGGATAGCCGACAATGAGATAGGTGGGCGCAGAAAGCTCACATGAAGTCAAAGGGTCTACAACAGCGATCAGGATTCTGAGAGAGTGAACTTAAGGCGTATGATTCCCTGGAAGCATTCGTTTTTCTGTGACCTATAACCTAGCGAGCTCATCGCGCCCTCAATGAACTTCTGGAGACACATGCTACGCTCTTGCGAGAGAAAAGCTGAGACACACTTGAGGTCAAGGCCCTTTTCGACTTGTCTCAAAGTCACTTCCGTGAGGTCCCATCTCCCCTCCTGCAACAAACGAACAAAAGCATCAACTGGACTATCCGATCTACTTCTCAAATAGATTCCGTACCATCTTCCGCTTTGATACCAGAGTCGCTGCAGTGTCTCATCTTTCTCATCTTGGACTTCTCTAAGCAAGAATTCCAGAATGTCCCTGGGCGCAAAGACTGTCCCCGCTTCTTTGTGAACCTCAAGTACCTCATAGCCGTCCACAATCTCTTTTAGGCTGCGCCTCATCTCGTAAGCTCTGACAGCCTGTTCGAAGATTTCTGTGATGTAACTGTAAAAGGTCTTACCTTGCCTATTAGCTGCCTCGTTCAGCTTGGAGACTAGGTCACTCGGAGCTCTTACCAATCTCTTTTCTTTGGAACGATCCTTGAACATCATTCAACCTTCGACTTCACAAGCTTCAGGCTTATTATCCCTTTCGAAACCTCACTTTCGTTAAGATTGTAACCGAACGCGTTCAAAGCTCCCTCCAAGAACTTGCTAAATAGCTCGGTATAGGCCTCAGAAAACTTTGAGCTCAGACACGTGAGAACTGCACGTTCACCTCGCACATCTATCCCAAACTCAGAAATGTCCCAGAAGAAGCTTCTGATTGAGTTCTCGAACCTAGCCAAGTCTTCATAATAATTCCCATACCACTTGCCAGTTTCATACCATATTTCCGTCATTTTACGTTTCCCCACCTTCTCGTAGGCGTCCTCGATCAGTTCACGGACAATCCTTTCAGGAATCACCGTGAATCCAGCATCCCTTGCAGCATTGATGAGCAAGACGTTGTCCAAGACATCCTTAAGCGACAGGCCAAGAGATTCAGCTCTTACAGCCTGCTCTAAAACGTCGTTTACAAAATCATACAGTGTTCCTCTTCGAGCAGCAATCTCAGATATTCTGTCTGCCAAGTTGCCCCTTGCGGCCAGCATCTTCCTCCTTTCCTTCATTTCAGGCACATCCTTGACACGGTCTCGTGATGTCTAGCTCTAGCTCTCAATCCATAAGATAGATGCAGTACATCATTTATAGCTTGCTTGCCTATACCGTTGCCTCAGTAAACCTTAAATATGCTTCTCCAGTTCTCTATTGCGCCTACACAGAGACGGTGAAGAAGCCTTGTTCTCTGGGACCCGGCGTCGCATATAAATGAGTCGCTTAGAATTTCTAGTTCACAATGTGCCGGTTGTAGGCGCCGTCGAAGCATTCAGCTCGGAGGGCTTACCCTTGGATTATGCTGTTGAGACTTTCAACCTCTCAAAGGTCTTCGAAGCAAAGGAGAAAGGCAAGAAACACACCGTTAGGGCAGTGGACAGTGTCAACATAAAGGTAAAGAAGGGAGAGTTCTTCGGCCTTCTTGGACCTAATGGGGCTGGCAAGACTACTCTCATAAAAATGCTCTGTACCATCATCTTGCCAGAAGAGGGCACAGCCAACGTTAATGGGTATGACGTTCTAAAGGAGCCTTATGCAGTCAGGAGTAGCTTCGGATGGTTTCACGGTGAAACTGGCGGACGGTCTCTTTACTGGCGGCTCAACGCAGAGGATAACCTTAGGTTCTATGCTTACCTTCAGAATGTCCCAAGGGACGCAGCTGAGGCTCGGATCGATGCGCTTCTCGAGTTCTTCGAGTTGACTGAGGACCGAAAGAAGCTCGTCAAAGAGTACTCAACCGGCATGAAAGTCAGGGTCATGCTTGCTAGGGCGTTGCTTCACAACCCTCCGATCCTCTTCATGGATGAGCCGACCATCGGGTTGGACACGATCAGTGCTGTCGACACGCGTAAATTGCTGAAGGCGCTCAACACGGAACTCGGGAAAACGATAATCTTTACGAGCCACAACATGTTCGAGGTTGAACAGCTCTGCGAGCGGGTTGCCATAATGAGACGTGGCAAGATCATAGCCGACTCCAGCCCTTCCGAGATGAGGGAGATGTTGAGGGACGTACGGGCCGTCGAGGTTGAGTTGAAGGAAGCCGCCAACCCAAACAAGATTGTCGAGGGTCTGACACCACTGCCCGTTGTCAAAACGGTCATTGAGACCAAGAGCAACTCCTACGGCTCTATCATCCGCCTGCAAGTTGAGGACGAGCACGAAGCCATTCCCACCATAGCTGAAAAGCTCCATTCACTAGGCGTCAAGGTTTCAGCGATTCGCAAAGCTGAGCCCACATTCGAGGATATCTTCGTGAAACTGACGAAAGAGGGAGAAACGTGAACACTGAACAACTAGTCGCCTTGTTCAGGGAAGATACCGTACGTGCGTCCTCGAACATGACGCATGTCTGGGCTGTCTTCTGGGCAAACTTCAAGATGTTCCTCACATACAGGAGTTGGGTCTTAACCGAGACATTAAGCACGCTTGCGTCTGTTGCCATGTACTCCTTCATGGGTCTTCAGGTTGACGCCAAACGGGTTGTTGAGGCTGGCTATGGGACTGTTGACTGGCTGGCTTTCGCCTTAGTCGGCGTGGCGACCGCGAACTACCTTTGGATGTGCACGAGCAGGATAAGCCACTCAATGCAACATGAGATCAGCGAAGGGACGCTTGAGCCGATCATATCTTCGTTGATCAGCCTGAAGTCCTACATTATAGGACAGTCCATCCGAGGCTTCCTTGTAAGCGCATACTTCATGATCGGAGCACTGTTGATCGGCGTGCATGTTCTCAGGGCATCCTTTGTGATCAATATTGGGACAGTTCTCTCATTCATTGCCATCCTTCTGATGATGATCGTGAGCTACGCTGGCATCGGAATAATGGCAGCTGGGATAATCTTGGTCTACAAGAAAGGCGACCCCTTGGCGTTTCTTTTTGCGAGCGTAACCGAGTTTCTGGGCGGCGTCCTCTTTCCGTTGAACTACCTTCAAGACTACCCAGTTCTGTGGGTGCTCGCTTGGCTTATGCCGTACACTTACGCTCTGGATGCGGCCCGCAAGGTCCTTCTCTTGGGCGCGACTCTTCTTACGCCCAGCGTTGTCGGCGACATGATTGTCCTCCTGATCTACACGATATTTTTCATCCCCGCTGGACTAAAGGTGTTCAAGTGGGGGGTCAACCGCATAAGGTATGAGGGAACAGTTGCGACTTACTAGGAGAGTTCAGGGATGGACTCTGACCAGATAGTGAAGCTTTTGTCCGAAGACACGCCTCGCAGGCCGACGCCTACCCACCAGATCGTAGCCTCGTTCATTGCTAGGGACTTCAAGATATGGTGGACGTACAAGTTCTGGCTTACTCTAGACATTTCAGGCATCATCATCTTTGTGGCAACCTACTACCTGTTCTCCTTGATCACGTCTCCGCAGCAGGTTTATGAAGCAGGTTACATTGCTGGCGGATACTTCACTTTCGCTTTGATAGGCATAGCCTTCCAACAATACGTCTTCTTCGCGGTCCAGAGCATAAACATGAGCGTGCGGGAGGAGCAGACCAACGGCACATTGGAGACAGTCCTGTCGTCCGCAACTGATTTCAAAACATTCCTTCTAGGCGAGACATGCTTCTTCTTTATCGTCTCCTCAGCCTTTCTGTTCATCTCTCTGTTGATGGGGTACTTGCTCGGAGCGAGCTTCTACGTCAGTCCAGCGTCCGGAGTCTCGGCTATCGTGCTCTCAGCCCTTCTGATAGCGAGCCACATGGCCATAGGCGTCTTATCCGCTGGCGTCATAATGAAGACGAAGCAGGGAAACCCCTTGACTTGGGCATTCTCGTGGATGACTCAGCTCGTCTCGGGCGTGTTTTACCCGTTGAAGCTTTTGCCATGGTACCTAGAATGGGTTGGAAGAATCTTCCCCTTAACCTACTCCCTAGACGGGATTCGACGATCCCTTCAGGCTAGCCAAGATCTGACTTCGCCCGCTGTCTTCAGCGACTTAGTCAGCTTAATAGTCTTCATAGCGATAGCGACCCCACTGGCTTTATACGTGTTCAAGCTGGGGTATGACGCGGCTAGAAGAGACGGCTCCTTGGGACAGTACTGACCTGCTTCTGTCTTGCTTCTGATCTGAGTGTTTCAGTTTTGATGATGGAACCTTGTGTTCTTGGAAGTGCGCAGTTGGTCCGTTGGTTCTTAGGATTGCGAGGGGCTTGTGTCTCAGACTTTGAAGCATCGTCCATGTCACTTGCGTTAGGTTCACTCCGAATGTTTCTGCCATATCCCAGACGGTGAGCCCTGCTCCTGAACCTCGACACCTGTGAGCAGCTTCAGCCAGGTCCAAAGCTAGGTCTACATCTATCCTTGACCCAGCTATGGCTAGGGGTGTTGACCTCTGTTCCAGCCTCAGCATTCTTCCAGCAATGTAGGCGACAACTCCGAATAAGGAGTGAATGCTCTCTATGGGTTTTGGCCGTGGTGTGAAATGAAAGCTTCCGAACGAATATGTCTTATCTGTGTCCACAATCATGACTGTGACCTTCTTTCCTAATCTTTCTCTTAAGCACAGACATAGCTCTTCCGCAACCTGCTGCGGATCGTTAAGAGGCAGGCTCACGTAGGAATATGGCAAGTTGCTGGCATCTATGCCGCCTTCTGAACCCCACTGTAACGCTTGTGGGAAACTGGCGTACCACAGAGCAACCTGCTTGTGAGCGCTTCCTTCCCTCAACGGATAGTTGCGCAGCCTCTTGATGTTTTCAGTCTTCAAGTGGCAGACAGACGCAAGGAACCATCCCCAGATGCTACGCATCCAGAAACGTGCTAGAATCTGAGCTACGAACCCCGGCTTCACTTTGCTCTCGTCTACTATGCGTCCCTTGGCGACGGAAAGCGCCTTCTCCGAGACCACCAGAATGTCTCCATCCTCTAGGTTTGCTTTGGCAGCTTCCACTGTGACTTCGAGGTAATCGTCGCCCGGCATCCAGAATCGAGTCATTACCGCTTCGGCAACGAGTCGGCGTTCCATTTTCAACATTAGAGGAAAGAGAGTCACTGCGCTTAAATAGAGAATGGTCTGACAAGCGATGCAAAATCCCTTGGGCGCAGAGTAATGCGTTGCCTCCTTTCGTTGGGTCTATGTGAACCGAATTGGTTAATAGGTGAAAGTCAGTGTAGATTCTGGTAGGCTTTCAGGGACTGTGCCTGAGTGGGTCGTGATCTGGACAACGCTGTGAAAAGCCAGATTCTGAATGTGTGTCGGCAAGTGGCGGCTCCTCACAACGTTATTGCAGTGGCGGTCTCAGATCCGCACGTATGGGGGTACGCCGACGAAAAAAGCGATATTGGCGTTGTTCTGATTGCGGGTTCGCCGAGGTTGATGCTGAGACACCAGCTTAAACCGCTGAAAGAGGGAGCAGTCTCCCTCTTGGCTGTTGACCAAAAGACCTTCGAAAGAGATGTCGAAAGAGACTGGCTCGGCGGGCTCCTCGTCGAGAACATGCTCACCCCATATGAACCACTTGTTGGTAGCGCTTTCCTGTGGGAGCGAGAGGTGAAAGCCAAAAAGCGCATAGTAACAGAGATTCTCACTAACCTAGTTCTGGAATATCCTTACATGAGTAGCGAGCTTTTGATCAAGCCAGAATACTTCATGTTCGAGGCGATGGCCCGGAAAGCCGCCCTCTACCCACCTGTTGCCTACAGGTTCCAGAACTTACTGAACAGTGGACTGAGAGAGAAGAACCGGGAATCGATGATGAAAGGGTTCAGAGCAGCCCTCGAGTCCGTCGCTCTGGAAGGACTTGTGTCTTTCTCCGACGAGTACATCAGGATCGAGGAAAAGTATGTCACTTCGACGCGGAGGAGGAAGCTGCGCGTAGTCAGCCTACTCAAGGTTGTACGAAGTAGCGTGCTCCGTTATAGCTTAGAAGCCTTTCCTAAGATGATGCGTTCCTTGATGGAGGACTACAGACTGTACGCCAAGAATTTTCCTGATGTAGGGAGTTCTTGGGATACCCTTGTCCCTCAACTGGAAGACCCCAAGAAGCACATGTTCATCCCAACGCCCTTGGGGCTTGTATCCCTTTCAGATGAGATGACGATCCAAGATTTCGTGAGAAGAACAGTGCCCGATAGCCAAGAGTTGAAAATGGACATAAGGAAGCTGGGCGGCGTCCTAAACGCAGTGTATGCCCTACGCCTCCACAGAGATAATGAGGAAGAAAGATACATCGTCAAGGTTTTCCGCAACTGGTTAGGCTGGAAATGGTTTCCGTTGGCTTTGTGGGCTCTGGGCACACGAGGTTTCGCTGTTCTAGGAAAGTCAAGGATGGAAAGAGAGTATGCATTGAACAAGTGTCTTTCCAGCCGCGGCGTCAACGTTCCCCGGATCATCTATGTGAGCCCCAAAGAGAGGCTGATCTTTCAAGAATACGTGGAAGGCGAAAACCTCGCAAGAATCACGGAAGAGACCCGCTCGTCCAAGCGAGACGTGACCGAGCTCGCTGCGACTTTTAGGCAGGTTGGGAGAGCAGTAGCTGAGGTTCACAAGTTGGACGTTGCCCTAGGCGACTGCAAACCCGAGAACATCATAGTCAAGCCCAATGGTACAATATGCTTCGTGGACCTTGAACAAGCAGAGAGGGGAGGCGACCAGCCATGGGACATTGCCGAGCTCCTTTTCTACTCGGGACTTCACGCTTCTCTATTGTCGACTGACTCCGTTCGGATGATGGCGGGGGAGTTCATCGAGGGATACATGGAAGCCAGCGGGAGAGTTGAGAACATGAAGAAGGCTGTGACGCTGAAGTACGTGAAGGTCTTCTTCTTCACGCCCCCACACGTGCTCTCTGCAATCTTCAATACGTTCAGAGAAAGACTGAAAGGCGAAAAGACGGAAGACTAGAACGAATGACCGATGCGAAAGCTTGTCTGATTATCTGCCGGAGGCAAGGGGATTGAGGAGAAAGACATCAGTCACCTTCCATGGAGGTGTGAACGAGATCGGCGGGAACAAGATTCTCCTCAAGGATGGGGACATATCTGTTCTACTGGACTACGGATTGTCCTTCCGCTTAAGAAGTCAATACTATTCCGCTCCTTTTCTGTCACCTAGAAGCGAGAAGGAGTTGCTGGAGCTTGGTATCCTGCCGGATCTGGAAGGTGTCTACAGGTTCGATCCCGTGAAGCCCAAGGTTGACGCAGTCATTCTCTCTCATTCTCATATGGACCATGCGGCTTACGTGTCCTTTGTCAAGGAGGAGATACCAGTCTACTGCGGCTCAACAACAGCTACCATTCTTGATGCTTACAGTGAGATACGGCCTTCCGGTTTCGAGTTCAACCTTGAAGGCTTGAACTTCAGAACCTTTCGTACAGGCGACAAAATTGAGCTCGGCTCATTGCAGGTTGAACCAATACACGTTGACCATTCGGTCCCGGGCTCTTACGGCTTCGTGATACAGACATCAACTGGAGCCCTGGTCTATACGGGCGACTTCAGAATGCATGGCGACAAGCCGAACCTGACCGAAGACTTCCTGGAGACAGCCGCAAACGCTGAGCCGGTCGTCGCGATTACAGAGAACACAAACATGACACACGCTGAAGTTTCGTCTGAAGAAGAGGTGAGAGCGAAATTGAGCGAAATAGTGAGAAGTACAACTGGCTTGGTCTTGGCGAACTTTGCTTGCGCTGACATTGACCGACTAAGATCCTTCTACGAAACCGCCGTGGAGAATGGTAGACGGCTAGTAGTCACTCTGAGACAGGCGTACCTCCTCAGCAAGCTGAGCGGTGATCCTCACTTGGACGTTCCAAGGATCGAGGACGAGAACCTGCTGGTCTTCCAGAAAGCAAAGGACAAGTACTACCTTTGGGAACGGGAAGCGATGAACCTTGGTGAAACGGTTAATTCTCAAGAGATCGCGAAGGAACAGGGAAAGGTCATATTTGCGTGCTCCTCCTACGATTTAGGAGAACTAACGGAGATCAAACCCTCGCCAGGGAGCTGCTATGTCCTTTCAGCATCCGAGCCGTTCAACGAAGAGACTGAGATCGACTTCGAGAGGCTTCTGAACTGGCTAGAACACTACGGGTTGCCGCAGTATCACGTTCACGTCTCAGGCCACATAACCCCTCTGCGCCTAAGGGAATCATTGCGGAAAACCAAGCCAAAAACGATCTTTCCTATCCATGGAACCAGCCCCGTGCTTTTCAGCAAGTTCATGGCAGACCTAGACAGTCGGATCATCCTTCCCCAAGTGGGGCGAAGCTACGAAGTCGCGTGACTTCTCTTGGCGCATACTCAAGCCTAACTGCACCCAACCCTTCTCGATGGAAAGGATTCGCATCGATTAGTAGTGGAGGCATCTCCCGAACTCCCTTCTTTCTTTTTGAATTGGATCTTTGGCTGTTTTAGATCTTTGACGCACATCGCAAGTTTGTCCTGCTTAGGTAATAGGCGAAATGATTAATAGACGAATCAAACAGCCTCTTTAAACATGCACTTGTATGATGGTGATTTTAGTGGTTGAGGTTAGGCAACTTCTGGAATACAATGAGAAAGTGAGACACAGATATTTTGAAGCACTTGCCAATCTTCCCTGGGACGAGTTTGTTAAGAATCGAGAAGCAAGCTTCCACTCCCTTAGAAATATATTCATCCATACCTTGGGCGCAATAGATTATTGGCTGGACTTTCTGCAGGACGAAAAATCATCTTACGAGGGATTCGACGAATACCGCGCCTTTCAGGATGTTAGAGCTCGTATGGAATACGTAGAAAAAAGGATGCAAGATTACTTGAATTCGTTATCTATTGATCGGCTTAAGAAGAAGTATGTCGTAACGAATGATGCAAACGAAACTATTGAAGTCACAGTAGAAGACGTTTTAATTCATGTCTTCGAAGAAGAAGTGCATCATAGAGGCGAATTGATAGCACTTTTCTGGCAAATGGGCATTGAACCACCGCTGATGGGATGGAAGGAGCTCTAAGAACGAGAGAGACGAACACAAGCATACACTAACCTTTGAAAACGCAAACATAAAACGGTTGAAGCGTCTCCTAGATTACTGAAAATCTAATGGATTACGTAAAGAACTGGGGAATAGTTTCGAATACCATAAGGCTTAACACAAGGTTGACGTACGTTCACTAGATGGACCATACTCGGAGATAGAGCATCCTTGGGAGAAACCATTGGGGAAGGAGACAACGTACTCCTCTTTCTTGACAGTAGAAGAAGCTACCTAGTCAAGGTGGACAAGACGAAGGATTTCCATACACACAAGGGGCTCGTGCGCCTCGGCGACCTCGTCGGGAAAGAATATGGCACACGAGTAAAGAGCAATATGGAAGTGGAGTTCGTTGCCCTTAAGCCCAACATACGGGACTACGTCTTCAAGGCATCTCGTAGAACCCAGATACTCTACCCCAAGGACATCGCTCTCATCATCATGTTCGGCAACATCAAGCCCGGAAGCAGAGTAGCTGAAGCAGGCACAGGAACAGGTGCCCTAACGACAGCCTTGGCTAACTACGTGAAGCCGTCAGGTCGCGTCTACAGTTACGAGATCAGAGAAGAGTTCGTCCAAGCCGCAGCCAAGAACATCGAAAAGGCGGCCATAGCCGAGTACGTGGAACTCAAGAACAAGGACATAACCCAAGGGATTGAAGAGAAGGACCTAGACACCGTCGTGCTGGACATGGCAACCCCTTGGCTTGTCGTCGGTCACGCGTACTCCGCGTTGAAGGGAAGCGGAAGCCTAGTCTCCTTCAGCCCAACCATCGATCAGGTTGTCAAGACCGCGGAGGCGCTGAGAGAGAACAACTTCGTGAACGTCGAAACAGTCGAATGCCTCTTGAGAGGAATCCAAACTGAAAGGGGAAAGACCCGCCCGGAGACGTTGATGACTGGGCACACTGGCTACGTGACCTTCGCTAGAAAGGCTCTAAGGTAGACTACAATTCCTCAGCTTCATTGGAATAAAAAGAGAGTAACCCAAAATCGGTATAGAGCACAAGACGTTTAAATAAGAAAGAGGGTTCATGTCTAGTCCCTAAGCGAACGGCCCAGATGAAGTCACACTAGGAGTACCAGAAGAAATGAACAGCCCACCCAAGAAGGACGCCTTGATCAAAGACGTAAGAGACTTACTGAAGAACGGCATGATCAGAACTGTTCTACTCCTCGTGCTTGTACTCGTGGCAAACTTTGTTCTTCAAGCAGCCCTTGTGTTAATCCTGAAGACTAACCGACCTCTTCACACTCCTATTTCAGGAAGCATGGAACCAACTTTGAAAGTGGGTGACCTGCTCATCGTGCAAGGCGGACTGAACGGCAACGATGTAGTCGCTGGAGCCAAGCCCGTAGGCGACGTAGTAGTATTCAAGAAACCTGGGAGCCCAGACGAGTACGTCGTACATAGGGTTGTTAACAAGTCTCGAGAGGCGGGAACATGGTATTTCGTAACCCAAGGAGACGCAAACACCCACAACGACTGGGAACTGTGGAGATGGAAGATTCCTGAAGGAGACGTTGTCGGCAAGGTGATGGTCTCCATCCCCGTTCTCGGATATGCTTTGAGGCTTCTTGACGAGACCAAGATCTACATAGGCGCCTACAGCATCACCCTTAGAATGGCATTGATAATCTCTCTGATAGCTGTCTTCTTCCTTCTGGAGTTCATGGGTTCGTCAGAAGCCGCGAAAAAGCCCCAGTCGATTGAGGAACCTGGTAAGGCAAGAACTTCTGATGGTTGAACCATTAAGTATAAATGGCACCTGTCAAATCCTTTATAAAGTATATAAACCCAGAACTTGCTTCTCCATCAGAGGGATGGCTTCATGCCCAAAGTCCAAGCCAAAGTGAAGATAGAAAATGTGGTTGCTTCTGCAACATTGAACCAGGCAATCGATCTGAAAGCCGTAGTCAAAAGCTACCCAGAGGTCGAGTATCGTCCAGAACAATTCCCCGGTCTCGTGTTCAGATTGAAAAGGCCGAAAACCGCTACACTGATCTTCAACTCGGGAAAGATGGTCTGCACGGGCGCAAAGTCCGAGAAGGAAGCCCGGGGCGCAGTCATGAAGGTTATCAGGGAGCTGAAAAAAAGCGGGATCGTTATCATCAGCAAACCCGAGCTCAAGATACAGAACATCGTCGCCTCAGCCAATCTGGGCGGGATGATTGACTTGGAAAAATCTGCTTTCACATTAGGCAAGACCATGTACGAGCCAGAACAGTTCCCCGGACTAATCTACCGCATGGACGATCCAAAAGTCGTGATCCTCCTCTTCGCCAGCGGAAAGCTCGTCTGTACTGGCGCAAAGAAAGAGGGGGATGTCTACGCAGCCGTAGAGAAGCTGCACGGAAGACTGGAAACTGAGGAGTTAATCTACTACTCTGAATCTTAGAGCTGCCGCCGTGTCTTCCTAGTAAACCATGCTGCCCAGCGAGTTTGCGCATCACATGCTCAAGGAGATCTTCGAAGAACCCACTGTTGTTAGGAAAACGACTGAGGGGGAAGTTGAGAGAACTCGACAGGTAGCTCAAGAGATCAAGTCGAAAGGCTACGAGATCGTCTACATTACGGGCAGCGGAACCAGCTATCACGCGGGGATGGCAAGCCAGTACGCGCTTTCGAATCTGACGGATCTCATGACGAGCATAATCCCGGCTTCGGAGTTCCAACGCTGGGTGCCTGCAAGATTCCAGAAGAAAGTCTTGCTGATGGCCATATCCCAATCAGGCGAAAGCTTAGACGTTCTCGAAGCGGTTGAGGTTGCTCTGAAGAGGAATATGGATGTTCTGGCAGTTACGAATACAGCTGGAAGCAGTCTTGCCAGAAAGTCAAAGTATCTGATACGGCCGAGATCTCATAGAGAAGTCGCAATTCCAGCAACAAAGACGTACGTCACCCAACTCGCATCGATCTTCATGCTCTCAGTCGAGCTCGCACATCCCCCCACGGCAACAGAAGAGATCATATACCTCAAAGAGGGACTCAACAAGGCACCACTGCTTCTTGAGCAGACCCTCAGATCCTTGGGCACTCAGATCCGCGACCTAGCGAAGAGCCACCTACGGAAGAATTTCATCTTCCTCCTCGGTAGCGGACCTAACTACGCGACGGCGTTAGAGGCGGCGCTCAAGCTTAAAGAGACTTGCACCATTTTCGCGGAAGGGTTTGCGGCGAGGGAGTTCCTTCACGGTCCCCTGAGGCTGGTTGACGAGAGGACTCTCGTGGTGTTGATTGCCAGCCCGGACGAGATAGACGTATGCCTTGGCTTAAGCAAGAGTCTTAGAAGCTTTGGTGCACCGGTTGTCTTCGTTTCCGAGAGCTCCCCGAACTCCGCCAGACTCAGCGAATACTCAGACGATGTCATACTAGTTCCCGCCGGGTTACCAAAAGTCTTTTCTCCAATGCTTTACATAGTTCCTCTCCAGTTGTTCGCCTATTACAGTTCAGTGTTTAGAGGGTTGAACCCCGACAAGCCTGAGAAGCTCACGAAGGTGGTGAAGTAAGATTGCAGGTGAGAGCTGTCATCTTCGATATCGATGACACGTTATTCGACTCTTCTCTCCAGATGAGAATGACAAGGCTAAATGCTTTGAGAGCCATGATTGAGGCGGGGCTTCCAGCCGATCTGGAGATGGCGTATAAAACCTTAGAGGAAATAGTGGCCCATTACGGGCCGCACTACACGAGGCACTTCGACGGCCTTCTGGAACGTCTAGGGCTGAACTGGAACCCAAGGGTCATAGCCGCCGGCGTAGTAGCTTACCGAGAGACAAGTGAAGCCTACCTGAAACCTTTTCCGGACACTGTTCCTACACTAGTCAGACTTAGGGATTCAGGTTACAGGCTAGGAGTGGCCGCCGAAGGCCGTTCCGTGAAACAGTGGCAGAAACTCATTCAACTCGGAATTCATCACCTCTTCCATTCGGTCGCGATCTCGGAAGACTTGGGCTCCGAAGAATTCACCGTCGACCTTTTCAAGAAATGTCTAAGAGATCTGAACGTTAGACCAGAGGAAACCCTCTACATCAGTAGCAAGCCAAACAAGGGGATTCTTTGCGCCAACAGAGCAGGTGTGTCGACTGTTAGGATGAGGAAAGGCGACTCATCAGTTGAGGAGCCAAAGTCACCTGAGGCAAAGGCCAGATACGAGGTGGAACGCGTTTCCGACATCTTTGACGTGTTGAAGAACTTAGAATCAGACTCATAGAAGCATTGCGTTCAGTTCCTAAAGTGTTCCCATCCCCTTCGATGTATAGGCCTCGTCCCCCCATTCGTCTCGAGCATTATCCGTCTCTCCAGGGTAACTCTGCCTATCCTTGTCAATGCTGTCCCAAGTTCCTCAACGGCTTCCCTCGCTTTTTCCCAGTTATTGGGGTTCACGGTCATGACCAGTTCGTATTCCTCTCCTCCATAGAGCGCAAGGTCGAATGGGTTAAGAGCATGCTCTCTTGCGAATTCTGTGGCTTCCTCTGCGACAGCGACATTGTCAATCGTGAAGCCAACATTGCTTGCTTCTGAGAGTTCGTGAAGGCTCCAAGCCAAACCATCGCTGGAGTCTATAGATGAGGTCAGAGCTCCAGTCTGGGCTAGAGCCAAGCCTTCCTTAAGCCTTGCCTTGGGTGTGTGAACAGAATCTGTGAGAGCCTTCCATATTGTCCTGGACGCGGGAAGACCCTCAAGTAGGATTTTGAGCCCAGCCGCGGTCTTGCCAAAATGCCCTGTGACGGCCACGATATCGCCGGCTCTGGCTCCGCTTCGCCTAACAAGTGTTTTCTTGTCGCTGAACCCTAGAAGCGAGCAGCTGATGATTAGGTCGCAGGCTTCGTTCGTGTCGCCGCCGATGACATAGGCGCCGTATTCTCGAGCTGCATCATTCAAGCCTAAGCCTATCTGCTTGACATCCGCTTCGGTCATGCTTCTCGGTAACCCCAGTGAGGATAGGACCACTAGAGGTTTGACGCCTTTCGAGGCGAAGTCGCTGACATTCATCACAACAGCCTTACGTGCAGCCTGCCTCAAACTCATACCTGAAGGAACATCAGTCTTTCCTACAAGCATATCCGTTTTGACAACCGCCAGACGGTCTTTTTCAAGACTCACTGCTGAGACATCGTCGCCGAAAGAAACAGCGATTTCCGGCATCACGTCTAAACAGTCCAGTATCAGTTCTATCACTTTCTTCTCGCCCAGCTCGCTGATTGCTTTCGTAACAGAAGCCTCCCCGCACAGAAGACTGGTGGGTAAGACTAGTAGGCTCAACTCCTTAAAGAGTGTTCTCCAAACACAGATTTATCTGAGTGTTCCACGTAGTTATGCCTAGTCGCCCCGGTGGCTCAGCGGTTAGAGCAACGGCCTCGTAAGCCATGGCGGGGAAAGCCGTGGATCGCGGGTTCAAATCCCGCCCGGGGCT
>CAYXIF010000030.1:0-20505 GCA_964465575.1 uncultured Candidatus Bathyarchaeia archaeon | reverse complement strand
AGGAAAAGATTGAAAGTGTCATACGTGCTTGGCGTGCGGCGCTTGAGAAAGCGGACGTGGAAAAGGCGCTTTCCTTCGTTGCAGAAGACGCAGTCTGGGTCGCGAATGAGGGCACATTCAAGGGTAAGGAGGAGTGGAAGCGCTACTTAACCTGGATGGCAAGGGTTAATAGAGATTTAAAGATTAGAGATGCTGGAATCGGGATCATGACGAAGGGAAACAAGGCTGTTAGCCAGCATACTATTGAGGCAAAAACCCAGGATGGCATGAAATATGAAGTGCTAGGTGTATGCCTATATGAATTCAAGAATGAAAAAATCCAGCAACATTGGTCGGTTTCCGACAGGCTGTCGGCCGCTAGACAAGCGGCTAAAGGAGCTTTTGCGAAAAGAGTGATAAGCGCCGTCGTGAACAGTTCGGAGAAGGGATTACGATAACAGACACTATATTCAAAATGCTTGAGAGTAGGCAACAGGGAATTGAATAGCAGGCAGAATTACGGAGAAATATCATGAATGGGCGGGACTTGAACCTTGATACATATGGTCGTCGAGCCAGATAGCATCGTAGCCAAGCCCTTCGCACTCCAACGGAACATCCCGCACCTCTGCGTAAGTGGTTACGGCTGAGGACAAAACAACGCCAAAGCAGGGTCAGACACGATCAGCACCGGGCTAGAAGTACTCACACCAGACTTAAGAAGATTGAGAGCACCAAGCCACCCAGCCGGCTTGTAGACTGGAACAAGACGAAAAGCATATATGAGCTTCTATTCTCTGAAAGGTTGGTCGGGCGGTAGCTCAGCTTGGTAGAGCTTCCGAACCAGCCTTGAAGAGAGGTTGATGGAGACGCTGTAGACATCTGCCCTGGCGGCCGATGTCACCCAGCCTGCCAAGCGCACAGAAACCGGAGTGTCGCAGGAGAGTCAAGGCAAGCCCAAGACTCTGCGAATTCAAAGTAGGACGGCGCAACAGCCTCCTATGAGACTCCCGCCCGCCCGACCACTAACCCTCCAGCCTTTCAGAATCTCGTGTAGATCCACGCGACAACATCGCCATCGTTCAGGATGTAGGCGTCGCTGGCTACCATCCCCGCGTCCCAACGTGAGCTGGTCGAGTTCCAGATATGCCACATCCAATATGTCTTGGGGTCTCCACCTACACCGTTTATTCGCGTAACGAAGGCGCCGTAGACTCCACGGGTATATTCGACCTCTGAGACTAGTCGAGTGGCGTTAAGAAGATCAGCTCCCCTGACTACGAGGGTGCGGTTTGACCAATCCTTGGTGCCGTTTCCGCAGTCGACCAAGATGTCGGCAAAGATGTACCTGTCATATTTCCGCAATTCGTTCTGAGCCTTATTGTATAACCCAACGTATCTCATGAATTCCGTGTAATAGTACGCACTGAGAGATATGGACAGCATTGAGATGCAGAGCAGGCCAATCGAAGCCCACATCCAACCAACTTTCTGAGCCATCAGGATTCACCTCCTTTGCACATTATCCTTCTGATAGCATTGATGAGGACATTCCCGCCCGCGAGGAAGAAGAAGAAGTTCGAAACCTCATGGGCAACTGTATAGGGTACTCCCTGAATTATCCAAAGGATAAGGGGAATTCCAAAGACTATTCCCGTGACAACGTTCGTAAACAGATCATAAACGAATGTAAGAAGGAACCCCAGCATCCCCAGTTTGAGGCTCGTTCCCCAGTACGACCTTCCCATCAACGTTGCAGAGGAGCTTGAAGACAACCCTAGGCCAGACCTTGCCATGAGACCGCCTGCAACCCCGTATATGGTTTCGCCTATGGATGTGGTCAGAAAGGTAGGTAGGTCGAAACCGTAGGGATTCAGGGTGCCGTAAACAAGCCAAGTAAGGAAGCCGACCGCCACGCCAGATAGGCTTCCAGCAAGGTAACCGCTTACGAAGACAAAGAGGTCCATAAATTTGACGTTGGGCACGCCTATTAGAGCATAGTTGGAGCCAACGCAAAGTGCAGTCATGATCGCGACAAAGCTGAGGTTCTTGCTTGAGACGTTCATTCACTCTTCGCCCTCCAGCTGTGTTGGATAATCCATCCAACATATAAATCTTTTATTCCAGAACCTCTGTCTACCCACATCAACAAACAACTAATAGCTTAGTACCAAAAGCTTCTAAGGGGGGAGAGAAATGTCATCTACGATCATCAGATTGAACAGTAAGAGAGATAGGGATGGTTGAAGCCTTAGAGAGCAAAATCTTGGTCCTAAGCCAGGAACTCAGCGCACTGAAAGCCGAACGCGACAGGCTGACGGATGAAGCTAACGGTCGGGCTCAAGAGCGCAACCGCCTCCACGAAAGGATAAGGGAGCTTAGGCTGGAAACCCACGGTCTGAGAGAGAAGCGCGATGGCCTAAACAGCGAGGTCCAACGCTTCAAAGCTCTTCGAGAACAGTTCTTGAGGGACTATCATGCAACGATCGAAGAGCTCAAGCGGCTCAGGCGAGGGGTCAAAGAAGCCACATCGAGGAAGCCCAGTCGGAGCCAGCACTCTCTGGAAGACGAGATCGGGAAGATCGAGTGGAGGATACAAACAGAATCGCTTCCTATTGACGAGGAGAGAAGACTCATCGGACGAGTCAAGGCTCTGGAAACCCAACTCGAAGCCTACAGGAACGAAAAGAGGATACTAGACAGAATCGCCACACTGCAAAGTGAGGCGGAAGAGCTTTCAGGCCAAGTATCGGTTCTACGCATCAAAATGTCGGAGGTTGTGGAACAAAGCCAAGCATTTCACGAGAAGATGATTGGTCATCTGCAGGAGGCAAAGAAGCTCAAGGCAAAAGCTGATGAAATACATTGGGAGTACATCGATCGCAGGGAAAAGGCGAACGTCTTACGTTCGAAGTGCCTAGAAATTCTACACCAGATTAGGGCTATACGCGAGCAAGTTCGGAGGAGGGAAGAGAAAGAGAAAGCCGGACGGCTGTCGGCTCTCCGAGAAAGACTCGAGCAGGAGGCTTTGGGCAAACTGAAACGTGGCGAAAGGCTCACTTTTGAGGAGTTCAAGATTCTCGCGGAAAAGGGCAAAGTCTGACCCAGTTTTCTGAGTTCAGCGCCAGAGGATGCAATAGACACATCGTCCAGAATTCTTAAGAACCGAATCTAAAACATTTATTGGGAAGGAGTCCTGTAATTCTACTTGGCCCAGAGAGAAGAGCAATGCAGAAACCCGACGAACAGAAGGCGGAGCATCTTCTCATTCTTTGCGTTGACAGGGACAACGACATAGGCAGAAAGGCTGGCGTCAAGACCCCCATTGTCGGGAAGCAGCAGAACATGGACTCGGCTCTGAAGCTTCTCCTCGCAGACCCAGAGGAAGCTGACGCCAATGCAATGTTCGAAGCCATCAGGATTCATGACGATCTGGGAAAAGACGGGTCGACCCCAGGTTCTGTGCAGATCGCGACCGTAGCAGGGTCTGAGCTGGGCGGGGTTGCAGCTGACCGGAAACTGGTCACGGAGCTTACAGAAGTCTTGAAGGCGTTTCCCGCAGAGAGCTTGATCCTTGTTACTGACGGGTTCGCGGACGAAGACCTAATGCCGCTAGTCCAGTCAAGGTTACCGGTTACTTCCGTTCGAAGGGTAGTTGTGAAACATAGCGAGTCGATTGAAGAGACCGCGGCTGTCTTTTCACGTTACCTGAAGATGCTGACTAAGGACCCTAGGTACTCCAAATTCGCACTAGGATTGCCAGGTGTTCTCCTCATAGCGTTGGGGACTCTGGCCTTCCTTAAGGTCTTCATCCAGTTCGACATCTACACTTGGACTTGGATCGTTGGCCTGATAATCATGGGCAGCTACCTTCTCGGAAAAGCGTACGGTCTTGACAGAAGAATAGGGGCGCTTTTCTCCCGGACCTACACTGTTTCCGAGCTTGTATTAGGGTTCACATCCGTAAGCGGCCTACTATCGATCGGCATCGGCTTCTACCAGGCCGGATCTTACATCAGCGTGAATTTCGGCGTTGTCCTACAGTTCCCGGTAGAGTTTGGCAGCCTTCTAGAGCTGCTTCCGCAAATAACTGGATGGGTTATAGCCAAATCCCTAACGATGGTTGTGATAGGCGTCTGCGTAATATTCTTGGGGAAGTCAGTCGGCTACCTTCTGGATCGGGATTCAAGGTTCTGGCGGACCTCAGCCTTAGTCGTCATTTGCGCATGGTCTTGGGCTGTTTTCAATGAGATATCCCAGATTATCATCGATCCTACGCTTCCGCCGGCCACATTAATCGCTTCGATAATCATAGGCATAGTAATCGTCGTGGCGTCAGGTCTCACCACGCACCTGCTAGGCAGAAAATACCAGAAGCTACTCAAAGAAAAAGCTGACGAAGAGAAAAAGCCAGAAACGGGCGAACCTGATGAGAAACAGAAAGGCACCAAAAGCTGAAATCGCAGTAATTGGCGGAACGGGGCTAGAATCCTTCTTTGAGAGCGCAGAAGAGTATTATGTTGGAACCCCATTTGGCCTGCCTCCCCCTGTCTCAGTGGGCAATATCAGCGGCAGACGTGTGGCGTTTCTTCCCCGGCACTGCCTCAAGCATTCTCTTCCGCCCCACAAGATTAACTATCGCGCAAACATCCACGCACTCAATGAAATGGGCGTCGAGAGAGTGATAGCCACAAACGCTGTTGGAGCCGTGAACATGGATTTCAAACCAGGAGAACTAGCTGTTCCTCACGACTTGATCGACTTGACGAAGCTGAGGTCACTCACGTTCTTTGACGATGCCCGGTTCACTCATGTGGATTTCTCTGAACCCTACTGCCCAGAGATCCGAAAAGCCTTGGTAGAGAAGGCTGCGGAAGCTGGACTGTCTTTGTGGGAAAGGGCGGTTTACGTGTGTACTGAGGGTCCTCGCTTCGAGACTCCAGCCGAAATCCGTATGTTCAGAGCACTGGGTGGCGACTTGGTTGGCATGACCGCCATTCCGGAAGCTGTACTTGCTCGCGAATCAGGAATCTGCTACGGTGCGCTTTGTTTCATCACAAACATGGCAGCGGGAATAGCGGGAAGGATCTCGGCGAAAGAGGTTACGGAGACATCCAAGCGGCTAAGCTTAAGCATCCGCAAGGTTTTAGTAGAGGCAATCAAGTGCCTCCCCAAAGCACGTCATTGCCAATGCGCCTCGTCAGCAACAGAGTTGAGGGCAGGAGAAGCATAGATTTGCTGAAGTTCTTGCTGTCAGTTCTCGGCGTCTACGAGATCTACGAGAAATGGTTATGGCACCAAGTTAAAGACGACGCAAAACCGGAACACATCGCCATAATCCTTGACGGAAACCGAAGGTGGGCTCTAGATCATTCACTTAACCCAAGCGTGGGTCACTACTACGGCGCAGACAAGACTGAAGAAGTGCTCAGATGGTGTCTTGACCTAGGGGTTAAGACGGTAACGCTCTATGCCTTCTCAACCGAAAACTTCAAGCGGTCTAAAGAGGAGGTTGAGGAGCTGATGCAGCTCTTCGGCGAGAAGCTCGATGGAGTTTTGAAGAACGAAGACATACACAAGCACAGAGTTAGAGTGAAAGCCATCGGTAGACTCAGCCTTCTGCCCGAGAACCTGCAGTGGATGATCGAGAAGGTTGAGAAGGCAACAGAAAGCTACGATCAGCATTTCCTGAACGTAGCCATGGCGTATGGTGGAAGAGCCGAGATCGTCGACGCAACAAGAGAGATCGCACGGAAAGTGGAGCAGCAAAAGCTGTCTCCTCTGGACATCAACGAGAAAGTATTTGAGAAATACCTGTATACGGCTCATCTGCCAAAGCAGGACCCGGATTTGATCATCAGAACCTCTGGCGAGGAAAGACTAAGCGGCTTCCTCCTGTACCAATCAGCCTACAGCGAACTATGCTTTGTCGAAGTCTTCTGGCCAGAGTTCAGACGCATCGACATTCTGAGAGCCATCAGGACATTCCAGAAACGCAAGAGACGGTTAGGAAAGTAGCGTTACTTAACCGTCGTATAGATACAACCAACTGGGATCTCTTTGACATGAACGTCAGGAAACACTTGCTGTAGGTATAGGGCTAGAGTTCGCATTCCCGGTTCTTCTGAGGTAGAATGGTTCACGATGATCAATGGGATCTCGGTGTCGAGAGACCATTGCCCGGATTCCCAGAGTCTTGTCCCGTCATCAGTCACCAACAGCACGTCAGCTCCTGTGCTGTGCATGACTCTGTACTGAGTGATAGCTCCCGTGCCTAAGGCGAGTCTTGAGGCTTTCTTGCCCAGATCTCCGACAACTAGGACCGCTTCTTGACCGAGTGGCTTCACTCGCTCAAGGATCCTCTTAGCCAAATCCCCCACAGAAGTATCACCAACCTCGTGAACCTCATAGAACTTCCTTGCCGCGACCGGCTTTCCGAGGAAGCCAAGCCACTTCGCCCATGCACCATGTATGCCTATCTCTGGGAAGTCATCCCAGAAATCATGACACCTATACACAACCATGCTAGTCTCGTCGAGCCACCTCTGCTTCACAACCCAAGCGTCACGTTGATCGAGCGCCATCGTTGCTAGAATCCGCAGGTGAGCGTCGGTGAGAAGTGAGCCTTGGATCACTTTGCCTGTCTCGTCGACGCGAACCGAATAGAGAGGCTCGTGTGTCATAAACATGTTGCACCCATCCGTCAATGCCTTTCCCAAGTTTGCCAGAGTCGGCATCCAAGACACGGCGATGCCTTTGACTTCAGTCTTCGGGTCACCCGCCAAGAACTGATCGACTGTGCGGTCCCAGTCAACCCACGTTCCCACTCTTCGCATGTGGGCATCTAATTCCTCTGCCTTCACCCTAGTTCGTCCCTCCTTTGCTTTTCTCATCCTAGTTTCATAGTGTTGGCTTAAAGCAATAGTGCTTTGGGCCTATTATGCCCTTTTCCTTGCGCTCACGATCGATATGATGTCTCTGTCCTGAAGGAGATAGCCTTCTCCGCGTCTCAATCTGCTCCTAGCATCAACAGCGTGGATGAAGCTCTCCCCAAGTTCAGTATGAACCTTGTAAGCCATCTCCTTGGCCGTGGTTCCACTAGGCACCAGTCGGGCGTCAGGTAGAATTCTGCCGCTGTGGTCAGAGAGCTTTTCGACATCCTCAACCGTGTAGACAACGATCATGTTCAGAAGCGTGAAGAAGGCAGCGTTGATGGCCTCTTGTACTCCTGTTGTCCCATGTTTCGCAAGGACCTTCTCTCGGATAATCTCTAGAGCCTTGCCTTGCTTCTCGGTCATGTCTGCATGTTTCAGGTTCTTGAAGTCTGAGTCTCCCGGCTTGTAGCTCACCAGCCCTTTCTCCGCAGCTCTTCTCAGGACTAGTTCAGCTTCCGAGCTACACGGTAAGACCATGTAACCAGTCTCTTTCAGCCTTCCGATGTTGTCATCAGTCGTGGGCAAATCCATCTTGTTAGCAGCTATCAGCATCGGTTTGGAGACAGATCTCAACATGTCTATGAAGCGTATGAACTCGTCTTCGCTCCATCGTGTAGGTTTCTCCGCGTTCAAACCAGTTCTTCGCACAGCTTCGAGAATATGCTTTCTCCTTATCGAGAGCCCACTCAGCCTCTCTTCAAGCAGCGCGTAAATGTCAGTGATGCCTGACTCGACGGTTCTTGCTAGCTTCAGCCAGTCTTTTCTAATAATCTGGGCAAGCCACATCGTTATCTCTCTTTCCAAGAACCGGACATCCTCTAGGGGATCGTGGGTGCCAGGTTTGATCATTTTTCCCTCAAGGTCCGTTGATCCAGAGGCATCGACGACGTGAACTAGAGCGTCAGCCTTGCGGATTTCGTCTAGAAACTGGTTCCCCAGTCCTCTTCCTTTCCACGAATCTGGCACAAGACCGGCAGTGTCTATCAACTCAACTGGGATTAGCCTCACGCCGTCAAGGCAAATCGAGTTGACTGGGTTGTCTTTGACGCCGAGTTCTTTGCAGACGCACTGGGTTCTGACATACCCGATTCCTCTGTTAGGTTTCACCGTTGTAAACGGGTAGCTGGCAATCTCCACAGTGGCTAAGGTGATCGCACTGAAGAACGTAGACTTTCCAACGTTAGGTTTGCCAACTATCCCTACTAGAAAGGTTATGGCTGATCACCTTTCAACTGGTTTAACCCTTCCTGTTATCTTACCTAACTCAAATGTGCTAATAAGGTTGTACTGATCGTCCCACGCACTATGACCGAGGGACAGAGCGAGGAGCGTTTATTGGGATCGACTAAGACTTGACAAGGCGGTCCGACTCCCTTTTTGTGATCTCTCTCGCGACTATGACGCCGCTTGCGCTTGCTTGGATCAGTCCCCTTGTCACTCCTGCTCCATCGCCTATCGTGAAGAGGTTTCGAATTCTTGTTTCAAGGCTTTCGCTAAGCTCCAGCCTCGACGAGTAGAATTTCACCTCGACTCCATAGAGCAACGTGTGCTTACTGTGGATGCCAGGTGCGACCTTGTCTAGGGCTTGAAGCATCTCGCGAATATCGACGAGGTAACGGTACGGCAGAACAAAACTCAGGTCGCCAGGCGTGGCAGTCTTGAGTGTGGGTCTCACGACACTCCTTTCGATGCGATCCTCGGTCGATCTTCTCCCAAGCTCAAGATCTCCTAGTCTTTGGATGATCACGCATCCGCTCAGCAAGTTGGCGAGCCTAGCAACATACTCTCCGTAGGCTATTGGTTCGCGGAATGGATACGTAAAGGCCGTGCTGACCAGTACCGCGAAGTTGGTGTTCTCTGTCTTTCTTTCTGCGTAGCTCTGCCCGTTCACGCTGATCACGCTGCCATAGGATTCGGTTATGACCTCGCCGTAGGGGTTAACACAGAATGTGCGCACTTGATCATCGAAGGCACGTGAGTAGTAGACGAGTTTGGGCTCATACAGAACCTTTGTGAGCTCCTCCGTAACAGATGCGAGGGTCTCCACCCTAACACCGACATCTACGGGATTGTTCAGGGTTTTCAGTCCAAGAGCCTGCGCCTCACACTTCAGCCATTCCGCGCCGCTTCTGCCCGGAGCGACTATGACGTACTTGCCAAGTATCTTCTCGCCATTTGCGGTTTCGATGCCCTTAGCCTTGTTGTCTTCTACGAGGAGGCTTTTAACTTCGGTTCTGGTCCGAACCTCTACGCGGTTGTTCAGGTCCTGTCGCATCTTCTGCAGGATTTCTGAGCATTTCTCTGTTCCTAGGTGCCGTATTTTCTGCCTAATCAGCCTCAAGCCGGCCAAGGCCGCTTTCCTTTCGATTCTTTCCACCTCGTCCAGATCAGAGCCGTAAATAATGGGCGAGTTCACATATTGCGTGTAGACGCTGTCAACATAGCCAAGTAGGTCAGAAAGGGAACCCTCGCCGACATACTCATCTAGCCAGCCTCCTACCGAGGTCGAAAGCGTAAGTTTGCCGTCACTGAAAGCTCCTGCTCCTCCCCATCCTGAGAGGAGAGAGCACGGGTCACAATTTAGGCAGCCTAGGCCTCGGCTAGCTGGGCACTTGCGTTTATTGATGTCTAAACCTTTCTCGAGCATAAGAATGCTGAGGTCTGTATTTCTTGCTAGTTCGAGAGCTGAAAAGATGCCTGCGGGACCAGCTCCGACTATGATTAGGTCGTACTCCAAAACCGACCCATCCCAGAGTACATAGCGTGTTTGGAATATATGCTTTTTCTCTCAGCGGAATACACGTGGATGGTTGTTTGGCGAGCGTAACCGAGACCCCAGCAAGACTTTGCCATTAACGTGCAAGTCAACTCTTGATGGAGAAGAGTTGACTAAGGAGTCAATTGACAACCGTAATATACACGATGCCTGTATCAGTCTGTTAAGTGGGAAGGAATGCAGGAGTCCAGCTCAGGCATCATCGTTTTTCGAAGTCCCCACATGGAACGGCTATACCTTCTTCTGCACTACCAGTACAAGGGCGATTATTGGGATTTCCCCCGTGGAAATATCAAGGAACAGGAGACAGGTCTTCAGGCGGCATTGAGGGAGACAAGGGAAGAGACTGGACTCTCAGAAAATGATCTGACGTTCGTCGAAGGTTTCGAGGAAACTATAAAATGGCTCTACAGGTCACAGGACCAGAGTATTGTCAAACTAGTAACGTACTATCTGGCCCAGACCAAAAGAGAGGATGTTAGGATCTCCGGGGAACATGTCGGGTTCAAGTGGCTAAGGTTCAAGGATGCCTTGCAGCTTCTGAAGTTCAAGAGCTCGAGGAGCCTACTACGGAAAGCGGAAAGCCACGTGCTGAGACAGGAACGTCAAGCAACATGCTGCTGAGAAACGCAAAGAACCTACTTGCACATAAAGCCAGAGTTACTCTAGCTTCGGAACATAATTCTTCTCCGCCTCGTAGAGTTCAGCGAACATCTTGCGTATCTCATCTAGTGAGCAGACTGCTGCAGTTAAGGGGTCAAGCATCAAGGCCTGTTCAGCCATTTCGTAGCTGTTTTCCATGATTGCTCTTACGGTCAAGTCGTAGACGGCCATATTCGATTTGTTCAAGGTCGCTAGCTGTGGTGGCAGTTCGCCGAAGTAGGTAGGTGTGATACCGTTACGATCAATCAGGCACGCGACTTCGACGACTTCGTCTTGGGGCAGATTTGTGATGAGACTCGTGTTCAAGATATTACCATAGACTACCTTTGTCCGGTTGAAGGTTACGCCTTCAATAACCTCGCACGCGTACTCGACGCTTTTTCTCAGATCTGGCTCTTCTTCTCCTTCGATGATCCGCTTCCTTTTCTCGTCAAGGCTTCGTCTCCATATTGGCCAGTTCTGAGCGTAGAACCCTCTTCCCCCTAAGTATCCTTCCCGGCAGTACTTGTCGATTAAGTCAGGTCTCTTGCGGAAGTATGGGACATATTCGGACACATGGCCGCTTGACTCGCTAACAAAGTGTCCCAAGTGAAAGAGAAGCTCGAACTTGACGGGGTCCCTCTCATAGAGCTGTTTATTCTCACGTGCCTTGCGCTTGAGGACTGGGTACATGTCCTTTCCGCTATGAGTGAGTTCCGTAAACCACGCCATGTGGTTGATTCCCGCGCACCGCCATCCCAGTTCCTCATATGGGATTTCTAGGTAGTTAGCGAGCGACCTCGAAGTGTGCTGGACAGAATGGCATAAGCCTAATGCCTTCATACGCGATGCTCGGAATGTCGCAAGCATCATGATTGACATCGGATTTGTGTAGTTCAACACATAGGCGTCCGGGCAGAGCTGCTCGGCGTCTTTCAGGATTTCCAACCACACGGGAACTGTTCTGAGAGCTTTCATTATCCCGCCCGGTCCTACGGTGTCGCCGATGCACTGGTCAACCCCGTATCTTAATGGGATTTCGTAGTCGCATTTCACCGTGTTCAGGCCACTGACCTCGATCGTGTTTATGATGAAGTCTGAGTCGCTAATGACTTCCTTGCGGTCTGTGGATGGGACGATCCTCCAGTCTGTCCCGAGCTTCTTGTTGACGATCTCGGTTGCTTGGTGGGAAAGCTTTAGCCTATCAGGATCAATATCCACCAAACAAAGCGTTCCTTCGCTGAGGCCGGGAATCTGAAAAATGTCCTTGCTCAGGGCTGGAGCAAAGGCGCTTCCTGCTCCTAGATATGTGATCTTGACCATGGCAACCCTCACCTGTTTCAGGAAGTTATCACACGTACGCCTATTAAAGATATAGGGGTGCTCGTTTTGGAGCTCGGAACCGTGAAATCCAGATCTTGGAACGCAGAAAAAGCAGGTGTTCCATGCTACAGCACTCTAGCGATTCTCTCACAAGCTTCCTTGATCTTCTCCTCGGGCTGGGTTACTGCGAACCTAAGGTATCCTTCGCCGTACTGCCCGAATCCCACCCCTGGAATTGCCACGACTCCCGCGTCAAGCATTCTGGAGGCGAACTCTATCGAACTTCCGCCGCATTTCGCCCAGACATAGAACGTTGCCAAAGGTTTGCTGCACTCTAGACCAAGGGCTCTCAAACCGTTTACAAGTTCATCTCTCCTCTCAGCATAGGTATTGGCAGCGTTCGTCACATGCTCCGGCGGTTCTCCGTTTACGTAGCTGTTTAGTGCCTTTATCGCGGCCCTCTGAATGTAAACTGGCGGCCCGGAATCGACCTGCGACTTTATCTTCAAGAAACCCTTCGTGAGCTGGCTGTTCCCGACGGCGAATCCTATGCGGTCACCCGTCATGCTGAACGTCTTAGAGCATGAGTGTAGCTCCACTGCTACATCCATGGCGCCGTCGATTTCGAGTATGCTAGGCGCCTTGTAGCCGTCGAAGGCTATCTCAGAGTAGGCATTATCATAACAGATGATGATGTTGTGGTCGTTGGCGAACTCAACAACATGGCGCAACGTGGCTCTGTCTATCACGCTGCTTGTTGGGTTGTTCGGATAGTTGAGGAACATCATCTTCACGTTCTTCACACCCAAGGAGTCGATCTGGGGCTTGAACCCGTTCTCCTCAAGTAGCGGCATGACAACGGGCACGCCGTCACATAGGATCGTTGCTCCGTTCGCGTAGACGGGGTAGGCAGGGTCAGGAACAAGAACTCTGTCTCCTGGGTTGACGAAGGCACGTGCAATATTTGCGATGCCTTCTTTTGATCCTATGAGAGCTATGACTTCGTTCTTGGGGTCCAAGTCAACGCCGAACCGGCCCGCGTACCAGTCCGCGACGGCTTGCCGAAAGTCGGGCTCTCCTTGGCTGAAGGAGTAGTTATGGTTCTTGGGGTTGGAGCTCTCTTCTCTGAGCGATTCCAGAACGAATTGGGGTGGCGGTATATCTGGGTCGCCTATGCTCAGAGAGATCAAGTCTTTGCCTTGCTGCTTCCTCTCGTTTATGATCTTCTCAAAGTCTGCGAAAATGTAAGCCGGAAGATTCTTGACCCTTTCAGCAAATTCAAACATCATACATAACCCTCCAGACGTGTTCTCAGGTCAAGTCCAGTCAAGCAGCCTTTTCTCTCCTTGGATCTTCTTGAGGTCTGTGATGTCTTGGGTCACTTCTACACAGCCAAGATAGTGACCGTACTTGTCCCTAACGGCAAAGTATCGGATGTAAACCAACCTGCCCTTGAGGTCGATCCAAAAATTCGCCACATCTCTCTCGCCTTTCTTGAGGGTCTCAAGTATGCGGTTGACCTCGTGAACGCTCTTCTGAGGGTGGCACTGCTGGACCTTGCGCCCTATCACAGCTTTTGTTCTCACAAAGATCCGATCCTTACTTTGGCTGAAGTATCGGACTGTGTCGTCCTTATCGACGAAAGTGATGTCCACAGGAAGAGTGTTGAGAGTTGCTTCAAGCTCGTCCTTTGACATTGCCCCAGTTTCAAGCGTGATGACGCCTTCCGGCTCTTGTCTAGGAGCCACAACTTCTCCTTCTTCGAAAGTCACTGTCGCAGACTGTGGAGTAAAGCAACAATAGCCGATCTCATCAAACTGCTTCCTAATATCCTTCCACTCATCTTTCCCCACTACGCTCAACGCCGTCGGAAAAAGAATGTTGTTTTCCTTGTAGAAATGACTCGACAGCATGTCGTGCAGCGGAAGAGAGATCTCCGCAAGTTTCGCCACGAATGCATTGAAATCATGTTGCTGGCGAGATTCAATGTGGCTGTAGAGGTTCTTCTTTATCCCCCTTATCTTGTCGTGTTCACTCCACATGATGGCAGGAGGCTGCGTGATCCCGTGTTTCTCCAGGTGAGGGAAGAGGACGTTCTCCTCCCTCAGGTAATGTTTCTCGGATTCCTTGAAATGCTCCGTGATGAGACTCAGCTGTCTCATCTCCTCACCGACCGAAGCGACATCTCCAGCCTTGGTTAAGGCTCCTGCCACGGTTCTCAGTTCATCGGCTACTTTTAGAAGCATCTTGTGTTCTTCCATGAGGATGTATATTGGATGACCAGGCGGCGTAGGCTCTCTACTTTCCTCAAGAGACTCACGGAAAACCGCGAGGTGAACTTCACAAAGCCTTTGGACTTCCTGCCGCGGCATGCCTTCATTTATGAGTTCCTCTTCGATCTTGGCAATCTCGGCAGGCGTAGTGACTGCAATGATATCTTTGAACTCCTTCTTCGTCTTTTCAGGGTCAGCGCCTTCATGCAGTCTTCTTATCATTATCTTTATCGCTTCCTTCTTGCTCTCTCTAACACCAGATTCCTCGTTCACGGTTTCTCCTCCTTCAGTTTGCTGTGCACATTGAGCCAATACCAGTCTTAATACGCAGTAAGGAGAATAAGTCTTGTGTCTCTCTAGGACAATCTTAGGAATGGGCCTCTGTGTCGATCACGCCTTCAAAGGCTTTTTCTGCTGGACCAGTCATCAAGATTCCGGCTTCGCGATATTGTATGTTGAGGTCCCCACCCAGCAAGTGAACGGTGCAAATGTTGTCCAGTTTTCCCAGTAAGTTTGCAGCCGCAACGCTTGCGCATGCACCTGTTCCACACGCTAGAGTTTCGCCAACACCTCTCTCCCACACGCGCACCTTCAACTCGTCTCGCTTGATTGCCTGGACAAATTCGACATTGATTTTCTTTGGGAAGAGCGGATGATTCTCAATCTTCGGTCCAACCGTGTCAACGGGAAAGGCGTCCACATCAGCAACGAAGACTACGCAATGCGGATTACCTACTGAAAGGCAGGTTGCCCTGAAAGATTCGCCGTCAACCTTAAGTTCCTCGTCAACAAAGGTTCCTCTTCCGAGTACAGGGATATTCTTTCTTTCGAAGACGGGTTTGCCCATGTCTACGGTTGCAGACATAACTTTTTCGCCTTCGATCTTTAGGAAGACGCGACTTGTGCCTGAAAGCGTCTCAACCTTCAGATTCGTATTGCCGACGACCCTCTTCTCGTAGCAGTATTTTGCAAAGCACCGGATGCCGTTCCCGCACATCTCTGCCTCGCTTCCGTCGGAGTTGAATATTCGCATCCTAACGTCTGCGACTGACGAGTTACACAACAAGAGCACCCCGTCCGCGCCGATTGACCACCTTCTTCTGCAGAGCTTTTTCGCTAGGTCTGCCAGTTCCCTCTTCTTTAGCTTATCTTCTCGGTTGTCGATCAAGATGTAGTCATTCCCGAGCCCGTGCATCTTCCAAAAATTGATCTCAACCAAAGGATTTCACCCATCAAATTGGGCCTCAGACTGCATCACGTTCGGTATGACTAGCCATTATGTTACAACTTTGGGCATTGATACGGAGGACCTACTAACAGAATCGAAGACATGCATAAATGGTTTCCGCATGACCTAAGTCTTTCGACGATGAAGCGAAGTTGGGCATGCGTACACTCAGGCTCGGTTCGGCTATGGGTATGCGAGTAGACTCGAGAGAGCTCCATTGGCAGATGCTTTTTTCGCTTCTGTCAGAAGTTGGCACTACACTTCAGACTAACTCAGCTAACTTGCCCACGCCTTTCAATGCAGCTTTATCATAGGCAAGTTTCGCTGTCACCGCGTCTTGGACCGCCAATCCAGTTGAGGCGAAGACTGTGATCTCATGCGTCGAGGTCCTTCCTGGCCTTAATCCGGCAACTATTTCGCATATGTCTGCCCATATGTCTTCTTTTCTGATCATGCCCTTAGAGAACGGGACATTGATCTCGCCAGAGTGCAGACCTTGCTCCCTGTCGTCTACTACGATCTTCGAGCGTTTCAGTATAGCTGGGTCAAGCTCCTGCTTGCCGGGCGCATCAGCACCAATGCAGGTAATGTGCATGCCCGACGAGATCCATTCGTCAGAGATGATTGGCTCCATCGATGGGGTGGACGTAACAAGAATGTGCACGCCGTCTACGGCGTCCCTAACTTCCTCTACTGGTATCAGCTTAGCTTGGACTCCACATTCTGACTTCACATCCGAGACAAACCTATCGCGAGTTGATCGGGTGCGGCTCCAAACCCTAACCTCTTCCAGCTCCCCGTAGAGTGTTGCCAGCGCCTCAAGCTGTGTTCTGGCTTGCGTGCCAGCGCCAACGAGTCCAATAACTTTTGAGCCCTTACATGCAAGATACTTCGCAGCTATTCCGCCAGCCGCACCTGTCCTCATCGCCGTGATAGTTGTGCCGCCCATTATGGCCAATGGTACGCCGCGCTTGGGATCTATTAGGACTATTGTTGCCATCACGGTTGGCAAGTTGTATCTAGCTGGGTTGTCGGGGTGGACGCTGACAACTTTGACAGCGGATAAGTCTAGGCGTTCGAGGTAGCTAGGCATCGACCTTAGGTCGCCATTGTGCCTTTTATAGAAGAGGTACTGTTTTGCAGGCATCTGTGCGTGCCCCAAGCCCTTCTCTGCGAAGGCAGTCTCGACAGCTTCCATAACCTCCTTCATCGAGAGCAAGAGCTCTATCTCTTCATCTGCTAAGAGTAGGACCCGCATTTCCGTTACCAGATTGGTGTTCCGTGTTTCGAGTCTTTGACTATCTTGCTGAACTCTCCCCAGAGCCTTTCTGTGACTGGTCCGATTCTGCCCTCACCTATCTGGCGCTTATTCACTTCCCTTATCGGCATGATCTCTGCGCCCGTTCCGGTCAAGAACGCTTCGTCACTAGCGTAGAGCTCAGCGATCGTGATGTTCCGCTCGACCACTGAGTAGCCGATCTTCCTGGCCAGCTCCTTAACTATGTTTGCGGTAATTCCCGGCAATGGACCGGATGAAGCTTGAGGGGTTAGTAGCGTGCGATCTTTCACTATGAAGATGTTTTCTGAGGTCGCTTCGCTGATATAACCTTGTCTGTCCAAGATTATCGCTTCGTCCGCGCCTACGTTGTTTGCTTCGATTTTGGCAAGGATGCTGTTCAAGTAGTTCAGAGATTTGATCTCGTGGGTTGTCGCGTCCACAGGATCCCGTCTAACCCATGCCACGACCAGGCTCATGCCTTCTCTTCGCTTCTTCTCGTCATAGAGCTTCAGAATCGGTACTGGCAATATGATCACAGATGGTTTCGGGCACTTCTTGGGGTCCAAGCCCAGATCCCCGACTCCTCTTGTGACCACTAGCCGAACGTAAGCGTTAGGCAGGTTGTTTTTTCGAAGGGTTTCCAGAAAAGCCTGAGTCATCTCTTCTTTTGTCAACGGAATCTCAAGCATGATTGCGCGCGCCGAACGGTAAAGACGGTCTATGTGCTCTCTAAGTTTAAAGGCTACGCCGTCATAGGATCGGATACCTTCGAAAACGCCGTCGCCATAGAGGAGCCCATGGTCGAAAACAGAGACCTTCGCTTCAGACTTGGGAAGGTAGTTGCCGTCGATATAGACCAAGAGTTCCTTCTCCGACAAGGGAGCACACCACACTTTGACCCATTCTTGCTCATAACAAGATATATGTCCTTCGATGTTGAGCCCTTGAGACAGGTGCGTCATCCGTAGAATCGGGGTCTCTTTGAAAGAGAAGTCGGAATAGTCAGCGGCTTGAACGGCTTGTCCTTTGTTATTTCCTTTACCTCGGCAACAAGCTCTTCAAGCTTCATCTTCCTTATGTTTCCAGCCTTGCCAGCACTGGAGAGTTGGCGATCTCTAACTGCGAGGATTCCTGATTCGATCTCCTTCTGCCCTAGCGCGACGACGTACGGGACCCATTCGGTCTCCGCCTCTCTCACTTTCCTTTGCATCGTTAAGGACCTGTCGTCCCAATCGGCGCGGATGCCATGTCTGGAGATTTCCTCAGCAGTTCTCTCTGCCTCGGTGAAGAAGCTCTCAGATATGGGAATCACTCTAACCTGCGTCGGCGAGAGCCACAACGGGAACATCGGAGCCTTGCCTTTCTTCTGGTCTAGGAAAGCTTTCTCTAGCATGGCGTAAAGATCTCTTTCTATCGCTCCGCTTGGCGAACAATGTAGAATCAACGGGTATCTTCTCTCTCCTTTCTCATCAACGTACGTGATGCCGTACCTTTCCGCGTTCTCGATATCTATCTGGTCTGTAGACAAAGCGGAAGCCTTGTCCAAGTTGTCCACAAAGTTGAACTCCCATTTGAGAACGAAGTAGAAGAACCGCTCATCCCACATCTCCACAAGAGCAGGCTTGCCGAATAGCCTTACCAATGAGACTATGAACTCCTTGTTGTCTTGGTAGAACTCCTTGGTGAATCTCACAGCAAGCTCATAGTCGTTCTTGGTAAACTCGAATCCTTCCAGCGTCTCTTCGCCCAGCCTAAACCTTTTGACGAACTCGTCCTTGGCCTGGTCCAGGTCAGCGCACATTGCGTGAACGTCTGGCATCGTGAAGCCTCTGAGCCTTCTGATCCCGACAAGTTCGCCGCTCTTCTCCCTTCTGAAGCTGTACCTCGTCAGCTCATAGATCTTTAAGGGAAGCTGCCTGTATGAGAACTGGGCGTCGTGAACCATAAGAAACTGCCCAAAGCAGGCACTGAACCTTAAGAAGAACTCCTTGTCGTCCGATTTGATAGTGTACTGTCTAGCTGGGAACCTGTGAAGGTAACTTGCTAGGCTGGGGTGTTGTAGATCGTACATAATGGGAGTCTCAACCTCCATACCTCCATAGGCGACAACCTTCTCTGTGACAAACTGCTCCAGTAACGATTTTAGTAGCCTGCCCTTGGGGTACCATCTGAAGTTACCAGAATCAGTTGCAGGCTCGTAGTCGACAAGTTCCAGCTTTCTCATCAAGCTCACGTGAGGCGGGATCTGCTGGACTGCTCTAACCTTAGAGATCTCGTAGTTCGCGAGCTTCCTGAGGTTCTCGCAGTCCGTAAAGTCGAACTCGGTGACAGGGATCATTTGTCCGTCCGGCTGAAGGATGAACCAACTGGATCTGATCTTCTCCTCTGCCTCAAGTGCCTTCGAGACGACTTCAGCCTTCTTCTCTTCTCCGACGACTATTGTTCTGAACTGTTCTGCCAATGGGTGACCTTTTATGGAGATGGAGAACTCCTTACACCAGCCGAAAGGCGCCCGGTAGGTTTCAATCCCAGACTCCTTCGAGTAGCTCTCCATCTCCTTAAGGACTTTCAAGGCATCAGCGGGGCTTGCCAGGTTGCTACTCAAGTGCGCGTAAGGGTATATCAGAATCCTGTTGGTCTTCAACCTTTCTAGGTCTTCTCTCAGTTCGTCTAAAGCCCTATGCGCGGCTTCTTCGGTGTCACCCTTCTCGACGCATGCGAAAAGCACAACTAGATCCTCTACGCGGCTTAGCTTCCGTTCGCACTCTTCTGCTGAAGGTATCTCTTTCTCAACTGGCCTGTACTCAATGAAGTCGGAGTGAAGTTGAAGTATCCTCAAGGCGCAGACACCGATCGAATGGAGACGCTAACAGACTTATGCTGTTCAAGAGATAAAGGTTACCTTCCATGAGGGGGCATTCCCTACCGAGTAGGCTCCCTCGAGGTAACGCCTTTCTGACTGGGCTAGAGAATGGTACCTTAAGACAACATCAGAATGAGTTGGTGCTTCTGGTTCAGAACTGGAGAGAATCGGATGGACGCCATTATGCTGTCGAATATCTTTCTCTGGTCCCAGTTTTTCTCCCAATCATTGTAAAGCAGACGCTTTGATCTTCCGTCGTTCACATACACGCCTGTGCTGTAGACGTTTCCCCTTCTCCTAACTACGCGTTCGATTCCTGCAGCTTCTGCAGCCTCGATGACCGCTTGCATTACGATTCTTTCACGTTCGGGCTGCTTCACATAACGGGAAGCGAGGACAAGGAACTCCACCCGTTTATCCTCCTGTCGCCACTGCGGTTGCTCTCTGTGGTATCTATGGGAAGCTCCTGACGCGGCTTATTTAAACGGTCTGTGAAGGCAGAGGGAGGGGGTGGTTAAGGACAAGGGGATGCTTTGAACTGCAGGACGGTCAAGCGCGGTACCGCCACTGCTCGACCATCTTCTCTCCCTTGGTTGCCTTCTTGAACGACTTGTAATGGTCCCTGCATAGGTAAGCCCGTCTTGTGCTTTGCACCTTTAATCCAGCAGAAGTGACTTTGTCGACGGGCAGTGAGCGTGCTGCTTCTTTCCCGCATCCTTCGACGCTGCATTTCACTCCTTTTGATACCTTGCCCAACTGGACTACCACTAGGCGACCTTGGCCTTGAGCCGCAGGTGTACGTATATCGGCTTTGCCTTAAAGACATTTCCGTCTTCCGCCTGAGCTGAAGCGGAATGAAGGCGATAGCCATGTTCAAATGATCCTGTCGTAGACTTGAGCGGCACGTTCATAGACTTCCTTAGTTGAGCCGAAGCCTCTTGGGCCGATCTTCTCAATGACCAAAGAGGCGGCTGCCGAACCTACAGATGCACACCACAACGGGTCTTTCTCACGAATGTACTCGGCCAAGAAGGCCCCTATGAAAACATCGCCGGAGCCCGTTGTGTCTGCAACGACTCGTGGTTTTGCTGGCGGAATCAAATGGACTTTACCTCCAGTATATAGGGTGGAGCCTTCTGTTCCCCGGGTTATGATTACGATCTTGACTCCCTGTCTGCTGACTGCCTTGATGGCTTGTGGCAGATCA
>CAYXIF010000029.1:11559-21179 GCA_964465575.1 uncultured Candidatus Bathyarchaeia archaeon | reverse complement strand
GCGGGTCCAAAGCCCGCTATGCTTGTCCGCTACACCACCGGGCTTCGTTGGCTGTGTTTTCTCTTTTCCTTTCCCGAGTATTAACCTTAGCGTTCTTGGGGAGAAGGGCCGTGCACATAGAGGGAAGTATGTAGCAGAATTCTAGTGCAGGTCAGCTTGCGCAGAAAGACTATAAATGTAGGGTTGGTTTAGTATGCGCAAAAGTTGACCCTGGTTTTGCACGCTTAGCGAAGCTCATATGCGTCTATCAGGGTGACGTGTCTATGAGATAGCCGCTGATTCTCTTGTCTATCTTGAGGGGCTGAAAAAGGATTAATGTTTCCATAGCAGTTTGCCAGACAATAGCCTGTAAGAAAAGCCGGAAGTCTGAACTGGCAAATCAAAACTGATATTAGGATGGCAAGCCTTTCCTCTAGAAGCATTAGGAGGAGAAGCAATCCACGTTTGCAGTTGGACACATCGCCCTAGGATATACTATTGGGAAAGCATCAGCAAGATTGCTAAGAGTCTCTGACCTAAATGTCCCATTTATTATCACACTCTCCGTAATTCCAGACATAGATCTTCTCATCCCAATGGTAAGGCATCGAGGCCCAACCCACTCACTCCTAGTCGAACTCTTCCTACTCCTGCCCCTCCTTTTGTTACTAAGAAGAAGAGCTTTACCCTACATACTGGCTCTCACTCAACACTCAGTGATAGGAGACTACATAACTGGTCAAACGCAGCTTTTTTGGCCAATAACAGCTGCCAGTTACGGGCTTGGAATGGACATAGAGGGCCAGCAAAATCTGGCAGTGGAATGGATAGCGTTCACTGCATCAATCATTCTGATGCTTGAGACTAAAGACTTTCACACGCTCTTGCAACAACACACATTAAACCTGACCCTCTCTATACCAACGTTCACTGTGATGCTTCCCGCCACTCTGAGTATCCCTCTGCATGTACCGTTAAGCCTCATGCCACCACACCTGTTCTTTTCGTCTCTCTTCCTTCTGTCAATAATCCGCTCCTTACAAGTGACAAAGTGACTTCGCGGCAGTGAAGCCCCAATCCAAGTCATGATATCTCGAACAAGAAGTCGTTCAGAACGTCATTTGCCTTCTCTCTTTTCTTTTGATGTTGCATGAGGAACTTCTTGACTTTACCTGAGAGCATCTGCTTATGTTCGCCACAGAGGAGCTCGCCTGACTTGCATTCTTCGCATATGCTTTTCAGTTTCTCGTCGTCTTCCTCAAAGAGGTAGTACTCATAGTAATAGACGGGGCACGTTGATGGGTCTCCGCCAAGGCGTCTTTGCTCTTCAATCGTTGGCCTCCCACCCGTAAAGGCGTCTAGGATCTTCTTCTCAGCCACCTCCGGAGAGTCTGTGGTGAATATGCAGGTTTCGGGAAGAGAAGCCGACATCTTGCCGCCTTTTCCTAGCCCCGGCAGAAACTTGCAGTGAATCTGAGCTGGCTTGAAGTAGCCAAGCTTCGAAGCTATGTCGCGAGTAACCCTCCAGTATGGGTCTTGATCTATCGCCGCCGGAATCAAACATGGCACATTCTCACCTGTTAGTGCGGCCTCCAGGAAGCAAGGAGCCGCTTGAATCGCCGGGAAGAAGATTATGCCAATGTTTGAGCTCTCGTTGAAGCCAAAAGTGGCTTTCACCGTGGAGAACGTGATGCGCTTGGCGATCTGCACGGCCAACCTGTAAAGGGTTCCTGAGTCTCTTACATCGATGATTATCCTTGTCTTCTTCGGGTCGAAACCTGTGGCGATCACATCCAAAGCGTTGTCATAAGCGAACCCAGTGGACTTTTCGAGCGTGAACTCGGGGTGTATCAGAAACTTCTCGTCATCCGTCATCTGAAAATAGAGTTTCGAACCGAACACATCCTGCAAGTGCTTCGTGAAAATCCAAGGAACAAGGTGACCTATGTGAACGGGACCGGACGGACCCCTGCCCGTGTAAAGTACAAACTTCAGACCGGACTCGTACATATCAAGCACCCAGTCAAAGTCTCGGTGAGAGAAGAATAGTCCCCTTCGCAGTTGCAGATGCAGCTGACCGGTGTGTTTCTGAACCCTCTTCAGAAGGTCGTCTGTTACTGGCTGAGTACCAAACTCCTCAATTAGGCGACTATAGTCGATCTTGCCTGAAACCGTCCAAGGCGTGACGACCATCTCTTCCTCGTTGTTGGACATGATCCGGCACCTTCCGTAACCCTGTCAAGACAAGAGGTCAGTTCGAGTTAATAATGTTAATTGGCCTAGAACACCATAGGTCTTTGAAAGGATTGAGAACTATTCGAGCCACCGGGCTTAGGATGCCGCGCAGTTAGAGCGCTTTAAAGTTGTTGAACCAGTTCTCGTAGGCCGTTAGTGACTCCTTGGATATGCTAGGTTTCCTTTTCTGAAGAACCTCAAGGAAATCTGCCATGCTTATCCTTCGTGGCTCTGCTTTGCTATTTGCCAGCCCTGCCTCGAAGAGTTCGGTGTTAACCTTGAGCTGTGCGGACTGACACACATCCATCACGTCGCTTCCAGAAAAGCCTTCAGTCAACCTTGCCAGTTCCTTGAGGTTCACGTCTGACGATATCTTCAAACAGCTGATGTATAGTTTGAACATTTCAAGTCGTTCCCCGTACGTTGGAGGAGGGACATAGATCCTTTTCTGAAACCTCCTGATAAAGGGCAGATCTAGGTTCCAAGGTTTGTTTGTAGAACCGACCACGTAGACATGGATCGGGTTCTTCTTGTCTATTATTCCATCCATCTCCTTTAGGAACTGGTTCCGCACCCTCGTTTCCCCGCCTACCTCGAGTCGGTGGACACCCATCAAAGAATCGAGTTCATCGATGAAGACTATTGATGGCGTGTCTTTGGCTGTTCTTCTTGCAGTGTTGAACAATCTTGCAACATTCCTTTCAGCCTCGCCTAACCACTTGGACATGATCGACGCCGCGTCAACAGAGATGAAAGTGGCCTTGATCTCGTTCGCAACAGCGGCGGCAAGCAGAGTCTTCCCGCAGCCTGGGGGACCGAAAAGGAGGATTCCTTTGGGCCATCCTAAGGGAAAAATATCTGGCCTAATCGAAGGGTAAACAACAGATTCTTTGACTGCTTTCTTGGCGTCTTCTAGACCGACTATGTCTTCCCACTTGACTCTTGGGGGTTCTTTTATGATCAACTCGTCAAAAGGTCCGCTACTAACCGTCTGAGTTGCTTCTTGGTTCGGGTTCTCGCTTTGAGTTGGGCTGTCGCCCCAATAGTCCCCGAGTACCCTTATCCTTGTCCTATAAACTTCAGCTCGCTGCACATAGATTCTGTTCAAACGATGGTTAGGATAGTAACTAACAAGTCTGAGTAGGCAATCAACAGCGCTTCTATAGGCTGCGACAGCCAACTCCTTCTTGCCTTGACGGTCTAAGCTCACCGCTTCCTGGGCGGACTTCACTGCACTCTTCTCGAGCTCTTCCATGGCGCTCATTCAAGTCACTTTTCAATCTTAATCTTCCCTTTTCGGTTCAAGGCCTCAAGAGCCTCAAGTACCTTGACAGGAGGCAGATTCAGCTCTTGTGCACATTTCTTGACGTTCATTTCGCCATTGTGTCTTTCAATATAGTCCATCACCAACTCCTCGGAAAGCAGGTTCTGGGGCCCGTCAAAAGCGTTTGGTGAACCATCGCTTCCGATGTTGGAGGAATCTTCGCCAAAGTAGACTTCAGATCCATCGGCAGTCAAGGCAACTAGGGGTTGGGTGGACTTAACGGGCCTCGGAATCTCTAGGTCAACGGGCGGCTCAGGAATTCTGCTCTGCAGCTCCTGCTCAGCGAAGTCCGCAGCTTCTTTAAGAATGGCTTCGGTCGTCGCATCATTGAGTATAAGTGGCTCGGGAGCTGTTAGACTGACTTGGGTTTCATCTAGTACATCGCTTATTGCCCTGTTAAGCTTGTCCATTTCGGGTGTGATAGCGGGCATAATGTTGGCGACAAGTCCCAGAGCTTTCTTGACGTCAACGAATACCCCCTTGAGCGACTCAAAGGTCGTCACCGCCGTCTTGAGAGTCTCTAGCCTCAGGATCGCCCGTTCCACAGCTAGTTGAGTTTGACGCACAACAGTCAGTATCTTCCTGATCTCGACTATCTCATTAGCGTAGATCGTGGCTCTGGCTTTTGACCCTTTCTTAAGATGATAGCTACATGCGTTAAAGAGCTCCTGATCCCTCCTCCCCAGCTTCGAAGCCGCGAACTCCAACCTCGAATAGTACTTTCCAAGTTCTGTTGTGGCTTCGAGGACAACCTCGCTGATCGATCTTCTACCCTTCTGGAAGAGGTCTTTGATCAACAGAGCTCACCACTAGATCGAGAGAAGCTTACGTCAGAAAGGCCTATTCTTGTGTCATGCGTACAGTGACGGGCTCTTTCTCTTCAGTCGGCTCGGTCGATGGCTCAGTCTTGCTTTCAACGACAGCTGGTTGAGGCTCGGCTATGGGTACAGCCTGAGATGCTGCTATGGGTTCAGCTATAGGCGCTGGCTTCAGCTCCTCCTCCTGCCCCAGAAGAATGCTTGAGACTCTGTCCTTGTTCTTGAGAAGGCTCAGCTTCTTCTGCGACGTGTTCTTGGTCTCCTTGAGGATTGAGAGGAGAGATGCTTGGTAGACCTCATCTTTCACGTTGCCTATCCCATACTCAATCTCCAAGAAGGTCCTAGCCACTTGCAGTATTTTGATGAACTCTTCCTGAGCTTTGACCTGCTTATCTAGATCCTCTAGGAGGTTCTGAGCCTCAGTTGTCATCTCTGTTAGGGCCTTGTCGAATTCCTTGCATAAGTTCTCGTAGATTTCCGACGGGATGACTTTGCTCTCTGAAAGCTTCTCCAGGACTTGCCTCTTCTTCTTTATCACTGGGAACTTCTCGGCCAAGTGTTCTACTCTCTTGTCGACATATGATGATAGAGATATGTCGTCTTTGTTGGCCTTCAGCCTATCCACCGGGTACTTGATGAACTTCCCGTACTTGTTTTCGACTAGGACTTCTTCGACTCGACCGAGGGTGTCGATGAGAAAGGACACGATCTTTCCGATCTCTCGGTTGCTCTCGTCTTTCACATGTTTGCCGATCAGCCTTGAAGCGTCTATGATGGAACTCACTATCTATCTCTCCTGTCACGGGGTGAATCCGAAGTCTTGTGGGAACCCAGTCTCTTGCTTGAGCGTAGGAAGCTCGGGGAATCTCTCCTTCATCTTCTGTTCAGCAACGACTGCCGCTTCGCTGAGGATCTTTCTTGCGTCTTCGCTTGCGACTTCGAAGTCTGGGCTGGTTCCTGTCGTCTGGCCTGCTTCGACCATGATATCGTTGAGCATCACTCCGACTTGTTCGAGTTCTCTCTCGGCATTGGGCAAGATTCCAGCTATTCCTGATCTGACACTTTGAAGAACCTTTGCGGCAGGCGCCAAGTTCACCACCGTGTTGCCCAATTGCGTCACAGTTCTCAACCTGAGAACAACTCTCTCTAGTGCCAGCTGAGAATTCATCATGAAGTTCGCCATCTTCCTCAGCTCTGCCAACTCGTTGGCGAAGATTCGGGCTCGCTGAACCTGATCTTTGGAGTAAGCATCGACGACTTTGGAGAAAAGGTACTTGTCTCTGTCGGTGAAACGGGTCAAAGCACTGTCCAAGTACTGTATCTGCGCCTCAATCCTTCTTGTGGCTAGCTCAATCTTCGATTTGAGCGGCACGGACGGCCTAAGAGCGCCCTTGAATCCGCTCGAGTCTTTCTCTTCCCATTTCTTGATGAACTTCGATGACAATCAATGCTCACCTCCCTAAAGGGACGGGCTACGAGAATTAGAACCTTGTTATTACGCTCAGATCGCTACCATATATATGGTCGTATAGCACGTGCTAGCGGCTGTTGATGTGCCTTTTGCACCTTCGACCTCAAAGTGGGGCACAGAGGCCCTCTGCTTTGCCAAAAAACATGACAAACTCAGACTTGTGAAAACTCACGGATCGGTTCCTTGGCGACCGTTGGCTTGGTACCTCCTCTGATCTCATCTATCTCGTCGATTGCCTTCTGTACGTCGTCTTTGCCCAAGTGGACTGACAGAGCGATCTCGGCACGGTATCTTCCAGCAGGGCCGAGCTTGACAACTCTGTTCTTCTCTCTTTCAAACCGCTTGGGATTCGGGAAGCCCGTGCCCGGTTCAAGCCCGACGACGTAGCCTTCTTCTTTTGAAGCCGTGTTCTTCCACAATGTAAAGTACGGAAGCTGCTTCACCGAGAAGGATAGAGAAGCCGCTTTGGTTTCATCGCTGTTCACAAGCATCACCTTCGTTCGTCCTTTGCTGTCGGCAAGTAGCTCCATAAAGAAGACTTGCTCGACAAACCCCCTTGTAGGCGAACCGAATACGTCGAAACTGGCAACGCCTTTCGCAGCGGCTGCGTCTCTTGGCGCGACACACCGGAACGGCGCCACTAACCGCCCGCCGTCTTCCAAGAACGGGCTGCCATAGTTGCAGTGATACAGCAGCTGCATCTCATCTCGGATACCGCGGAGGTTCTCGACAGTGTCCAGAACTTCTATTGTGTTGCTCTCTGGGGTTGTGACCACTGAGGTGGTCAGCTTCAGGTTGGAACCGAACATTGTTCTTTCGCAGACGGTTCCCTCAACACCCATCTCGTGGGGCGGCCGCAGTCCGACCCTGATCTTTACTAGGTTTGCAGGAAGGTTCGCGATCCTTCCATGGAGAGTCAGCATAACGTTCTGCTCTCTGCCTTGATTGTCTCTGACCATGTCGATGGCAGGAGCGCCAAAGCTGCTGAGACCGCATCGAACAACCCACTCGTTGAAGCCGTCAAGCCACCCCAATCCGCCCCTGGCTTCAAGGGTAATGTGATGGGGGTGAACAAGGTTCTTAACGGGAGAGTCCCAACCTAAGAAGGCGCCTCCGTATTCTCCTTTCCAGATGCCCATGCCTCGAGTTGGGACAACAACAAACGAGAGGCACCCATTGTCAACGGTCACGATGTCCACACTGTCTGAAACACCACCGTAGAGTCGCCGCTTGCCGATTCTCCATCCTTGGCCTAACCCCAATTCATTACTTGAGACGTCCCACCGTTCCACGTAGACGTTGTTCTCAACATCCGTCAGGATTTTCTCGGAGAATCGTTCATCTAGTCCAGAAGCTTTCGTTGAAGCAACCATGACTTCTCACCAGACTATACTTGCAGCTATGAAGGCTTAAAGACTTCGCGAGACGGCTATCCGTCTAGACAACGAGAATCTTCGACTTGTCAGCGGCACGGTCTTGATATCGGGAGGTCGCCGATTGGCTAAAGCTCGAAAGTTTTAAGCCAACTTTAGGTTAGTGTTTCCTCTAGTGGTGAAAGCGGATTGCGGGATGTCACGCAGGGGCGACTGCTTCTCGCATTGAGTCTCCTAACTATGGCCGTGTACTTCTGTGCCATCTTCCTAGCTCCCTCGGATGCTCGGTTTCTGGGACGAACCATTAGCGAGTGGGCCCTGATAATACCTGTCATGCTCATCGTCTACCTGTTCCTTGTCGTAGTCGCCTGGATAGGCTGGGCAATGGCGACCACGCCTCCTCCCTTGCCTATGAAAGGGAAAGACACGAGCAAGGAGGAAGAGAGCAAGAAGGAAAAGAAGGGAACCATCTAGGGTGAGGGTTGGCCCGGCTGCACAGTTTCACCTTGGCGTTGAGTTGCTGTTTCGGCACGCGGTTCAGGAAACCGCGACCAGTGTTCGTGAACGATTTTCCACCCTCCGTTCTGCTTTGCTAGGAAAGCGGAAGCTCGCGAACGGACACTAAAGGTCAGGTCTCTGATCTGCCCCCAGTATCTGATTGTGAATGCTGCCATTGCTGAGTCGCCGAAGACCTCGATCCTCCAACCCCGTGCCTCGTAGTTGTACTCTTTCAGCACTCTTAGGCCCCTTGCTTCGTTCGCTAGGCCGTCTGAACCTTGGAGCTCGAAGGGAGGCCAGTCATCATACTTTGTATACTTTTCCTTCATGACTAGACTCTCAATGGCCTTGACATCTCGGTTTCTTATACCTTCGATCCGTTGGACAATCACCTTTTGGACGACCTCTTCAATTGGCGCTTTCCTGACGATGAGCAGGCTTGAACCGCAGTAAGCACAGAAACTGGAGCCTTCTTGGACCTTTTTGCCGCAGTTTGGACAGAACATCATTGCCATTCAACCTTGCACAATGATAGGCTAGACGATCTCTAAACCTTTTCTCAAACAGTAACGGTCAACCAGATCCAAGCTCGAAAGCGGAACAATTAGTTAATTTCTTATGTGCCGGACCTATAAGATACTGCCGTCTCTTTCACTGAGGAGCAGGAGGATCTTGGTGAAGACGTCGCAGGTTTCTGGATTCTACAAGTTGACCGTGGATGAAAGGTTACGAATCGTCAAAGAGTTCGCAGACCTGACCGATGTTGAAGTAGGGCTTCTCCGTTCTTCGGGCTCCCTAGAACTAGACCAGGCAGACCGCATGATCGAGAATGTCGTAGGTGCTTTCCCAGTGCCTCTCGGCATTGCTGTCAACTTTCTCATAAACGGGAAAGAATACCTCATTCCAATGGCTATTGAGGAACCGTCGGTGGTTGCTGCAGCAAGCTACGCGGCGAAAATGGCGAGAAGCAAGGGCGGATTCTTCACGAGCAGCACAGAACCGATAATGATCGGGCAGATACAGACCGTAAACGTGAAGGACCCCTGCAAGGCGATGATAGCACTCATGCAAGCGAAAGATGAGATCCTCAAGAAAGCTGATGAGCAGGACCCTATGCTGGTGGCGGCAGGCGGCGGCGCGAAGGACTTGCGAGCTAGGGTAATCCAAACTACACGGGGGGAGATGCTGGTCGTGGAGCTGCTTGTGGACTGTAGGGATGCGATGGGCGCGAACGCCGTGAACACGATGGCTGAAGCGGTAGCTCCATTAGTTGAGAGGGTAACAGAAGGTAGAGTCCACTTGAGGATAATCTCGAACCTTGCGACTGAACGTTTAGCTCGTGCGTGGACTGTCGTCGATAAAGAAGCCGTAGGCGGAGAAGAAGTGGTAGAAGGCATCATCGAAGCCTACGCCTTTGCTGCGGCAGACCCCTATAGAGCCGCAACCCACAACAAAGGTATTCTTAACGGCATCGTCGGCGTCACAATAGCTACCTGCAACGACCACAGAGCTGTTGAAGCCGGAGCTCACGCCTACGCCGCGCGAACGGGTCACTACTCGCCGCTATCAGTCTGGGAGAAGAACGGGAATGGTGATCTCGTCGGCTCAGTCGAGCTGCCAATGGCTGTCGGAACAATAGGCGGAGCGACCAAGGTCCATCCAATAGCCAGAATCGCTCTAAAAATACTTGGCGTCACGTCAGCCCGCGAGCTCGGTGAGGTCATGGCAGCTGTCGGCCTCGCCCAGAACCTAGGGGCGCTAAGGGCTCTCGCCCACGAAGGCATTCAGAGAGGTCACATGTCGCTTCACGCCAGAAACATAGCGATCATGGCTGGCGCAACAGGAGCCCTTATCGACCTCATTGCTGAGAAAATGGTTGAAGAACGGATGATCAGGATGGATAGGGCCAGAGAGCTTCTGGA
>CAYXIF010000029.1:0-11459 GCA_964465575.1 uncultured Candidatus Bathyarchaeia archaeon | reverse complement strand
AAGCATGGACGCTTGAAAAGAGGATCGGCGAGGTCATCTTCGAAAGCTTGAAAGGTCCTAAGGTCGAGCTGAGAAATCCGCAGAAGACTTTCTTAGGTATCTTGACTGATGGGAGCTTCGTCTTCGGGGTAATGGCAGGAGAGACTACGTCTCAAGGGCTGAAAGAAAGAACCACTCGAAGAAAGGTCTTCTTCCATGCGGCTGCCATGCCTGCGAAGCTGGCAAGATGCATGGTCAACCTTGCCCAAGCGGGGAGGGGGGACACGGTTCTAGACCCCTTCTGCGGGACCGGCACTTTCCTTGTTGAGGCAGGCTTTATGGGTTGCCGTGTTTTGGGCTTCGATGTCAAGCGCTACATGGTCAAAGGAACCCTGAGGAACATCTCGCTTCACGAAGTAGAACTTGAGGGATTGGCTGTTGCCGATGCCCGTTCGATTCCGCTGGCCGATGAAAGTGTTGACTGCATCGTCACAGACCCGCCTTACGGAACCTCAGCAACAACATTGAGAATGGGCGCCCGCCACATCTACGAGAGTTTCCTTGAGCGCATCGTCGATGCCCTCAAGAGAGAACGGCGAATATGTCTGGCTGCTCCTAAGAGTCTTGAGGTCAGTGGGATCGGAGAGCGATCAGGCTTTAAGCACTTAGAATCTCATTACATTTATGTCCATAGAAGGTTGACACGTGAGATCGCGGTCTTTCAGCGAGTATGAGAATGCCTGAGCGAATCCTTAAGGTGAACTAGTGAATGAGCCTTCAAATCATTTTTCTGGGAACCGCGGCAAGCATCCCCACATCGACTAGAGCACTTTCATCTGTGGCTGTCCAGCGAAAGGGTGAGCTTCTGCTCTTTGATTGTGGCGAAGGAATGCAACGGCAGATGATCCAAGCAAAGATAGGGTTCAACCGAAGAACGAAGATTCTCATCACACACATGCATGGAGACCATGTTCTGGGTTTACCCGGGCTCCTCCAGACCATGTCGTTGCTCGGTAGAGATCAAGAGCTTCAGATCTACGGACCGCAAGGGGTCGAAGCCTTTCTAGAAGCCATGATAAGAACGGTTAGGTTCTCACTTGTCTTCCCTGTCAAGTCGCACGAGATAGAGAAAGAAGGCGTCGTCTGCACTGAAAAAGAATACGTAGTACACTCGGCTTGGGCTGAACACTCAGTTCCATCTTTGGCCTACGCGCTTATTGAGAAGCCTCGTCCAGGCAGATTTCACCCTGAACGAGCAGCTGCGCACGGCGTCCCCAAAGGGCGACTATGGTCTAGACTCCAGCAAGGAGGTCACGTCGAGCTCCCAAATGGGCGGATCGTGAAACCGGAGGATATCATGGACCCCTTGAGACCCGGCAGAAAGATAGTGTATGTAGGCGACACGAAGCCTTCAGACGCCATTGTCAAGCTGGCAAGAGGAGCAGACATCCTCGTTCATGAATCTACCTTCGGCGAGGACCTTGTCGAAAGGGCCAAAGAAGACATGCATTCGACGCCGAGCGGAGCTGCGCTCGTTGCGAAAGAAGCAGAGGCCAAGCTGCTAGTTTTGACTCATATAAGCGCACGTTATGGCTATGCTAGAGTATTGTTGGAAGAGGCGAGGAAGATATTCACGAACACAGTTGTGGCAGAAGATTTCATGAGGTTGGACGTTCAGCTTCGAGAGTCTTAGAAGAGATGCTCGAAGATCTGCAAACCAGACTTCGAGCCCGAATTTGACCAAAACCGTGAAGTATGAAACAGCCGATCTACATCTCGGCGCTATTTTCGCCTTCCACTTTTCTGCCTTTCCTTCTTACGATGTGTGGTGCCACCTCTGGCGCTAAGGGTGCTTTGAATGCTCTAGTACGGTTCTCAGGGTTCGTAGGCTTCGTTCAGTGTTCGTCTCTGACTCTATAACAAGGATTCCCTTGTACCCGATTCTCTCAAGCCGGACGATGACTTCTGGCCAGTCAATGTTTCCGTCTCCTATGCCCAAGTGCCGATCCGCGTCTCCGTTGTTGTCATGAAGGTGCGCGTGGACTATCCTGCTCGCGAACTTCTCCATGAACCCGTAGACCTGACCGCTTATGTGTGCGTGCCCAACATCCAGCGTCATCCCCACGTCGTCTCGGTCGAGGTCGCAATAGAAGCGGGCAAAATCCTTCACACCCTTGAGCAGAAATGGGAAAGGTTCTGGAACGTTCTCGACAGCGATCTTGATCTGCTGTTGTCTCGCAGTCCCTTCTAGCTCGCGAACAGCCTCCAAGTTGAGCTTCCAGTCTAGTCCTGGGTAGAAGTGGCTAACTCCTGTTTGGAGCCCGGGATGGAAGGCCCAGACCCTCGCGCCGATCTGACTCGAATGAAATATAGACTTCTTCAGACGTCTAAGCACAGCTCGTCTAATGGAAGCGTCTGTAGAGGCTATGTTGACATCCACGAAGGGTGCGTGAACAGTTGCTTTGAGCCCTTTGTTGCGAATCACTTCCTTCAGTGCCTTTGCGCGTTCACCAGTCAAAGCATGCAACCCGTCGTCGACAAGCTCTACGTGTTTCACGGGAAACGTCTCCAACTGCTTTAGGAGGAAAGGAAACGCTTGTCCTAAGCAGTAAAGCGTCGACAACCCGATCTCCATTATCTCACTCACCACAGAACTACCGGGTCCTAGGCGCCAACCATTCGATTACCATGCGCGGCTCTTCGCACTGAACCTCAACCTTGATAGGACCAAGCGGCGACTCTCCAACATTCTGCGAGAAGGAGATATGTCCAACGTAGGCGACTTGTCTGTTTAAATAGAAAATCACCGTATCCCCATGAAGTCCTTTGAAAAGGACTTTTCGAGCAGCATCCAAGATCCGTTCTCTCCTCAGAAGCTCTTGGAACTTTGCAAGAGACTCAGCCCCCTCTCCTTTGCCAATCAGACGGTATGTTCCTCCCTCTTCAACGGTCTCAAGTTGAAGGTCTCCCATGACTTTCAGGATAGAAATTCGGACCTTGTCAGGGTCCTCAGTGGGGTTTACGTCAGCCTCAACTCTGACTGTGATCTTGCCGATTCTGTTCATCTCTTAGCCCAATGCTCGATAAGACGTCTAAGTCTTTCGCGGAACTGCTCCCTTGTTCCCTCGTTCACGACCATGCTATCTGCCAGGGCGATGACTTCTCCAATCCCGACGTTAAGTTCCCGTTGGTCCCGCTCAGCAAAGCTCTTCCAATCCTTGGGATCATCGCTTCTGTCTCTCTGAACGAGCCGTTCAAACCGCGTTCTGGGCGAAGCGTGAAGAGCGACAATTCTGAAGTCGGGGAAGTCCTTCCTGAATTCTTCAACTTCATGCATGCTTCGAACCCCGTCGACCACTACCACTGGCGAATTTGCAGCTTTGATCTTCGGTACACACCTTTTCGCTAGGACGCCAGGCCCTTCCTCCGCTCTAATCTGAAGCATGACTTTGCCAAGGTTCTCAGTCGTGGGCTCCAAGTTCCTTCGTTTGGCTTCCGCGCGAACCGCGTCGCCCATCACGACCAAAGCGAACCCAAACTCTCGCACAACCTCCCGTACAGTGTCCTTTCCAGCCCCCGGCATGCCAGTCACACCAATCACTCTTTTCTCCTTCACTTTCAGCCCCTAACCGTCCCATTGTTGTACGTGCACCCTCAGGTTCACATGACCTACGTTTACCAGTTACTTCCGAATCATAGTAACGCCAACCAGATAAGCTTTAGGATGCGCTTCTCTTCTACCGCAAAAGGGGAGGCTTATCCGGATTGCATGACAAAACGTCATTGTCTCATGTCTCCTCGCCCTGAAGGAATGAACCTCTGAACCTCCTCTAAAGGAGTTCTGGCTATGCTCTTTCGATCCTCCTCAGGGGCCGCTTGAGCTAATCTAGCCCTTACCTGTTTTGCTAGTCGACCGCTTGATTCCCTCCCCGGTACTAATCGCACGTAAAGGCTAGTCTGTCTAGCAATAGCATCCGGTGGACCCCCAATGACTCTGAACGTTCCCCCTTCCTTCTCCAGCCCTACAGCGACTTCCAATGGCGTGCCCCTGATATAGTTCTTGCTTCCAGATATCATGAATGCTCCTCTGGTTAAGTACTCTCCTGACGGTGGAGTCTTGCTCACTTGTTGTGGTGAGACCCAGTAAACATTGATTGTGCCCAAGGATTCTTTCCAAGCGCGGGAGTGTGAAGCCGCGAACTGAGCTGCCTCTTTGATTGCTTGCTCAGATGGCTTCTTCTTCTCGGTTTTCACAACGACAAAGGGGGCACCTTGGATTTCTGCGTGAAAGACTAGGTCATGAGGCTCCGTATGCTTCTTGATGAGTATCTCGTTCGTGGATGCGTCTCTACCGCCTACTGCGAGGAAGCCGTCCGAAGACCTAAACCAATGGAACTTCTCGTACCATTCCCTTCTTCTCTCGAGTAAGGGTATTGGAGCCAATTCTGGCTTCTCTATGCTCTTGAGCTTTGTCTCTTCGATCTTCTCCTTTGTTTCCTTTATTGCCCTAGCAACGCCTTCCATCTTCCGCTTCGCCTTCTTAGCGCTCTCGAAATACCGTGCCGCGTTCTTCTGGGCTGATAGTCTAAGATCCAGATCAAAAGCCACTCCTTCCACGGCGACTTGGACCGACAAACTTTCCGCCTTCAGCGACTCGAGGTAGGTTGCGGGGATCTGGGATTCGCTCTTCTCTTTTCTCAGAGTATCAGCTATCTGGTCCCAGCTTCTCCCGCTTTGCTTTTCCTGCGTGATTCTGTTGACTAGAAGCTGGAGCTCGCCCAAGTGCAGATAGATTGTGTCGCCAATCTTCTTGCTTTCCTCGGCTTTTCTCTTGGACTTTATAAGTGTTGCTTCTTGGTCTCGAAGGATTCTTTCCAGCCTCTCTGCCTCTTGCTTGGCAAGGCTTTGCTCTTCTGATGCTTGTTCTCTACCAGAGACTCTCGCATAGTACGTGTCTAATGCCTCGTTGAAGGATTCGAAGCGGACATATTCGAGGGGGGCATATCTCTTTAACGGCGTCGGAGTAACATCAACCCAATCTCCGCCTTCGTCAACGAAGATGCAGGGCTTCACGTTCCCAACTGTAACCTCCCAATAGAGTTCTTGAAGAGCCGCAAAAATGGCTCTCAAGTGATCGTCTGTGAGAGACAAGCAGGGCGTGGTTTTGACTATGCCTGCACGCAAAAGAACTTCTTCAGCATAGATACCACCGATCCCCAAGAGTCTAGCGATAGCCCTCACAACTTCGAGTCGACCCATGCTCCTCAGTTCATCGAAGTCTTCTGGTTTGAGGGTTCTGGGGTCACCTTTTGAGGGCGGGTAGGCGTAGACCTCGCCTCGAACGATATTCCTATCCCTCATCCTTTGGTAAGTCAGAGCTTGCAGGATTATGTTTCGGTCATCCAAGAGCACTATATTGCCTCCGCTGAAGAGCTCTGCAATTAGGCGATACTTCCCTCCCCTGCCGGCGACATCCATCTCTATGATTCTTTCGAACCCGTGTTGCCGGATCACCTCTATCCTGCCGTCTCTCAAGTATTTCCTGAGAGCCATGCAGAAAGCCGGCGGCTTCACGGGCTTCTCAAAGAGATAGGATGTCGCGTGAACCCTTCTGCCCGCCTCAAGCACTAAGTTTCTTTGAGTCCCTTCGTGGCCGCGAAGCTTTAAGAGTAGGGTTTTGGGATTTAGCTGATAAATGTTGCTAATTCGGAAGTCTTCGAGAATGCGCGCAAGTTCTGGAGTGACAACTGAGATGTCGAAACTGCTCATTTCCTCCTTCATACGGTTCACCCGGGGTTGATCTTGGATTGAAAGCCCTGGACAGCATCTACTTAATCAAAATCTGCTTGGGCGCCTTGACAGCGGTTCTCTGTCTGTTCCTAAGGGTCAACGACATCTTTACGGCGGTGGCCTTTGGATTGCTTGTGTATCTGGGTTCGGACAAGATTCTGAAGCAGATCTTCATTGAAAAGGTGGAGAAGCTGTCAATTATCACTAGGACGGGTATCGGCATCTACATCATCACATGGCTGTTCCTTTGGATTCTGCTATACACCTTCACGCTTGCCTAGCTCTGAACTTGTTCTGCTTTGGCGTTAGCCTGAACCGTTCTAAGGACCACGCGCATGTAATCAGCCAATGCGGAGAAGTAGCCTCTGTCGTAATCTGCGTGGAACCTGTTCTTGGTTTGGTTTACGAAATCCCTATAGTGTCTTTTTGAGCCGTCGACATCGTTAAGGGTCAAGTTGCTGAAGAACTCGTAGCTCTCGCTTCCCGATCTTTGCGTCAAAACTATCCCGTTGAGAGCTTCCATGTAGCCGCGGTTGAAGTCTGTCTGTCCACTTTTTTCCATTCTTGCATTGATCCTTTCGAGTACCCGTTCGGCTTCCGCAAACTTCCTTTCCGAAACGAGCTGGAACAGACGTGTTATATGCGCCAACGGGACAGCCAACGAAACACTCTCTCCTATTCTTCCTCTACGTCCTCTATGCCGTTCTCGGTTACCCTGAACACGCATTCCCCTTCTGGCAGATAAGGGCTTGATACAAGCCGCGCGATCCTTACGGGGCTCCTAGCGGCTTTCCTAAGGAATATCCGTGTATGGCTTGTGTGGGCTACAATGTGACCGCCTACTGGGCGTACGGACTCATCAAAAAAGACATTCGGGCTACTCATGACTTGGTTCGTCACTAAGGCAACCGCGTTGAAGGCGCGAGCCAAACGAATAAGCTTATGCATGTGCTGGTTCAGTTTCTGCTGTCTCTCCGCTAGGTTCTCGCGGCCAATGTACTCACTTCGAAAGTGCGCTGTCAGAGAATCCACAACTATCAGACCGATGCTGTTCTCCTTGATGACCTTGTCAGAGTTCTCAAGCAGAAACATCTGGTGGTCCGAGGTGTAAGCCTCAGCCAGTATGATTCCTTTAGCCGCCTCATCTGGGTTCAAGCCGGAGTGCTTCGCCATTTGGAAGATCCGTTCTGTCCTGAAAGTGTTCTCAGTATCAATGTAAAGAGCTTCACTGGCCAACCCACCTCTTTCACGAGGAAGCTGAACATTGACGCATAATTGGTGAGCGAGCTGGCTCTTTCCTGAGCCGTATTCTCCGTAGAACTCTGTTATTGCCTGTGTCTCTAGACCTCCACCCAGAAGAATGTCGAGTTTTCTGCTCCCAGTTGCCAAGCGCTGTACGTTACGCCTCTTCTCGAGCAGCTCATCAACACGGATGAAGGAAAGGGAGCTAGACGCCCTTGCGGCGTTGATAATCTCGAAGGCTTTTCTCTCGCCTATCCCCGCTTGGGCAAGCTCCCGTACGGTCGCCATGGCTAGCGACTCAACAGTGTTAAACCCGAGTTCATGAAGCTTGCTCGCTGTTGAGGAGCCTATGCCAGGAATCTCTTCTATACTTCTGTATATTGTCTTGGCCGAATCTTCTTCGCCGGTCATCCTTCTTACCAGCTAGATCTTGGATGTGAAGATATTTAAAGTAGACGAAACGAGATAGTAATCCGGTCCCCAATAGTCTCTTTCGAAGAGGAGAAAGGGAATTGAGTCTTGAAGTTCTCGAGAACGCCGTCATCACACTTCTGAAACTCGCTGTCGTGAAGTTGCCGGAAGACGTGAAATCAGCCCTAGAAAAAGCGTACCGCGCGGAGAGAAGCCCTATCGGAAAAGCGCAACTAGAGGCGATTCTGGACAACATCAAGATCGCAGAAGAAACAGGAACACCAATGTGCCAAGATACCGGGCTAACATCCTTCTACTTAGAAGCTGGTTCTAGGTTCGAAGGCTTGGAGAGGGTTGAAGGGATTCTGCGAAGAGCCATACGAAGAGCAACGGTTGAAGTACCTCTGCGCCCCAACGCCGTAGACCCTTTCACGCAAGAGAACACAAACGATAACACAGGAAGGCAAGTTCCGTACATGCACTGGAGGATCGTTGACGGCGACTTCCTCGAAATCACTACAGTCCCGAACGGAGGAGGCTCTGAAAACATGAGCGCCCTTAAGATGATGAGTGCAGACGAAGGAACATACGGGCTGAAGAAATTTGTCATTGAGAACGTTGTGGAAGCTGGCGGGCTACCCTGTCCTCCCACGATCATAGGTTTGGGCGTTGGAGGAGGACCGAACATAGCCATGAACCTGGCAAAGTTAGCGCTTCTCAAGCCCCTCGATGAGCCTGAACCCGACAAGACCGTTGCCCGCCTGGAAAGGGAACTCTATGAAGCTGTGAACAGAACAGGAGTTGGTCCGATGGGCTTAGGCGGAGACTCAACTACCCTAGGGGTGAAGATCGAGTACGCGCATAGGCATCCGGCATCGTACCCGGTAGCGGTAGCTTTCCATTGTTGGGCTGCTAGGAGGGCCACAGCTCGCATCCACTCGAACGGAGATGTGGAGTACTTGACCCACAAGGTCTGACATATCTTGTGATAGGAATCCACTGAAGGCGGTTTGATTGAAGAAAGTGGAACTCGTGACTCCCATCGCGGAGAAAGACATCCACAAGCTAAGGATTGGCGACACAGTCTACGTTACTGGAACCATGGTGACCGCAAGAGACGCTGCGCACAAGAGAATGCTGCAATTCCTCAAGGAAGGAAAGGAGTCGCCAGTCACCTTTGAAGGTCTGCCCCTTTTTCACTGCGGCCCACTAGTTAAGAAGGTCGGCGGCAAATGGTCTGTTTTGGCTGCTGGTCCGACCACCAGCATGCGAATGGAACCCTACGAAGACGAGGTGATCAAAAATCATGGAGTCAGACTGGTTATTGGCAAAGGCGGAATGGGCGAAAAGACTAGACAAGCCATGAAAAAGTACGGTGCAGCCTACGCTGTCTTTACGGGCGGAGCTGCGGTCTTAGCAGCTAAACACATAGAGGAGGTCAAAGGCGTCGAATGGCTCGATCTGGGGACGCCTGAAGCGGTCTGGGTCTTTGTGGTTAGGGATTTCGGTCCACTTGTGATCGCGATAGACTCCGAAGGGAAAAGCCTGTTCGAGCAGGTTCAGGCAAAGGCAGAACGGAACAAGGCGAGGATGCTAGAGCAGTCTGGGTTTCAGTAGCTTGAGAATACCCCTGCCTTTCTGAGAACGAGCAGGACGGCTCCGAAGAGAATACCTGACACTGTGATTAGAGTCAGCAGAGGAGCCAGCCTAGCAACCAAGATGGCAAGAGTCAGGTAAAACTGCATCCTTGCATTGCTCTCTTCTCTGGCGTTCAGTAGTGCTTGCTGGTACAATAATTCAGCCACAAACTTGTATGGTTGGTAGAGAGGACTAACATCGTCGACCGCCTGCTCAACATTGCTCAGAAGCGGCGAATATATGTAAAGGTCCGGGATTCCGAATCCCCAGTTGTTCAGCTTTCTCACCACTGATTCGTCGGCTGCGAGACTGAGGTAGTATGCAAGCGTGGCGGTGTCGTCGATTCTCTCATCCTCCAACAGTGCAAAGAAACGAGCATAGTAGTCGAGACCCCCACGAGCCTCAGCCAGACTGCTCACAACATAGTACGCAGCAACGTAGTAGACCCATATGTCTTGAGGCTGACGTGAAGGATTCCAGAATTTCAGGAACCCAACGTTCTCTCCTTGAGTCTGCTTGAGTTGCGCCCATGCCTTCCATTGCTCTTGCCGCATCATCTGTGCTCCTTCATAGCCCAGTCTACTGACAATCTCAATACTGACGTACTGTGCAAGTCCTTCGTGTAACCATAGCATTGTTCTTGGCGAGATGCTTGCCTTCCAGAGAAATTGATGAACGAGCTCATGCATTGCGATGGTTTCGATGTACCCTTCGATAGAACGGGTGTACATGATGTTGATGTGGATATCACCCATTCTTTCAGAAACAAAAGGAACATATCCTCCTATAGACAATAACGAGCCGAACTCTGGTAGAAAGAAGCGCACCTGAGCCTTTTGAAGCGTAACATTGAACAGCTCGACAAGGTCATGATAGGTCCGGCTGTAAAGGTCCAAGATACTCTTTGCGTGTTCAGAGTATCTTGGACTGGTTTCGAAAGTGAATACTCCGTTGCTAAGCTTCACCAGTTCTGCTGTGTTGTTCACGGTTTTGAACCCGATCTCTATGCGCAAGAGATTCTCCGTTCTTGGGATGTCGTTGAACAGAACGTAGTTTGAGTTTGACCCTGTGGAACTCGGTCGATAGGAGCCGGAACTTCCATCAGCAGTCGCCTGGCGCAGGTCGACAGTGAAGACTCTTGGAAAGGCAACGCTGGCTTCCAGCTTGTTGCCCTGCTGAATGCCAATCTGCGGGGAGAAGAAGATTCCATTGGGCTCGATAATCATCGCTGCCGTGGACACGTTGAAGTGAACATTGATCTCAAAGCCAGAATCATCAGATCTGAAGAAGAATCGAAGGACTTGGTAGAAGTAGTGGGAAACGTTTGCCAAGGTCTCTGTCTCATCAAGGGACCATTCCGTCACCTTCCCTTTGACAGTGCGGTTGGTCCATTCTGTAAACTTGGGCACAAAGACCCAAGAGGATCCACTTCCGCTACTGCTACGGAAAGTGATCTTTGTGGTCGCGGAACCGTTTTCATCCACGGTGAAATTGTAGCTGAATGAGTTAACCGGCTGAGCCTGAGCATCTCTGACCAAAATATCAGGGTTCGAAGCAACTAAGGCCAGTACAAGAAGAAGTGTGACACCCTTAAGCATCCTATTCGCAGTTGCCTTGATGTGCATCGAAGTTCTTATCCTTTCCGTTCTTTAGTTCCAAACCCGCAATCAATGTTGAATATGGATCCACGCGAGATATTAACATTGTGAAGAACCCTTGCAGACTGGCGCTCTTCAGAAAGGTTAATTCCCTAGAAACAGATTAACAAACTGGGGCATCAGGCCACATTGTCTAGCGGGAAAGAAAGAGGGACAAATATGAAGACCTACCTGACGATATGGTTCAGCAGTGAAGGTGCCTCTCCTTCAGAGGTTGTGGAAAGGCTTAGAGCCATGGGTTTCAAGGCAATGAAAGGACACTACGACCACGTCTACGATTGGAAGAAGGAGGTAACGCTTGACGACATCTTCCAGCTTAGCGACGCCTTACACGAAACCCTCAAAGGGCTGAAAGTCATGTATAAGCTTGAGACCGTTTAGGGCTAGCGAAACGCTTGCCAACTGATGTTAGGTCTCGAGATGGAACCTTCACTAGGTTTATATGTGACCACAGCAAAGCTTATATCGCAAAAGCTGCACTCGACAGTTTTGCAGATCGCCAAAATAGAGATGCACCTCCTCATCGGCAATGTTGAGGAGCGAAGGGTGAAAGTGGGAGAAGCAAATAACCTCTCACAATGAAACACCATGCACAGACCTAACGTCAAACAGATGCTGGACCCGAATAAGCCTGACATGCCACGCCGTCTGGTGAATAGCTCGGCTTGAACGCTGAGGAAGGGCGCGACAAGCTGCGATAAGCCTCGGGTAGGCGCACGCAGCCTTAGATCCGAGGATGCC
>CAYXIF010000028.1:0-24727 GCA_964465575.1 uncultured Candidatus Bathyarchaeia archaeon | reverse complement strand
TAGACTTCTTTCCTTATAACAAACCTTATAAAGGCTAAGCCGCAAAATCTCATCCAATGTGGTGATTGGGGTTGGCAAGCAAAGATCAGACCATAGGCGGTTTGATTCTTGTCGTATGTCTGTTGGGGATTGTAATCTACGGCTGGTTGGTGTTTTTCAGCGCTTGGCAGCTGTTTGTGTTGGAGTTAACGGGTTTCATAGCCGTCGGCGGCATACTGGCCATTGGAGCTTGGATAGGGTGGACGATGGCCACAACTCCGCCGCCGAAACCGATTGAGGAACTCGAAGAGGAGATAAAGGCAGAAACAGCAGAAGAGAAGAAACCCGAGGAGCAGCCAGAGACCGCTGAGAAGAAAGAGACTCCGTCTGAAACAAAGGAATAGCTCGGTATTACTTGCTGGTTCTTTCTAGGCTTGCTTGTGGGAATGGCCTAGAAGGAGGGATTCAACTCTCTCTTCTCCCAAGGGCTATCACAAGAGACCAAGATAGTATGACAACCCAAATCTTAATGTGAACTTGTGGCATATTCTCTTAGGGTGCTTAGCCATGCAAGCGGTGATTCTTGCTGGCGGATTTGCCAAGCGGATGTGGCCTTTAACAAGAGACAAGCCCAAACACTTGCTGCAGGTAGCTGGCAGACCTATACTCGATTACGCCGTAGAAAAGCTTGAGCACGTGCCTCTGGACAGGATTCTGATCTCCACAAATGCGAAGTTCGAAGCCGAGTTCAAGAGTTACCTTAGGACAGTACGAACCAAAAACAAAGCTTGCATCTTTGTTGAAGAGGCTCGTTCTGAACGGCAGAAACTAGGCAGCGTAGGCGGACTTGGTTACCTGCTAGCAGAGGAAAATGTCGATGATGAGTTGCTTGTGATCGGAGGGGACAATATCTTCGGCTTCAAGATGGCTGACTTTCTGAACTACTTCCGTTCCAAACAGGCAAATGTGATTGCATTGTACGATGTAGGGTCCAAGGCAAGAGCTTGCTTGTACGGTGTGGTCTGCATCGATCCAAGCAACATGATCATTGACTTCCAAGAGAAACCTGCCCAGCCAAGATCCACCTTGGTGTCAACAGCATGCTATGCGTTCACGAGAAACGGGGTTCGGAATATACTTCGGTATTTGGACGAGGGGAATGATCCAGACAAGATGGGGCACTTCATTGAGTGGCTCCACAAGAGAGATGCGGTGTATGGCTTCACTTTCAAGGGTGTCTGGTTTGACATCGGCAGCTTTGAGTGCTACAACGAAGCGGACAGGTACTTCTCCAATCTTCATGGTCACGAATCTGGACAAAGGCGCCGCCGTTTGTGAATGCTTGAGAGGAATGAAGAAGAAAGGAGGTAAGAGAATCTTCGAAGAGAGAAAGGGAAACGCGCTTCTAGCCCACGTCGTGCCGTACGCTGTTGAGGAAGGCGGGCGGGAGAGGCCTTTTTCGCGCGAAATGGAAAAGGCAGCGGTTTATTGCCTTGTCGAAGCGAGGAGGAAGAAACCGGGGATCTTGAGGGGAACCGTTGAACATATCGACTATATCGCCAAGCTGTGCTATCCCTTGTATGGCGTTCCTTGGCGAGGAAGATGTATGATCGTTGATGGACTGGGCTTATCATCGATAACTATTCTCCACAAGAAGATTCCTGATGTGACACGTTTTACGGAAGACCTGCTGAGAAGCTCATTCTCCTTCAGCTCTTTCCAAGTGACACTGAAAAGCCATGAGCGGACGTTCGGAGCGTTCCCGTCCGTGGAAGAACAGACCCTTGAGGCCTTGTTCGGACAGGATTCCGTCCTGAAAGCTCTCCAAAGTCTCCTAAACCAAGCTGAAGGAATAAGGGAGTGGCCAGAGCAAGACGTGACCTTGATACCACCTACGTTTCCGCAAGACGAAGCGATTCAGAAGGCACAGAGCCTCATACAAGAATGGCAGAGACTGCATAACGAGGTTGAAGCGCTGCAGTACGCCTTTGAGACTCTTAGAACAGAGGCGAAATACCACGGAGAGAAGATCGCGATGGAGATTGAGCAGATATGGAAGGACTACGAATCTAGAATCACCGAGATGAGGAAGTTAGTGGACAGGAGAGTCAAACGTCACGCAGTAGAAAAGGAGAAGAAGATGGAAAGAGCTGCGAAACTCACCAGCGAAAGGATAAAGGGAGTACTTAAAGAGCGGCGAAGACTAGAGCAAATGATCGAGAAGCAAAGGGATTTTGTGGAGGAGCTGCAAAGGAAACGCAAAAAACAGAAACGTAGATACCCCAAGAGAAGCACAGATGCCTTGGACAGGAGGATTCTGGCGCGCAAGAAGCAGGTCGGTGGCTTGATGAGTGAGGTCCAAGATCTGATAGACCTAGAGAAGGTAGTCCGCCGAGAAGGAGATGAGAATCTCAAAGAGACCGAAAAGGAATACTTCAGACTAGCTGCTGAAGAGCTTGAGAAGCTAAAGATCCTTGAACAATCAAGAAATCTTGAGACATCTGAGAAACGCGAGGTTGAGCTATACATCGAAGAAACCTCATCGGCGATAGCGACTCAGATAGAACAGCTCATCGAAGAGAAGACTGGCAGCACGGAGAATCTTGAGGGAAAGGCCCTTCCTTTTGACGTAGAAGAGACAGTGCTGATCGGGATACCTTTCTACATATCCCAATACAAAACCACGGAGAAGATCAGGACGGACGTCTGCCCCTTGGTAACTGCAGCAAGCTACAACAGAATCACCGAAAAGGTACAGGGAGCAGGGCTTTCGTTCAGCCTAGAAGCTAGAATACAACTCCTTCTCAATCAAAGGTCACCAGTGCTTAATGAGGCAGTCTTCGCGAAGCTTAAGAGGGCCCTGAGGACCAGTCCAGCGTTGCAGGAGAGGTTTTCAGAGATCGGCAGATCAGTGAACTTGCTGGCAATGCCAAGTTTTTCTGAGGAAGTCGCAAGAGGGTTGAGCGAGCTGGAGGCCGAAGGGTGGGTGAATCCCAAGGAGAAAGACACCATCCTAAGCGCTTTTGCTCAGTATGAAGCAAGACATGACTGAGTGGGGCAAATCACTTGCCACCAGCGCATTTCTTCTGCAATCCACGAATGTTGAGGGCAGTGTCTCATTAGAGACGGACACCATCCGACGCGAAGCCCAGGCCAAACGGGCTTAAGCTATCCGTCTTTACCATACCATTCCTGACTGTGAAGAGGCTTCTGTGCCGTTCTTGGATCTCCTTGAAAGCGAAGGGCAAGTATTGCCTTGCGTTGTACTCAAATCCTTTCAATGGTCGAGTTCGAGACGCCAAGCTTGCCGAGTGCACAAGCGCGAGACCGGGGCAAGTAAGGTCTTGTAGGGCGTATGGTGTCCCGTAGTGCTCCATTTTTGCGATATAGAGAAGGCTCGATGAATGCCACTTGCATGTCTTCACTGCAACACCTGACCAACCCAGCTTTAGGGCGAGGTCAAAGCTTGCAAGGTCGGTGACGCCTTCATCGGCGAGGACGGGTTTGATCTCCGACACTTCACGCATTGAGAACAGGTTGCGGCATAGGTCTCTTTCGGTTGGTTGTTCCAAGTAAAGGAGCCTGTTGAACGCTGTCAGTGAGGCTCTTTTCAGTTTTCTGAGGTACTCTAGAGTCCCATTGGGACTGGAATTCATCTCATTGGCATCTGCAGAGAGATGAAAATCTTCGAGGCCTTTCCTTGCAAGGGTTTCGCCAGCTATTTCGGCCACGGCCTTGGTTCTTTCCACATCCCAGTCAATGTCTTTGCCGCTCAGCTTCACTTTCAGGCAGAAGACGCCATCCCGTTCAATCCATTCCTCCAAACTGACGGGCAATCCGTCTCTAGGATCACTCGCGTCGACTTCATCTCGCGTGAGCTTATCTAGCGCGCCGACGAGGTGGAAGATGGGCATTTCTGGCGTGTACCGGTCGAGTATGTAGTCTGAGATGTATCTGTTCCGGAACTCGTCACCTAGGTACAAGCCTAGGTCATGATCCGTGTGCTCTGGCCCGTACCCGGCATAAGAAGATATACCGTTCACGCGACCAAAAGCGTCATGAAGCGCCGCATCAATTGGCGAAGTAGCTACAAGGACTCCAAGAACTGGAATACCAACTTCGAGCCCAATTTGCTTCTCAGTGCTTTTGGCGATCCTCAATATCTTGTCCCTAGCTCTAAGCATTATGTCGATGGGATGTCCGAACCTGTCTCTGAATTCCTTCTCCAGACAGTTGCAGGTTCTCTCACCTATGAGCGTCATTGTCTCGAGCTTCTCCTCATGCGGCACGGACGGATCAGGGAATGCCCACTGGTCCATCAATGGCATGGCCCCATAGCCTTCGTCGATGTTGCCCTTTCGGTTCGCTACGGATGCCTTGACGATCATGGACGTAGATTCGGTGACAACGACGGCGCCGAACTTTAGAGGAACGCGAAACCTGTCCTTCTTTAGGGAGGGTTCCAGCTTCACTACTCGAATATCAGAGTCTAAGGCCAAAGCTCATGAACCTCAAGATTGCTTTTGGCTTAGGCGGTGTCTGCAAGCACATCTCTGAGGTAACGCAAGTCTTCTTTTGTCTGCTTGATCAGGTCTTCAAAGTTCAGATTGTCATATTCGCTATGAACCGAGATGCACCCGTCAAACCCAATCTCTCTCAGTCGAGTGAAGACTCTGGGCCAAGGCACGATCTCTTCCCTGAGCGGCATCATCTGTACCTGCCATTTCTTTTCACCCGTTCTGTTGTCGACGGTCTTTAGCCAACGGTAGTTCTTGACCGCGACAAGCCTTATATGGGTAGCTAGCAGGTCTAATGCCATCTCCCATCCTTGAGGACCTGCCTCTGCGTACATGTGACCGGGGTCGATATAGGCACCTAACATTTCCGGATCTCTGTCTTTCAGAAGCATATAGAGCAGTGCCGGGTCGGCACTTAGGTATGCTCCAGCGTGTATGTGTATTGCCGCGTTGACGCCGTACTTCTTGCTTAGTGAACAGATTCCATCAATCTTTCTCGTCGTTTCCTCGATCTGGTTGCGGATCTTCCCGAAGCCAGCGTACCTCCAGTACCCAAGCTTGATGTAAGTGACTCCGGCCTTTGACGCGGCTTTGAAGATATCCTTGGCGTAGCCTGCTTCTGCATCGGTCACGTTTGTCGTGATCATGGGCACGCTTAAGCCTTTGGACTTGAAGACTTTGATTGCTTGGTCCAGCTTTGCTGTTGCCTCTTCAGGTAGCACATACCCTGCTTCGCGAACTGTGAGATCTGCTCCGTCGAAACCTATCTCTGAGACGTAGTCCGCTGCTTCCTCAAGCGCCAAGTTTCCCTTGTTCTTAAGCATCTTTGTGAAGAAGAGCACCTGCATGATCTCACCCGCTAGCTGAGAAGGCGGTTTTCCATAAAACCTTTTTCTCCCCAACGCCAAAAGGTAATACGCCTCTAGCATTGTAGGGCGAGACTTTGGAATGTGAACAACAATGAAGGAAAGAGTGCTATGTATTCCTACTCGAGAGCACTTGGAGTACATCTTCACGAAATCCGTGTTTGACAACCTAAAGAACACGTTCGATGTGGAGTTCAACCAGCTGGGCAGGGATTACACCTCAGACGAAGTTGCGGGAAAGATCAAAGGATATGCCGCTTTGATCACAGGATGGGGCTCCCCCTCTCTGACAGCTTCCGTGTTCGAGAGTGCAGACTGTCTGAAGATCATAGCCCACTCTGCAGGTTCTGTAAAGCACCTGCTCCAAGATGATGTTGTCAAACATTTCGTTAAACCGAGAAGTATCTGTGTCTGTAACGCTCCAATGGCCATCGCCTACAACGTCGCTGAGGCTACTCTGGGTTTGCTCATCATGACGAGCCATAGGTTGCTTGACCTCGCTATGCACATCCGTGAGAAGGCCTCATGGAAGGACCCCGATGTGCCAAGAGATGTGTTAACGATCAACGGAAGCACGATTGGGATAGTTGGCGCGAGTACAGTTGGCCGGGAAGTCATGCGACTCCTGAAACCATTTGACGCGAAGATTCTCGTCTACGATCCATACTTAGCGGAGTCCGAAGCGATGACCCTTGGCGTCGAAAAGACAAGCCTTGAAGATCTCTTCCGACGGGCTGATTTCGTCAGCGTTCATGCCCCAATGACGGAGGAAACCTACCACATGATCGGCGAACGCCATCTCAAACTCCTTCGCGATGGCGCCGTTTTCGTGAATACTTCACGGGGAAAGGTCATTGACCAAGAAGCCCTTAGAAGAGAGTGCGAAACAGGAAGGATTCTCGCGGCTCTAGACGTGACAGATCCCGAACCCTTGCCACCGGATTCGCCATTGAGGGGGTTAAGGAACGTGATTATCACGCCTCATATCACCGGGACAGGAGCTTATGGCGCCAAAAAGATAGGCGAGATGACCTTGAGGGCATTGGTGGACTATTTTGGAGGGAAGAAGGTCGAGAACCAAGTCAACTTCGGGAGATACAGCATTCTCGCGTAGCGGTGTCCAAACCTGTAAGCGACGAATTCTCAAGTAAGCTGCAGCTTGAATCACGGAGTCATACTAGTAGTAGAAGGTTCTGATCGTTAAGTATGGAACCTTTGGCATGACCGAGTTTAGGGTTTCAGTCATATTATGATGAGCTGAAACACATAGGAACTGATCTCTACGAGTCCCTGTATGAAAAACCCGATGCTTGCGCGGAACGGCAATTTGCGTTGAGAAATGCTCGACAGAAGCGGGATCTGTCGCGCATGGAAGTGTAGCGTCCCCCGTTAAGCTTAAAGCGCATTATACCACTTATCTTAGGTGCAGGCGTGTTGCTTGCTTTCCTTTGGACATGCTGAAGGAGTCTGAGATTGAAAGAACTAACAAACAGCGAGAAGGTCGTTGAACGCTCGATCCTCATGAGGCGAGCCTTCTCGAGAGCTAACCTATACAACATCGGCAAAGAGTTGAAGATCCCATATTTTTGGGGGTTCTTTAGCGCCTGGGAGATGCCAAGCGAAGATGCGGCATCACTTGAGATAGCCGTCGAGATAGAGGACGCCGAACTGGGACGCATCTTCAAGGATCACAAGCCACGGCAATGGGCAGTGTTTAGGGGAAAGCACTACTCTCTAAAGGATGGTAAGCTTTCACTTGAGGGATTCGGAGACGTCATAAGGACTGGGATTCAAAGAGCTAGAGTTAAGTACGGATCGGACGGCATCTCAGTTCTCAAGACGATGGCGAAAAGCGGCGGCGTGGCAGACATCGCAGAGCTGCGGAGGCACATCAGGACCGCTGAGCTTCCTGGGATTCTTGAGGACCTTGAGAGATTGAACGTCATTACTTCCTCTTACAGGGGAGACAAATACCAAGAATGGCGAATTCTTGAAGAATCCCTGCCAATAATAGAGCTCGAGCTTGGCATCAAAAGAAAGCCCCTAGAACTTCCGCGAGAAAAAGCCACTCTTCTCGAAGAGAGAGAGAAGTCTGTCGACTACGTCCGAGAAGAAAAGAGCAGAGCCGAAGAGATGGAACTTGAGCTAACCACCTACTTGGCAGACCTTCTAAAGCATAGGCTTGACCAAGCAATCAGGTTCGGAAAAGAGTTCAACGTCGGCTTTCTCTCGAACTATTTGCAGGAACTCTTCGGACCCGTCCTTCACTTCGACAGCCTACTCAGTATAACACAGCAGTATGGGCTGTCGAACAATGAGATCGTCCATGAAGAAGGAAAGACAGGCAAAAGGACAGGCTGGTCTCTAGCGTTATTCGGGGACCCAGGCACAGGAAAAAGCTTCTCTACAAGAGACATGATACTCGGAAAGCCCGACGCAAAGGTCGGGGCGCATGGACTTCCAGGCAGGAACCGTTACTGCGGAGGCATAACGCCAGCGCGGTTCATAAGGATCGGCGAAGCCTACGCCGGCAAAGTCTTCAACTTCATCGTTCCGGAGTTCAACGACTTCTTCAGGTACAAGGGTATGGTGGAGCCGCTCAAAATAGCCATGGAACAGGGCGAGATAAAATATGAGACTCACCGAGAGATCATAGGGCCGTATCGCTTTACCTCGTTTTTCTCCGTGAACTACAATGTTTCGGTTCACGAAAGGGGGTATGCAGTGACCATTCGAGACCCGAACTTCAATGCGATCGAGGACAGAATGTTGTGCAGGCTTCACAGGCTAACAAAGGAACGGTTCATAGAGATCACGAAAAGCCAGATGAAGCTGGCGCTCGGTTCAATAGACATCGAAGAAAGCGCGAGAAGGATCAGGGACCACCTGACGCTAGTCTACGCTATCGAGACAGGACACCCACTAGCAAAGGAGAGGTTTCGGTACAAGCCTGTGATGATCACGCCACACGTTTTCGACGTGATCTCGAAGGCGCGGGAATCCATACTAGAGAGGATTCCGCAGAAAGTGGTCAAGTTCTCAGCAAGGCTCGAAGACAAGGCCCTTAGGTTCGCCTGCGCAGCTTCGTTGATGAGTTACTTCGGTTCTGATCTCGATTACGTACCAGTAGACGAATATGCCTTGAGACTCGCGACTCAGCTCTATGTTGAAGAGGCTTCAGTAAGATCAGGAGAAGCGTTCGAACCCGAAGAGGTCTTGAAAAAGGTCTTGGAAGGCTGATAGTGTCGAGTCTGAGCTCCCAAGCTCTTGCTCGAAGCCAGAGGTATCCTAGGCGGAACAGCAATGTTCATCTGAGAGCTGTGAGAAAACGGTTTTCTTGGTAAGAGTCTGAGCTTAATGTCCGACGAAGCGTTCAAAAGGTTCCTTGAGGCGGAAGCCAGAAGGAAACCTCTCAGGATTGAGGGGTTTGTTGACAGAGCCGAAGTGCTGAAGGACGCTGAGTACTTGGCAACCAAGATCAGTCTCGAAGACTACCAATCGATAACGAGGTTCTGGCAGAGCAGAAGCTTCGCATCGGTCGCCTCTGTGTTGAGGAAGTACGGGCTAGAGTTCAAAGGCATAACCTACATGGAAGCCTTGATGAACGAGCTCTTAAGAATGAGGAAGACAAGTACAGGTAGCCCATGAAAGTGCAAAACAAGGTGAACGTTGCCAACTATCCATCGTGGTGAAGCTGGATCTGCATAAGGACGTCTTCTTCAGTAATCTTTTTAGCTACAGTGAATCCCACCTTACTGAAGAAATCAACCGGACCAGCTGGTCCTGGCCTCGCTTTGCCCGCTAGCACAACAATCTTCTTGAATCTGCCGCCGTTCAGGTAGGGGTGCGGCTTCTTCAAATCTTGGATAAGGGATTCGACCAGTCTTCTGGCTATTCCCTTTCCTCTGTACTCCTTTTCGGTGACGTAGACACAGTGGACCACTACTGACTCGTGGGCTTCAGGGTTGGTGACGTGCGGGAAAATGTCCATGGGTGCGTACTGGATCATCGCGACAGCCATGTTCTCGACGTAAGCCACTTTCACGCATGGCCCGAACCTTTCGTAGACTTTTCTGAGCCAGTCTTTAGTCATCTTCACTGTTTCTGTGTTGCTACGTTTGAAGCACGGATGGTCATCAAGGGTTTCAGCGGTCAGATCTTTGACGAAGATTCTCAATGTGACCAACTCGCTATTGGATCCAAGCTTTTATAGAAAGCGGTTTATAACACTTCATTGATGCGGCTTGACCATGAAGGTTGAAGTCTTATATGCTCCAACATGCGCTGACAGTCTGATGCACTTGGTGAAGATAAGGGAAGCTCTCGCTGGGTTCGGCGACCATGTGACGATAGAGGAGATCGATGTTACTGAGCATCCAGAAGCCTTGAGAAAATACCCGTCAAGTGAGTGGCAGGAATTCCTTGACGGGTACATACATTACTTGACGATCGTAGCGGTCAACGGCAAAGCGGTGGAACATTGGTACTGGGATGTCCAGAGAATAGTTGAAGCGGTCAAGCGAGAACTGGAACAACAGAAAGCGCAAGAATAGTCGAATAGAGTTATCCTTGCATTCCAGTGTTTTCTGCGAAGGCTTTCAGCTGTTTGTAGGCCCTGTCCAGAGACTCTATAGTTGACGAGAACTTCTCAAAAGGGCAGATGTTTTTTCCTTCTCTGTCAAGGATCATAGGGACAAGCATGCTGTGTTCGACTGGCATGTTGTTCTTTTCGAGCACTTTCAACCCTTCAACGCTTATTATAGCTGCATAGACCTCTCTTGCTTGCGCAGAAGCCAAGAGAAGCGCCGCGGCTCTTCCGACCACCCTATCCGCGACGGAGGATTCGCGCAAGCCTTTGTCTAGCGCTTCAATGGCTTGTAGTAGACCCCTTACGCCTGAGCAACTTGATTCAAAAAGGGTCTTGCCGGCTTTGACTATTACCAGCGAAAGGTTCCTCTCCTTTAGGGCTTGCTTTGCTAGGTCGAGGTCTCGCATTCTTCTTCGCCAGCTGTATTCCCTGCCGAAGTAATTAAGGGTGCTGTTTCAGTGCGTTGAGTTGGATCCGTGTTGGTTTGGCCGTACGAACAATCTCCATTGAAGCCGTGGCGCAAGGTCGTAGTTCCAGTGGCTTGAATGGACTTTCTGGAAGCGATCAGGACTCGGCGTAGCATAAGAAGCTACGACAGTAAACCAGTAGAGAAGGAGAAGCTCTCGAATATTCTTGAGGCGGCTAGGCTTTCGCCTTCTGCAACTGACGCCCAGCCGTGGAGCTTCATAGTCATCACCGACACCAAGGTGAAACAGGCTCTGAGGCAAGCCTATGACCGAGAGCGGCTAGTCTCTGCGCCTGCCGTCATCGTAGCATGGGCATTCCCGGAAAAGGCTTGGGTCAGGCACGACGGAGATCAGTTCCGGAAAGCTGATGTCCTTGGGACACTCGCACTTAGATAACTCCTTGATAGCCTCTAGTCTTTTTAGTGAGACTTGACGAATAGTTGTACAGATCTGTGTGTGTTGTTAAGTCAATGATGGAGATGGTTGAAATGAGAGATGACCTTGACAAGATATTGGCTGAGAGAGGGGCGGAGGCGCTCCTACTGTACTCGGAGAGTTTCAAGAACCCGAACATGTACTACCTAACGAGGTTTCTTGCCCCGGACCCGTTCATCTACCTGAAAAGGCTGAACGAGCCTCCAACAGCTGTAGTCGACCCGATGGAATTCTCGAGAGCGCAGAAAGAATCAACTGTCAGAGATGTCAGGTCTTACGTGGACTACAACTATGTTGAAGTGATCAAGGCAGCAGAAGATCCTAGACTAGGCGTCTTGAAGTTTCTTGCCTCAGTCGCCACGAAGGAGCTCGGCAAGAGGACGCTCATAAGCGTCCCCAGTAACTTCCCAGCAATGGCTACAGATGTGCTCAGAGGAGAAGGCTTAACCATTAGGCCCATGTTCAACGTGATCGAGAAGGCGAGGGAGACAAAGGGACCTGAAGAGATCAAAGAGATCAAGGAAGTCCAGAAGGTCGCGGAAAAAGCGATCTCAAAAGCTATTGACCTGATAGCCAATTGTGCTGTTGGACCAAATGGCACTCTGACTCACAAGGTCGATGGGAAAAGAAAGCCTTTGACTGTGGCCTATGTTAGGGCCGCTTTGGCACACTTGTTCCTAGATGGGTGGTGTTCAGCCGAGGAGGAACTCGTCGTGGCTTGTGGCCCAGCTTCAGCGGACCCACACTATCACGGTAACCCGGAAGACAGGCTTAAGGCTGATCAACCAATAGTCCTAGACATATACCCAAGAAGCATTCGGAAGCGGTACTGGTCAGACATGACCCGCACAGTTGTGAAGGGTAGGGCCTCAGAAAAGGTAAGAGGAATGTTCAATGCAGTCTTAGAAGCCAAGGACACGTGCATCGATGCCTTGCACGACGGCGTTATGGGAAGCGACATGTTCAACCTTTGTTGCGACATCCTTGAAAGAGCTGGCTACGCTACGGTTAGAGGAGGAAAGAAGATAGACAGGGGCTTCACGCACAGCCTGGGCCACGGAGTCGGCTTAGAAGTTCACGAAAGCCCGACCATGAGTGAACTGTACAGGTTCCCACTGAATGAAAACAGCGTAGTTACAGTGGAGCCGGGGTTGTACGATCCAAAGGTTGGCGGGGTCAGAGTAGAAGACATCGTTGTGGTGACAAAGAAAGGCTGCATCGATCTCACCAAACTGCTCACTTATCTTGAGATCTAGACTTGCCGAACAGCGCCTTCGCTATAGTCTCTTCTTGTTAGAGATTCTTTCATCTGCTGATTTCAGGAACGGTTGGCGGTAGCGATCCCCAAGACTGTTCTCAAGGCTTCTCTAGAGTCTGCCAGTGGTCTGAATTCCAGCCCGACGTACCCTTTGTACCCAGCCTCGTCGATCTTGCTGAAGACATTTGCATAGTTTATCTCGCCTGTTCCGGGTTCGTGTCTACCGGGAACGTCGGCTACGTGGAAGTGTCCTATTGAGCCAATGTTCTTGGTGATGGTGTCGATGAGGTTTCCTTCCATTATCTGCATGTGGTAGATGTCATAGAGAAGCTTGACATTGGGGCTGTTCACCTCTCTAAGGATTTCGAAGCCTTCAGAAGACGTTGACAGGTAGTATCCCTTATGGTCTACCAGTATGTTCAGCGGTTCTAGGGCCAATGTGATGTGGGCTTTCTCGACGAGAGGGGCGGCTAACCTCAAACACTCGACGACGTTGTCGTGCTGTCTCCTTCTGGGTACGGCTTCGATTTCGTTGCCAACAGTGACGAGTAGGCTTGGGCACTCGAGCTTATGAGCGACTTCAATGGAGTCTTGGATGCCCTTGAGGAACGTGTCCTTCGTATCTATGTTGGCTATTCCTCCCATCGGGTCCACCCCAAAAACGGAGACAGCTAGCCCATACTTTCTCTTTTTCCGGAGGATGCCTTCGATGTCCTTGCCGCTCCATCGCCAGAACTCGAAGGCTGGATACCCGGCGTCGGCTACGGCGTCAATCCTGTCTAGGAAGGGTTGCTCTCTAAGGATCATCTCAATGCAGACAGACAACTTCACCATTTGAACCCGCTTCCATCATGACCTTGGGCATTCGGTTCTGCTGCGCTATTAGGCTATTCTTCATGGATCTTGCGCAGTTTTTCGGATCCGCCTTCTTCACGAAGATCCACGAGGACGATTCTTCCCTTTGGCTCCAGCTCCTGTGCGATAATGCATGAAAACTTGTATATCTTGGTGCCTTTGAGTACCCAGTAGTCAGGAGATAAGCCTGCTTTCATGCAGCACTGGCACAGGAATTCCTCTGCGTCCCATCCCCATTCGACTGGTACCTGAGGGAGGAGGAGTCCTTTGTTGTATCCGCTTTCTACGATCAAGCCGTCTTGTCCAATCCTTACTGCTGCTGGATACGTGTCCGGCGACTGTACTCTGACGAGTTGTGGCGGTGTGAGGACGCTCACTTCGAATACTACGTGGTCGAGTTCCTTGGCGGACATTGGGGGGAAGCGCGGGTCTCTGGTTGCGGATTCGATGGCTACTTCAACGACGGCTTTGACCAGCGGATAGGTCGGGTAAGGGAACCCGATGCATCCTCTCAAGCGCTTCGTTCTGCCTGCGACGGTGTTTACTGTTACGAAGACTCCTCTGGGTTCCTGCAGTTTTGGCGAGACTCCGTCTGTCGGGCTGATGATTCGGCCGTCTTTTAGGTTGTGTTCTACAGCTTTCCTTGCGAGCTTTACCAGAAACGCTCCTTCTTCTTCTGTCAGCTCGAATGACATGGGATGAAAACCCCGCGAGAGTCACACTCTTAGCGACGGATTGTTTCCGGCTAGAACTTGATGGACTCTTCTTGGATTCCTTCTTTTGTTATTGTGAGGAAGTCTATGCCGTCTCCGCTCATGGCGTCGCGGCTTATGGCTGACTTTATCGCTCTGGTCACAAGGTCTTTTCCTTCCTTGATTGTCATGCCTTCCTTGTAGCCTTCTTCTAAGCCGCCCATGGCAATCTCTGCTCCAGAGCCAACCGCGGTGTACTTGTCCGGGATGTTCGAACCCAGCACATCCAACACGTAGAGTGAAGGTCCTTCTTCATCCATTCCGGCCACAACCGTCTGAGTTATGAGAGGAAACAGCCTTCTGGCGAAAAGCAGGTTGGACATCATCTTGGCAGCTGACTTCACCGAGATTGGTCTGCTCAGCTCCAGCTTGTAAAGGTTCGCGTAGGCTTCCACCTCGCGTACGAGAATCTGCATGTCTGAGACTAGGCCAGCGCATGCTGCTCCTATACTGTCCGTGATCTTGAACACCTTTTTTCCGACTCGGCTCACAACAAAAGAGCCGTATGAGACCCTTTTCTCTGCCGCCAGGATGACCCCATCTTGGCAGACAACGCCGACTGTTGTTGCGCCAGGAATGTAAGGATAAGGACCTTGTTCTTGAGTCAATGGTTACACCTCTTTCAGGGAGTGATGGCTGTTATGGTTTCTATTAACCGAGCCTCACATTATTAAACCTTTATTGTCCGTGTAGAGCTGCTTTACTAGTATACGATATCTCTGTTCAGCTTGATTCTTTTGCCTTCTATGGCGATTCCCTCTTCTTTTAGGAGGCGGCTTCTTGCTTCCACGGCTTCTCTTGTGCCTGCGACATAGCCGTCTGATCTTACGACTCTGTGGCACGGCACGATCGGCGCCAGCGGGTTCTTGTGAAGTGCGTTTCCGACAGCACGGTAGGCTCGAGGTCTACCAATTCGTCTGGCTATACGTCCGTACGTGCTGACCTTCCCCTTTGGGATTTCGTATGTTGCCAGAAGTACTGCCTTTTCGAACTCTGTCTTTCCATCTAGATGCTTGACCACGTCTTCTCTGCTTAGAACGGTTGGTTTGTCCATCAGGCTTTTCTCCATTAGGCCGTGTCTGGTGATTGTGTCGGTTATCTCTGTAGTGCTACTAGCGTTTGCTCAAAGATGCTGAATGCTTCTTGGTCATAGGTGCAGAAGATGACTCGCTTCAGGTTCGTGCCTTCCTTGACAAAGGAGACCGCTGCGGGAAGCATGATCTCCGCACACCTTTTCTTAGGTAGACCGAAGTGTCCCGTAGAGATCGCGGGGAACGCTATACTTCTAAGGCCTCGTTGGACGGCAAGTTTGAGACTGTTGACTGTGGCGTTTCTCAGTTTCGTATCCTCTTCCCCCTCTCCGTGGATCGGTCCAACGGCGTGGATGACGTACTTGGCTTTCAAGTTGCCGCCAGTTGTTATGACCGCTTCGCCTGTTGGGATTCTGCCTTTTTCTGTGATGATCTCGTCGCATTCCTTTTGGATTGTTGGTCCTCCTTTTGTTCGGATGGCTCCAGCTACTCCGCCTCCGAGCTTCAGTGCGCCATTTGCCGCGTTCACAATACAGCCCACAGAGAGGTCTGTGATGTCTCCCTTCCTGAGTTCGAGCACCGTTTGGCCGATCTTGACCTCCATCTCTAGTGCACCGTCTTAGGGTTGTGCTTGAGGGATATATATAAGGTTCGCGATGAGGCTTCTGAAACCGATAAATCCTAGGTCTGGCCATATTATCGGGATGGAGCTGCCGATGCCACCTCAGACTGGATTCGTCCAGCGGTTTGAAGGTGTTACAATGAGCCCAAAAGAAAGAGGTGGTCTTCAAACCAGACTGTTCAGGATGGGGCTGCTAGTCTTTCTTGTCATCACACTCATGCTTGCCTCTTTTTTGTCTCGCTCTCTCTATGTTGAGTCTGAGGACGAGACTGGAACGAGGTTCTTCACAATAGCCATGACGGTGACTTATGAAAACAGAAATGGTCAAGGGCTTGAATGGAGATTCACGGATGAGGACAGGGCGCTGGGCTTGTTCATGAATAACGGTTGGCAGTCAGCTTACTTGGTGAACTTCTCCTATCCAATCGAAAGGTTCGAGACCGATGTTGACGGAAACCCCGCAGCCTTTGTCTCCTTCCCTAGAAAAGCCATAGGCGCGGGTGAGGCCCTAAGCTACGAGATCGCCTATGGCGTCATGGTCAAGCCTCGTTCTGTACCGGATTTGGCGGAGAATGCGTCGGGGACGATTGACGATATCTCCGCAGATCTCAAGAGCCTGTACTGTTCGAATGAGGGCCCTTGGCAAGTGCAGGACTCAAGGTTGCAGCGTCTTGCGCACGAGATCGCGGGGAACGAAACAAAGGTTCTTACGGTTATCACGAGGTTCATTGTCTGGATCAAGGAACACGTTTCATACATGACTGCTGACGGTCCCAGATACCCCAGCGAGACGGTTCTGGAAGGGCTCGGCGACTGTGACGATCAAGCGAATGTCCTTGTCGCTTTCTGCCGCATAGTGGGCATACCAGCTCATCTGCAGATTGGCTGCATTTACATACCGACCAAGTATTCCGAAACCTCTTATTGGAATGGCAGTCTAATAAGTAAGCTGAGCCGACTCGCGTGGCATGGGTGGGCCGTCGTTTATGTGCCCCCTTGGGGTTGGCTTCCAGTGGACCTTACCTATGTGCAGGGCGATCCACGCACGAATCCTTTTGACGCGATTACTGGATCGGCAGTCGTCGCGCTTCCGACCGTTCAGTACGCAAACGTGACAAGATCGGATTACGTGGCTGCTTCACGTGCTCGAAGAGACTATGTCGTAACGAACGGATTCCGCATTACCGAACATGACGTAATGGATGAAGAGGCTGTTGAGAAGGGGCAGGCCCAAGCAGACATGGACCCTCAATTCGCCATTCTCGCTTTCTTTCTAGCTCTTGCCATTTTGTGCCCGCTACGTCTGGAAGCCGACTTGGTTACAATCAAGTGGAGTCTTCTTCTACTGAACGTTTATAAACAGAAAGTCATTTGAGTACCTCCACATATGCCAGAGTGTTTCAGGGAGCGAATGCTGAAGTATGGCAAAGTTCAAGGTGATAGTCTCGGATCCAAGAACGGGGAGGTCAAGCGTGGTTGAGACAGAAGGGAGTCGAGCTGTTCCGCTGATCGGAAGAAGGATCGGTGAAACCTTGGATGGAACGATAGTTGGGCTTTCCGGGCAAAGGGTCAAGATTACTGGCGGATGTGATAAAGATGGGTTCCCCATGAGACCGAATGTACATGGCGGGGTTAAGGCGAGTGTTCTTCTAGGCAGAGGCGTCGGGCACCAGCCTCGTGAGAGGGGGAAGAGAAAGAGGAAGACCGTTCGCGGGAACACGATCACCGAAGACACAGCCCAGATCAATATGAGGATCGTTGTGGAACAGGAGAAGAAGATGCCGGGACCGGCGGAACGCCGAAAAGCAAGGAAGCGGACGGCGAAAGCAGGCAAAACCAAACCTGTGGAGGACAAGACTGGGGCTGGAAGCCCTGGCGGGTAAGAAGCCCCGAGGCCAAGCCAGCTGCCTTCTCCCTCGCTCTGCCCTGCACTTTCTGGCTCACGAGTGGTGTGCGAGGTATCTCTGATAGCTTCTGTTGTCCTAGTTCGCTCAGGGCTTCTCTCAATGCTAGGTCTGCTTTTCTTGCGAGAGCGCGTGTCGTATTAGAATTCAAACTGTATCTCGGATTCACAAGTCATATATGAAGTGCGCTGGTCAAGCTTTCTCAGACACCGTTGACTTGGCAACCAGGTTGGTTGTGGTTGTAGTGGGAAAAAAGAGCATCCTCGTTGTGGATGATGACAGGACCATACTCACGAGTCTCGCAGAGCTGCTTAGATTGGAGGGTTATGATGTCGATGTGGCTGAGACAGGTAGCGAGGCCATGAAGAAGGCTGATGCGAGGTACTACAACCTTGCGCTTCTAGATATCAAGTTGCCCGACATGGATGGCACCGAACTCCTTGACAAGATGCGAGAAACAGTGCCAAAGATGGTTAAGATTATGGTGACCGGATACCCTGAGCTAGGAAACGCTGTCAAATCGCTGAACATGGGTGCCAACGCGTATCTGCTGAAGCCCGTCGACCCCAAGACACTGCTCGAAATGGTTCAGAAGAAGCTGCAAGATCAAGATGAAGCAGAGCGGATGAGCCAAGAAAAGGTGAAGGAGTGGATAGAGACCCGCGTTCGAAAGCTGAAGCATGGCGAAGGATGATGCAGGACCTAGATGAAGTGCTAATTGGAACTATAGATGAGGTTGTAAGGAACGTTTTCGAGGATGAAACAGCAGAGATCATCTTTCGCTATCTCAAGGAACCAGAGAACAAGTCTGAGGATAGAGTGCGGTACTTTGCCGATTCACTTCCCAAGATCATAGGAACGGGTTCAATAATCATAGAAGATCTGATTCTTGAGGCACTCTACTCAAAATTGGGGTTGGAACTGGTCAGGAGAAAAGGGTTCGAGTTCCTAGATTACATCGCAGAACTAAGAAAACACAACGAGGAGGAATAAGGAATGAGGCTCGACCTTGCGACGATATCAAAGTCGTACATACTATGCTTTGGCATAGTTAACCTTGTCAATGTCTTGCCGCTGCTTGGGATACTGACTGTGATAAGTCCGCTACCGCATCATTATCCTTGGTATTACCATGCTGCCATGACATTCGTCTACTCCGTACTACCCATTCTAACAGTATTGCTGAGCAACTATCTCCTATACACGTCGGTGTCAGGAGTCTGCTTGGCTGCAATGCTATTGCCCCTTTGCACGGGTAGCCTAAACTTCGTGTCTTGGCTTCTAAGTGCCTCAGCACTAGTTCTGTCACTGGTCTTGGCTGTCGAAGATGCTGCGTCAAAAGCATCTGTTGAATTCCTCAGTCTGCTATGGTCTCAGTTCTAGAGCGATGCGTCACCCACCAATTCTGAGCATCCTATGGCATCGTCAGTTCGGTCCGTCCTTATGCCACGTTTCCAATGGCGAGAGATAGCATCCATCTTGGAAACGTGGTCAATGGATATCGGACGGTCTTCTGCCTGAGAGGTAGAAGACCAAGTTCGATTCTCTAGTACCACAAGACTGCCGCAGCGGATATCGAAGTCACACGCTTCTTAATGTGTCGTATATGTCCATCTTCTCAGGAGGGATTATTTGGGGGGGCTTGTACTGCCCAATCGGAACACCTGCTTTTGCCTTGACCGTCATGTACCTGAGGAAGGCTCCTGCCTTTAGGTATTCAACCCGAACCACTTCCGTTGGATCCTTGATTCTGTAGGTGGCAATGTACTTCCCTAGGGTTTCACCTCGTTGTGGGATATTCCTGTCTGCTTCAACTAGTGAGTTGAATATGACCTTCTCTGCTTGCCTTTCAGTGTATGGCCAAGTCTTCTCCATGAGAAAATGGAGGTGTTCCCTTGGCTTCAGAAGCTTCGCAACTGCCCATTTATCAGAGGACCCTAATCCTGCCATGGAGAGGGCTTGAACGATGACGTTTGGACTCACAATGCAAGAGTCGTACAGCCTTATCATCGTTATTTTTCTGCCTTCAAAAGCGAATACAGGCATGCCGTCGTCTCTAAAATCGATCACTCTGAAGAGGTCTTGCATGTCATACTTAAACAATATTGACCCGAACGGAGTTACCACCACATCATAAACCTCTCCCTTTCTGAGCTCATCCAAACCCTTCAGTTCACCATCTTCAGTCATAAACTCCAAGTAGCAGGTTCTTATGTCTGGAACCAGGTCCGCTTTCCTATCAGGGTCTCCTCTCATCAAGGGTCCAGCTTCTGTCGAGCCATATATGTGCAGTGGTTCCAAGTTGAACTCTTTTCTGAAGAAATCTATGTAAAGTCTCGCCTCCGTTCCTGCAACAAGCACCCCTTTCAGTGGCATAAAATCAACTATGCGTTTCTGGCTTTTCCTACTCAGTCTGCATTGAAGGAGCTTGAGGTAGAGAAGTATCTTCTTCAAGCCAAGATTCATGGAGTTGTAGTATTCGGTGTAGAATTCCTCGGGTTCAATGAAGTATTTGCATATCATATAGAAGATTGAGCCCATGCCTCCGCCCAAGGAGATCTTCTCGCCTTTCTGAATCGCTTTGAGGATTAAGTTGAACCTTTCTCTTCTGTCTCGTAGGTTGTCACCAACTCCTATTGGCGGGACCAACTCTAGGTGAATCTGAGAGGCCCACGCTCCCCATCCCGAAACATAGGGTATAGGAGCATTCATATTCAGGGCCTTGTCACCAACCTCAAGCTTCGTTTCTCCCCATTCATCACTGCAGGAGAAAACAGCTTGGGCGATTGACGCTAGGGAGAAATTGTTCCAGAACGTTTCGCCGTGGACCATCCACTTGTTCTGTCCTGTCGTGCCAGTGGTTTTCATGCAGAGATAGTAAGGTTCAGTCATGAATCGATTGAGTTTCGAACCGACATCAGCACCGATACGATCATAGTACTCTTTGAACAGCTCGCCTTCTTGCTTGGGGGTTGCTGCCGCTTTCTGGGCTATTTCTTGTCCAAACTCGCTAAGCATATTGTAGTTGCTGTAGGAGGTGATAGGAACATCCTCCGGTCCTTCAGGGTCGCTCTGACATAGCATTCTGGCAAGGTCAGTCTTCTTCCACCGGGCGAAGTACTTTTCCATTCTTTCCTCATTAAACTGGACTTGCTCTGAGAAATTCTTTTCATAGAAGCTGCAGTACTTTTCCCAGAGATCACTTCTTTTCATCTGCCAACCGCCCAGATAAGCCCGAATCAGACCTACAGCACTCTATCACTGAAGTGTCTAAACGTGCCGGCTTTCACTAATCAACATTTCTAACATGTGGCAATATTCCGTTCTATAATGTTATGTGAACCTTGTCTTGTCCGTGCTTTCCTGATCGGCCTCTTCGATGGAAGAGAGTCCAGGAAGAACTGATTTGACATCGTTACTTCCCAGCACGCTATGTATTCCACGTTCATAAGCGGGATAAGTGGTCATTTCTAGAAGATAAACACAAGAGATGTGTGAGATGTACGAGTACCAGTATCTAGTGGGTGGTGCTCTCTCCTTTCTCGTGTCTGCGTACATACTCGCCAAGCGCCCCCAGACTTCCTCTATGAAGTTCCTCGGTCTTTTCGGTCTGGTTATGTCGGTATGGGAGGTCTTTACTTACTTGTATAGAATGGCTCCAGATCCAATCACAACCGCGAAGTTCTTCTTAGTGATGATACTGACCAGCCATCTAGGCTTCCCAATATATCTGCTGACCTTAATAAGTGTCGAAGAGAGAAGGAGCAAAAGGATGCTTCTACTAGTGATGGTGCCTGCTGTAATTCAAGCCATCATGATGCTGCAGGGGGACTATATCGTCAGCTACGAGTTCTTTCAGACTACATCGGGCTGGGCCTATAGAGTAAGCAGCTTCGCTCCTCTTCTTGTAGCAGCTGGAATCGTTTTTATGGGCTACCTATTGGGGATCGTCGTTGCTTTGCTTGTGTTGATCAGGAGAACAAGGTTTCATTTGTTGAGGAAGAAATACCTGATCCTTCTTGTTAGCTTCGTTTCCTTTCAGGTTGCTGGAACAACTTTAACCAACGCCCTGATTGCAGTAAGATTGCTAGATCCTTTTTTTCCGATGGGAGGCATTTTTCAGTTCTTGACGTTTCTGTCAATCTGGTACGCCTTGTCTCTCAGAGAAAAAGAGATTCCCCTAGTGAGCAGAGGGGAGGATTTCGCCCAGGTCTACTCATCCTTTCTGACCCTGTTTTACAACTCTGCGGTTGGTAGCAAGCTAGGGGAAAGCTTGTTCAGGTTCAGAGCTTTCATAGCAGAATCGGAGTTGGAGAGCCTCGTTGCTTTCACTGAAGATGGAATAACACTCAAAGAAGCAGAAGAACATGACTTGGCCCAGCTGATTGACAGAAATCTCGCATTCCTCAAGGATAATCATGTTGGAGGCAATGTTGTGGACTGCTATCTGCGTGTTCTAAAGGCAGCTGATCATATTCTTGGTAGTAGATTTGATAGGGTAGTGAAGGCGAATGAGGATTTCCTGAAGGTATCCGATCTCGTGTACGGAATCAGAGAAGGCACGTTTCTTGAAACAATGACCGAAGACAGAAGCCTAGATGACCTGAACGACGTTGAGGCTTGCTTAAGGATCTATAAGAGAATCCTTCTGCCCGTCATGGACGAGATTCAAGGAAGGACGAAGGAATTTGCCGCGAAGCTTTCGGAGTTCCAAATCGATGAGGTAATGAGTATATCTGATTATGGGGAGGTCCTTGTAAAGAAAGTGAGAAGCATTGAGGAAAAAAAGCAGAAGGATCAAGTGTCCTTTCTTATGGAAAGGTTCAATTCTATCCTGAGTTGGGTGTATGGAGAGCTTTCAGTCGACTCAGATGCGAACATCGAGGATGTATTGAATAAGCTGAAGTTGGTTCTCTCTTTGAACAAAGAGAGGGCTGTCGCAATTGGAGTGTACCCTTCGCTCTTAGGAACGCTGTCAACTAGAGTTCCAAGATCGCAGGTTCACAAGCTTTACTCGGACTATCTTGAGGAGTTGGTCGAGGAAAGGACTGGGGAGCTGAAGGAAGCGCAAGACAGTCTTATCAAGTCTCAAAGATTGACTGCGATTGGTGAGGCAGCAGCTATGGTGGGTCATGACCTTCGCAACCCTCTGCAAGCGATAGTGAACACGATATACTTGGCAAACAAGAAGCTCGAGTCTTCAGGCAACGACGAAGTGAGAGAGGTGCTTAGAACCATAGGTGAACAAGTCGAGTACATGAACAAGATAGTCTCTGACCTTCAGGACTATGCCCGCCCCCTCAATCCCCAGCTTGCTAAGACGAGTGTACACGATCTGATAAACAACACTCTTGCCGCGATCTCAGTGCCCTCAAACGTTGAGGTTTCTATCGAGATTGAACATGACTTGGATTTCCCCAAGCTGACGGTTGATCCGTCGTATGTGAAACGTGTTCTTGACAACCTTACCATAAACGCTTTCCAAGCCATGCCAGAGGGAGGGCGGTTAACGATTAGGGCATACGCACGAGACTCGATTGCCAACATAGAGTTTCGGGACACCGGCGTGGGCATCTCCAAAGAGAACTTGGAGAAGATGTTCCAGCCATTTTTCACCACAAAGGCCAAAGGACAGGGACTTGGGCTGGCCGTCTGCAAGCGCCTAGTTGAGGCCCTAAATGGCAAAATCACAGTTGAAAGTAAGGTGGGGAAAGGGACTACATTCTCGGTTAAGATCCCGCTCGAAGCTAAGAGCACCACCGAAAGTGTGGTTCTGGCTTCACCCCTCCCGTCTTAACTCATGTCCCATAGCTGGCTATTTGTACAAGGCAGCATACTTCTCTACGTACTTCAGAAGGGGGTACTCATTTCCTTCATTGTAGAGAGTATTGAAGGTCTCGATCAAGTCTCTGCAGAACACTTCGTTCCTGAACTCGAAAGCAACGCAGAATCCCTTCTGTACTGGATGAGAAAGCTCAACCAAACCGTACTCCTCGTCCACAATGTAGAAACTGTAGGACAGCCGATCCGTCAGTTTGACGCTCATCTCCCCTGAGCTCATCACTTTCTGCATGGCCTTGATCAACGTGGGGCTCAAGATCATTCTCAGTGCTTGCTGGTCTTCTGGTGGCTGAAGCTCTTTGCTGCCTAGGAACAGGAACTTCACGCCCCGTTCGGCCGCTTCCACTATTGCGTCTAGGACGCGTGTGTCGGTTCTATGTGCTGCAACATAGACGCTTCTACTAGCGTTCTCGATGAGTCTTGCGGTTTCCGCTGCGAAGTCTTCGTATGAATCAACCATCTTCACTTCATGCAGAAAGTCCCTCAAACTTGCGATTCCCAACAGTTCGCTCTTTGATATCTTCCGAAGAATCTCCTCCTTTTCCCTTGACGAAAATGTGTCTGCTCGCATCAGCTTGTCTGCCAGTTCAAGTTGGTCTCGCTCATTCAAGGCGCTCGATAGGGCCTTTGTGAGTCTATAGCAGAGCTTGCCTAGCATTGTCTGCACATATGCATTCTCACGCTTCTCCACAAGTCCTGTGTCGATAAGCCTCTTGAGCCATGTGTAATAGCGCTTATGAGTGAGGTCAAGCTTCACGATAGTCTTGGTCGAGCTTTTTATGCCTTCTGCGCACTCGGAGAATATCCTTAGAGAATCAGGACTAGCGAGAGACGAGAGTATGTCTACGCCTATATCCAGAGCATTGTTGGCTGGGCCCATGTTTCCCTTGGAGCTTTGTGTGAAAGTCAGTATAATAGATGTGTGAACAGAAAATAAGGAGTCCCGATCAGTCTTTCTGGATCAACCTCTCACGGAAAGACAGTCGCAGAGTCTTGGGTTATCCTCACTTACCTTTCTCAGAGTACGACAGGCCTTGGCAATGCCGCTAGATTGGCAGCCCCGAAAACAATCCCAAGATCACAAGGGTGTTGTTCACAGTACCTATGTATGATGCTAAAGCCAGACCATTTGTGCTCAGATTCCTTTGTTGGTCTTCTGGTAGGGCTAGGGTCAGCAATGCTATGGCGCCCCAGAAGACAAGAAGCGCCCAAGCAGGGTGATATTGGGGGTGGGTCTCATGGAAGCCCATGCTGAGTCCTATTGTAGTTGTCGCATAGTCGGATAGGACTCCTCCCAGAGCCAGAAGAAAAGGTAGAACCCAGAGCTTCAGACGCATGGTCAGCTCATCGATCTTGGATCCAGTCTATTGATATGTATCTGGAATCCATATTTGCTGCTTTAAAGATTTGCGTATCTGTCTTCTAGAGAACTTCTCTAGATCGAACGCGGGGTTTTCGGGGGATCCGGAAGATGGGAGTTCGAGTTTGGGGATCTTGCGGCTCAGTTTGAACGCGGTGAAGTGTTAGTTGATTCTCGTGAGGGCAGTCTGCAAAAGATTGTCGAAGCAGCTGCTGACCCAGACTTCTTTTCACACTGTGCGCAGAAAAAAAA
>CAYXIF010000027.1:0-25979 GCA_964465575.1 uncultured Candidatus Bathyarchaeia archaeon | reverse complement strand
TCGGCTGGGGTACATGTTCTGTCTTACGAGTTCGTCAAGTCCTTCAAGGTATGCCTCGGGCAGAAGAACTGTTACAAGCTTCATTCCTTCCCACCTAAAGCTTCGTTGTGCATATATTCTTATTAGTATGTACGAGACTTAGGTTTAAAAGAATTTGCCATGAGATGATCTCACAAGTCCTGTTTAATGGAGGGAACCGAAACGGAGCAGTTCGATGCGAAAGCATTCGTGGAGAAACAGGTCAAAGAGATAAAGGAAGCTATCGGAAGTGAAAGAGCTGTGATCGCCGTTTCTGGTGGCGTTGACAGCTCGACTTGCGCCGTTCTGACGCATCTCGCCTTAGGACGAAACTTGGTCTGTGTGATCCTAGATGACGCCTTCATGAGATTGGGCGAGCCCGAAGTAGTCTCAGAGATTCTGTCAAGTCCTCCGCTGAACTTGCCCATGAGAATCGAACGAGTTCAAGAACGATTCCTCAATGCACTTAAGGGAAAAAGAGACGCCGAAGAGAAACGCAAAGCCTTCAGAGAGGCCTTCTACAGAACGCTGAGCGAGGTAGCGAAACGTGAGGGAAGCCGGTATCTAGTTCAAGGAACGATACTCGCGGACATAATCGAGACTAGACAGGGGATAAAGACGCAACACAATGTTCTTGAACAGATAGGAATCAGCACGTACGAGCTGTACGGCTTCAAGGTTGTTGAACCTTTGGTCGCCCTCCTGAAGTCGCAGGTAAGAGAGGTGGCAAGACACCTGAAGATTCCACGTGAGATATCTGAGCGGCAACCATTCCCCGGACCTGGACTTTCTGTCAGGGTCGTGGGGGAAGTGAGACCTGACAAGCTAGCCACACTCAAGAAGGCCACGGTCATAACTGAGAAGAACCTAGCCAAACATAAGCCAAGCCAATACTTCGCAGCCATACTCGACAACGAAGAGAAACCCTTGCCCTCAAGCCTTAGGAAGATCGAGAAAACTACTTCGAATGTCCTAGACCTCAAACCCGAGAAAGCTTCAGCCAAAATTTTCGTAGACAAGGCGACTGGCATAAAAGGCAAGACGCGCGAGTATGGAGGGATAGCGGCGCTGAGTTGCGTCAAAGACGGGGAAACGTACCAGCCTAGCCTTTGGCAGATAATGGAGCTCCAGAAGAGGATCATAGAAGAGAACCCGTCGGTCATTCGAGTCTTATACACCGTCTCCCGAGAGGATAGGAAGCAACCTTACATGATTGCTGTAAGAGCTGTAAATACGATCGATTTTCTTACAGCGCAAGTGGCTAGCATCCCGTGGTCAACATTGAAGGAGACAGGTGACCAGATACTCAAGGACTGCCCCGATGTCTCTGCTGTTTGCTATGACATCACGCCCAAGCCGCCAGCAACAATCGAGATGGAGTAGCTCTGCTGAAGTCACTGACGGAAAGCGGTTACCTTTATCTAAGCGACTTACTTACGATTAGTGTGAGGGAAGACGGCCATGTTGAGAGTCATGGTTCAACGTATCGAGTCCATCAATGACCCCGGAGGCAATCTTGGGAAGAGGATCGAGCTTGTTGAAGAGAACGTTGTCCCTAGCTTTGCGATTAGGCCGCCCAGCGACGAAGCGCGGATTGTGCAAGACGTTGTCAAGGCCTTCCAGCAGCAGATGCCCATGTTGGGTGTACGAACCCAGTTCAGCACGCCAAAGATAATCCTCTTCCTGACTGAGCAAGAGTATGAGGAGCTGGGCGTACGGTTCGACGTGAACCAAGTTTACGAGGTTGAGCTCTTCGAACAGTCCATAAAGTTCAGAAAGGTCTCCTGACTGCACTAGCCGCTCCGCGCTCGGCTACTGAGGTGGCAACCAGCCGAGACGATGGGCTCAGGATCAAGCTAAGGCGCTGTTGGGTGTGTTTGGTTGCGGGTTAGGGCACGTGTCGTTATCAGCGGGTTCGTTCAGGGAGTCTTCTTCAGATACAGAACAAGAGAGATGGCGCGTCGACAGAATGTGACGGGCTGGGTGAGGAATCTTCGTGATGGACGAGTAGAGGCCGTCTTCGAAGGAGAAAAGAAGAATGTGGAGGCGATGCTTGCTTTCTGTTACAAGGGTCCGTCCGGTGCAATGGTTAGGGACGTTGAGGTCTCGTGGGAGGAACCGAAAGGAGAACTCGAAGGTTTTCAGATAGTATACTGATCCGTCCTAGGCGTTGTTTCGAAAAGGGACCATACCAAAAGGAATATTAGTCATTGAATGCTGTTAGTTGATGTGCCTAGAAAAGACAGGTCGCCAACAGTTCCTGTCCAAAAAAAGACTAGATAGATGGTGAAGTTAATGAGCGAAGGATGGGTTGAAACGTGTGAGAAGATCCTTGACCAGATCAGGAAGGCCTCTGAGAAGAAGGATTCTGACAGACTAGACTTGGTTCAGGCGATGAGGCTTTCCCTCTACGCTCTCCACCGAAGCGTTCTGGGGTGGCTAAACTGGGTGAACAACCCCGACATTATGGTCTCCTTCAAGCCTGAAGAGCTCGTTGACATGAACAGAAGGCTCCTAGGATACGTTCAGGAATTCATAAAGTACGATATTGAGGTAACCGAAAAAGGAGCAGACAAGAACTTGGCCTCGAGAAAGGCAAGGCTGGAGGCCGAAGAGAGAGCCAGAAGAGCTCCTGAGGACATCTTCTACATATAGAGCCCTAGAACCCAAGGTCTGCAATTTACGAACCGGTTGATCGCGAGAAGGAACAGTACCCTGGCCTTATTGAATACTGTCAAAACGAGCTCTTTGAGGCGATCATCAAGGGCATGGTTCCAGTCGCAATAGCCACGTAGCTGCCTCCAAGACTCTCTCCAAACTCTCAAGCACTTGGGTAGAACGTTCTAGAGCTTTAGAGTCTCTTGCGGCTATAGCTGCAAGATAGATAACGACAATGAGACCCCTTTGAAAGCTCAGAAAAAACCGGGATAGGGTTGAGTTTTTCATCGGGTTTTCAGTGCATATTGGAGGAGACTTACTCAAGATGGTGTTTCTGGCTTGTGGCCACTTCTTGGAGCTGAAATGAGCGTTTCATTTTCTGAAACACATTTTTCACACTGTCCCTTATCTAGGCGAGTTGATCTACCGTAGATGACTAACATAGACTATGAGCAAGAGAAGAAACGACAGAGAATTGTGCTGTTGCTGGGTCTCCGCGAAGACCGCTGGTATCACCAAAGCAAATCCACAGGTGAATGTGTCTTTCACGCAAAGAGATGCGAGATGAAGAAACTTGGCAGGCTATGTGGCAGTAGGATTATCGTTGTCTACATTGATATTGGTGATTAGTTTAGTTGGGCCTTTAGTGGGGCCACATGTCCAGCCTCTTTTAGGGATAACGGTTGATGCAACATTGCTTACGCTCTTCTTCTTCGTATTCGCTACTATTTACAACGCCATACTTTTGTCCACTATTGCTTTTCATGATCGGAGAACTGCATCTGAAGGTGAAGCGGAGGATCATCACTTCAGTCTTATGGTGCCTTGCAGGAATGAGGAGGCCGTTGTAGAGCAGACCCTTCATGCCATAATGAGGGTCGATTATCCCAGTAGCCAATTTGAGGTTTTGGTGGTTAATGACGGTAGTATGGATCGCACTGAAGTGATCGTTCGTTCCCTAACTCGCGCATATGCGAATCTTAGGGTGCTGAATGTGCCTTTTCAGGATTCTGGCAAGGGAAAGGGTGAAGCCCTAAACAAAGGGTTCAGGTACCTTTTGGAAAGCAGTCCTTTCAGAAATAGCTCCAACTGGATTATCGGTGTCTTCGACTCTGATGGTATAGTAGACCCGAAAATCCTGAAGAAAGCTTCGTACAGCTTGAAAGACTCTAGGGTGGGTGCTGTTCAGACACTCGTTAGGATTAGCAATTCTAGAGACTCGGTTCTGACTATGATGCAGGACATCGAGTTTGTAACCTTTGCTAAGGTGACACAGTCAGCGCGTTCCTTATTCAAGGGAGCCGTAGCGCTTGGAGGAAACGGTCAATTCATAAGAGCTTCCGCTCTTGAGGCGATTGTGTTACCCACTGGGGAGTATTGGAGGAGAGAAGCTTTGACAGAGGATCTTGATCTTGGGACGAGAGTTCTTATGAAAGGTTGGGGGAACTCATTCCTTTCATCGACCGCGGTCTATCAGAAGGGAGTAACCTCAATGCGTAGCCTCTACAAGCAAAGGACTAGGTGGAGTTGGGGCGCATTGCAGTGTTTCTACTATTATGCCGCTAATCTGAGGGTTCTAAGGAGCAAGATGGGGCGTGTTAGGAAACTTGACTTGGCCTACTACCTGTCAGCGGTTACGCTTCCTCCGTTGATACTCTTAGTTTGGGTTCTATCCATTTTTGGTTTACTGGGATTGTTCAGGCTGTATAATCCTTTTCCAGCTTACTTCATGTTAGCCAACTCGATCAGTTTCTTTCCCTTGATAGGCTACGGGTTGTGGACTGTTAGGCGTGAGTATAAGGTCATACTCATCGTTCCTCTTCTATTCTTAACTAGTGCTTACACCTATCATTGGGTTGTGTGCACGTTGAGGGCAATGATTCATATGATCATGAGGGATAAGCCTCGCTGGGTAGTCACGAAGAAGACGAGCATTAGCCAGAGCAAACCTGAAAGTGTGTAAGGATCCAAGCATAAGCGTATGCTAGACGCTTTCTAGTCTTTGGGAAGCACTATCAAAGCTGCGTAGATGGCTACGATTGGGGGGACAAGTATGAGGTACCAGAGGGGTATTATTGCGCCGAAGATAACGGAGTAGCCTAGACTAGACGCCGTGTAGTCTGAGGGACGGATCCATTCGTAGGCTAGTGGATCTGATAATAGTGGCGAGAACCTTCGAAGCATGAACCAGGTTGCATCTTCAAGGATGAGGGCCAAAAGCAGGTTTCCAAAACAGAATGCAAGTATCCTTCTTAGATCTTGTGAAGCTGAATGTCGGGATAGTACTTCATAAATGACTGGCTGGAAGGCTATCAACCCTATTACTGGAATGATGGCTTCTAAGTGGTAATAGTAGAAGGTTCCTATGATGGGTTGTCTTGCTTCTCTATATGGAAGCCCATCGATGTGGATGTAGGTGTACTCAAGGCTTCCAGATATTATTGACACCAGAATCACCATAACCACCATAACCACGGCGGCCGAATTCATGAGTGACATTTCGGGCATGTCTTTTCTCATCCTTGCGTTCGATTAACATGGTGCGTTGATGTTGTTTTCTTGAATAGTAGTATCGATAAGGCTGTTGACAATATCACCAATGTTAGGCCTTGAGGCATATTAGTATTTGGTTCATCTTCTGACAGACTAATCAAGATTGAATTGGCGGTCTCGCGTAGAACTGGTAGAATAACGTAGTTGTCTCTGAATGTAGGCCAAAGGGCTCCGTTGACGTGAACTCTTCTTATGCTCTTCTCTTCGGGCAGGACGATGGTAAGGCCTGCTTTTCTTGTTGGGCCCAGAGTCACTTCGATATCCCCGCCCAGTTTCACATCCATTTTGTCATATGCATTGAGTCTTTCATGCCAGAACTCCGCTAGGTTGTCGGTATTTGTGTACCAAACCATGGGCTTTGTAAGGCTGTATTCCAATAGATGTTCTCCTATTTTGAGCGATTCGTCTTCGTACAGGTGGTTGAAGAAAAGTATGACGCAACTCATGTTGTACAGCATGTCGATATTCGCTTTCATAGTTTCCTCTAGTTCCTTTGTGGAATCAAGCGGGATATATCCTAGTGTTTCAGGGATATTCACCAGTCCTTCGGCAAGACCGATCCGGTCAAGGAAAGGCGTGTCGCTGTTATGGGTTATGTATCTAAAGCCCAATTGGCTTAGAGCGGCGTATGTGTCTTTATTGGCAAGATAGTGAGGAGCCTCAAAGCCCTTTACACTGAATCCCAAGTTTGAGCGAATCTGGTTGGCTCCTGCTGATATCCTTTGTTTCTGTTCATTTAGGCTGAGCCACTCTCTCTTTTCTTCATTGTAGAATTCAGGCGCAACTCCCGTCTTTTTTCCATTGTATTGGTGTGTGAATCCGTGTTCGATGACTGTTCCTCCGCTTAACAGAACGTGCGAGAGCCATTTCCTCAAAACGTCAGATTCAACAGCTTCGAGTCCAATGTCTAAGCCAACCGATGGGTCGATGTAAGTTGGAGTCAAACTGACTGATAATAGAGCGTTCCTTGATGTGTAGTATTCTAGGTAGCTATAGGCGCGCATTATCCATTCATAACTGTTGTGAAGTGGGTCGACATCTTCGATTCTGGTTATGAAAGCTGTCTTCAAGTTTCTCGGGTAAGGCGCCAGACTCACCGTCAGATGTCCCGAGAGTATATTGTTGAGTGCCATTTGGAGCCTGTACGCCCTCGCCCATGGGTATTCTGGGTCTACTCCCCACCAGGAACAGGCATCATAGGCGAAATAGTAAACAATACCTGATGTATTTTGGCTACGATATGAGGTTTCGGCGGGGGATACCCTTCTATCTGCATTATCCATAAACCAGCCGTTAACATGGGCTTCCAATGGCTCGATTGGGTAGATGGCTTCGTTGAAAATGCGAGTAGTGAATTCTCCGTAGTCGATTCTGTTGATTGTCTGGTGGCTTTCGGTTTCTGGGACTGTGCGTATCCCGAAAAGGGGGGATAGATGGCTCGGCATATCCTCTATCCATATTATTCCTGCTCCGCCATTTGTGAGCTCTTCGATTGCTGTCCCAGAGAGACTAGTGGGCTGAGATCCACCAACTACTATTGCCGAAAAGTATTCTTTGGATTTTGCCACGGTGAAATCTCGGTCTTTTACCACATCGTAAACGAGGCCTTGATGTTCCAGAAGTCTTTGCACTTGTAGTAAAGGAATATTGTAGGCAAGAGACTCGCCTGTAATGACAGCTACCTTACCGGGGGCTTCGCTATATATGGTAGGTCCGTCATCAAGTTGCCTTCTGTTTGAGCCCTCAAGGAGATTGAGCCCGAGGTCGAATACTATTGGGGAGATTAGAAGGACCAGAGTAATTCTTCGGTATCTAGCTTTGTCTGACACCGTAGGCATAGCCCCATGAAACATACGTAAAAGCTGAGGTGGATGCTTTTAAGCTGCATGAATCTGCAACTGATGTCTTACTAAAGAGAAGGGAGGAAGCCTTGGTTCATTTCTTGAAGTACAGCAGTTAAGTCACCTGAGATCACTTTTGAGACAATGGAAAGATCAAGAAAGATACGGAAACGGAAACTGAAGCAAGGTATAGAGTCTAGGGGATAGCATCTAGGGCGATGAACACGAGAAACGCGAAAGGGAACAAGGACTCTGAGCTCCTGTTCAGTATTCGGAAGTACTTCCGCGAACAGGTAGCCCTCGAGGGCTTCGCCCAAGGCTATGTTTTTCTGGGTATTCTGAAGTGGGAGTCTCTTCCCGCGCTGACATACTCGCCGCCGAGCTGATCACGTACTGTAGAGGCTATGCGCCGGAAGTTGTCTGACCCTAGGTACTGCCTTGGCTTTATGAGCACGTACTCGTCCGTCGCTTCAAAGTAAAGCATGCCAGCTAGGTCCTGGGGAAACGCTTTCTGAACGTCATCTACTGTCCGAACTTCTTGTAGAGTAGGCACGATAGGCTCTGCCAATGGTATGGTTTGCTGGGCAGATGTGGGTGGCCTAAGCGGTTGTTGAACTGATTGCTCCTCACCTGTAGCTACAAGAAAGGCTTTCAGACCCCCTGATAATTCAGCTAGGTCTTCTGAGAGAAACTTCAGGATTCGAATGAGCTCGTCAACACGCCTCAGAATGTCTGCAACACTAGGTTTCTCATCACCCATGGCCAGCGCCTTCATACCTTCAGGTTCTCTTGCTTCTTACCCTTGTGAAGATATTGTGCAATCAGATATTAATCTATTAACCTTGACGGAAGCTGGCCTATGCCTTATCTACGCTGTCTTCCTTTGTCTTCCCTGTCTTGACTCCCGAGGCGAAGACTATGTTCGCTGCCAAGATCAGAATGGCCGAATAAAAAGCAATATTGAACCCCATGCTGCGGAACAGAGCCATGAAGAACATAGGGCCTAGGAAACCGCCGATGTCCATGAAGGTTCTGTACATGCCGACCGCCCCTCCTCTAAGATTCCGGGGCACAACATCAGACAATAGAACGACTAGCGAAGTCATAGTCATGCCCCCTCCAAACCCATCTAGAGACCCTATGAACAGATAGGCTTCAAAAGAGGGGAGAAGCGTATAGAGATACAGGCACGCACTCTCTATGAGCATCCCCCCAACGACGATGGGTTTCCTGCCGAGGAGGTCTGACAGGTACCCGCAGGTTAGAGTAGCCAGAATCAACCCTGCTGTTCTGAGGCTTACGATCACCCCAATCAACTCAACACTCAGTCCTAGCTGTTGATTCAGGAAAAGCGGGAAAACTGTGCTCATCAGCCCCATCATGACTAACATTCTTGAAAGAGAGTTGACACATACCACGCTCACGTTCCAGCTGCCCAAAACGGGAATGACATCTCTCAGAGACATACCCGCTCGAGACCTTTGGCGCCCTCTTGCATCAACCTCGCGCAGGCTGCTGGAACCGAAAGTAGCAGTCAAAGAACAGATCATCAATGTGAATGTGGAAAGGAAGACACTTCTGTAGTTGAGTGCTCTCGCTATGAAGCCGCCTATTGGCGCGCCAATGAAGCTTCCCAAGAACTCTATGCCCTGAAAAGTCCCCAATGCTCGTCCTCTCACATTCGGCTGGAAGAGGTCTAGGATAACGGCGGTGCTACTCATGAAGAACAGAGCTGCCCCCAAGCCCCAGAGAGCCCTTCCAGCTATCAGAAGAAGAATGGAGTCGGCCAGTGAACACAAGAGCGTTCCTAGGGCTGAAAGTGCCAGTCCAGACACTAGGAGCTTGCGCAAACCAAACCAGCCAGCTAAGACTCCTGAAGGCAGCTCCGTAAAGATTCGGGAAAGGAACCAAGCTGAGACCGTGAACCCGACAAGGACACCTGAAGGGTCAAGGTCATTCGCGAAGATCGGTAGGAAAGCGGATGAGAGGCTCATTCCCATTACGAGCATGAACCCAGAGAAAAGGAGCTCGAAGTAGACGCGCGGGTATGACTTGAAACCCATCCTTCCCACTGGCTAGATAGGCCTAGGGCACGAAGAAGGCATATCTGATTATCTTCCGTACCTCACTCTCGACGTAACCCTCAAGATGGCGGGCTATGTCGAGCGCCGTGAGAATCCCGTAAAGAATGCCCCCCTTCACCACAGCGAGCCTCCTGATCCTATACTTGTCCATAAGCCTTGCTGCCTCAACCAAGTCTGCATCGGGATCGATCGTTATCAGCGGCATCGACATTATCTCAGAAACTTTCACAGAGCCGGGGCTAAGTCCGTTGCCCGCAACTTTCCAGGTGACATCCCTCTCGGTCACTATTCCGATCGGCGAACCTTTCCTCAAGATGATCGCGCATCCCTCGCCCTTCTCGCGCATCATGCCAGCGGCGTCGGCGACGGAGGTCTCTTCATCAACGGTAACTATCTCCCTCTTCATCGTGTCGACAACTTTCAAGATCCTCACCCAAATTCAAAGAAATATGATCCTCGATGGTTTTTAACCTTGTGCCAATGGATTGCTGCATTTTTCGTGCTTTTCTGGCTAGGTCGCCAAATCCTTGAGCCTTTCTTTGGCGACTTTGACTAGCAGTCTTCTGAGTCCTTCTCCCTGTAACATCGAGAGTCTTGCTTTTCTTAGTTGTTCGGCCAAGGCGCTGTCGCGAAGCGAGATTCGTGCCCATTTCTCGAAGTCTCCTTTGCGGTTGTGGAATTCAATGGATTCTATGCCTATCGTTTGCAGGGCCTTCGCGAAACCCTTTAGGCTCCAGGTCATCACTCCAATATAGTTGGATTCTCCTTTCCTCTTGTAGAAGAGGAAGGGTTCGTTTGCGGTTACCAATGCAAGTCTAACCCTGTTCTCAAAGTCCAATATCGCAGCGTTAGCATTGACGTAGGCGTCAATCGGGGAGTCAAATGGGCTGAAGTAGGAGTGAACCTCTGCTGGTCCGCCGCTTCCGGTGAACATGTAGTGGAGGTGGTCGCTTACTTGGAAGTACCTCCAGATTCTCAGGAACTCGCTGTTACCCGCTTCTTTGACCAGAGGTTCTAGCCTTCTCACAGCTGTGTAGAAAGCCCATTGCATCTGGTTGCCCAGCCAGCTGCTCGCGTTCCTTTCTGTGTCCGCCCAGGAAACTGTAGCTTCAAGCTCCGGGACGTCGATTTCCCCGACTGGAGTGCCTTTTTCGGCAAGTTCTGAAGGGGTAGCCATCCTCAGATGAGAACATTTCAGAATCTCTTCCGGCAGACTTCTCAGGAAGTCGTGTATCCCCGTTTCAGGCCAATGGTGTTCGCCGAAGGTCTCGTAGTCTGGGAAGATGTTGACGCATTGCCCGGGTGTTGCGGCAAGCCAACCCGCGTACTTTGAAGCCGTCAGAGGCCATTCACTCCATGACCTCGAGGAGAACCTGAACCCTATGTCATCCGTCAGCCTGTAGTTCCTCATTAACACCTTGATCTTCTTGCAGTCTTTCGGCTTGTACAGAAAGTTCGGTGACCTGCCACGCAAGATTCTTTCTGCTCCTTCGGTGAAGATTCCTGCGTAGCCAAGTTTCTCAACAGTTCTTGCCACAGCGTTATTGTAAAGTAACTCCGTGTTCTCGAAGACCGAGGGAGTGTACTTCACCATGCTTCTCATTAACTGCTGATGCATCCTCACCTGTTCGATGAATTCTCCTTTTTCCGGGTAGAGCCCGGCAAGTGAATGGTAGTAGGTTTGGTTCAGAAACTCGACGCAACCAGTCTCGGAGAGCTGCTTGAAGGATTCCAGCAAATCCTTGTTGAACATTTCACACTGCTCAAGAAAGACTCCAGAGATGCTGAATGCAACTTTGACCTGTTTCGTGTCTCTTCTATGGTTGTCGATCAGGCTGAGGAGAATCTGGTTTGACGGAAAATAGCACTTCTTACACGCTCTCTCGAAGACCTCTCTGTCTATCTTGGCGTTGAAGAAGTGACCGAGAAGTTCCTTCTTGCTCACATTCTTGAAGGGCATGTTCTTCCAGAAGAACTTCTGATGCAGCCTATGCGGCTGGTGAACTTCGAAGACCAAAACGACATCGGTCAGGTGGTTCAGCTCCTAGTGCCTTCTTCTGCGAGTTGAAGGCCAACTTCAACCGATCCATAGGACTTGGCGGACATCATAGCTAATAGTGCCAAACCATTATATATCCGAGTTGATCGGATTCTACATGCCTGTCGATGCCTGCACTTTCGAACCTTTCATGGTTCTTCTTCACTACTTAACGTAGTTTCACAAAGTCTAAATACCGTGCCCCACAAAATCAAAGGTCAGAGCTAGCTAGGGAAGTCGGTCGATAAGGACCACACCCTGAAGCTAGGCGGAATCCGCATGCCGATCCGTTTGAGGGTAGACTCGTACGAGGCAGGAGTTGGTGCTGTAGGTGGCTTGGCCACTTTTCATAATAATCTATACCCCAGGCTGATCAATCTGGGCTTTGAAGTAAAGACTTTCTCGATGCGCTTAGCACCAGATCTGCCCACAAGAGAGGATTTTAGAGGCGTCATCATCAGGAGACCGTCTTCGGATATCGATCTGGACGTGGCCTACGCTTGGACTTATGACATTCTGCATCAGTACGGAATAGATGTCCAGTACCTTACACCATCGGAGATACTTGTTGTCCCAAGATACTTCACGAACTTCGGCGTTGTTCCTTCTCCTTACAGAATGTCGCATGCGGACCTGTTCTCGCCCCACGACTGGATGTCCCTCCTCAGAAGCGCCTTGTATGCATGGTTGCATCCGGAGCTGGCTCAGGCAATCTTCATTCACTCCACTGAGCCCGGGAGAATTGGTGGTGTCCAACATGGAAACATCAATGGAACATCCGAGAAACTAGACTTAGATGATTTCGAGCTCACGGTCAAAGGCGACTACCAGAACTCCTTCTACCAAGGACTGAGGCTAATCCGTGACCTCGAGTTTCCTTTGACCTTCAAGATTCTTAGCAGGCAACTGGATTCAGCTCTCTTTACGGTAAGCAGAATCCACAAGAAGGAGTATCTGCTAGGTTTGAGAGCCCATGGCATGAAGTTCGGAATGGTTGAGGACAGAATCTTCGCCTTGTATCATGGAGTTGACACGCATGAGTATAGACCCATGCCTAACGTCGAAAAGGAGGGGCTCACGGTAGGCTTCATAGGAAGATGCACTCCTGTGAAGGGAATCGACATCATACCCGAGCTTGCCCAAATACTCGCCAAGCAGATTCCAGACATCAGATTCCATGTTGTCACGAAAACTGAAGCCCAGAACCCCTACTACGTGAACCTGAGGGACAGAATTCATCAGATGAGACTTCACAATGTTGTTTTCGTGGACAACACATTCTACACGGGGGAAAGGAAAATCAAGGTGATCAATTCGTGGCACCTTGCACTGGTCCCATCAAGGTATGAACCTCAAGGCCAAGTTGACCTTGAGGCCATGTCATGCGGTGTCGTCCCAGCCGTTGGCATGGGTGGACTACGCGAGAAAATCATGGATGGTTTCAATGGCATATGGATCGACCCTGGCGACCTCCATGGCACAGCTGAGAAGATACTACAGTTCCACAGGGGCGAGTACAAGGGCAGAAAAACGGAAGAGATCAGCCGCAACTGCAGAGAGACGGCTGAGAAAATGTGGGACTGGGAGAAGAGAGCCGAAGCGCATAAGGAAGTCTACACTTACCTAGTCGACGGACGCGTTGACGACATAGGAAAGGACTTGAACTTACTTCTTCTGCCTACCGCCGCAAGTATGCAGTAGCGCAGCGCCGCCGGGGTCTCGAATGCTCACCAAAGTTTTATCTGTTCTCATAGCACAATCTCTAATGAGTCTATTCTGCACGAATGCCCGTGCCGAAAAAATGAAGGTTTGCATGCTAGCTTGGGAGTTTCCGCCAAGGATCGTTGGAGGCATTGCACGTCACTGTCTCGGGCTAGCCAAAGCCTTGGTGAGACAGAACCATGAAGCTCACGTAGTGACCTTGGACTTCCCCGGTACGCCCACGTTCGAAGATGTAGAAGGCGTAAAGGTTCATCGCGTCAGGATTGAACTGGGACATCCGAACTTCATAACATGGACTTTCATTTTCAACCATTTCTTGGAGAAGCAGATCGCGACATTAGACACGATCGTCGGATTTGATGTCGTCCACATTCATGACTGGCTAACAGCGCCAGCAGGGATCGCGTCGAAGCACTATCTGAACACACCGCTAGTCGCAACTGTCCACAGTACTGAGTTAGGCCGCGCTCAGGGCCTGCGTAGCCCTGATTCCTACATGATCGATGGCCTAGAGTGGTGGATGACCTTTGAGGCGAGCAGGGTAATACTCTGCAGCAGATCCATGACAAGCGAGGTCTGCGGTCATTTCCGCTTGCCTGCTGAAAAGACCAAGGTAATTCCGAACGCAATCGACTCTTCCAGGTACGCTAGGAACATTGACAGAAACAGTGTAAGGAGGCGTTATGGGATTGGGCCGAACGAGAAGATGGTTCTCTTTATCGGCAGGCTTGTCCCCCAGAAGGGTGTCGAATACCTGATCAAAGCAGTTCCCAAGATCGCTCATAGGCAGTGGGGCGCCAAGTTCATCATAGCTGGTGATGGGTGGTCCAAGAGCTATCTTGAGGAACTGTCCGCGTCATTGGGCTACAGTGATAGGATTCGGTTTCTGGGTTTCGTTTCGGATTCGGAGCTTGTTGAGCTAACGATGAGCGCCGACGCGCTGGTAGTTCCGTCGGTCTATGAACCCTTTGGGATAGTTGCCTTGGAGGGAATGGCAGCTGGAGTGCCGGTCGTGGCAGCAAGTGTGGGAGGATTGGCCGAGATAGTCGAGCATGACAGAACTGGGGTGCTTGTTTACCCGGAAAACCTAGAATCCATAGCATGGGGTGTGAACAAGGTTCTGTCTGATTCAGGATATACGGATTGGATAACCACAAACGCTAAAAAGAAGGTGCAAGACGTCTATAACTGGGAAACCGTCGCCAAGAGAACCAGTGAAGTATATGAAGACGTCTGCAGAAGGTGATAGCGCATGGGTTTGAGAGGCTTTTCGATGCCTGACGATATCTATTTTCTCTGCTTGCTACACAATGTAGGCGCCACTAGCACAGAGAGGTCGATGACTGTAGACGAGATATCAAGATGGACTGTCATGGACCCCCAAAAGGTCAGAGAGAATCTTGAAAAGCTGATGAGGAACGAATATGTTCACCGAGACTTCATCGAAGGCGCCGAGAAATACCATGTTACCATAGGCGGAATCAGAAAAGTCCTGAGCATGTACAGTTAAGCATCACACGCCATTTAGTCAGTTCAACTGCTTCACTTTCTCGGGATACAGGCGCAAGCTCCTTCTCTGCATTCTCGCTGAGTGATGAGGACAGAATAAGGATAAATACGCAGAACAACAAGTTCTATTGAACGTGTTATACATCAGAACTAATTGGGGGCAGGAAAGTGAAAGAGTTAGGCCAAACGAAGAAGGGTATTCTGGACCTATTATGGCGGACTGAGAGCCCTGTCAGCCTCAAGGAGGTTTCCCAGAATATTGGGTTAAAGGGTCGGTCCACAAACATGCACGTGCTTGGATTGGCCAAGATGGGATTAGCCCGGAAAACGGAAGCCGGCTATGTTCTGACAGACTATGGGAGAGAAGCCTTAGGGTTTCCCAAGGTTGATGAAGCCTTCGCCAAGAAAATTCTTGGCAAGACGCCTCCAGAAAAGGCGTTCCGGTTTTACTACGGGATTCACCAACCTGCAGGCATCTCGTCGGACAGCCTAGTTGACTTCTGCGAGAAGATCAGAGCTATCGATGCAAGGTCGATGGAGTTTCACACGAGCAGAGGAGACTTCGAGCTATGGGCATCCTACCTCGGGGACACCGAACTGGCCAAGAGGCTAAGGCTGATACGTGACGCGAATCTGACTGGCGAATCTTTGAGACAGAGGCTCTATAGGGCTGTGAAGTCTAGGTGCGATCAACTGCTCAAGATATGATGCGACTTCATCTCTCATGGAGCCTTCCGTCTGAACACGCGTGAAACGACTCCAGAATATTCGTTTCGAGACAGCTTTGAATGAAGCCTTGGTTGAGCGAGCATCGAGCCTAGGTCGCTCCTCAAGAGCCGGGTTCAGTCTCGCATGCATCTAGGAAAGAGGGGGAGTAGTTGTGCTTGAGGTCGATGGAAGCCAGAAGAGTGGAAGCGGAACTATCCTGCGGCTTTCCGTTGCTCTAGCGGCGATACTCGGAGAATCCCTACATATCTTCAACATTCGAAAGAAGCGCGATCAGCCCGGCCTAAGACCACAACACTTGGAGGCCGTTCTCACAGCTGCAAGATTGTGCAACGCAAGTGTAGAAGGGGCAACTCTTGGGTCTCAGGAATTGTGGTTTCACCCCTCTAAGATTGAGGGCGGGGAAATACGATCCGAGATCGGGACAGCTGGCAGCATACCTATGCTTACTATGACCGTTCTACCGATCTGCGCCTTTGCGAGGCAACCAGTCCGTCTCCACATCTCGAAAGGCGGAACAGATGTTAGGCATTCGCCAACAACGAACTATCTTAAGCATATACTACTTCCAGTTCTTGAGCGCATGGGCTTGAGCGCCAAGATCGACGTCTACAAGTACGGGTACTATCCTAAAGGCATGGGAGAGGTGACGGTTCAGGTCCAGCCGTGCAGTGAGCTATCGCCGATTGACCTTGTGGTATTCGGTGAAGTTACTGAGACCAGCGGCATCTCAGTCTGTACCTTCCTTGCGGATAGGAGAGTTGCGGAACGGCAAGTAGAAGAAGCCGAGAGGCTCTTGAAAGCCCGAGGCCATGATGCTAAGATCCAAGTAATCAACGACTTCTCCAACCCGGTCCAAAAGGGAAGCTCCCTCCTCCTCTGGGCCAAAACGAGCTCAAGCGTCTTGCTCGGCGGAGATGCGATAGGCGAGATCCGCAAGCCCAGCGAAGCCGTTGCACGTGAAGCCTTTGGCAATCTCTACAACGAGGTCCAAGCTAAGGCAACAGTGGACGTGCATCTAGCTGACATGCTGGTGCCATACGCCGCGTTGGCAAAAGAGGAATCTTCATATTTGACGCGTGGGGTGACCGATCATCTCGAATCAAACATCTGGCTTGCAGGAGAGATTCTAGGCGTTGACTTTCGTGTTGAGAGGAAAGGCACTCTCTTCCAAGTATCTAGGAAGTAGATGCCTGCGGAAGGATATGTCTTGGCGGATAGTGTGAGAGTTCGCGGGATCTATTCAACTGCGTTGATAAGGCTGTTTCTGGACAACAACATCCGAATAGCTGAACCATCAGCAACAACGAGGGAAAGATTCAACCTACGAGAACACGGCGAAAGTGTCTCACCTGATCTGGACGTTTATGACAGACTGGATAGACAAGGCGTGAACGTTATCGGCGACCAAGGTTCGCTGGAACAGCTCTCCAAGTTGCTGCACCTTGCGTTTGATGATGCTGTTTTCAGATGGCGGCTTTCAGCTTATGGCGAAGCCACTGGTAGCCCCGACGCTGAAGCAAATCTCCACGATACTCTAATGCGGTCAAGCATCTCCCGTCCTCTAAGGAGAGCACGCCTAAGCGTGGAGTTCCCAAGTTTGTCCAAGGCGAAGCTGGACAACTTGCGTGCACGCGTCACCCCTACTCTCGATGGACACCATTACTACAAGGCTTGCGGCGGCAGAATCTCCGCTATGCTTGAGATGGCGGAGAAGTTGCTTGAGAAGGACTGTCCCCGAAAGGAGGTTGAGGCGCTGTTCCACGAGACAGTAGCGGGCGAATTTCCTGATGAAGGATCGAGGATCAACATTGAGCATGTCAAGATCAGCGGAAGCATCTTCGATCTAGGGGTCGCCGAGATCACGGATTTCGACCACAAGAAGGGACAAATCCAGTTCCTTCGCAATCTTACGGGAAAGGGAGTCTACGACGGACTCAGAATCCAGAAAGACTCTGGGGACTACGCGGTCACCGAAGTTGAGCTAGGCCAATGGAGCTTTAGGACGAGATACTTCTCCAGAGATAGCAGACACAAGGGCACCTACATCAACCTAAACACTCCAGTAGAGCTCTATCCTACTGGAATAAGGTATGTTGACCTTGAGACGGACATCTGCGTATGGCCTGATGGCAGAATCCAGAAGGTTGATGAAGAGAAACTTGAGAATATGATCCAAGAGGGGTATGTTTCAGAGAAGCTGGGACAGATCGTTCGCGAGAAGACCGAAGAAATCATGAATTCTCTAGAAACGGGGATTGAGGAAGTCACATTCTGAACTTGGGTGGTTTCGAGGGCTAGGAACTGCAACTTTCCAGGGAAAGAGAAGAGCACGCATTGGGAGTCTATTCAGTGCCTGCATACGGTCCAAATGGCACATAGTACCTCCACAACATGTACGAAGAAGCCACTAAGCTGTTGGAGTACTACTTGGGGATTTTCTTGGCCCTCCCTTCAGGTTCGGCCACAAAGACTTCATACCCATGTGCCTTCTCGTTAAGAATTCGAAGGAGTAAAAGTTAATACGGAGCTTTTTCCTTTAGTAGAACTTGGTGGTTCGATGAATACTGCAAAGTTGCAGGTTTCGATGGTTGGGACATTAGCCGCCATCATAGGGCTTTCGACCCTCTTCTTTGCGATCTTGCTCTCGCTGCTCAAAGCGATGAGTATCTACACGCTTGCTCTCACAATCGTCATGTTCAACATCGTGCAATGGCTCATCGCACCATACTTGATCGACGCCATATACCGTGTCAAGAAAGTTTCGAGGGTCGAGGAACCACAGCTTTATGACGCTGTAGAGAGGCTCAGCCAGAAAAGCGGAATTAAGACACCCCAACTAATGATCGCCCGGATTCCAATCGCAAACGCCTTTGCCTACGGCTCCCCCCTCACCGGGAACCGCATTGCTGTAACCAATGGACTCCTGAACACGTTGGAAGCTGAAGAGGTTGAGGCTGTGATTGGACATGAGCTCGGGCACTTAAGGCACCGTGATGTCCAAGTCATGATGTTCGTCTCAATTTTGCCAGCTCTGTTCTATTACATTGGCTATTCGTTGATCTGGTCTACCGCATACACCAGAAGGGACGAACGATCGAACGGAAGCGCCTTGGCATTGGTTGGTTTCCTGAGCGTACTTCTGTACTGGGTCCTAACCCTATTTACGCTGTACCTCAGCCGCTTGAGAGAGTACTATGCTGACAGGCACAGCGTTTCCACGGTTGATGAGGGGTCGCGGAAGCTCTCAGAAGGCCTAGTCAAGATAGCTCAGGCAACCGAAAGAATGAGGTTCCACCACGGATATATGAACAACCTCAGCTCACTGAAAACACTGTTCATATCCGACCCTGACAGTGCAAGAAGGGACTTGGGGGAACTCTACAGAACCAGCATTTGGAAGAGCGATCAGAAACTTGTCGCCGAGTACCTCAGCCGCAAGGTGACAGCAGCAGACGAGTTTGCCGAGCTCCTCTCGACCCACCCCAACATGGTCAAGCGACTAAGGTCACTGCAAGAAGCGGCTTAGAAGGCGAAAGAAAAAGCCCTCTCCTTTCCCTTTGATACTGGTGGCTACGAAAGTGCAGATAAGCGAACGCCTCAACTTCTGTTTGGAGCGAACTTGCTAAAGCCAATGATTCCCGCTTCGCTCAACAAGGCAAGGCATCCAGAAGCTACATCCTTATACGAAAATCTTGCTGGCTGCTAATGGTCTGCTCCTGAGCCCGGCTTAACGAAGTATCTTTCCTTTCCATCCTTCGAAACAGAAGAAACATAGTTGTTTATGAATAGAAGATTGCCAGTTGGCCATGCTGTACATGTTGGTTTCCCAAGTGTTTTCGACACCGAGGGACAAGTTGTAGAGGTCGAATATGCCGTTTCCTTTAGCCGTGTTGCTTACTGTTCGGTTTCCGCTTGCACTGGTGCCGACGTATGTTCCGCCTCATAACACGGGTCACTGGCTAGATGGCTACCTTCTTCGCGACTTCATAAGTGCGCTTCGCCAGATCTGATATGTGGCTGTTGTTGTAGCCTGTTACAAAGCTTTCCGTTAGGTCGTTCAGAGGTTCCACCCATTTATCGGGCAGTGCTTCGGCTCCAAGCAATACTCCAAGAATAGAACCTACCGTTGCCCCGTTGCAGTCTGTATCTAGTCCGCCCATGACGCTGACTGTGATGCTTTTCTCATATACGCCTTCCCCATACAGCAATCCCAGCAGAACAAGCGACAAGTTATTGATGACATGGGTGCGGTTGTAGTGTCCATATTTCTCCATAACTTTCACCCAAGCGTCTCCCCAATCGCTGTACCTCTTTCTCCAGGCCATCACATCTTTCACGGCTTCCGCCAGCCTCGTCTCTCTTGGGATCGCTGAGACGCCTACGTTGATTACTTCTTCGATGTCGCTTGTTGTGAAAGCGGCGCTGATCATGCAGCTCACAAGCATCTCACCGTAGATGCCGTTTCTTATGTGTGAAAGCCTTGCATCTCGATAGGCCAATTCAGATGCGAGATCAGGCAGTCCTGGAGTCACGTAACCCCATACGTCTGCCCGGATCTGGGCTCCGATAAACTCTCTATAGGGATTCATGTAGGTTGCCGATTCAGGCGGGTAGATGCCGTTGACAAGGTTTCTGTAAGCAGCTTGTTCAGCACCGTAGACCTGCCAGTAAGGTAGCAAACGGAGCAACGCTTCACCGACATTCATTGTTGAAAAATCAGGCCCATAGTTCTCTAGGATATGAAGGCCTATGATGGTGTAGTCAATATCGTCATCACGAGGCATGTGGTCTATCTGTCCCAGCAAAAGGCCTCTCGTACGCCCGCTGGAAAGCCAGTTTTTCAGCCATTGGGGAGCATCTTCCCGCAGTTCGGACATTGGTGGAAAGAAATGCTTGAGAGGATAAGCATCTGCCATTCTTAGCCATTCTTCGATCTGTTGCCTGCTTCTACCCTCAACCGGTTTGCCAAGGAGGCAGCCAGCGCAGCGACCAAGCCAACCCCCATGTATCCTATCAAGGAGCTCACTTTCTGATAGGGTTGTCTCGATCCTTTGAAGTCTTCGGGGACGTCTAGCTATTATCTCCTGCAACCTTGAGGGTTCACTATAAGGAAAATCAGGTTTTGGAGCGATCTTCTCCAGTTCCGCCAATATTCTCTCTAAGTCGGAGCGGTTTTCTTTTCTAGTTTGAGAGAATCTGCTTTCGATCTCCGTGACATCGCAACCTATCTCTTTTTTCTGTGCGATCTCCTGTTCCACGAATTCTCTGAGATATCGGATCCACACAACAATCTCCAGAACATCGTAGGATCAGGGGTGTTAATAAGCATTTGGAAATCACTGCAACCGAGATGGCGGGCAGAACTCGGCATAATATTCTGGCTTCTTTTGCATACGATATATTCTTAAGGCTCCAAATGCACAGAAAGTTGATGAAAATTGCCCGCTTTAAGGAACTATGGGGTATATATCAGCCACGGTTGGGACTGGAAGGAAGAATATTATAGGCTCGTGGAACTGCTGAACAAGGCACCACTTTTCAACTGGACAAACTACAGCATTCCTGAGTACGACCCAATAAGGACTATGGTGAAGAAAGAAGAAGTAGAGCGAGAGCTTGATAGCCACATAAGGCCTGTCGACATCGTGATTGTTTTGTCCGGAATGTACGCTGATCATAGTGACTGGATGCAGGGCGAAATTCGCGTAGCAAACAAGCATGATAAGCCGATAGTAGGTGTGGTGCCCCTAGGAGGTCACAGAGTACCGCCAGCAATAGAGGAAGTGGCGCTCGAAATAGTCGATTGGAACGTTAAGCAAATAGTCGACACGATCAGGAAGAAGGCTCTACCCTATCGTACTACAGGTTAGCAGATACTGCAGAAACTATTCGACAATCCTCCATCTTCAGGCTCATTTTCCATAGGGCTTCTTCCGTAGAATATCCAAGAAAGAAGCCGTGGGATATGCCAAGGCTATTACTGCTCCGAATCGCTAAGGTGGCTTCAACAAAGCACGTTAGCCCGTTGAACTGATTATTTTCAAGCAGACGTGGGATTCTCTTCCAAGTTCGGAGAGGGGCTAATTCAGCTTGAGCCTTAGGGACCGGTTCAGGTTTAGCGGCCCCGCAAACGCTCTAGCCGCGCCGCGCGCACGTCTCAACTCAGCCAACAAGGAGAGAATCGATGATCCTGTGAGCTTCAATATAGTTGCCTTGCCAGAAATGGTTGAGAAACTGGCGGTAACTCTCACGAACTGCTTCAGACTCCTCTTTGGTTGGCTTGACCAGTTTCATCTCGTCGAAGATTCTGATCTGCTTCGTGAGGCCCGATATAAATTGGTTACGTTGAAGCGGTGAGGTCTCTCTCAATAGTCGCAACGCGACTTTGGCGAGACGGCTAATTATTGTATTAGATATTTCTTTGCCCATCTTCTGCGAGGCGCTAGCCCTTGGGTCCTCACCTCCTATGCCATGCTCGTACATGATCAGAGGTTCTTCGTCTTTGGGAAGTTTGCTCATGTCCACGAGTTTCGGTCGGAGATACCAAAGGATAGAGGTCTCCCATTTGGCTGCATGGTCCCCATGGTACCCAGTGTCCGGCGTCACCTCGTACTCAGCAATGGGGAAGACGATCACGCTGCTGTTCCGCATAAACTTGAGGGCCTCCTTCTTGAGGGTCACGACCTGTTCAAGACCATAGTGCCCCGTCACAGCGATTACAACCTTAAAGCCCACATGAGACAGCTGCTCAAAAATCGCGTAGAAAAGCCTTCCGATAAGCTCCTTGTCGAACCTCGTCGTCCAAGGATGTGGCATGCCACCGATCGCCCAAAAGGTCGCCGGAACAACCACGCCACCAGTCTTCTGTGCGACGCGTAGACATAGCTCATAGGCCTTAACTGCGTCGTTACCTAGACCGAGATGCGGCCCATGCCACTCTAGAGTGCCTAGCGGGAGAAAGGCAATGGGTATACTCGACATGATCTCTTCCATCTCATGCGGAAGCAACTCTTCGTATCTTACCTTCTGCAAACCAGATTCCTCCATCATTAGTCCACCATCCATCTAAAAAAGATTGGTCTGTATCCAGCCCAGATTTTTCCTAGGCTTACTACTTGAGTTAAGTTGCCTAGGGGAGGGAGGGGAACAGTTCGGCGAAATCGTCTAGGAGAGCCCAGAAGAGAAGCGAGCCGAGAAACCCAGCACAGTTGAGCGTGCTCGAGCTGCGTATAGAAGTACATTGAGGCTGGTTAGTAGACCTGTGCCTCGAAGCTTGCCTGCCAGCTGGAGGGCCACTCAAACGGATAATACGCATAAGAGTTGAACCTTTACTCGCCATATATACTGGTGCAGCTTGTCATTATCCACGGCTCTTTCGTATGTTGCGAGTGACCATTCGGCTGATCTTGCATAGGACGCCGACTGTGAGGAACGCCGCGGCCGCAAGCCCCACTATGGTAACCCACACCATAACTCCTTCGCTCTCCGGTCTAAGTGGTGCATCAACAAGAACTAGACCTCCGTCCCCAAAATAGGCCAACTTAGCGCTACCAACGGGATCGGGTCTGATCGTTCCAGCCGATTGTTCGACTGTTTCGCCATCTATGCACATGGTTCGGAAGAACTTGCCGTCCATGGATACACCGTGTTCCACCCCGACAAGCTCTGTCCAGCCGACATAGCAGCTGGCGTCAAGATCGAGAAAAACATCAGCCATGCTTGTGTTGTTCGCGGAGTGGCATGCATCCACGAAGATCAGTGCGTTGTGGTATCGGGTGTCGTTGCCATACAACGCGAAGAACTCTGGAGTGACATAGTAGTATCCCAATAGATATCCTTCTTGCCCGAAGCATCCTATGCGCTTCTCTTCTATATCCTTCTGGTACAAGCCTTCTATTCCAGAGGCGTTCTTCTCGCCGGTGAAGAATAAGACTCTTCCGTCAGGGTCTGTGAAGCCGTGGGCGTTGACGTAGATGACGCCGTACCCTTCATTGTCCAGCCTTTTCAGGAGGTCTATGGTTACATTGTCGTCTTTGTAGTAATCGACAGCGTAGCCAGCCTGCTGAAGATTGTAGATTATGCTCCTCATGAACAGATCATAGTAAGGCAAAAGGCCGAACTCAAAGTTGAATGGGTCAAGTACAATCGCTTTACTCGTTTCAGGGATTCTCCTCGAATCCGCTGATACACCATTTGCTTGGGCGGATAGAAGAATGCTTACGGCAACGAAAAAGAGTCCGACCCTCTTATCCAAATGCTTTCAGCCACTCTAGCGACGTAACAGCTTTTTGGAACGAACCATAAAAACATATTTCCCACCAGACTCCGAGATGTGCTATTGTGACAAGAGAAATTCTGATGAAGCACACCGTTCGAAACCGCGGATTCGCGCCTGAGACGTTTGCTTTGATCTGAACGGCTTTCTCGGAAGGATTTTTCCTAGCGGCCATCTGACTTGTCACAAGCGCAAGTCATGCGCGTGCGGCACTTCTACGAATCTTACATGAAAAGAGACAGACTGTGTGGGGCGAAAGTTTAAAATCTCTACGGTCCTAGCTTATCTCGCTTTCATGGAGATTCAGATCGGGTTTGGATGTTGAGTTTCTGGCTCCCACTTGGGAGCAGATCTACAGTATGCTTCTGAGCTTGGCTGAGAAGATCCTCAGTAGTGGCTTTCGCCCAGATGTGATAGTTGGTATGTCGCGTGGAGGATGGCCGCCGGCAAGGGTGATGTCAGATCTCCTCGAGGTTCCAAGAGTCGCGAATGTTAGCGCCGAATTCTATCTAGGCGTTGCCAAGACGCGAGGTGACTCACCTGTCATTACACAGCAGGTCTCTGTGCGCGTGGAGGACAAAGATGTGTTGGTCATGGACGATGTCACAGACACTGGGAAGAGCCTTCAGATCGTGAAGAAGCACATCCTAGAACAGGGGGGAAGGTTAGTGAAGACAGCCACCATCTACCACAAGCCCTGGAGCGTGACTGTGCCGGACTACTACGAAAAGGAGACCGAGAGCTGGATTGTGTTTCCATGGGAGCTTAAAGAGACAGTTAGGTGCCTGGTTGAGAACTGCAAAAAGGAAGGCCTCCCGATGGAGAAGGTCGGGAGGAAGCTCATCGAAAGCGGAGTGAATGCTACCCTTGTTGAACGGTTTGTCAAGGATGTTCTGAAGGAAAAGGTGTGATGAGAGAAGCGATCGTCGTCGGGCATCACATGGTCGTCGAAGGCTTCAGGGACATAGAAGTCGAAGACATCAACGCCTTCGTCGATCAGGCGAGAAAGGTGACTGAAGGCTGCTATGTCCAGTTTTTCAACGCGTGGCTAGTTGCTGACTTCGACCACCTGCGGTTCGCTGTACTAAACGCCTTGAGAGCTTTCGGATCCGGCACAAATATATCGAAGGATCCTGCGCTGGAGATTCTTCTCTACGCTTCGGGACAGCATCAGATCAGCAAGGCCATTGAGCTCTTGGGTGTGAAACTTGGCGCCACGGAGATGGCTGTCGTGGTTGTTGCCGATACTCGAGAGAAAGCAGTCGAGGCTTTGGACAAAGTATCATCTCTCGTTGGCGGCAAGAAATGCGATGGGATCATTGAGCTCACAGATGAAAAGGCTACAGACATAAGGAAGGCTTTTGGCATCACACCTCTCGAGGTGGAAGCTACTCTGAGAAAATCAGAGAAGGAAGCATTGACCTGCCTTCTCATAGAACGATGTGCTCTCTTGGCTACGCGAAGCCGACGGGTTTCTCCTTTGCAACGGAGAGAACGTCATCAGGCTCGATGACCGAGACTCCAGTTAGGCCGCCTAGGACCTCAATCAGCACGATCTTGTTAGGGCTGTGTAAGTCCACTTTTCTGGTGATATCCTTGGCGGTGGCCTCGATCACCTCCTTTGTAGAGAGGTTTGTGTGCCTTCTCACGACAGTGACGCGGAAGGTTTCGTTCCTCTCAATCTTGGGGGCAAGAGCGATAGTGGCCTTTCTTATGTTGTCCAGCTGAGTGGGCACCACGGCCTCGATCGGGACGACCTTGAGCGTGTAGCGGAACTCATCCGGTCGCTCGTTCAGCATCTTTCTGAGCTCTTCCACAACCTTGAAAGGGTCCAGAACGGTCTTCGCTACGATTAGCCCAGAGATATCTGTCTTCTCGGTCACTGATCCTGTGTCCCCGATCTCCCCTAGGAGATACCAGATTTCCGAGCACGCATCGTTTTCGAGTCCCCTTGCGGTTGAAACTAGAAGGTTGAAGTCCTTCGGAGTCATCGTTATCTGCGTCCAATGATTTTCAAGACGTTGCTGCTTCACTTATGCCTCGGAAGTAGCCGTCGTGGGAGGAGCATTGGCTTGTGTGCCGCGCGGTTCGTTCTTGGCCTATCTTCTCTTGAACGCGTGGGTCAGTATCCAAATGCCGATTATTACTGCTATCATCGGCGTCCAAGGTATTGCTATTCTCAGCTTGAAGATATCGTTGGCAACCCCGACGACTCCAAAGACGAGTAACAGAACGCCTAAGAGCAAGGGCCAGAAACTTACGCGCATAGGTTTGCCCTCCTGACACACATGAGAATCTGTGAAGTGCTGGACAAATATGCGTTTTGGTCGACCCTGAGCTAATAGCCGAAGCATGTTTAGGTCACTAGTAACCCGATTCAACAAAGTCTGTCAGATGCTTCTGGGCGTCTTTTTCTTTGACGAAGCCAGAGACCTTCACGCCCACTCTTCGTAGGTCAGGCCGCGTCTCAGCAATAAGTCTTCCGAGGAGCTCCCGTACAATCTTTTCTAAGATTGCGGAATCTCTTGTCGAGCTCTCAAGGGTTCTGGAAC
>CAYXIF010000026.1:0-32671 GCA_964465575.1 uncultured Candidatus Bathyarchaeia archaeon | reverse complement strand
TTGTCAACAGCCACTATCATGAGGACCATATTCGTGGTAACCAGGTCTTTTCTCCGGATGTCGATATTATCAGCACAACATGGACCTGTGACGCAATTGCCCAAAAAGAGCCTGAAGAAATTAGTTGGGAAAAGGAGAATCTTCCCAACCGAATTATCGACGCTCAACAAAAGCTAGATGCTGAAAAAGATCCCAAACGACGTCGAGAACTTGCTTTCTTGATTGTTTACTACCGAGCGATGATTGAATCACATCCTCAACTGAAAACACGGCTACCAAACATCACGTTTGAACATAAACTCGTAATACACGGAACGCAAAGAACAGTTGAGCTTCTTTCTTTTGTTGGACACACAGCCAGCGACATTGTTCTCTATTTGCCAGAAGAAAAAATCGCGTTTATGGGTGATTTACTTTTCATCAACATACACCCATATCTTCCAAGTGGTTTTCCTGCGGACTGGAAACAATCTCTCAGCAAGATCGAAGCGTTAGGAATACAGACTGCAGTTCCTGGGCACGGCCCGGTCGGGCGATCTGCAGATCTCTCGGTGATGGCTCAATACATTCAGGTACTCCAAAACATCGCTACAAACATGGTGAAATCGGGTAAATCCGCCGAAGAAGTTTATCTTCAACCCATTCCTCCACCTTTTGAGACTTGGTGGTTATTCTTTGATAATTTTTTCTTCACTAATCTTGAGTTCCTTTACAAGTGCGCTACGCAAAAACAGACAAAACATAAGCCAATTCGTACATCTCATGGACAAATAACTCAAGTCTGACTCTGACAATTTGAACCCATGTTGATTGCTCTTTTGCGTTATGAAACAAACATCATCCTTGGGTGTGAAAACCGAGAATTTAAACGTCAGTCGCGATTTCTGGTGCGGGGAGTGGGATTTGAACCCACGGAGGCCTTCGCCAGAGGATTTTAAGGCCTTCCCCTTGCCCTGCAGGGTCAGTGTAGAGCTAACCCTTTTATAGAGACCCAACCGTTGAAGATATCCAGAGGTTCTTGTCATGCTAAATCCAGCTTTCAAAGGCGTAGAACCCCTGACCAATGCAGGATTGGACATCAAATGGCCGATCTATGGAGATATGGAGATGCACGCTTTGCTTAGCGTTCTTGAGAGCGAGAAATGGCGGAGGGGCGCGAGCTTCAACAGTAACAGAAGGGAATGCAAGTGAAGTTCTTTGACTGCAACATGAGCTTCGGCACCTCAATGATCAGACCCATCCGGTATGCCGAAACAGCCCAGAACCTCTTGGAGGAAATGGACTACTGCAGTATAGACGAAGCCCTAGTGTATCACGCTCGGCAGCGCGACGACTCGCCTGTAATCGGCAACGATATGCTACTCAACGAAATAGAAGCGTTCAACAGGCTTCACGGAACACTTGCGATCCTGCCGCTGCAGACAGAAGAACTTGGAACCATGGAAACCATCGTAAGGAAGATGAAGGAAAGGAACATACGCGCCTTTCGAGCATTCCCCGCAGAACACAGATACCTCATGACAAGAACATCTCTGGCACCCCTGTATGACTTGATGGTTGAGCGAAACATTCCCCTCTTCATCGACATCACTCAGTCTTGTGGGGGCATTTCAGGTTGGCACCTAGTCAGCACTATCCTGTCCGAAGTCCCAGACCTAACCCTCGTAGTCACAGAGCACGGCCCTTGGGGGCACGACCGGTACTTCAGACCCTTGATCGAAAAGCATGAGAACCTGCACTTGGACACCTCAAGATACGAGCTTGACGGCGGCATTACCGACTTCTGCAAGAAATATGGCGCTGTAAAACTCCTTTTCGGAACGGGATATCCCAAGTGGAACCCGGGCGGACCCAAGCTAACTCTGGCTGGTGCAGACATAACAACAAAGGAACGCCGCAAGATCGCTTCAGGCAATCTCGAACGGTTGCTTAGGAGGGTCAAGATGTGAGAGTCTCCCAGCTGACCAAGGAGTTCATGAAGGAAGGGAGGAGCGAATCCTGCCCCGTGATCGACATGCACGCGCACCTCGGACCATACCAAGGCATCTACTTTCCCAATCCCACATCTGAAGACATGATCCGCACCATGGACCGCTGTGGCGTAAAGTTGGCAGTATCGAGCTCCCACGCCTCGCTCATCGACACCAAGGCTAACCTTGAAATGGCGAAGGTTGTGAAGAAGTACCCAGATATGTTCAGAGCATATTGGGTCATCAACCCCAACTACCCGGAAAGAACCAAGGACGAAGTAGCCCACTTCTCAGAAATGGAAGGGTTCGTTGGGTTCAAGTTCCTGTCAGACTACCACAAGTACCCAATAACCAGTCCCCGGTACGAACCTGCACTCAAGTACGCGGACGAAAAGGGGCTTCTTGTTCTCATGCACACTTGGGGAAATAGCCCTTATGACTCGCCGAGCTTGGTCGAGAAACTGGCCGAAGAATACCGCAATGCCAAGCTACTCATGGGGCACTCAGGATACGGAGAGTGGGAGAAAGCCATCCAAGTCGGGAAAGACTACCCTAATGTCTACTTGGAGCTCTGCGCCGCGTACACAGTGAACGGAGTGATCGAGTGGATGGTCAAAGAAGCCGGGTCCCAAAAGATTCTGTTCGGCACCGACCTGCCCTGGTTCGACCCACACTATGGGATAGGCTGTGTCTTGTTCTCGCGCATAACGGACGAAGACCGACACGACATTCTCCACAGAAATGCCGAGAAACTGATCAAACCACACTTGCGGACAAGCGCACGGTAAGGATTCATCGTCTCTGCCCCTCAGTAAGCGCAAAGCCTTTATATTGGAACGTTAATGCTATTGGGGTCAAATTCTGAGGCAAGTGTCAGAAATGGCTAGAAAGGTCTATGAAGAACTGCGCCCGCCTGAACGGCTTCTCTTAGGAGCGGGGCCTAGTAACATTGATCCTAGGGTTTTGAGGTCACTCAACTCGCCGATAGTGGAGCACTTAGACCCATACTTCATGGAGGTCATGGACGACACCGTAGAGCTACTAAGATATGTTTTCAAGACAAGTAACCACATAACTATGCCGATCTCTGGCACTGGCTCCGCCGGGATGGAAAGCGCCATCTGCAACATCGTCGAGAAAGGTGACAACGTTGTCGTGTGCATTAACGGATTCTTTGGCGAACGCATAAGAGAGATGGTCAACAGATGCGGTGGAAACCCGTTGATGGTGGAGGCTGAATGGGGCAAGCCAATCCTGAAAGAAGCAGTCGAGAAAGCCTTGTCAGAATCGAACGCGATCGCCGTTGCCATCGTCCACGCAGAAACCTCAACAGGCGTACTTCAACCACTAAGGGACATTTCAAGGATCGTGCACGAGTACGATGCTCTCCTTATTGTGGATGCGGTCACTTCTCTTGGCGGATGCGACCTGAACGTGGACGAACTCGGCATAGACGTATGTTACAGTGCATCACAGAAGTGCTTGAACTGTCCTCCGGGGCTGGCTCCGATAACGGCAAGCGAGAGAGCTCTAGAACGTATAAGAAATAGGGGGACGAAGGTTCAGAGCTGGTACCTTGACCTCTCAACGATCGAAGAGTATTGGATCAAGACGAACCGCGTCTATCATCACACTGCACCAATCTTGCTCGTCTATGCCCTAAGGGAAGCGTTGAGAATACTTCACGAAGAAGGACTCGAAACGAGATGGCGAAGGCACGAGAAGAACAGCTTAGCATTGATCAAAGGGATCGAAGCTCTTGGGCTCAGAATGAACGCCGAAGAGGGCTACAGATGCCCTTCATTGAATGCCGTTCAAGTGCCAAATGGAATGAACGATGCGAACGTGAGGCAGACTCTCCTCCAAGACTTCGGCATTACGGTAAGCGGAGGGCTGGGCAGACTCAAAGGCAAGCTCTGGCGGATCGGACTTATGGGGATCAACTCAAGCGAAAGAAACGTCATCCTAGTCCTTGAAGCGCTTGAACGCGGCATGAAAAAGGAAGGGTACACGGTCAAGCTCGGCTCAGGTATAGCAGCAGCAGTGGAAGCTTTCTCAGCAGACTGAAGGCCACTATCTTACCAAGAGCCGCTTCTAGAGAAGAAAGCATATGCCCTTTCATGCAGTAAAGGCTAATCTTAGCCTAATCACAGTCGGTTAGGTTGAGTGCGCTCTAATGAAGGCTCAAGCCATATCCATATCGAAAGGCGTAGCCGAGATCATTGAGTCAGACATCCCAGAACCAAGAAGAAGCGAAGTCCTGGTTGAGACGAAGGCCTGTGGCATATGCATGGGCGATGTCTACGCTTTTCAGGGCAAGCTTCCCGGCGGCAGAGTCATGGGTCACGAAGGCGTCGGAATTGTAGCCAAAACAGGAGAAGACGTCAGAAACGTCAAGCCGGGAGAAAGGGTTACTACTCTAGGAGGACCCGCCTTCGCCCAGTTCTACAGGACAGACTGCAGAAACATCGCCAGAATCCCAGACGACGTAGAGGACCTGGCCCTTTGGATTTCGGAGCCAGCAGCATGCGCCGTCAACGGCATCAAAAGATCAGCGATTCAGATAGGAGACAAAGTCTGCATCATCGGCTGCGGCTACATGGGGCTTCTTCTGCTTCAATCCATTCCAAAGGCAATCGTGGACTGCCTAGTCGCGGTAGACCTCCTGAACGAGCGGCTGGACCTAGCCATGAAGTTCGGAGCAGATCACGCAGTCAACCCAAGAGAGGTTAAGGCGGTGGAGGAAGTAAGGCGGATACTCGGAGGCGAAGCTGACATTGTGATCGAAGCCTCAGGCGCGCCAGGAGCCCTCTATCTCGCAACAGACCTCTTGAAGCCATCTGGAAAACTCGTCATCTTTGGAAGACATGTGGTAGACGAAACAGTGCCAACTGAGAAGTGGCACGTCAAAGGATTGACGATATTGAATACGTCGCCCGCTTCATCTCCGGATTTCAACAAGGACTTTCACGACGCCGTGAAGCTTCTCGAGAAGCGTGTCTTCGACCAGAATCTCCTTATGACACACAGGTTCCCATACAGAGATGCAATGGCAGCTTTCAGAGTTGCCTCAGACAAGCCGGCGGATTACATCAAAGGCGTCATAACCTTCTAGAATCAGGTTGCCTCGCACTCCACCTTCATAACTTTCTTCTTTTCCGTCTGCCTGCTCTGCCATCAGCTTAGCCCCGTAATGGATAGGAGCCATGTTTCCGTAACACGTTTGTGACGATTGACAGACCAAGCCAACGGCGCTCCAATGGTATGTCCTCCGTGATAGTCACTATGAAACCGTCACCAGGAGCCGCTTCCCCCAAAAGGTTCAATGCGTATCTCCTAACTGCCGTTGAGCTCTCAAGGAAAACAGACTCGGGGAAGTTGAGGCTTATGACCTTTCCATCCCACGCGGACCTGGCTTCTGCCAGCGGGAGGTCTCCCATGGGCGGGGGGGTAAAGGCCTCAATCGCGTCTAGGTCAGTCTTGGCAATCAGGTCTTTAAGCCGTGCTAGCTTGCCGTCCATGTGATCTTCGAGGATCTTGCCTTTCTTGTGAAGGAGCTGGGCTTGCCTCTGGTAGAACGGACCGATGTACATCTCGAAGAGTTTTGGACTGACGATCACGCTATTGATGTTGTCTGTGCCGTTTATGATCTCGGCCGGTGACTCAGCCAGCAACTGGTATCGCTCGTCCATCTTCCTCTCTAATGCTCTAAGCAACCTTTCCAACTCCTTCCGGCACATGTGAAGCGCTAGGGCAAAGTTGCGGTAGCCCATGAGTTCGATCTGAGCCTTCTGCATGGGTGAACGCCCCGCCCAGACTAAGACTATGCCGTCGCCGCCGAGGTTCCTGTCGGTCCTCACAAATGGTTCATAATCTGCCACATACTCCGTGTCCTCTGTCATGAACTCAGCTACCTCGAAGTCCGAGACCTGCTTAACCGGGTGCTCCACGATCCAAGAGCTGCCAGCACCTTCGGGAAGTCCTATTCTCTCTTTCATTGAAAGGTCGCCTAAGGGAGTGTGATAGGTTCTTTGCACAATGTTACCAGAGGTCTTTGCTTCAACACGAACATGAGGCATCTCCTCCCTCAGAACAGACGCCGAAACCTTCAAGCCCAGGCCCTTGTCTCTCAGTTTGCGATCCATGAAGCCTCTAGGACAAAGCCCATCATAGACTAGCCATGGAATCCTGTCAGGCTCCTCACGACGGTAAGCCGCCATTGCTCTTTCTCTAGCATTCAAGACTGGCGCCGCCTTTTCGCATCAACCTACAATAGCTTCTTGAGTTGCATGCATACCTAAAGCGCCTAACCAGCGTAAAACCTTTTCATCATCCCCGACCAGCGACTTGTGCGTTGGCGGAACCTGTACCGGCTTTCCCTACAAAGCTATATTAGTTAGCGGAGAAAGGATGTGAACGTGGACTCAAGAGAACGAGTTCTAGCTGCCATAAGGCATGAGCCATTGGATCGTGTCCCAACGGACATCTGGGCAACGCCCGAAGTTTGGACAAAACTCAAGGAGCACTTCGGTCAAGACGCGAACATCCATGAGCTTCTACACATTGACGGAATGGCCAGCCTTGAACCCAAGTATGTTGGTCCGTCTTTGCCCAGCGTCGCCAAAGACGAGACTATGGACTACTGGGGCATCCGCACGAGAAAGGTGAGCTACGGAACGGGCACATACGATGAGATATCACATAATCCTCTGGCAAAGGCTGAAACCATCGAAGATCTAGAACAGCACAAATGGCCCAGCACAGACTGGTTTGATTACGCGGGAATGCGGAAGGTTGCTGAGTCTTTTCAACAGAAGCAAGTCATCATGTGCGGGTACACGGCACTCTTCTTTCAACACAACAAGCTCCGCGGGCTGAAGACCTCCTTGATTGATCCTTGGGTCCGCCCTGAATTCACGCGTTGCCTTCTAAACCAGATATCCGACTTCCTGTACGAACACCATCGCCGCATGTTCGAAGCATGCGACGGACTCATCGACGTGACTCAGGTGACTGACGACTTCGGCACACAGACTGGCCCCATGATAAGTCTGAATACGTTTCGAAAGTTCTACAAGCCGCATATGCGAAGGCACATCGAGTTGGCACACGGCTTCGGCATCAATGTGTTTCACCACGACGACGGGGCGATCCGCATGTTTATCCCTGACCTAGTAAACATGAGGATCGACGTACTGAATCCCTTACAGTGGGCCTGCCCTGGGATGGAGTTAGAAGGCTTGAAAAGGGACTTCGGTACGAGCCTTTGTTTTCATGGCGGCATGGATAATCAGCGCATTCTCCCATTCGCAACTACCGAAGGAGTGCGTGCGGAAGTGAGACGCTGCATCGACATACTTGCCAGCGACCGAACTGGCTATATTGTGGCTCCTTGCCACAACATTCAACCAGTAACACCTGTCGAAAACATTGTTGCGATGTACGATGAAGTGTGGAGGTACGGGAAATTCTGAGCCTCACAGATCAAGGTGACGATCATTGAGATGTGGCCAAGAATGCTCTTGCCCAAGCCCATCCCCTGGCGAATTGTCTGGTTTCCTGACAGATTTGCTAGAAGAATCGATGATTGAGGCTGTAGGCTCCTTGAACAACGAGGAACATGCTTCCAAGCGATGATTGAAGAGGTGTTTCGCTGTTTAAAATGCTCGGCCTAGACACATGGGTCGAATACTTTCTGATGTCTGAGGTTGTGAGGAACCGAAAACACAACTCGACCTTGCAGTGGGCCGGGCCGGATTTGAACCGGCGATCTTCGCCGCGTGAGGGCGATGTCCTAACCAACTAGACTACCGGCCCTGTTGCGCAAGGATCTGTAACATGATCTTTTCCTTTATGTCTTTCGCAAGCGATCACCAGAGAGTTCCGGTTCAGTCTCCGTGAACCTAACAAGCAGGGCGAAATGCAGTCTTTTGTTTCTATCGTTGGGAAACCGATATGTTTATATGGTCGTAAACCATTTACGTAACTTGCTTACAATACGTAAATAAGTTACATTGGAGAGTCGGGTAACTTGGATTTGGAAGAATGGAAGGAATCCGTTAGGGAATGGAAAGAGGGATACAGAAAAGCGCTTGAAGACTGGAGGGAAAGGTTCAGAGACTGGAAAGCTCACGCCGAATCAAGTGTGTCTGAGGCGGCGCCGCCCATGCCTCCTATGCCCCCAATACATATCCCTATGCCTCCACTGCGAATAATGCCGTTCCGTCATGCACACAGAGGCAACGTTGTTGCTTCGCGCATGGGAGATGAGGAGCTAAGGGTTATTGACTTGCTCGTTGAAGCCGGACTGTTCAGCACACGATCAGAAGCTGTGGCCTACTTCGTAAGCGAAGGAATAAAGGCAAGGAAGGAGATGCTCAGCAAAGTCACAACAGCGCTTGAGGACATCCGCAGAATAAGAAAAGAGGCCGAAGACCATGTCGCGAAGCTCAAGAAGGATATCGGACTAGCGGAACCAAAGGAGCCGGAGGCGCAAGAAAGAATCTGCCCAGGATGCCACAAGAGCCTATCAGACCTGCCTGAAGATATTGCAGTATGCCCGTACTGCGGAAGGAGACTCGAAAGAGATTAACCGACACTAACATCAGACTGCCATTTGGTTCCATCTTACCAGATATCGAGAACGAAAGGAGATGATTGAGTACATTAGGAACAATGAGCCCTGAAACAGAGGAGCATATCAAAATGGGGTTAACAAGCGGAGGTTTAGTGACACTAGGCTACATTACCATACTCCTCTACGTCATCTGGCTCCTCCGCCTAGCATGATGGAAAGGAGTTCCAACTTGAAGAAAAGTAAGATACCGCCGGTGCCTACGCACTTACGGTGGCTGTCGAAGTAGTACGAGAATCTCCGGAACGAAACTCAGAAAAGACTAGAACGCCCAAGAGATCATCATCACGCTAACAATTTCTTCTCTATCTGCCTCGAAAAAGCCTTAAATCTCTTTGAGTCTCTGGTAAGAACTAGGAGCCCATATGTCTATTGCTGAGAAAGCCAAGTACGTACTTGAGGAGCTCAACATCATCGAAGGGATGATCAGACCCTACGAAGCGTACTCGTATGAAGTCTCAAGAGCGCTAGAAGTAATAGACACGTTTAGAGAGAACCTGAAGACCCCTGAAGCGATCGACTGGAAACAAGTCCTCGAATTCCTCGAAAAAGCAGAAGGACAACTAAATTACTACAGAGGACAAGGCCCGGCCGACGAAATCCTGATTCATGTAAGAAGAATGAAGAGCATCATAGGCAAACCATGACAGCCATCCGCTCCTTTCTTCAATCCCTGCAAAGCCAGATTTCGTAGGCACCTCCCACTTCTGCTCAAGTACAAACCACAACCCCTTCATGCCTCGCTCAATCCTACAGGGGTCTAGGCACCACGCGGTGGGTGAACACCCTTGCCGAACCCAACACACATCCATGCAAGTGAAAACTTTTAACTCAGAATCCACCAATCAACCGATGAGGGCCCGTAGCCTAGTCCGGATGGGGCGTCGGCCCCCTAAGCCGATGGTCCTGGGTTCAAATCCCAGCGGGCCCGCTAGTTTTGGGAGAGTACAGAACACCTGCAGTCTTCCTCACAAGGCCAAGGGTAGTGGCTGATGATCCTTCAATGTCCCAACATTGCCTTCTTTTCTTCGGCAGAAAGTGGCGAAACTGAAAGTCTGATAGGTTCTCGTATGGAAGTTCAGTGTCCTTCTAACCGAGCTGGATTAAGATCACATTGTACGTTATGAGTTCAGGAACTTTGAAGAATATCCTGTCTCTCGTCTTTGTGTACTCCATGGAGTCAGCTCCTTCCCAGTCTGGCGAGAGGATCGATATCTTCTCAACACTCGTCCCTTGCGGTATCCCTAGGTCTACGCCTAGATCTTTAACGATGCTCTTATCGTCAAAGTTCACTAGGTGCAGAACAACCTGCTTCTTGTCTTCCTTTCTAAGGAGCTCCGAAACTACCGTTAGGGGCGCGTAGACCTTCAAGGATAGATCATCTCCGTTCACCCATTCAACAGCCTCAACCAGCTCATACCAGTTGCCGGGAAGCTTCCATTCGTCAGGCTGAATCTTTGCATAACCGGCTCGTTCCACGGTCTCCAGAATTGATCCAGCGATCCATCCTTGGCTCGAAACCTGCTTTGATGGTTCTATTTTTGGTATGTAGACAACCCGTCCGTCCCCGTAGACGTTCATGTTCTTGTGGGCTTCCTCCGGCTTTTCGAAGCCAAACAGATCTGCCAAACCGTATTGGCGTCGACTTCTCCTCCACTCGTCATAGAGGGATGTCGCCTCAGTCGCTACAAGCCCCCCTCCTTTCTTAACGAAGCCTCGGATCAGCTCAAGCTGGGCATCACTCAGAGATTCTTGGTTGGCTAGAACTAGCACCTTCCATTTTGAGAGGTTCTTCAGGTTCTTGTCGAAGATTACGTCAAAGGGCACCTTGGCTTGAATAAGTGTCTGCTCGAACAGTATCGTGCTCAAGTGTGTATCGTAATTGTTGTATGCCATAGAAGCGAATGAGCGCAAGATTGCGGCATCAGCGATATTCTCGGTGTCGGTGTAAAGGTCCCTATGATCCGTAAAGAAATCATAGTAACATAGCGTTTCAGGGCCGCGGGGTCGGAAAGGACCGCCATCGTACCCAAAACCCGGAACCTCAACAAGTTTGTTAAATGCAATAGCTGTTGCCCACTCAATCTTTCCATCTCCGCCCGGAGGCGAGTGTACAGCCATATTCAGGGTGCGGGCTGCCTTGAAGCTTCTTATCTCAGAAACCAGCGCCCCATCTTCTGCCACGCCTGCGGATACGCCGCTGTCCATAACCATGTCTTCGCAGATTCCCTCGAACCTAGCGTGGTCGATCGCTTCTATGAACGCTCTATTTCTGCCGTAAACTCCTTTTATGTTCAGTGATACTGGAACCGAAGGGTCAAGCTTCTTTATGTAGTCATTCATCTTTCTGTAAAAGTTGACCTTCGTTTGGCATCTGAAATCTATCCATTCCTGCCTCAGAGGGTCGTCTATCGTCGCCATGGTCCAAGGTTGGTTGAAAGCATCATACCTCGGCGGGACCACACCATCCAAAGTTGTGAAGCCAAGTCTTCTCCTCAGAGTCTCATTGTCATACTTTTTTCTGAGGAACTCTCTGAACTTCCTGACGCACGCAGGACATTGGCACGACTGCGGCTCAGGCTTCCCTATGCCCGGGTTATCAAAGAATATCCTGTCAGCCTTGATCTCTTCAACTGCGTATTTCAATATCTTTTTCATATACTCAATGTAACTCTCTTGATTCTGACACGAAAGATACCGGTAGGTCCCGTGGCCAGAATAGGTTATGGGCGCTCCATCCTGATCCCTCTGCCACCACTCCTTAGACTTCGGCTCGGATGCGAATATGGTCTCGATGAACATGGTGCTACCGACATAAACACTGAATTTTATGCCGTACTTGTGAGCTAGTTCAGCTAGTTTCTTCGTATTCTGCATCTCTTCTTTCTCAAGTTCGAAGCCGAAACCCTTGTAGAAATGGACATTGCCCAATAGCTCGACGCCGACATCTGCCATCTTTTTGACGTTCTCTTCAGAATGGGCAATCTTGTATTGTTCTTCAACGTCTGTGGTGCTTCGCCCTCTCCTCCTCTCGAACATAAGAGGTTCATTGCTTGGCCAAACGATTTCCTTAAAAAGCCGCTTTCTTTCTTCAAGCGGAAGCTTCTTTCGCTTCATAGTAGGTCACAGACTACTCTGAGGATTCCGTAGAATTAAGGGTTAGGAAGAAAGGAGACTTGAGAGTCACGCAAAATGCTTGGTCTGTGGTTCTGTCCCTTCACAGAAACTAAAGTCTTGAGGGTCGAACTCTACTCTTAGGGTTCCCATATGAAATGGCAGCAGTCGCCCCTAGGCATGAGCAGTCTGGGTCTTGTGAATCTGATTTTGAGGATGAAGCCCTCGGCTACCGCGATGTCAGAGTTGAATATGGCTCCGAACCCTATGTTTAGAAGCAATACTCCTGATGGAGCCATTAGGCCCGGTCGCACGCTTCTTCTTGGCCACATTTATTGTCCAAGACTTCAGATTCGGGGAATGTCTTTCGGGTTGATGCTCTAATGCCGACGAACAGAAAAACAACCGATATCGTTATTATCTGCCGAGCTGCGCTTCTATATTAAGCAACCACAGCCAAGCCAATACCAACTTAAATGGAGGAGTTTGCTTGGAAATCCTTGTGACTGGTGGATGTGGCTTCATAGGAAGCAACCTTGTTGAGAGACTTGTAAGAATGGGGCATTCCGTTACCGTCTTCGACAATCTTCACACGGGCAATGTAAAGAATATCGAAGGTCTAAGTGTTAGATTCTACAATGAACCCTACAGAAAGCTCGGTGAGCTTGTTCCAAAGGTTGATGCAATCTTTCACATCGGCATTCCATCGTCGACTCCAATGTACAGGAAAAACCCTAGACTCGTCGGCGAAGCCATAAACGATGCGATCGATATTCTCGAGTACGCCAAGGCTCAGAAGTGTAAGGTCGTGTACGCAAGCAGCAGCAGTATCTACAATGGTAACAAGCTGCCGTACCGAGAGGACATGCCTGTTTACGTGACAGACTATTATACCGAATGCCGACACGCTATAGAAAGGGTTGCCAAACTCTACAACATCCTGTACGGAATCAAGTCAGTTGGGTTGAGGTTTTTCAGCGTCTACGGACCGAAGGAAGAACACAAAGGAATCTACGCAAACGTTGTGTCACAGTTCCTATGGGCCATGCAGAAAGATGAGCCGCCCATCATCTATGGGGACGGAACGCAGACCCGCGACTACACACATGTCAGCGATTCAGTTGAAGCCTTGGTCCTTGCTTGGAAGAAGGACTTCGAATGCGAGATATTCAATGTGGGCACGGGCATTGCTTACAGCTTCAACCAAGTGATTGAGATGCTCAATAAGCTTCTCGGGAAGAGCATCAAACCAATCTACAAGCCGAACCCGATCTCAAACTACGTTCAACACACACTCGCGGACATAACCAAAGCAGAGAGGATTCTTGGCTTCAAAGCAAAGACAACACTTGATGAGGGCTTGAATACACTCATTCAGCCACACACCTTGGGGCGCAGATGAGCTCGCAGCCACAGCACTGTTCCGGAAAAGGAGCCACAAACGCATGCTAGTCACCTGCACCGGGATACTGGTTGTCGATCTTATCGCCGCTCACCTCCCAAAGGTCTCAGCACCAGGCGAAATAACCTATGCGCCCAGAGGAATTGAGACCCACATGGGCGGCCACTCTGGAAACGTCTCTATAGATCTGAGAAAGCTAGGATTGAAGATAGGCGATGCAAGCTCTGTCGGCGCGGTTGGAGAAGATGTGTTCGGCGATTTCCTTGAAAACCTGCTCAACGGCCACGGAGTAGTCACTCATCTTCAAAGGGTGCCCGGCGTACCGACTTCGAAGGATCTGATCCTTGTCGTTTCAGGGGAGGATCGTCGATTTCATGTCGATGTGGGAGCAAACTGGCACCTCGGCCCAGAACATGTTCTTTCTGTGCTTGAAGAAGAGAAACCACTAGTATTCTACGCTGGCGGGGTCGGCTTCACGGGAAGATTCGATGAACGGCTAGCGGAGACTCTTCAAAGGGCCAAGGAGCTTGAGTGCCTCACCTTTGTCGATCCGCTCACACCCTACCAACATGAATGGAGCTTCATAATCCCGCCAATCGAATGGACCGACATATTCCACTGCAACAAGGATGAGGCGGAGAAGATCACTGGAAAACGCAGTCCATGTGAAGCAGCAAAGGACCTGATCAAGAAGGGCGCCCGGCTGGCAATCATAAGCCTGGGTGACAAGGGGCTGATCGCGGCGACCAAGAAGACGCTTATTGAGATGGGTGCTTTCAGAGTTCCTGTGGTTGATCCGACAGGAGCTGGCGACGCTCTCTGCGCAGGCGTAATGCGAAGCTTATTGAGGACAATCGGAAACAAGAGGCGTGAGCTCTCGGAGCTTTCAGCAGACGAATTGACCCGTATCCTGCTGGAAGGCGAAGCTGCTGGAGCAGCATGCGTAACGATGGTCGGAACCACAACAGCAGTGACCGAGGAGAATGTGAATAGAATTCTGAAGGAGCAGGGAGAGACAGTCCTAGATAGCCATACGAAGATCAGCCGTCCCTGAAAGAAGACTGAGAGGGCAGATCAGAACGGTTCAAGCAGGCCTAGACAACCGGAAAAGAAAAGTGCCGGAAATGGAAGCTCAGTCAAAGATAAAGGCCTACTGTCTAAAAGTTCCTAAGAACCTTGGCGAGAAGACGATTCGACTGGCAACTGAGCTGAGTCTACTCAGTAGGGACCTCAAGGTCAGATCAGATAAGGAGATTATCCTTGTTCCACTTAACCGAAAACCGACGGCCAGCAAAGTCTCTGAGCTCAAAAGGACGTTGCCCCATCTTTACATCACAATTGAGGACTTCGAACCGCGTGCCAAGAGACCCCGAAGCATTTCCGGAGTACTCGGCGACCGACTGCCGCCGTATCTACTTGCGAGCGTCCCACGCGCCATAGACTTCGTTGGAGACATAGCCGTCTTAGAGGTTCCACAAGAGTTGGAGAAGGAGAAGAAGCTTATCGGAGAAGCGGCTCTTCAGACCTACAGACGCGTTCGGACTGTCCTTGCCAAGTCCAGTGCGGTTGCAGGGACCTACCGTCTAAGAGAGTACGAGGTCATAGCGGGACCACCGAACACGGAAACCATTCACAAGGAACACGGGTGCAAGTACCACCTTGACCTAGGCAAGGTCTACTTCTCTCCGAGGCTCTCGCACGAGCGAAAGAATATCGCGTCTCAAGTCGGCGAGAACGAGACTGTCATCGACATGTTCGCAGGCGTTGGTCCCTTCTCGGTGCTGATTGCCAAGACTCACAGAAACGTGAAGGTATATGCGATCGACATCAACCCAGAAGCCATAAAGTATCTTGAAAGGAACACAATCGTGAACGGCGTCTGGCGAAACGTCATCCCCCTGCTAGGTGACGCCGCCGACATCGCAAGAAGCAAGCTTCGAGGAGTTGCAGACCGCGTGATCATGAACCTTCCAGAGAAAGCAGCAGAATACTTAGAGGCAGCTTCAGACGCAGTCAAGCCAAGTGGCGGGATCATTCACTACTATGAGTTTGCTGAAGGTCCAAGCTTTTTGAATGCTATAAAGGAACGAGTCACTGAAACAATGAAAAAGACAAGACGCAAACTCGAACGAATCCCAGAAGCAAGGATCGTCCGCGAAGTCGCTCCGTTCAGATGGCAAATCGCCGTAGACTTGCTGATTCGTTAAGATAATGCGTTCTCATTGGTCAGAGATCTTCACGGCAAGGGTCATGTTCACTATCCTTTCAGGCTTCCGAAGCTCCTTGACAAGGCTCCTTGAGAGGTCAGCTGCAGCCTTGTTAGCCTTCACTGCCAAGGTTCGGCTGCACACATAGCCACTCATCCTGACGACGAGGTCGGTTGGATGGGAGAAGGTGAGCCTTGGGTCGCCCGAAGCTCTGATGGTCTCCTTCTCTGCCCCAGCTTCAATTGTTATCACTATCTTGGCATTCGGTCTTCTGGCCAATTCCTTGAACTCAGAACTCAGGTCGGCAACTGCTTTGCTAGCGTTCACTGCGATTATGCAGTCGCCTTCCTCGGTCAGATGCTTCTCCTTCGTTATCTCGAACGTCGTTCTGTGCGTCGACTTGACAAGTCTGTGCCCGTATGCAACGATCGCTTCCGTTTTTTCCAAGGCTTCCAGCTCGCGGGTGCAGGGTGAGGCGTTGTCTCAAGCATTCTGTCGATTACACGTCAAGGTAACTTAAGGTTATTTATACTCGGGGCTTCTGTTTCACAAAGTCTTAATACCCTTCGCCAGAGTACATAGAGTCAGGAACCTACCGGATGATACCACAGGGAATCTTCAGAGCATATGACATTCGAGGAATCTACGGCAAAGATATCACTGAGGAAGTTGCTGCGCGGATTGGAAGTGCCCTTGCCGACTACATGAACGGAGAAGGAACCATGCTTGTTGGGATGGATGTCAGATTGAGCAGCAAGCCTTTGGCGAGTGCCCTCACGGAAGCGATGCTTTCAGGCGGCTTCAACGTAGAAGACATTGGAACAGTAACGACTCCCGTGCTCTACTTCTCCTCAGTTCACTATGGAAAGAATGGCGGAGTGATGGTTACGGCTTCCCACAACCCGTCCGACTGGAATGGCTTCAAGATATGGACTGAAAACGGGTTCATAAGCATGGGCACGGGAATGGAAACACTTAGAGACATGGCGTTGAAAGGAGTATCTAGGCGAGGCACCAGGGGCAAGCTGAAAGCGAACCCCAACGCGTTGCATGATTACGAGAATTATGCAACCATGCAGCTGGATATTGAACGAAGGCTGAGGATTGTCGCAGACCCTGGAAACGGTTGCTGTTCTCTTTTGATCCCCAACATTTACCATAAGGTAGGCATCGATGCTGCTGCCATAAACGCTGTTCCCGATGGGACTTTCCCAGTCCACCCGCCAGAACCGACATTCGAAACCTTGAACGAACTTAGGCAGCTCGTTATTGACGAAGAGGCCGACTTTGGCGTGGGCTTTGATGGAGATGGAGATAGAGCTGTTTTTGTGGATGATAAGGGCAGAATGGTATCAGACACCTCAGTCTTCCTAATGCTGACCGAACACTACCTAACTAAACAGAAGGGCGCCCCAATAGTCTATGAGGTCAGCTGTTCCATGAGCGTTGAGGAAACCATCAAAGCCTGTGGCGGCAAACCCGTCCTGAGCCGGGTTGGACACACTTACATAGTTGATAAGATGCTGAAAGAGAAGGCTGCTTTCGGCGGCGAAACAAGCGGACACTTCTACTTCAAGGACATCTACGGCTTCGACGACGCGCTTTACACAAGCCTCAAGATCGCCGAGGTTTTGTCAGAGAAAGGCAGGAAACTCTCTGAGATCGTTGATCTTCTGCCTAAATACCCAAGAATACCAGGCAAGGCTTACGAGTGCCCTGATGATAGGAAGTTCACAGTCGTAGAGGACCTATCGAAAGAGTTCCGGAGCATGGGATATGAAACACTAACGATCGACGGCGTCAAAGTGGTCACAAACGAAGGATGGTTCCTCATAAGACCTTCGAACACACAACCACTCGTCAGACTAACAGTCGAAGCCAAGACAGAAGACACACTCCAAGAACTGGCAGATCTAGCAGAGAGAAAGATTGCGCAAAGGATCAAGGCGTAAGAAAGGGCAGATACAACCGAGGGAAGAAGATGGGAAGAAAGAAGCGATGCCCAAGATGCGGTTCGAAAAAGATAGATGCGTACTCGACGCCAATGAGATGCAAAGTCTGTGGGCACACTTGGACCGGAACGGGTAGAACGAAGACTGCCAAGAAAAACAAGGTTCGGTTCTAACAACTAGAGTGCCCAGATTAGAAGTAGAGATGATGGACATGAAAGAGACTCTGGTTAGTGACGGTATTCATGGATTATTCACGATGCCTTATCTGTGGCGAGAGATCATCTGTGACTCAGATCCAACAGGTCGAAAGCAGAGGCGAGCAGAGCTATGAGTGAAAAGGTCTCTCTTCCTTTGCAGGCTCCCAAGGGTTTATCTGATGAACATGTCAGGAACTGGTATCGAGAGAGGAACTTTGTTGTGTGCCCAATGGTTTTGGTCACGACAGTCAACAGAGAAGGTATCGTGAATGCGGCCGTGAAGACAAACTTCATGACCGTTAGCTCCATGAGCCGCTATGCTTTTCACTGCAGCACCCAACATCACACCTATCTGAACATCATGGAAACGGGCGAATTTGTGGTAAACGTTCCCACAGAGGATATAGTCGGCAAGGTTTTGAAAGTCGCAGCAATTACAGAGAAGCCTTGTCCTTCGGAGCTAAATGAGATAGCAGAGGCTGGGCTTACTCCAATTCCGTCAGAAAGAGTTAAGCCGCCAAGAGTGAAGGAATGTGTTGCTCACTATGAATGCACACTAGACTGGCATAGGGGAGGCCTGATAGTCGGTAAGGTCGTGGCAGCTTCCGTTGACAAGAGCCTAGTTGACAAGTCTGACGATAGGAGGACGGTTGTGGTGGGCGGCGGAAGAAACCCAGACTCCTACGGCGTTGTCTCTGGAACAAAAAAGTGGCCAAAGATCGATTCGTAAACACACTTAGAGTAGGCAAGATGGGAATCAAGGCGCTTCTTAGCTGTTCAGAAATCAACCGAACGAGGCTATGTCTTCGTTGCAGCACTCTTCTAGTGTATAGGGAACCGAAGGAGGGCTGCGATTCCTCCTAATGAGTTGAGCTTCACGCCTGCTTCGTGTTCCGTACTGACTATCGTGACCTTTCCTCTCTTTTCTTCCACTTCCCGTATGAGCTTCTCGAACGATCGTCTCTCCTCCTCATCGGCTTCCCTAAGCCTTTTGTCCGTCAACAAAATTTGTTCAATCGCGCCAAGAGAGTTTGCACTTTCAACCTCAGTCAACCCGTAGGTGACAGTCGCCCGTTCCCTTGCCAAACGTTTGAGAACCTCTTCAACTGCTTCGGCTTCCTCGGCTATTCGCACATGCTTCAACGCTTTGGTCAATATCCCCGACCGTAGAGCTTCGTTCAACCCGGCTTGTCCAGTGCTGTTTACGCTCTTCACGTCGATAATATCTGCCTTTAGCTCTGGTTTCTTCTCCTCCAAGTATCTCACGAACTGATTCTTGATGAAGCCGAGACCTAGAACGACCACGGGTGTCTTTGACGCAGCCCGTACCTCTTCCAAGGATCTTGACGCCGATTTGAAGAGCTCTTGCAGGGCCTTCGTCCTTTCGTCCGGGTTGAGTTTTCCTGGCAAGTTGATCCTTTCTTCTGCCTTGGTGTCGAGTCCGAAGCCTCTCAGAATGGCGACGCAATACCCTTCGTCATCAATCCCTATGATTGCGATAGGGGAGACCCCTCTTGTAGTAGCCCTGTCTAGCTGATCGAGCTGGTACTTCAGCCACTCTTCCTTCACGACTGCTAGAGGTTTATTCAGGGTCACGTTTAGGGTGTGACGGGAGCCAGCCGCACCGATGTCATCAGGGGCGTCGCAGACAATGCCGTGAACCCTCAGCTGGTTTAGGTACCGGTCCCACACAACCCTTTCGACAGACACGCCCAGAGAGATAGAGATTCTTTTTCCTTTTTCAGCCCGGTCGTAGCGGTCGCCGAATCTGACCTCTCGCGTCGTTCTCGCATAGACTCTGTCGCCCTTCTGAATGATGTTGTACAGTACCCAAAAGTCTTCTAGAACTTCGGGTAAGACCGTAACAGTATCGTGCTTGATGTCTCTGCGAAGTATCCTCATGGATAGCTGACCTTCGACCACTCAGCTAGACCATATTCCGAGCTTCTCACTAATTAACCTCTCTTATGCTACTACGTTTATCTAAGAAATTAGTCAAACGTTGAGTGTCCGGAGCACCTCATCGAAAGACTTATAAAATCGTAAGTGCAGAGGTAATCTCTCCGGGAAACCCAACCTGTCAAAAATACCCCCTTCTCATCTCCCCGGCAGCTTGGGTTTCTCGGAACCTTCTTTCCCGCTTTGGTCACTTGTCTGAAAAAGCTTGTCAGGAAGTCAGGTATTGTGACAAGTGTGACCTGGTGGTGTTTGTGTCAGTTATATGCTACCTGCTTTCTCGATCGGGCTTTTGCTTTGGGGTTTTCTTTTCAGGCGGGTTCCACAGACGTCGCATTGACCGGACCTGTAGTCTGAGGGGTACTTTTTCCGGCACGCTGGGCAGTATAGTAGCCATTGTAGGTAGAAGCGAATGCCGAAAGTAGCGAGAGGAACGAAGTCTGCTTTGATTCTCTTGGCGACGTTCTGGATTGAGTAATCGTCAGTAACGATTGTTGTAGCGTGTCCTGTCTCTTTGAGCTGCATGGCAAGAGCAAGAATGTGGATATCCGCCTCTGAAAGGTAGAGCATGTCCCCGATCTCCTTTGAGGACTCTCTTATAAGGCTTAGAAATTGGGGGCTAGGTTCCAGAACCGTCAATCTCCCGCTTTCCGCAGCTGTTTCAAACCTCAACTTAGAAAGTGATCTATCAGCCAATTCGTTTCTGACTGATGGCACAGAAAAAAGGTCTTCGTCGACCGCAGACGGGTCGAAGCCAGCTATGAAGGCTGAAGTGTCTAGCACAAGGATGCGCCGTCTACCCATCTTCGTAGCCTTCCTCTCTCGAAAAAAGCAGCCTGGCCTTTAGCCGTTTGTAGAAGTCGCCTTCGAACCTTACGAATGACGACTCATACTCAGATCTTCTTATCAGGATTGACGGTTGCCTTTGATCTATCTTCTTCTGAAAATCACCATCAATCACAACAGTCGCTGCCTTTGGTTTCAGCAGTTCGATGGTGACTTCGGAGTTCGATGGGAACACGATGGGCTGCAAAAAGGTGGCGGGGCAGACCGGGGTTAGAACAAAAGCTTCGAGACCAGGATCAAGGATTGGCCCTCCAGCCGAGAAGGAATACGCGGTGGAACCGACCTGTGACGCAACTATTACACCGTCCGCTCTGCAGTCTGCTATGGCCAAGTCGCCTTTCAAGACTCGAACGTGGAGAAGCTTCGCCAGGTAACGGGACGTGACGAACACCTCGTTCAATGCGTCGGGAAGCCGAGCTTCCCCAATGAAGGAAGCTACCTTGCTGTAACGCTCGATATGGTAAGATCCATCCAGGTATCTTTCAACGGCATCCAGAGCTCTTTCAGGCCGCACCTCGGCTAGGAAACCCCGAACACCCATATCCACAGCCAAGATCGGAGGTTCGGGTTTTGGTATCTTGAGGCATGTCCTAAGGATTGTGCCATCTCCGCCAACAGTTACGAGCAAATCTGTTCTCATATTCTCCAGAGGGGTTGAGCCGCGTGTTCGATCTGCGCGCTTGGCTAGGCTTGGCTCCAGCAGTACCTCAAACCCCTCTTTCTCGAATCTGTCAGCCATCTTAGATGCCAAGCTCAATGCATCTCTCCGATCTGTGCGGGCGACTAAGCCAACAGCCTTTGCCAAGGTCTCACACGCCGAATGATTATGGGGTAGAAACCTATTAAAGCTTAAAAGCACTCAAATGCAAGAGGTTACCGTATACCAGTAGTCAGAGGAACGATTACAATGAGCAAGCCTGTCGATGTAGGAACATTGAGGACCGGAAGCTACGTGATGGTGGATGACGAACCCTGCCGCATAGTCGACCTCACGAAGTCGAAGCCCGGAAAACATGGCTCCGCAAAAGCTCGCGTCGTCGCGATCGGAGTCTTCGACGGCGTAAAAAGGAGTTTCGTGAAACCAGTCGACTCACAGGTTGAAGTACCCATGATCGAGAAACGAACCGGCCAAGTTCTAGCATCTCTTCCAGGCAGCATACAGCTGATGGACCTAGAGACTTATGAAGTCTTCGAGACACCGTTCCCTGAGGAAGAAGAAGTCAGATCGAAAATCACGCAAGCTGCAGAGGTTGAATATTGGCGCATACTAGGCAGAACTAAGATCATGCGCGCAAAAAGTTAGCCGAACCCGTCTATCCCGGCAGCCTTGAGGGATCACCCTTACAGCCTAAGCTCTTTTGCGACTTCCTCTGTTGCAGCAAGCGCTTTTTCGATGTCTTCTTGTTCGATTCCTCTGTGAGTGACCAATCTAATCCTTTTCTTGTCCCGACTCAAGGCTAGGACGCAATGGTCCTTCAGTCTTTTCGTAAACAGCTCGGCTGATATGCCTAGGCCGGACACATCAAGTACAACTATGTTCGTCTGAACAGCTCTCAGGTCGACATTAAGGCCCTCCATCTTCGATAGACCCTCTGCTAACAGACGAGCGTTACGATGATCGTCCTCTAGGCGGTCAATCATCTTTTCGAGCGCGATTATCCCTGGCGCTGCGATGACGCCGGCTTGACGCATTCCGCCGCCCAGAATCTTTCTCACTTTGCGAGCCTTCCCGATGAACTCTTGGTTGCCGACCAGTATGGAGCCGATTGGGCAGCTTAACCCTTTGGAAAGGCAGAACATAAGGTTGTCAACGTGCTTCGTGAACTCTCTCACATCCGTTTTCAATGCAACTGCGGCGTTGAATATTCTGGATCCATCCAGGTACAGCTTGAGGCCGTGCTTCTTTGTTACCTTGCTTATAGCTTCGATCTGGGCTGGCGTTACGATCGTGCCTCCCGCCCTGTTATGAGTGTTCTCAATGCAGACTAGCGTGGTCTCAGCTGAGTGGATGGTCCTTGGTCTGATCGCGGCCTCAACATCCAGAGGGCTCATGACGCCCATGGTTCCTTTCACTGGAAGCGGCATCACACCAGCTATGGCTGAGATTCCGCCGACCTCGTGCCAGTAGATGTGAGACTCTGCTTCCAAGATTGCGCTATCTCCACGTTTCGTATTGCTGGTAACCGAGACCAGGTTCCCCATTGTGCCACTTGGGACGAGCATCGCTGCTTCATTGCCCATTTTCTTGGCTGCCATCTCTTCAAGCCTATTGACGGTTGGGTCTTCTCCGAAAACGTCGTCCCCAAGCTCGGCGGTTTTGATCGCCTCAAGCATCTCCTCTGTCGGCAACGTTACTGTATCGCTTCTTAGATCAATGTAGCCTCTTGCCGCCATAACTTGGCTCACCTACTTGGATAGTCTTCATCATTTACTGATAAGCTTTAGCTGTCTCGCAACTAAGGCGCGAGGATAGACTTAAGGGTGCGTACTCAACTAGATTTAGGGCATAAGACGAACGACGCTTCCTCAAAACTAGCTCGCTTGGAGAGACAAGCTTGGTTCTTGAAAAGCTTGGGTCTTCGCTTTATGAGTCTCTAAAGAAGATGCTACGGGTCTCAGTTGTCGACGAAGCCGTGGTCAAGGAGCTGGTGCGCGATCTGCAGCGGTCACTGTTGCAGGCTGATGTGAACGTGCGGCTTGTTCTAGACCTTTCGAAACGGATAGAAGAACGAGCCCTGAAGGAACATGTTCCATCAGGCATACCTCGCAGGGAGCACGTGATCAAAGTCGTCTACGAAGAGCTGACCCGCTTCCTTGGCGAAAAGCCCGTTCCGCTTGATGTCAAACCAGGCAGAAGGAACGTCTTCATGCTCGTCGGCATTCAAGGCTCAGGCAAGACAACGACAGCAGCCAAGCTTGCGAGGTACCTCCAGAAGAGGGGCTTCAAAACAGCATTGGTGTGCGCAGACACCTTCAGAGCCGGAGCGTTACCGCAACTCAGGCAACTAGCTGAACAGATAAATGTTCCTATCTACGGTGACGAGAAGGAGAAGAACCCTGTCAGAGTCGCTTCTGAGGGACTCAAGAGATTCGAGAACTATGAAGTAGTCATCGTCGATACCGCGGGCAGACACAAAGATGAACAAAGCCTTATAGCGGAGATGATAAGCCTAGAAAAAGCCATCAAGCCCGACGAGGTCATAATGGTCATCGACGGAACAATCGGTCAACAAGCAACAGCCCAAGCCGAAGCTTTTCACAAGGCCACACCCATAGGTTCAATACTCGTAGCCAAGCTTGACGGTGCAGCGAGGGGTGGCGGAGCTCTCTCAGCTGTAGCGGCTACTGGGGCGCCCATAAAATTCATCGGTACAGGCGAGAAGACTGAAGCGATTGAAGCCTTCGATCCGCCACGTTTCGTTGGCAGACTTCTGGGCATGGGGGATCTCCAGAGCCTTGTCGAGAAGGTCCGCGAAGCAGAGATCAGAGTGCCCGAAAAGAAGGCTAAAGCCATTCTCAGCGGCAGGCTTACGCTGACTGACGTGTATGAGCAGTTCGAAGCAATGAGGAGCATGGGTCCTTTCGACCGCATATTGAAAATGCTTCCTGGGTTCGGCTACGAGATACCGGAAGATAAGATCAGCGTCGCAGAGGACCAAGTCAAGAAGTGGCGCGTCATCATCCAGTCAATGACACCTGAAGAAAGAGAGGAGCCCAGAATCCTCAACCCTTCGAGGATAAGGCGCATTGCAAGGGGCTCAGGTACCACCGAGAAAGACGTGAAGACCCTTCTTGACCAGTACACAATGCTTAGGAAGATGATGAAAACCCTGAGAAGAAAACGCCTGCCATTCTTTGGAAAGAAACGGCTTCCCTAGGAGGGCAAGAGAGCCTCCATTTTCGTCCGCGCGCTGTTCCGCTCGTTGGCTTGATGATTCCTGAAAGCATGTTGAGAATAGTTGTCTTTCCCGCTCCGTTGGGACCTAGCAGATTGTGTATGGAACCTTGTTCTACCTGAAGGTTTACTGAGTCAACTGCAGTGTGGTCGCCGAAACGCTTCGTCAAGTCGATGGTTTCAATGGCATACTCGGGCATACGCGTTCAACATAAGGTTGCAGGTATTACTAAAAAAGTTAAGCTGACACCTCCGTTATGTTCATATACAGCATGTTGGTTGATAGACGGGAAATGTTGACGGAGAGGATCAGGGAGAACATCGGAGGGCAATTGTGGTGAAGGCCGACCTCAACAGAGAATCGGAGAAGAGGGCGTTCAGAAATGTTTTCGCGTTGGGCTTTGTCAGCTTTTTCACGGATATTTCCAGCGAGATGATCTTCAGCCTTCTCCCCACGTTCATACTTGAGCTTCCGGGGTCGAGCGAAGCCGTGCTCGGCGCGATTGAAGGTGTCGCCGAGAACCTGAGCTACAGCCTCAGAGCGGTGTCAGGATTCTTCTCGGACATGTTCAGAAGAAGGAAGCTGATGGTCTTGATTGGCTATGCCTTCTCTAACGTTGTCAAACCCTTGTTCGCCGTGGCCCATTCAGCAGTGGACGCGCTAGTCATCAGGGTAGCCGACAGAGTCGGGAAGGCTGTTCGAACAGCACCTCGAGACGCCCTTCTGAGCGACTCGGTCTCCGAGAAGCATTTGGGGAGGGCTTTCGGGTTGCACAGGACACTGGATCAGTCCGGCGCTATCCTCGGACCAGTGATCGCTTCTGTGGTGATGCTTTTCTTCGGTCTCACTGCTAGAGATGTTTTTTGGATCTCATTTATACCTGGCTCTGCAGCCCTCCTGATACTTCTCTTGCTGGTTCAGGAAAGGATCGGAAAGACAACAGGACAGTACAAGCTTCTGGCAGGCATGAGAATGGTCCTGAAGGGAGACTACGCCATCCTATTGGTCATTGTGGGAATCTTCTCGCTCGGAGCCTTCAACTACTACATCGTGATCCTCAACGCTAGAGAAGCTGGCGTTCCTGAAGCAGTCCGTCCTCTGGTCTACGCAGCAGTAAACGTTGCCCATACGCTTGTCGCGATTCCAGCTGGCATCTTAGCCGACAGAATCGGGAGAGAAAAGGTTCTCGTCATAGGCTATGGAATATTCGCTGCCACGACCTTGATTCTGCTGCTTTCCCCTAAGCTCTATCTCTTCGCTTTCTTGGTAGCGGTTGTCTTTGGCGCATACGGCGGAATAGTCGAGACTGTTCAGAGAGCTCTGGTCCCGAGATATGCTCAGAGTGCTTTGAGGGGAACAGGTTATGGGCTTTATTACCTTGTTGTCGGCGCGTGTCTGCTTGTTGCGAATAGCGTTGCAGGGGCGTTATGGGGACTGTACGGCTCTCCAGCCACAGCGCTATACAGCCTCGCCCTATCATCCGCCGCTATCATAGGCATGCTGGCTTTCGTCAGCCGCCAGAAGCGAAGGGAACACTCAGCTGAGTCGGCCTAGACTTACTGTGGAAGGCCACCGCTCCCATCAGAGCAGCAGGCAGTTTCTCGCACAACTATCGCTTTCGAACTGTGACGGCAACGCTTATATATGCTCTTAAGATGAGCCCGTAATCATGCAGATCACATCTCTAGAAACCACTCTTCTGTCGTGCCCCGTTCCGAAAGAGCATCAGCTCAACTGGGACGGAAGGGCTTACGGGCAGAGAGTGCTAAAGAACGACATGATGATTGTCAGAGTGCACACAGACGAAGGCATCGAAGGCTATGGCGAACCGAGCGTCTACGGCAACCCGAAACTCATGGAAAAGTGGCTTAGAGACCACAAAACCATGTTCATCGGTAAGGACCCCTATGATGCTCTAGGGGCTTCCATGCCGACCACTCACTACGAGTGGACGACGAACTGTGCCTTGGCAGGGGTCAATCAAGCCCTCTGGGATATCATAGGAAAGGCTGCTAAGGTGCCCATCTACAAGCTTCTAGGCGGGAAATGCACAGAGAGGGTAAAGGTTTATGCCAGTGCAGGGCAGATGGGCAGTACGGTCGAAGAAGTTCGTGATGAAGCCAAAAGGTTCCGAGAGCAAGGCTTTCTTGGTTACAAGGTTAGGGTTACACTTGAGGACTACAGAGAGAAGGCTAGGGCAGCTAGGGAAGAGCTGGGAAACAGCATTTGCCTCATGATTGAGTGGAACATGAGACTCCCAAACGTAAAGACGGCCACCAATGCGATCAGAAACATTGAACGATACGAGCCTGCATGGATTGAGGAACCATTGCCCGGCGCGAACGTTAGTGGCTACGCAGAGTTAAGGAAAGCGGTTGATGTGCCTATCTCAGGCGGCGAAACCCTAGCAACTAGATGGGAGTTCAAAGAGAGGCTTGACAAAGGTTGCTACAGCATCGTCCAGCCAGACTGCGATGTGGCAGGCATAAGCGAAACAAGCCGGATAGCTTTTCTAGCCGGCTTGGATGAAGTACTCCTTTGTCCGCACAATTGGCATAACGCCATCAACACTGCCGCGAACGTTCAGGTCATGGCTTCTTCGCCGAACGCATTCTTCCTTGAGTCGAACAGGACATGGAACAATAGCTGCCCCGAATTCCAAGAGGAAATAGTCACGAACCCTCTACTACCTAGGAACGGCTACATCGAAGCCCTAGAAAGACCGGGAATCGGAGTTGAACTCGACGAGAAAGCAATGAAGAAGTTCCCGTACTTGGATATCGAACGGGCTGCTCCCATATAGCAGTGGTAACATCGAAAGTATTGGGCCTAAGCATAGGCTCTGATATTCTCTATCTGATTGGATTAAAGACCACGGCTAGGCCGCCATATAAACCGACGTCTTCTCCTAGGGGCGTGATGATGATCTCAGGCACGCGGTTGCGAGCATGCCCCTCAACATGCTGCTTGATCGGGTCGATGATTAGGCTCATGTTGTTGAGGGCTATCGAACCGCCGACAGTTGTGAGAGAAGGGTCATAAGCATCAATCACGCAGGCGAAGCCAATGGCGTTGAGGACGCCTATCTTGCCCACGATCTCCTTTGAGAGCGGATCGTCAGCCTTCGCGGCGTCGTAAACCGTCTTGGCTGTTATCTTGTTCAGGTCGGCTTCGATGGCTCTTAGAAGCAAGCATCTTTTGAGCTCCGAGGATTTCTTCTCTTCTAGAATCAGTCTGACGAAGTTAGGGATGCCGTTTCCTGAACAGTAAGCTTCCCAATGACCCCGTCTACCACAACCACACACAAGCTTTCCCTCATAGTCTATGGTCAGGTGCCCAATCTCGTGGGCGTTCCCGTCTTTCCCCGCGAGCAGGTGGCCGTCAACATAGACACCTCCACCGATTCCTGTGCTGAGAGTGATGTAGACCAGGTTCTCATGGTTCTTGCCGACTCCATAGAATTTCTCCCCGACAACAGCCGCAGCACAATCGTTCAGTAGGTATGTTGGCAGCTTGAGCTCTTCTTTCAGCGGCTCAACAAGAGGCACAAAGTCGTACGGTATGTTGGTTGGCTTCATCAGCCCGCCCCTCTTCAAGTCTAAGGGGCCTGAGGAGCCAATACCAATGCCTTCGATCAGCCGTGCCCCCGTCATCCTTGCTTGGATTGAGCGGATCATCTCGATAATCTGTTGGCTGACTCCTTGTGGACCCTTCGTTTTTTCCGTCTTTTCTGAGAGCTTCGCAAGGATGTGCCCTTCTTCATCTCCTAAGGCAATCCTAACGTTTGTACCACCTATATCGACGCCTATGGCCAGCTTCCTAGCCAATACCCATCAACCTTCGCTTCCGAATATTCATAGTAGTCTTGCAGTAATAGGTTTTTGCAGCGTTCAAGCGATCCGCACAATCCTCCACTAGACGAGATCGGCGAAGATTGATGTCTTGTGCTGGCTTAGGCCCAAGAGCGGATAGTCCGGGATATACCAAGACGGGGGACAAGTCTTAAATCATATTGCGTTCAAGATAGCTTTCAGACTTGTAAGCATGCGTTTGGTGGTTTTCTTGGAATGCAAAGCGTTTGTTGACGCAACCTCACCCATTGGAAGACTCGACAAGAGATATTACGGTCAGTTCATTGAGCACTTGGGAGAATGCATCTACGGAGGAGTCTGGGTTGGTGAAAACTCGAATATACCGAACCAGAAAGGGTTCCGCACAGACGTACTGGAAGCGGTGAAGGAGCTGAATCCGCCGATTGTGAGGTGGCCTGGTGGTAACTTCGCGTCTGGGTACCATTGGTTGGACGGCGTTGGACCTCGAGGCAACCGACCCAAACGGTTTGACATGGCTTGGGGGGCAGAAGACCCAAATGAGTTTGGCACCGACGAGTTTCTGGAGTGGTGCAGGCTTGTCGGCACTGAACCTTTCGTTGTTGTCAACGCCGGGAACGGTACCCCTGAAGAAGCTGCCCAATGGGTTGAGCACTGCAACTCAGCTGGTAGCACCTACTATGCCTCTCTCAGAAGCAGACACGGCCATCTTGAGCCTTATGGCGTCAGGCTCTGGGGCATTGGGAACGAACTTTACGGAAGGTGGCAGATAGGGTTCTGTGTTGACGGCAAGGAATGCGCAAGAAGAACAGTAGAGTTTGCGAATGAGATGCGAAAGGTTGACTCTAAGATCGAGCTTGTCGCGGTAGGCTGCGAAGACCCTGAGTGGAACCTTGAGATGGTCAAGAATGCTGGGGAGTACTTTGACTATTTGTCTGTGCACATCTACATTGGCGGCAATAAGCCTTACAATGAGCTTGCAGCCGTCCCGGTGAGCATGGAGCAAAGGCTCAGAGCCGTCTACGGACTTGTTGAGTCTGGAAGGCGCAGGTTCAACATCAAGCGAGAGATCAAACTTGCCTTCGACGAATGGAACGTCTGGTACCCAGAAGCTAAGGCGCCACTGCATGAGCAAGTCACAAGCATGAAAGACGCTGTCTTCACTGGGCTGACGCTGAACGCGCTCCATAGGCTCTGCAAAATCGCTCCGATCGGAGGTTTCGCCCAGACAGTAAATGTTCTACCCTTGATCATCGCATCCAAGGATGGGCGCATGGCCTTAACGCCCCAGTACTCAGTCTTCAAAATGTACGGCACGAGCACCGGAACCTCCGTGCTTAAGACAGCCGTTGACTCGCCCTCCTACTTGTCAAGCGAACTCAAAGAGTACGTTCCTTTCGTAGACGTCTCTGCCACTATTGCAGAGAACGGCAAGATACTTTACCTGTATGCTGTGAACAGACATGAAAGTGAACCTGCCGACCTTGCGGTGTCGTTCAGAGGCTTCAAACCCAAGGAGGCAACTCAGCAATATGTGGCAGGCGAGTCAGTTGAGGATCGGAACACGCTTGGCAAACCTGATAAAGTGAGAATTGAAAAGGCGCATCCCAAGACCGACGGGAAGGAAGTTTTCCTTGCGTTGCGTCCGCATTCCGTCAATGTCATGGACATCGCTGGGCAGATGTCTTAAATGAGCTTGTAGAGTACCCCTATCCGAGGTTCACCTATGATCAAGTTAGGCTTGCTCGGTTCAGGGTTTGTGGCAACTTTCTACATGCACGGTCTAAGAGACGTTCCTGATCAGGAAGTGGCTGTAGTCTACTCGCGCACCGAGCAGAAAGCGAAAGCCTTTGCGAAGAAATGGAAGATTGCCAAGTGGACGACGGACATGAGCAAGGTCGTGGAAGACCCCAAGGTTGATCTCGTTGTGATAGCACTTCCCAATTTCGTTCACAGGGAAGCTGCGTTCCTAGCCAGCGGCTCCGGGAAGAACGTGGTTTGCACCAAACCTTTGGCTCGAGACGCTCAAGAAGCGAAGGCCATGCTTGACGCTGTTAGGAAAGCGGGTGTACTCCACGGATATGCCGAGACAGAAGTCTTCAGCCCAGCCATCATGAAAGCCCGAGAAGTTATCGAAAAAGGAGGCGTCGGCGACGTCTTCTGGGTCAGGTCGAGAGAAGCCCATTTCGGTCCTCATTCCGACTGGTTCTGGGAGCCGTCGCTTTCAGGCGGAGGAGCACTTCTTGACATGGGTTGCCATTGTGTCGCCGCTTCGAGATACTTCATCGGCAAGGACATCAGAGCTATAGAAGCCTTGGCTTGGGGCGACACGCTAGTACATCCAGTAAAGGCTGAGGATAACGCCCTTCTAATGGTGAGATTCGCCGGAAAGCAATTGGGACAGGCTGAAATCAGCTGGTCTTCCCGTGGCGGACTGGATCTGAGGAACGAGGTCTACGGGACGAGAGGCGTCATCTTCACCGACGTCACACGAGGCACGCCGGTAAGCGTCTTCACGTTAGAGAGCACCGGCTACGTTGTTGAGAAAGCTGAATCTGACAAAGGCTGGGTCATCCCATGTGTTGACGAAGCCCGGGTCTACGGCTACCACGAAGAGATGCGGCACTTCGTCGAATGCGTCAGTAAGGGCGTGATGCCAAGAGAAAACTTCGAGGACGGGTATATCTGCAACGTCATTCTCGATGCTGGCTACAAGTCCATGCGAACCAAGAAATGGGAGAAAGTAACGTACTAGAGCCTGGAACTCCTCATTTTTCTGTTCGTTTCGGAGCAGGTAAGGCCTACCTTATTATTGGGTATTCCCCGAACTCACGGACAGCATCATGTAATGATAGCACGTTCTCTATGGGAACCTTGGGCTGAACGTTATGGACCCTGTTAAAAACGAATCCTCCTACAGGCGCAAAGGCTCGTATTCGTTCCAGAACCTCACTTCTGACTTGACATGGTGCACAAAACGGCAGAGTATGCTACGTGTCTACTCCGCCACCTCAGAAGGTCAGCTTACCGCCGCACTATGACGATATGGTCAAAGTACTGTTTCGGAATTTCGGAGCTTTGTCATTTCACGGCTTGATACGCTCATTTCACGGCGTCCCTTAAATCAGGGTAAGACTGTTTTTTTCAAGGTAAACATGGGGAGATCCAAGGGGAAGGTTGAAAGATCGAAAGAGGAATGGAGACACATTATAACAGTGGCCATGGTCTTCGGACTCTTCGATCACGAGTTAGGCACGTTTTTCTTGAAATTACTCGAGGAAGACGAGAAAGACAAGCAACTATCGAGGAGAAGGAAGACCTGACCTCCAAGATCGGCATTCCTGAAAAACTGGAAGAAGAGGTCAAACACCTGCTTAGGCCTAGGCCAGAGCTGGGGGTCAAGAGGATAGACGAATTCGTAACCCGCTCGCTCATCCTTTTTCCTCAGAAGACGAAGCTTCAGAGACCTCTGGCATAAAGAAGCCGTACTTCTCAAGAAGTTCCTTGGTTGCGGCAGTTATCACGTCGATCTTGTATAGGTATCCTCTCTTCTTGGCTGCATCAGTCTTCAAGAACTCCTCAACCGCGTCAGCGAGCATTTTAGGAATCCGTATAGTCGCGTACTTAGAAGGCTTGTCCTCAGGATACTTCTTATGGCTCACGTATTCCCTCCCCTTCATATTTGTGCCAATGTTGTAATCTATTAATGCTAATCAAGGGTAGACAAAATCTCTAGTGCTTGTGCTTAGAGGGAGGGGATTAGCTTTTCTGGCTTTATAGCACGTGTTATGTTTTGGTTTGAGTAGGAAGGCTGGTCGTTTGACTTCCATGCAAGAATAGTCTCGGCGAAGGTAGGAATGACATAAACGAATCTGCTGAGAAAGAAAGAGAGATATTTTATGTATCTTCCCAGAATTAGAAGATCTCCTAGTCCTCTAACGTTGTATTGACGTTGTTTGAAGTCTTCAAGGCTCCATGCACTCAAATGCTGCTGATGTGGATTACCATCATAGTAATCTTGCTGGAATGAGACATTGGGCGTTGTGACTATCACCATCTTAGCTATCCTTTCTAGATCATCTAACAAAGCTAATCCTTGTCTCTTTGGGAGATGCTCAAGAACTTCTATGCATGTTGCTACGTCAAATTCAGCTTCCTCAAAAGGTAACGGAATATTTCTGAGATCGTACTCATATAATTCGTCGTATAGGTTTAGCCAGTTACAGAAATTCAAGTATTCTCTGTAAATGTCTAATCCAACTAGACGGCTTGGGTTCCGATAAATTCGCACTAATGCTCCAATGATTCCTCTTCCACAACCAACATCTACTATGGATTCAGCGTTGATAGGTATTTTCAAAGTCAAGAATGGTAGGAAAGAAGGCGTCCATGTTACGTCAGGCTTATGACGAATCGAGCGGTGGGAGCTTTCCATCTTTAAGGACGAGACGAGAACAACTGAGGACTTACTCACTTTCACTCCATCACCTTCATCAGATCTGTCGGCATTCGATCTGATTGCATGCGTAGAATTCAAACGGTTTTATCTTCTGCAGTCTTTTTCCCTTTCTTCCCGAAGTCAGAAACGGTAGGGCAATATCGCAGTAACCTTCTATCTTGGTGATTTCGAAAAATGGTTTCAGCGAATCGGGTTTCATGATCCATTT
>CAYXIF010000025.1:0-33102 GCA_964465575.1 uncultured Candidatus Bathyarchaeia archaeon | reverse complement strand
TTCCCGTTGAACTTTCTTCAGTATTTAAGGAAAAAAATTTTTTCTGCGCACAGTGTGAAAAAAGCCGGGAAAGAAGCCAAATCAAGCCCAGAACAACCCAACAAGAGGAGTCGAACCGAGCTCAACATCGTGGCCAGCTTTCCCACTATCCCACACAAACCCTACGTAGAGTTTTTTCCGTGGGCTGCAAAAGGAAAGTCAGAGCTTCGGAAAAAGCATAACTATCGAGTCTGTCCATATTCCTACGCCAATGAAAAAGATGAGACTTGTAGCATCCTCAGAAAGTGTGGGTGTCTACTGCCCAGAAGACGGTAGATTCTCGTTCTTCAACAGCCCATATCCGGCGCACCGTTCCTTTGCTGGAATTGACGTGTATCCCAAAGGAACCTTTGGAAGCACTATTGCATCCCCAGTTCGCGGCTATGTGACAAAGATTAGAAAGATCAAGTGTCCTCATCCAAGAGGCTTCCAAGGCTCAGACTACGATTTCGTAGTCCTCCTCCGAAGCGAAGAGAATCCGGAAAGGTGCGTCAAGATTCTTCATGCCCAACCATGCGTCACAGTGGGCGACTATGTTGATGTCGGAACGGGTTTAGGGACGCTTCTCAGATCTGGGTTCTTTGATTTCTGGACGGACCCCCATGTTCATCTCGAGGTAAGAAATCCTTCAGATCCCCTTCGAGCAAGAGGAGGGCTTGAGCTTGCAAGACTGGCAAGTATCGGTGACTCAGAAGCAACAGGTAGTGAATTGAGCGGAATCGTGGTGGAATCAAAGCGAGAATACTCCTTGGTTGCCCCAAAAAACAAGCCAAGCCACGGCATACCGGTCGATGTGGATGGTCAGGCAGGTCTACTGGACGCAGGCATTCCACACTACGGGTGGTTTGGAGTGCACACGAAAAGCGTGCCTTCCGTGGGTGCGACTGTCAGGCTTTGCAGCAGGGAAATAGGAACAGTCGATTCTATTCATAATGATATGTGCGTGGCAAGGTGTTCCAGTCCCGTCTTCTTGTGCAAAGGGAAAGCTGTTGGGCTGTCTTTCTATCTTTACCCTTCCTCCTCGCCTCTCGTAAAGATCATTCCTAATCGACTTGATCAGCTGCTTCTGAAAAGGTACGAAGAGGTCTCGGTAGTCATCTCTTGAAGTTCCACTGTCTCGTCCCGTACTTCTCAGCCTTCAGCTTTGCAGCCAGCTGTTCCTCAAACTCGAGAGTTTCTCCTTCTACTAGCTTCACTTTGAAGGCTTCTTCGAAACCGCTGCTCAGTGCACCCTTGAGATCGTCAAAGCTAACCTCCTTCTTGAGTAGCATCTCGATTGAGGTAACTCTTTCCTGTACTGACCTGATCAGTTTGTCCCGGATCTTCTCGTTCGGCACCTTCAGAAGAGTGAACATCAAACCAGGGTCGACCTTCCTAAGGATCGTGCCGTGTTGATGGACAACATTCATTCCTCGGGTCTGAGCGTTCCCCGAGATCTTCCTGCCTTGAACAGTTATGTCGTTGATGGGTTTGAACTCAGCTGGCACTCCGAGCCGACTTAAGCCCAAGACTAGGCCCGAGCACAGCGTCTCGTATGTCTTCTGGAAGTCTTCTGAGATTAGTGCGTGGTTCTCATCTATGATTAGGCTATAGGTCAACTCGCCATCGGTATCATGGTAGACAGCTCCCCCGCCGGTTCTTCTCCTTACGTACCCAATGCCTCTCCTGTCACAGGCCAAGGTGTCGACTTCTTCTTCCATGCTCTGGAAGTAGCCGATTGAGACTGCGGAAGGTTGCCACCTGAAGAACCGCAAGGTATTCGGCACAAGGTTCTTGGACCTTGCCACTACTATCGCCTCGTCCAACGCCATGTTGTGAAAGGCATCGCAAAGCCCCGTGTCTACTAGACGCCACTCCTCAGCCACCGTCGCCACCAGCCATCATGATGCATTTCGCAAAGTCCTCTGGGGAAGCACCCAGAAGAGTCGCCTTCTTCTTCTCTACCAACGTCTTAATAAGACGTATGAGAGCTTTTTCGTCAAGCGGATGCCCTGTCAGTTTCAGCTCGAGGTCCTCGATGAGTTCCTCCGGATGAAGGAAGAAGTCCCCTGTGATCTTAATCTCCTCTATGAGGTTGCCCTTCCTTGAGAGTTGAACCTTGATGAGTTTGCCGCCCTCTACCTTGTATTCCGCTCTTCCCAAGTGGCTTGCCCCTAAGACATCAGTGCATCAAGATAAATATCTTTTGACCAGCCTTCCAGGGCTTACATCTTGAATAAGTGCTCGAAGCTAACCATATTCCCACAGCTCCGGCAAACCTTGGGACGCTGAACCGACGAAAGACAACCCGGACCCGTTGATGCGTCCCACTATTTCTTGGCTTTCCGCTCTCTCCTCAGAACGAGGTTGTCCACGACCATCCGAAGGGATTCAAATACCTCTTCTCGGCTAAGCTGGTTTACATCAAGTATTAGGTGGAATGGCTTAAAGTCTTCTCCAATGCTGAATCCGTACAGCTTTCCATAGATCTCTTTGGTCTTGCTCTCCTTCTCTCTCAGATACCTGAGGGCTTCTTCGATGCTCAAGCCATCTCTCTCAGCTATCCTCTGAGCCCTTACCTCCTCGGAGGCTTCGAGCCAGACTTTGAAGCCGTCCATCAGAAGCCACGGCATAGCCCAACTGTCAAGGATCACGCCGCCTTTCCCAGCCCATTCGATCAGTCTCTCATCGACCTTCCTGTCAAGATCGAGGTTGCTCAGCCGTTCATTCATAAAGCGTATGCCCTCCTCTGTTTCCCACCATCCCTTACGCGTTGTCCCGTAGCCTAGGTCCGCTGCTACAGCTTTGAGTGCGTCCCCGCCGGAATAGTATCTGAGGCCATAATGGGCTGCGAGCTTCTTGGCTACCGTACTCTTCCCTGAACCAGCCATGCCGCATATGCAGAGAATCATCTTCTCTCTTGACTTTCGTTCAGGAAGATCACTCTTCATTCCAAGTTGCTCTCCTCGGAGCTCACCTTGTCGTTTCCGGCTGCATGCCCACACCCATGCTTACGCCTAAGATACGAGAGACAAGGGAGCTCGAAAGCATGGAGCAGAAGATGTACCAGTAGAAGAATGACATTGGAACGGGCGGGGGTTCAGTGAGGAAGGGCAAGGCGAAAGGCAGATAGGCGACACTGCTTGCTCCATAAAGGAAGCCGAGCAATTGCCACATGACTATGAAGAGGCCCATATTGCTGAGCATGCTGAACATCTGGCCTTTACTAATCTGCGACTGCATCTGTGAGATCCGTTTCTCTTGCTTCTTCAACTTCGCCATAAGCTTCTTGTCGCCGGCTTTCTTTGCTCGGGCCATGTCTGCGTTCCACCTCTTAATCTCGTCCTGCCACCCTGCTGTCTTTTCTTGGTTCTGGAATTTACGGTTCAGCAACGTTGTTGCGAGTGACATCATGAAAGACACGCCCAGTATTGAGAGGGCTGAGACCCATTCCACACCTGCCATTGTGAATCTAGCCTCCGAGCAGTTTTCTGAGTCCAGGGTACATATCTTCAATGCGTTCCTGCATCAACTGCTGATAGTACTGGTAGACTATGCTGACAGAGAGCAGGATGCCCGTGCCTGTCCCAAAGGCGCCGAAGAAGTCTGCAACTGCTGCCAGCGCCCCTACTATCAAGCCTCCCAACACGGTAACGACCGGAATATAGCGGCCTAGGAGTGCCTCTATCGGTTTCTCTGATCTGCGGAATCCTGGTATCTGCATCCCAGAGTCCACGAGCTGCTTTGCAACTGTTCTGGGGTCTAGTCCGCCTACCTCAAGCCAGACAGCTGAGAAGATGATGCAGAAAACGATGAGAATTCCAGCGTAGATGAGGTATCGAACAGGGTTCTCTAGCACTTCTGAGAATCCCCGCGCGGGAGCTGTGACATAGTACGCCAGCCCACCTGTTGGCACTTGGCTGCCCTCTTCGTAACCGAATTTGCCCAATAGAGTTATGTACTCTGCATATGGGCTGTCCTTATAGTTGTTCCAGATGAGCTGAGACCAGAGAAGAACATTGCCGAATAGAGCTGAAGCAAAGATCACTGGCAGGTTTGAAACGTAAAGGAGGCTGATCGGGTATTTGCCCCTGAACCCTCGGAAACGCGAGTGGGCTACTGGAAGCTCAACCCTTATCCCCTGAGCATAGATCACGAAAAGGAAGACACCTACCGTGGTCAGAAGCCCAACTATGCTGGGATTGCCCACAGAGCTCAGGACAAGTGTGTCGAGAGCCCGTCCGACAACTAGAGTTTGAATGAGCGCAGATAAGACACCGTGGTATCTGTCTTCCTGGATCGCGGGAAACGGCGAGAAGAGGTCTGACACAATGCGTTGGGCTACGCCAGCTAGGATGAAAAGGCTTATGCCGCTCCCGATCCCCCAGCCCTTCTGAATCATCTCGTCTAGAAGCATTAGCACCACGCCAGCTGCCAAAAGCTGAACGAAGATCACGACTGACTGAACCGGATCTATGTTGCCATAGAACCCTCCCACAAGGTATGCTGAGGCTTGGAACGCTGTCAGGATCACTGAGAAGACTTTGCTGGCGCCTGTGAAGAGGGAACGGTCTTCCGTGTTCGAGAAATCAACTTGGATGAAGCCGGAGCCAGCCAGCATCTGAAGGATCAATCCCGCTGTGACTATGGGTCCTATCCCGAGCTCCATCAAAGTGCCCTTGGTCGAAGCGAAAATCACGCGGTAGTACAGAAGCCCTTCTTCGCCCACACGCCTCAGGCCGTAGAGGTCTACTTCGCTCATGACCAAATACAGCACAAGACCGATACCTGTCCAGAACAGTTTCTCATTGAACCCGACCTTCCGCTCCGGCGATCTAACCTCCGGAATAATCTTCATCACGGGCTCAATTGCTCTGAGGAATCTTCCGGGCAATCGGCTCCCTCAACGCGGTTCAGCTATCTTGGTTTCGCCTTAAATACCTTCACGCATCAGCCCAGCACTTGCGGGAACGCCCTAGACCTGTGCTCCCTCTTTCAGCACTTCTCCGCCAGCTTCCTCTATCTTTCTAAGAGCCATCTCGGAGCATGATGGGACTTTGACAGAAACAGGTAAAGTGATTTTTCCTCCGCCTAGAAGCTTGGTGTATCCCATCTGTTCTAGATCCACGAACACCTTGGTCTTAGAGGTTCTCTTCTTTGGACGAAGCTTGAACGCGATCTCTTCGAGCTGCTTCAGGTTCAGGATGCTCGGTTCCTCTCCGCCTCTTGGCGATATGAACCGCACCTTCTTGAAGTAGTCTGGCTCATACCTCAGCACATAGCTCCAACCGTGCTTGTGGCGCCCCACTTTTCTTCTCCCCTTCTGAGAAGACTTTCTGTGCTGACCGATTTGACCGTAGCCATGGGTTCTCGATGCGCGCATTTTCCTAACCTTTCTAAGTCTGTGTGGCATCCTTCACAGTCCTTCCTTGACATCACGTCATTCTTTTTATGAGGTCATTTACGGCTTCGCCTCGGTAACCCGTTTCACCGTTTCCCCTGTAACTCTTCTTTACGCTTCGTTTGAAGCCTTTTCTTGGTGGGTGGAGACGGAAGACAGGCTTGATGTCTCGCAGGCTTCTGAACTGGACGTCTAGTCTATGTATGGCTTCAGCCAGCTTGTCCAAGGAATCGTAGCCAGCTTTCCTAGCGTACTCGTCATCCAGTCTCTCATTTCTGATGCTTCTGCCTCTCTCTTTCAGGAGAAGGGCCACCGTCTCTTTCGATGCTTCGCCCCAAGTCACGTAGCTCTGTGCCTTTTGGAGCATACCGCTGTAAGATAGGCGGTCGTCCACAAGGGTGGCGTGACAGTTGCGAGTGAGGCTAAGCATTCCCAAGGTGTCTTGGACTTCGCGTCTCACATTGCTCGCGCCTCTGACTCGGACAACAGCCAGACATTTCTGTCCCTTCTCCACCTTCATCACACCCAGTCTGACGGAGTGACGACTTCATAGGTCTTTTTCAAAGCATCGAAGACCGCGTAAGCGAAAGAAGGAATGGTTCTGGTTGAGCCGTAGCTCTTGGTCCAGCAGTCCTTGACCCCTGCAAGTCTGAGGATTGCTTTGGCGCCTTCGCTTGCGACTAGCCCTAGACCACGTGGACCGGGTATGATCTTAACTTCCACTCCGCCCCTTCTCCCAACAGCTTCAAAGGGAACAGAATGAGGCTGACCGCATCTGCATTCCCAGCTGCCGCATCCTCTTCGGATGATAATGATGTTTAGCCGCGCATCCTTGGCCCCCTTCTCAATAGCCGTGCGAACCTGACTTGCTTTTCCAGCACCTAGGCCAACATAGCCGTCTCTATTTCCAACCGCCACGATCGCTTTGAACCTTGATTTCTCACCCGCATCGGTCTGCTTCTGAACAAGGCTTACGTTGATGACTTCCTCCTCCAAGCGCGGCAGGAGAAGGTCAACTATCTCGGCTTCACGAATCTTCTGGCCTTCGGCGAAAGTCTCCTCTAGCGAAGAGATCTTGCCTTCTAAGACCAGTCTTCCCAGTCTCGTACGAGGTGTCCACTCTTCGATTCTCGCGGTTTTTTTCTCTTCTACTTCAGCCAACATTCTCACCTGGGCTTGGCAGGCTTCAAGGCGTGAAGCACATTGCCAAAGACTTTGCTACCAGGCTTATCAGCAGTTTGGTGAAGGAATCAACGTACACTGTAAATTTAAACTTATCGACCCACTTTGGGCCAAATCTTGACAAAAGACAGCGACAACCATCTGAAGGGTCCACAATCGCAGAACGAGGGGCTTACCCTCCTATAGAGAAGAAAGCGCTTTCTGTGTAAGCGTCCGGAGCCGAAAAGGGAATCCTCTCTTATGAAAAAGCTTAAATGCCAAAGGCCCCATTGGGGTTAGACGGCATAGCGAGCCTTCCGGAGCACTACTCGACAGCTGCATCATGTCTCTCGTCCGCTTCGGGGCTCTTCAGCATGGTGTCAGAAGGAAACGGAGGGTCAGAACTGGTCAAAGGATGGAAATCCATATCGATTTCAGCTGATCTCTACGAGCAAGCCAAGGCATTCTTTGAAAGGAACAGGGAAGAGCTGAGGATTAGGGAGGGGATAGGTAGCCTAACAGGGTTCCTGAACTTCTGCGTAAGACAGTACTTCCGAAAGAACGGCATAATAGCTGAATGATCGAACCGTCGTCTTGGACGAAAACCGCTAGCTCTCTGAAGTCGGTCCAACAGTATGATATGATTCGTTCTTTTGTCTCTTATTCTACTGAGCTTGTTAACTGCAGATCAAAGGCGGAGAAGTGGGATGAATGGAAGAGCCACAAGGCTCCTTGTCCTGAGCCTTCTAGCTGCCGTGTTCACTGTGGCTTTCACCTTCGTGACGATTGAGGCTCCCGCGATCATCAGCCGTCTTCTGCCAGCGTTCTTCCCAGACTATAACCCAGCGTTTCAGGCTGAGCTCATAGAGGGGTTGATATCGAATCTAAGGCCCGTGGCCTACGTCTGCGTCGTTGCCCTTGCAGCCTTGGCAGTCGTGGGTTTCAAGATCGGGAAGGCAAAGCTTTCCTCTCTCGGGTCTCTAGCTATGTTTCTGCCGACCTTCGGATACTACTCCTTCGGCATGTTCTTCCTCACAGGCCTAGGGATCCTTCGAATCCTGTGGGTACCGTTCTGGGATGTATCGAGAAGCTTCGTTATATTGAAGCTCGGCGACATTGCTTATTTACCCTATGCGGTGTTCGTCTACCCGTTCTGGGTTGCTGGAATGGACGTCAGAAGGGTCCTCGCACATTTGGCTGTGGGGATGGGCCTCCTCGTGTTCTTTCTTGGCACGGTCGCTTGGTTCTACGGGAAGCTTGAGCGAAGGAAAGTCATAGACTTCTGGGTTTACAGGTTTTCAAGGCACCCACAGTATCTGGGGTTTCTTGTCTGGAGCTATGGGGTCATGTTGCTGGCGACGCTTTCCACGTTTCCCCGCGGGGGTTACTATCCAGGGCCAAGCCTGCCTTGGTTGCTGTCTTCGCTGATCATCATGTGCGTTGCCTTCAAGGAAGAGGTTGAAATGACAAAGACCTATGGCCAGGAGTACCTGAGGTATCAGCAGGCTGCGCCATTCATGGTTCCTCTCCCCAAGCCTATTTCTTCAATCGTGAAAGTGACCAATAGAAGACTCATCAGGAAGGAGCTTCCAGAGACTGGGAAAGAGATCTTCTGTGCGTTTCTTTTGTATCTGGCGATTCTCGTTCTGTTGTCTCTTCCATTCTTCGTTCTGAACTGGCCTCCGGGATATGGCTGGAACTCATGGCCCCGTTGGTGATGATAGCGGCCTAGTGCAGGTTTCTTTGACTGACGTCCTCGAGAACGGGCTCCATATGCGTGAAGACAGCTACCTTCAGCATAGATGAGTTAACCATTTAACCCGCCATGAACATCGACCAAGTGTATGATTGGAGAACGAGTTCTCATAACGGGAGCATGCGGTTTTGTGGGCTCACACATGGTGGAACTTCTGGCATCTAGAGGATGCTCTGTGGTGGCAACAGATATTAGGGCAGATCCTATCGTAACAGAAATACCGAATGTAGAGTTTCACATCTCTGATCTTACCAGAAAGAAAACCTTGGAACCTCTCTTCGACGGGATAGAACGTGTTTTCCATGTTGCAGCACTATTTGATTACCGAGCACCGTGGGAACAACTCTACCAAGTTAACGTTGCAGGCACAAAGCATCTCTGCGAAGCAGCCCTTAACGACGATCTTGAAAGCATGGTTGTCTGGAGCTCGGGTTCAGTCTATGGCATGCCTGATGAGATTCCGGCCAAGGAAACCACTACACTGAAACCTATCAACAACTACGAGAAATCCAAAGTGGAACAAGAAAAGGCTGCCTTTGAGTTCTTCAAGCAGAACGGTCTTCCCGTTACCATCTTGAGGCCAGCTTCTATCTATGGTCCGCGTAGCAAGCAGGGCACGGCAGTTCTGATTTTCATGTTATCTAAGGGAGAGCTCCCGGCGATTCCGGGTGACGGGAGATCGCGTCCAGCCACTGTTCACGTTAGGGACGTGGTGGGTGCTGCAGAATATCTTTCCGGAAAGCAAACGGCAATAGGCGAATCCTTCAATATCGGAGACGACTCGAAATATAGTATTGAAGATCTTCTACTTGCGGCCGCGGAAATGCTAGGCGTTAGAATCAGGAAACTCCATGTCCCTATCTGGGCGCTCAATCTTTATGCAAGTTGGTCTGAGTGGCAAGCTAAACGTAAGGGAAGAAGGACAGAAGTCGAAAGAGAATCCATCAGGTACTTGGTATATGATTCTTTGCTCGATAACTCCAAGATCAAGGCCACAGGCTACAGGCTGCTTTACCCAGACCCGGTGCTAGGTCTCAAAGAAACGATAGCGTGGTATAAGAGCGAAGGATGGCTATGAGTCAAGACCCATGACCCCGCAGTCTTGCTTCCTAGGTGCTGTGGCTAGCCTGCGAATCCACTCAACTGTCCGAGTAGCGTCAGGCTTGATGCCAAGTAACCAGCTATTGCTCCGCCACACAGATATGGCAGTCCTGCTTGCGGTCTTCCTTTGAGAACCTGCGTCATAAGGACCGCAAAACCAAAGAGTATTCCAGCCATAGCTGCCAAAGCAATCGGGAGACCGTTGCCGGCAATGTTACGAAATGTGGATGCGACTAGTATTCCGGGAATAATGATGTCTCCTAATCCCAAGAAGAAAGCGTCTCTCTCTTCGGAGCCCTCGATTCTTTCTTTCAGACTCTTTACTTCCGTAATTAGAGAATACTTTGCGGTTCTCGGTACAACCAACATTACTGGCAACCGAAGGTCCAACATAGTGTCTGCAAGGTCGATCATATGTTTCGTTCTGTAGACTGACACAGCATCATACACTGCCAATGTGATGAGCATGGCGACCGACAGAGGAATGCTCAATGAGATGCCCAACATCGCAGTGGTACCAGCTCCCACAAGGACACCACAGGCATCTATTACGTACCATTCGGGATGTTTCAAGAGGGCCAAGATCAGGAGAACTGCAACCAACACAGAAAGGAACAGTGCCCACAAGTCCGAAACAAAGGCAAGCAGAGGATAGAGCTCATAGAAGGCAGTAAGACCCATTGCTCCTAGAACAATCGCTTGGATCAACTGCTTCTTCCAGAACCTGGCGATTAGCAGGATCAGCACCGTAAAGAACACTAGTGTCAGCAGGAAACTCACTACGTTGTTGGGATCATCTGGGTTCTCGAATACTGTCATACCAGCGGCTTCATAAGGTGCTGTTGCCAGCAAGGCCAAACCGTAGATTAGGACATATAGACAGCCCATGACAAGAACAGGAAAAAGAGTTCTCCTTTCATCTCCTCTGCGTTCGCTCAACTCAGCAGTCCTCAGACTACACTCTTTCTCAAGCATATATGGATGATGCCAAGAAGGAAGAACCACAGAACCTTCCAAAGGACGATTCCCAGGTTGAAGGTCGCGCAGATTACTGGCTCAATGCTTGCAGCCTATGTGATATACTAGAAGCACATTGCGTATTCACAGGTCATGTCAGGCGTCCCATTCAGTGATGCTTGTCTTTCTTCAAGGCATCTTCGATGTAGACGACGAAGAACATGAAGCATTTGGCACATTCTAACGGGTCCATATAGGGGCAGGTCTCGGCGGAGATGCATCTTCTCCTGACTTTCGCCAGCATATCCCTGTCAAGACTCTCCCGTAGTTTCAAGACCCTCACGTAGCACCCTAGGCCCGACGGAAAAATAACTTTTCGGAAACTTTGATCGGGAAGAAGAATATCGATCTTCTATAACTGGCAGCCTACATTGATTAGCGGATTGCCAAGTTGGTGGTTGACGGGTGCGGCCATCCCTCTAATCCTCATCAGAACGTCGACTGAGAGATCAGGCGAATGGCGTACGCAGGCTGCTCATGCGTCCACAAGTGGGCCAAACAAGATATATATCCATCGTTCTCAATGGGACAACTGATGCGTATGCCTCTTCTAGTGACCGCGGGAGCTAAGTTGAAGTGCTCCTTCGGAACTATGCCTTCAGATCTATTCGTTCCGCCAGTAAATAGGGTTCTTGCTTCGGGGAAGCCTGTAGCCACGATCATGGATAATAAGCCTATGGTCAACATCCAGCCTTTTGGCATGTGCATCGCGATTACGAATCCTCAGGTGGCGGCGGCAACAGCGGCTGCTATGGGAGTATTGACGCCTCAGCCCTGTATCCCGGTGATAGCCTCTCCATGGGCGCCTGGGTCCATCAAAGTCATTATCGGCAATCTGCCCGCGCTTCACCAAGCTTGCATGTGCATGTGTGCCTACGGGGGCGCAATCCAAGTTCTTGAACCGGGCCAACAAACGATAGAAGCACCATGAACAGGCCGCTTTCTCTGTTTCTGTCTTCTTGCTTCTACGGGGGAGACTAGAGACCTTCTGCACCACGGGAGCAGTACAGGTGTACCTCGGATTTGAGAGCTCTTCCTCGTTCAGCAACAGTCTTCGAGAGATCCCACCATGAACGAGTCAGCATTCGCACAGAGTAAGATACTTAAATATTATCTGAGACGTATTAGAGCATTGAGGCAACTTAAGTGAACGTGGAGATCTACTCGATGGGGCTGGGGTTTGACGACTGCTACATAATCAGGAGTGACTCAACAGCCATGATCGACGGAGGAGCACCCGGAAAGACAGAGAAGTTCAAGAAAGCGGTAAACGACATTCCGGTGCAACCTCACGACATAGGGCTAATAGTTGTAACCCATGGACACATAGACCACATAGGCTCACTCAGGGAAATCAAAGAATTCACAGGAGCTAAAGTAGCAGTGCACAGGCTGGACAAAGAATGCGTCGAGAAAGGAGAATGGTTAGAGACTCACATACCAAAAGGAGTTGGCAGATGGGGTTGGACCGCACACATGACGGTCCCATTGATAATGCTTATGTGGCCAAAGGCTCCACCAACCGAGGTCGACATTGTTGTCGAAGACGAAGGTCTTCCCCTAAGCCAATACGGCATCCCGGGCAGAATCATCTACACTCCTGGCCACACTCTAGGCTCACTCAGCGTACTGCTGGATTCGGGAGAAGCCTTTGTAGGAGACCTAGCAATGAACAAGCTTCCATTAAGGCGAAACCCCGGATTGCCGGTCTTGGCTAGCGACATTGCGGAAGTGAAGGAAAGCTGGAGGCGGCTTCTGAACCTGGGTGCGAAGACCGTCTACCCAGGACATGGAAGACCATTCAGTGCCGAAGTCATCAAGAAAGCACTGGGATAGAGCAACCCTTTTGACAATACGGTGTACTTCTTCGTCGTCAACCTACAATGATGCGAAAGTCTCTATGCTATCCAAGCTCTGCACTAAGGAAGCGATATATCCTAAGACTGCTTCATGATCAAAGTAACCGTGACAGCATTGCGTCTGGGGTTAGGAAAATGGATTTCCATGAAGTGATCAGAACCAGAAGAAGCATCAGGTCCTATAAGCCGGACCCCATACCGGAAGATGTCCTGACCAGAGTCTTGGAGGCCGTAAGAATCGCGCCTTCAGGGTCGAACCGTCAGCCTTGGAAGTTCATAGTCATAAAGGAAGAAGCCTTACGGAAGCAGCTTGTGCCTGTCTGTGGGAACCAGGAGTTCATTGCCGAAGCGCCCGTGGTCATAGTGGCTTGCGGTTATAATATCAACTGGAATAGAGGAGGATACATGGGCGACATGAGCATGCTTGTAGATGTCACCATAGCCTTTACACACCTAGTACTCGCAGCCAGAGCGGAAGGGCTTGGAACGTGTTGGATAGGCTCTTTCAACAACGATGGAGTCAAGAAGGTTCTTGGGGTGCCCGAAGACGTGAACGTGGTAGCCATAACACCTTTGGGTTACCCGACAACCGAGAAATTCGCAGAACCCGGCACAAGGAAGCCCATGCCAGAAATAGTGTCGATGGAAAAGTTCTAGACACCACCTGAATGACAAGTCCAGCTCGCATCTTGAGCTGTTTTCGCGATCTTTTCGCTTCTGTCGCGTAGTCTGCCCACTACCAAACTAAGGAGAAGGCGAAGAATTCGGGAACGGTGACTTATGACGGAAAAAGCACTAGGCTCATCTGAGGAAATCTGTTAGAGCCAAAGCAAGAGCTGACTCACTTGTTGTCTACAGAAAGAAGCTTAGGAAGCTGAAGCTGTCCCTCGCCGGAACGTTTCATCAAATCGACACTTACTACGCAGTCCCAAAGGTCGGCTAAAGCTAAGGGTCACCGAAGGCAGAAAGAGTGCTCAGCTTGTCTACTACGAAAGAGACGACATCCCACGACCGAAAAAGAGCAAGGTCTCTGTCCTTGAGCTTCATGAACCCGACTAGCTGAAAACCTTTTTCGGGACCGTCCTGAAGGAGAAAGTTGTCATCTACAAAAGAAAAGAGATCTTTCGGTACAAAGGGACACAGATACACTTGACGCTATGGACGACCTTGGAAACTTTGTCGAGTTCGGAAGAGAAACAGAAGACTCGCCAGAGGCTATGCAAAAGGCCTATGAAAGCCTCGAGGGTTTGATGCGACTCCTCGGGTGAGGCCTAAGCTCTTAGTCAGGGACTCGTATAGTGACATCAAGATAGGCTACTAGACCGGCGGCAGCAAAGGAGAGGGGAAGGGTCACTCCAAGAGCTTCAGCGCTTCTCTGCAGAAGCCGGGCAGGTCACTAGGCCATCTCGAAGTAACTAGGTTTCCGTCAACGACGACTGAGCTGTTCTCCCAGATCGCACCTGCATTCTTCAGATCTGTGGCGACTGCGGCGAAACTCGTGACCTTTCTTCCTCGAACCACATCGGCTTCTATGAGCATCTGTGGACCATGACAGATCGCTGCTACGGCCTTGCCCTTGTTGAAGGCTTCCTTCACCAAGTCGACCATCGACTTTGTTCTCATGCGGTCTGGCGCTCGCCCGCCCGGAATCACTATCGCATCGTATTCGTCTATCTTGACTTCCTCTGGTGCTAGGTCCGAGGTTATGCGATACCCGTACTCGCCCGTGTATGTTTCTTTGGCTTTTGGTCCAACAAGGTCAACTTTGTATCCTGCTTCCTGAAATCGGTAGTAGGGGTAGAGAAGCTCAGCCTCTTGAAAGCCACTATCGACAAGAACCATGGCTTTGCCCATAAACCCACCAAGTGCGATAGTTGGTCGGCTCGAATTAAGGATTTCGAATGAAGGTGGCTATGAGCAGGTAAGCCATATGGCAGCCACATTTCTAGACTGAACAAATCTTAAGAACACCTAGTTTGCTTTAGTGACTAGCGACTGTCTCCACACCTCTGAGGAGAGGAAGGAATGAACTCCATACCTAGTCCAGAAGACCTGAGGGATCTTATTCGCTTGCCGGTTCAGCATCCTCTATTACTTGTGGACGTCGGGAGCAGAGAGTCTCTTCGAGACCGTGTAAAGCAGGGACGATGGAAGAGGATCTTAGAAGAAAAACTGAAGTACTGTGACGAAGCATTGAAGATGCCAATCCAGCAGCTTCCTCGTAGCCTGTACGATGACTATTTCAGAACCGGAAGACGGTTCCCCTTCGAGATGCCTTACGACTATCGGAGGAGGATGACAGAGGACCTTGCCTTAGCATACATCTTAACAGGAAGCCCTGAGTATCTTGATCGGTGCCGAGACTACATCTGGGCGATCATAGAAGAGTTCACATGGGTCAAGCCAGCCCACGTGGCGCTTCCCCTAAGCCCAGAAGCTGAAAGCCAAGTCGACCTCTTCTCTTCAGGAACCGCCTTGCTGCTTGCGGATCTCTGGGACCTTTTCCAGAACGAGTTGGACCCCGAGACGTTAAAATGGATGCGTCACAGCATTCTTCGCAAAGTCCTCATCCCCTTAAGAGATCACTACAACGCCCAGCGGTGGACAACTCGCTACGAGTCCAACTGGTGCGGTGTCTGCTGCGGAAACTCTGGCAGCGCCTTGATCCTGACGGCTCTAGACGAACCTTGGGCTGGGGAGCTTCTAAGCAGGTTTCTGCAGAGCATTGACAGGTTCCTCGCCACAGCTGACCCTGACGGAGCTTGGGTTGAAGGCGTCGGATACTGGTTCTACGGGTTCTCCCGCGTCATCTATCTCTACGACCTGCTTGCAAGGGTCACGAACGGACGGCTGGACCTTCTGGATGACCCTAGGATCAAAGCCACGGCAACGTTCCCGGTTTGGGCTTATCTGCCGCCTCAGTCTCAAGTCAACTTCGGCGACACAGGAAGCGTGCCCACCGTGTATGTCGATGTTCTTCAGCGGCTTCTAGATCGTTACAGGATTCCTTCAATCGAATGGTACATGCAACAACTCGAAAAGAACAACCTTCTTAAAGGGGGAACCATCCGAGACCTGCTCTGGGCGCATGCTGGTCATCCAGAGCCATCTCCCCCTGACGAAACCGCAAAGTGGTACCGTAGCATAGGTGTGATCGTAACACGTGCTTCATGGACCGACCAAGACTCCCCAACCTTGGCGGTGAAGGCTGGGCACAACGCTGAGCCTCACGGGCACTTGGACGTAGGACAGTTCATCTATCACTGTTACGGGAACAACTTCATCCGCGACGTCGGCATAGGCATATACGACCGCAAATACTTTGGCAAGACGAGGTTCGAGAACTCCGTCTGCAACGCGGAGGGCCACAACCTCATATTCGTTGATGGGAAAAGCCAAGCCCCTGGGAGGCAACACGAAGGAAGAATCGTCGAATATGACCGCAAGCCCAATGTTGAGACAATCCGAATAGACCTAACCAAGGCTTATCCGGAAGATGTGCTGTCGAAAGCGTTCAGGACTCTGCTCTTCTGCAAGCACGATGGACTCGTTCTGACCGACGAAGTCAGGTGTAGGCGAGATGCCCTGGTTGAGTCGCGGCTCCACTTCAAGGGCAAGGTTGAGATTGTGCCGTCAGGCGTCAGAATCTCAGCTGAGAAAGGGCAAGTGCTCGTGACGACGAACCAGTCTAGCTTAACCAGCATCAAGATGGGAGCACATTCAAATCTGAAGGTGCGTGACCCTGAAACCGTCAACGCCGAGTACATACGCTTGCTGGCACGTGCAGCTGACGGCCAAACGCGAATACGAGCCTTTATGATACCCCATCGCACTGAAGAGGAGCTTGCCGCCAGACTCGGCCTCCTGAATGATGCTGTTTCCAGTGTCACTACGTGATTGCTTCAGATGCCTTCCAGATCTCTGGCTCGTCCTAGAAGCACACTACCCTTACACAGCGTCGGTCCCTAACCACATCAACCCAAGGTTCTGACAAGACCTAAGATCGGAGCCACACTTGTCTCGGTCACGCGCACATTGCTTCAAAGTTATTAGCCTAATTAGTCATAGTTTCTTCTTGACGGGCAATCTTTCGAGGAGCAGCAGACATGTATGATGTTCTAGTCATCGGTTCTGGACCAGCAGGCTTGACGGCCGCTATCTACACGAGCAGGGCAAGGCTGAAGACGCTTGTCATCGCCGGGACCATGTGGGGTGGGCAGCTCATGCTCACAACAGGGGTTGAGAACTTTCCAGGGTTCAAAGACGGTATTCTTGGACCCGATCTGGTGGACAATATGCTTCTTCAGGCTGAACGTTTCGGTGCCGAGGCAATCTTCGAAGACGCAACATCAGTAGACTTCTCCAGCAAACCTTTCAAAGTCAAGGTCAACGAAAGAACGTACTACGGAAGGGCAGTCATCATTGCCACGGGGGCTTCACCACAGTGGCTAGGCTTAGAAAGCGAGCAAAGGCTGAGGGGGAAGGGAGTTTCAGTCTGCGCTGTCTGTGACGCGGCCTTTTTTAAAGACAAGAAGGCTGTGGTCGTGGGCGGAGGAGATGCGGCCCTAGAAGAGGCTTTAGCGCTTTCCAGATTCGCGAGAGAAGTCAAGGTCGTTCACAGAAGAGACAAGCTGAGAGCGTCCGCGATTCTACAGGAACGAACCTTTAACGACCCCAAGATCGAGTTCATCTGGAACGGCACTGTCCAAGAGATTCTCGGCAAGGATAGGGTTGAAGGGGTCAGGCTACGGAAAGGTGACTCAGGAGAAGAGTTCGAACTGGAATGCGACGCAGTCTTCATAGCAATCGGCCACAAACCGAACACCGACATCTTCAAAGGACAGATTGAACTTGATAAGAGAGGATACGTTGTCCCCCAGGAAGGTGCGAAGACTAGTGTTGAAGGAGTCTTTGCAGCAGGCGACGTTGAGGATTACATGTACCGTCAAGCAGTCACAGCGGCTGGAGCAGGATGCAGAGCTGCGTTGGAGGCCGAAAGATATCTGGAAGAAGGAGGGTAAACAGTGGTTCACGTGTTCTGCTTAGATAAGGAATGCAGGAGGGTTCTTCACCTCGAGAGTAGCAAGTACTGGAACTTCAAGGGCAAGGTCAAGTGTTTGCACTGCGGCGTTGACATGGAGATCGAGGTAAAGGAAGGCAAGCTCGTGAGCACAAAAGCGCCGGAAACCACGTAGTCCCGCTTCGAGTCAAGAAGCATCCTACGGACTATTGTGCTCTCCGCAATCGCTTTCCATACCAATATCATCGCATGTGCTAGCCGTCAGTTCTCCACGGTGAAAATCTTAAATACGAAGTGAAGGAAAGAGACTCTACAGGTGAGTTTATTGCCCAGAGTTCTACCTGGAGTAGAGATTAAGGTAGTCAAGGAGATCATACCGCCGCCCACGTATCCTTCTGGTGTAGCCTCATTAATCGGCACGGCGGAGAAGGGGCCGATACTAACGCCTACCCATCTGGCTAGCTGGAAAGAGTTCACCGACACCTTCGGGTCGACCCCCGATTACACTTTGACCCAAGAGGCGAAGAGCTGTTTCCAGAACGGCGTCTTCGAAGTCGTCGCCATTCGAATAGTAGGCAAGGGCGGAGAATTCGCATCGACCACACTTAAAGATGGAGGAAAAGCCAAGACCGTCGACCTCAAAGCCAAGAAGATAGGCTTAACAGGAAACAAGATACAGATCAAAGTTGAGAAAGGCACATTAGAGAACACGGTTAGGCTTCTGGCAAGCGACGGGGAAGCCTTCGAAGTCTTCGACAATCTCGTAATGGACCCAGCAAGTGACAGGTACCTGGTCAACTACGTGAAAGGGAACTCAGCGCTGGTCACAGCCGACGACCTCAAGTCCGCATCAGAGTTTCCAAAGAACAACCCCGTTCCAGTGGAGGATGTGCTGAAAGGTGGGAAAGACCCAGGGCTTCCAGCCAAGGAGGACTACGAGGCTGCTTTGGAGAAGCTAGAGGCTGAACCCAACGTCGACATGGTCTTAGCTTGCGATATCTCTGACCCAGCGATCCACTCGGTCATCGAGGCTCACTGCGCGAACATGAGCAACGACGCCATGGGCCGGATTGGCATAGGAACAGTCTCGAAAGGCGAAGACGTGAAAGATATCATCAAGAGAACCGAGAAGCTGAGTAGCGACAGATTCGTTCTGGTCGCCCCATATGGAGTCTCCGGAGCCGTAGCCGGGTTGATCAGTAGGCTGAGCTACTTCGAATCACCGACATACAAGCCTGTGAGAGGAGTGTCTGAGCTCGAGCGGTACTATACTCCATCTGAGCTCAGGCAGCTCTTGACAGCCGGAATCTTGCCTCTTCAGGCCCAGAGAGGAAGAGGCATAATCGTCGTCAAAGGGATCGCAACTAGCCAAGAGCAGGTAAGCGTCATCCGAACCGTAGACCATGCCGTCAGACTCGTAAAGGCTGTAGGAGACCAGTTCATCGGGACTTTGAACAGCCCCACTGGAAGAACGGCTTTGAAGGAAAAGCTGACTGAAGTCCTGATCCGAATGGAAAGGGAAGGCGCAATCGTCCCCAGCGCGGACCTGTCTGAGCCGGCGTTCATGGTGGATGTTTATTCCTCCGAACTAGACTTCGCACAAGGCATAGTGAGGGTTGACCTAGCTGTAAGACCTGTCAGGGCAATCGACTACATCTACGCGACGATCGTGGTTCAAGCCTAAGGAGGTCATGTCTCATGTCGTTAATGGTTGTGTCCGCAGCTACGAGCAAAGTCCTGATCGACGGAGAAGAAGTAAAAGGAATCCAGTCCCTAGAATACAAAGCAAAAAGAAGACAAGTAGACATAGAAGGCGTCGGCGCCGCCGAGCGTATAGGCGTCGAATCTGGCCTAATAACAGTCTCAGGAACTATAAGGGTCAAGTCCGTGTGCAAAAAGCTCGATGATCTCCTCTATATGCCAGTCACTTTGCCCTTCAACCTAGTTGCTGAGCTGAAAATCGGCAACGACCTAGTGAAAAGGATAACCTTCGACGAATGTTACATAGATGACAAGAGCTTCGAACTAGGCGCGGAGGGCGTCGGCGTAAGCGTCTACAACTTCACGGCCACCAGAGTCAGAGAAGAATAGTAGAACAGCAAGACATACTCAACTTCCTCTTCGGACGGGACCTAGATGAAAAAACTTACGAAGGACGATATACTCAAAGGAAAAAGCAGACGCGAAGTTCTGACCATAAAGGAGTACAATGCCCAAGTAGAGATACGCCCACTAACCGACGGAGAACTAACCGAAGTCTTCGCGTCAATAGGCAACATCCCATTGAAGGAAGACGGTACACCAGACCTTACCAGAATGGACATTACTAAGAACTTCGAGGCACTAAGGCTTGCTGCTTCAAAGGGGTTAGTTGAGCCGAAGCTGACTGTTGAAGAAGTTGCCGAGATGATGTTCGGCGCGCCCGAGCTTATAGGCGCCAAAGTCCTCGAGTTGAGCGGCGTCGCTTCGAAAGAGGGGGCTAAAAAAAAAGTCTAGAGATGGAGGAGTTCGTAAGGAGCCCTGATGGACTCGAACTAGCCTCCCTATGCCTTGACTACGGATACAGGCTCGCCGACCATCCAAGCGACCTTACGAGAACCCAAATCAACTTTCTGATGGCTGCCCTCACGCATAGGCTTAGCCAAACAAGATATGAGAGACCAGAGGAGAGAGGAACAACTAGAATCATATTCGAATGACCTTTTCTGGCGCAGACTGTCTGCAGGGGAATCTTGAATCGAAAGCATTGACACATTTGAAAGATTCGGTTACGCGATCTCAGCCCTCAACAAGGCTCTGCTCAGCGTCTACTCTATCGGCATACAGTTCCTTGAAGACGCGATCAAGTTCGCTTCAGCTCTGAACGAATGGATGCGTAACCTTCTGATTACGAATCTGGTCAGTCACCTCCCACCAACGGTGACTATGGAAACCTCAATGTTAAGGGAACCAACCGTTCTAGGTTCCGAACCGCTCAAGCTACTGTTTCTCCTAAAAACCCAAGCGGCAGCTGTGTCCAGAATCCAAAGCAGGATCAGAAGCCAAGTAGAAAAGCTAAGGAGGATATCTCAAACAGCTGCGCTTGCGCCGCATCCTCCTTCTCCAGTCGTTCCCAAGCCAGCCCTTGAGGCCATTGAAGCAGCCGCAGACTCCATGGGTAGACTCCTTGAGACAGGACAAGCCATCAAGGGGACGTCTCCGCTGGCAGCGCCAACCAGAAGCAGGGAATTCGCTGGCAAAGCTGCCCTTGCCTACAAGGCAGGCGTTTCCAGCGTGGCATCTTCGCCCGTGAAAGCTGTGCAAGAGGCAACGCTAGGCTTTTTGCCAGTGGTCAAAGGCGTGTTCGATGCCGTGGCGACGGGTGCGGAGCCCTTTGTCAAAGTCGCCAAGGAACCCCCACCACCGACCCTTGAAGAAGCTGTTGGCCCTCCCAGCGTCAAAAAAGACTTGGCGGCTGCGCCAGAGACTATTAAGTCAATCAGAACGGTCAGTGAGCGCGTCGGAGAGGCTGCGTATGGCGCAGTGTTCTCGCTCATATCTGCTTTCGCAGAATCGGTCGAGAGATTCGCTGTTGTTCAAGCCCCAGAAGGCGTAGCTCCAACCACCGTGACCTACCTTGAAAGATTGATAGAAAAGGGTTACGAAGGGCTAGCTGCTGCCACTCCGCTCACTGGAATCCCTTCGGTTGTCAAACGTGGGCCGGCCGAAGTTCGTGAAGGTCCTGTGACCGCACCTGAGGTGCCAAGGGCATACGGCGGGGTCTTGCCTTCGCTGTTGGCTGTAGAGGTCGAGCCGGCAATAACCAAGTACCGTAGCATGGTGGCTGAGGCGAGCAGCACTGCGCTCAAGCTGATCGGTGAAACCTCAAGGAAGATGATGCCCCAGATCGCTGAAATGGAAAGAGGCGTCTCAAGAGCGTTCCCAATGGCCGCGATTGGGGTTCTGATTCGAGACGCAGGTGAGGCTGTGCGACTTCCCACAGTCGTTGACCAATATGCGCTAGCCGGACCTTCTCTAGGGCTGCCGATAGCCCCACGTTCACTGAAGCTTCATGAGATGGCCTCTCTTCTTATGAGCTTGCTTTCAGCTTTGTCCCAGACCGCTCGGTCCACTCAGCTGCAACGCCCCATGAACGTAACGGTTAGGGTGGAATCGTTGGCTGATGAGCGCGATCTGAGAGAGTTGGAGAGAAAGATAGCCAGAATCCTTCGTGATGCAGCCAGGAGGTACGGAATACCCTTATGAGCAGCATAGAGATCGATGGCATGCCTCTTATCAAGCATGAGCGCGACCCCGACACCGGAGCCTCGAAAGAGATTCGAAGCGTCTACAACATCGCAATCGAAGAGAAACGCAGAATCGTTGAACACAAAATCCCCGGCCTAAGCGGGAACATACTACAGGATTTGGGCAGAGACCCTGTTAAGATATCCTTTGAGGGCGTATTCTACGGCGAAACAGCTAGAGATGACCTAGAAAGCCTTCGGGCCAAGTTCAAAAATGGAGAGCCGGTTCCTTTCTTATCCAACATTACCGACATCGCTGAAGTGACTCAGGTTCTCATAGAGGAACTACACGTTAACGACCTAAGCAGTGTAACCACCACGTACAAGTATTCCATCAGTCTTCGCGAATACATAAAGCCGGAGGAACAGGAGGAGAAGCCACCTCCCAGCCAAGAAGAGGAAGCAAAGGAAGAAACCAAGAAGAAGTCTGATGAAGCCTCGGAATCCACGGAAACCTACGCTTTTGAGGTGCTTGATCCGGAGACCAATGAGCCTCTAAAGAATGTGCCAGTGCGGATCGTGTGGGACGAAGGCGAGAAGAAGGCACAGACTGACGAGAACGGGGTTGTGGAAGTAAACCTAGAGCCGGGAACGTACAAGATCATTGCTGAAGCGCCTGGATATGAGAAGGCCCAGTACGAGGTTGTGATACCTGGACCGAAAGAGCATACAGTACGGCCCCACAAAGAGTACTTTGAGTACACTATCACGGTTACAGACACAGAAACTGGCGAACCTGTGGAAGGTGCGACAGTGAGACTACTAGGAGAAAAAGACAGATACACCCTGGTAACAGGCAAGGATGGAAGGGCTCAAGAGAGAGTCAAACCGGGAACATATACGCTCATTGCTGAGGCATCCGGATACGAATCAACCGAGCAAAAAGACTACCAAGTGGACCCAAAATATAGACGAGGCGCGATATTTCTATCCAAGAAAAGGAGAGCCAAATCCTAGGGGACAGAGCAAGCTTGGAACATATACAAGTGATAGCCGGCTACTGTGTCTTGACATTCAGACGGCGATCCTGATGCTCTCAAGCCAGAAAACATGTCCGTTATGAAAGGATATTAGATGATTCGCAGATACTGAGTCTGACGAGAATGCTGAAACCCGATTACGATGTCACGATTGGTTCTGAGGCTTTCCGACCCAGCATGGGAACTGTCATCGGCATACGTGTGTCTCTCAGCATGAATGTTCCTGCCGGATGGTTTGAGATACTCTTAGGCCCAGGCGACAAGAGCCGGAAGTTAAAGAGCGGCGACGAAGTCTCGATTCAGCTGGGATACAAGGACGACCTTCATGACATCTTCAAGGGCCTCGTAACAGACATAGAGCCCGGAATCTCAGAGGTGAGGGTCAGTGGGTGCAACGCAGCCTCAAGGCTACTCGATCTGAGAGCCAACCAAGTATATGAGAACCAGACAGCTGGAGAGATCGTCTCCGACCTAGCCCAAAAAGCTGGCGTCCAAAAGGATGAAGTATCGGCCGGAATAAGCTTCCCCATGTACGTCGTCGACGACAGCAAAAACGCCTATGAACACTTGAGAGAACTTGCTGAGAGATGCGGATTCGATGTCTACATCACAGGCGGAAACAAGCTCGTCTTCAAGAAGTACAAGAGCAGTGAACCCTACGCCATATCCTACGGAAGGAACCTCATCGAAACTGAAAGCTTTGATTGGAAACCATCCTTCAGGGGCGTCACGGTTCAAGGCGAAGGAGCCGCCAGCTACGCTGGAGCTGAAGCCGTTCACTGGTTCGCCAAGAAGCAGATCGAAGGCGTCGCAGGCTCAGAGCCATCTCTGCTCACGCATGATCCTGTTGTGCGGGACACACACACCGCGGAGAAGGTTGCGCGAGCTAAGATGGAGGCACTATCTAGATCCGTTTATGGTTTCGTCAAGATCTTAGGCACCGCAGAGGTTAAGTTGGGCGACACAATCAAGGTTGAAGGCTTGAAGGACGAGCGCCTTAACGGCGAATTTCAGGTCAGGGCAGTGGATCATATCTTGAACAGAAGGGACGGGTTCATCACCTTACTCGGTTGGAGGGCATGAGTTTGGAGGATGTTGAGATCGTTGAGATCATAAGAAGGATAGTCGAGAACGAGATCAAGAAGCTTCACATTGCCGAAATAGGAGAGGTAAAGAACGTCTACCCCCATTCTAGCGAGATCGACAAGAACAACTACGAATGTGATGTTAAGCTGAAATACAGAGAGCTCGAGCTCAGGAGAGTTCCTGTGGCCGCTCAGCAGATAGGTTTGGCGAACATCCCCCATGTCGGCGACCTTGTGCTTGTGACTTTCATCAACGGGAACATCAACGCGCCCGTAATGATAGGAAGACTCTATACTGACCAAGAAAGACCACCAGTAAGCAACGAAGAGGAGATCGTCTACATCCCCCCCTACTCCGAGGACACTAATCTGAGGAGGATTCACATTGAGTTGCCGGGTGGGATGGTTCTTCAGGTGAAGGATGATGTTGCCACGATCGAGGCTAACAGGACGATGCTAACCTTGAAGCGAGACGGCAATGTCGAGATCCACTCCAGAGCAACCGTTAAGATATCAGGGGGCGAAATAGACCTATCCGCCAACACCATCAAGATGAAGGGCAAGAAAAGCATTGAGGTCGAGAGTGAGGATTCCTTTAGCCTCACTGCGGCAACAGACGCCGGGATTCAGGCTGGAAACAACTTCAGTTTGGAGAGCGGCGCAAAGGCTGAAGTAACAGCGGGCTCTGAATTGTCACTAGCTAGCGGAGGAACCAGCAAAGTCCAGTCTTCAGCGCCGCTGTCTATAGAATCACCGGCCTCAGTATCTGTGAGCTCAGGGGCAGTTCTGGCCATAAAAGGTATGCTAGTAAAGGTAAACTAGATTGTGGGCGATCAGAGTGAGCTGGCCACAACATCTTTTAACAAATTGCTTGTCAGATGACTTGGGGGAGAACGCCGCTTATGTCTAGACAGATGCTTGGAAGAGACTTGAGAGTGGTAGACGAGGAGCTCGGAAGCGACCTTGCTCTAGACTCGTCTGGTGATCTCCAGACGATCCAGTACGAGGACAACTTGAGCCAAGCCATAATCAACAGCCTCAGAACAAGAACCGGCGAACTCTCCGATCTTGGGCATCCCAACTACGGCTCGCGTCTTCATGGGCTAGTAGGCGAACCTAACAACGAGAGGACAAGGAACCTGGCAAGAATCTACACCACAGAGTGTATTGCACGCGATCCCCGGGTAAGCGAAATCCTCGGCATCACAGTCAAGGCCTCTGAGGATGATCCCCACCGCATCGACATAGGCATAGCCGTGTTGCCTGTCGGGAGCAACACCCCGTTAAATATAGTCTTCCCGTTCTATCTTGAGGTGGTCTGATGACTTTTTTGAAGAAATCCTTCGATGAGATAAGAGACAGCATACTCGCCCAGATCACGAAGGGCGTAGTCAACGAAGAGCACGTCTACGAACGTGGTAGAACCAAGCACAAGCTAGCCAACACTCCCGTCAAAAGCATCGCCAAGGTCGAAGGCGTATCAGGTGGCGAACACATCGTCCTGCAAGGAGGGGTTGACTACCGACTGTCAGGGGACATGTTGGAGTGGATGCCCGAAGGCAGCAAGCCAGATGAAAGAACATCGTTCTACGTCAGCTATGTCTTCGGAACCCCTTCACCTCTAACCGATATGAACCCCGGAAGTGTTGTAAGGACAATAGTGGAAGCAGTAAGCAGGGAAGTAGAGTTCCTCTACGAGCAACTGAACCAAGTATACCTTGCAGGCTTCACTGACACAGCAACAGGAAGCGCCTTGGATCTAGTTGTCTCGGTCCTGGGTGTTGAGCGCAAACCGGCAGAGCGTGCAGCTGGTTTCGTCACGTTCGGAAGGAGCACGGCGCCTGCTGAGGTTCAGGTCAGCCGTGAAGCCCACTTTTACGATGGAAAGCCCGTCTGCGAGTTGACGAATGCGCCTATCAAGAACATTACCGACGTCCAAGGAACAGCAGAGGGAGCCTCAAAGACCTTCGAACAGGGCGTTGACTACGCCCCAACTGAGAAGGGAGTTCAGTGGCTGGCCGAAGGGAAGAAGCCGGACCCAAACTCAATGCTTTACGTCGACTACGTTGCCTATGAGAAAGTGAGAATTCCAGCCGAAACGAGGGTTTCAACGTACTCCAATGTTCCTGAGGAGGTCAAGTTCTACGTGACAACGGAGGAGCGTGTTCTTGAAAGAGCTCCGGGAGGCGCTTGGGAGGCGGATGTTCCCGTCAGAGCCTTAGTCGCCGGGAGACAAGAAAACGTCCATGCTGGGATGATAAGCGTTATGCCTCAGCCACTGATGGGTGTGGAATACGTCATCAACAGGGAAGACATCCTCACTGGTACAGATCAAGAATCCGATGCAGAGCTCAGAGAACGGGCCAAACGTGCACTGGAGGTGGCTGGAAAAGCGACCCTGGTTTCCCTCGAAGCCGGAGTTAGAGGTGTAGAAGGCGTAGACTCGATCCTTGTAGAAGACATGCCAGACGGCGTGCGGGGTGTCGTTAAGATCATAGTCGACGGAGGAGACACAGAGGAGATACGAAGGGTCATCGACGATGTGAGAGCTGCGGGCATAAGGGTAGAGTTTCTGAGACCTAACCCCGTACACATTGACGTAATATTGACCGCGGCGCTGCAAAAGGGAGCCGAACCGTCGAAAGTAGCGAAGGAGATAGAAGCCAAAGTTAGAAGCTACATTTCGACCTTGGGGATAGGCGAAGACGTTGTGTATAGCCGGATCGTTGGAGTCGCCATAGGTGTGGCGGGCGCGCATGATGTCAGCGAGATGACCGTGAGAGCCTACCGAAAGGAAGCTGAAGAAGCCGTCACCAGCATTAAAGAGAACGTAAAGATAGTGAGTGAGGAAAGAGCTTTGGTCAGAACGGTCAACGTGCTTACTAAGCCTTGGGAGGAGAAGAAGCCAGCATGAGCAGAACCCAAGGAATACTCGAAAGGTTCGCAGGCTTCTTCAAGACTTGGGATAACAGGTCTCGATTATTCCGAGTGGCTGCTGCTCTCGGGAAGAGATTGGACGAAGCAGACAAAGACTTAACCAAAATCTTAAGGGCCCACTGGGTCGACACAGCCTTTGGTCAAGACCTGAACCAGATAGGAGCGATCTTCAATCTTAAAAGAACACCGGTGGAGTCTGATTCTGAGTATAGGAACCGCTTAAAGAGGGCCATTGCCGAATTCAAGGGAGGAGGAACCGTAAGTGCGGTTCTGACCTCGGTAAGAATGCTGCTAGGGTTGCCCAAAGATTACCCGATTCAGCTTACGGAGAACCCGTCAGCTGAGGCGAGCAGAACAGTAGAAGTGAGAACTGGCGACACATGGGTCATGTCAAGCAACAGCGTATTGGATGCCGTGCCGAGTGTCATGCTCAGTGTCGAGACGGCCAATGCCAAGGTCACGAATCCGACCATCACAAACCTCGACATACATGAGGCAGTAACGTTCAACGGGTTGATCCGAAGCGGAGAGACCTTGAAAGTGCAGGAAGGAAAGGCGTTTCTAGGAAGGACAAATGTGACGAAGAGCATGTCATCTAGCAAGGTGCCGAGACTGTTGAGGAAGGGTTCAGAATGGAGCTACACGGAGCTCCTAGAAGAACAGATTGGGATTTTCGACAGGGCTGCTTTTGATGAGTCTGTGTTTGCGGTTGGCATTCCCACAGCCAAACTCACCTTCACTTGGACCGCCTATCAGCCAGCCACTTTCGAGGTTCGTATCCCAAGAGAAGCCGTCTCTGAAAAGGGCAGACTGTCCGCCGTGCAGGATGCTGTAGACTCCATCAGGGCAGCTGGAGTTAGAGCCGTAGTAAAAGTTACTGAGGGGTGATTGTGTGCCGAAGTTTGAGCCTATTAGGAAGAAATCTGGAGAGCTGATCAGATCAGAAGACTGGAACAAGATCCAAGAAGACGTAAGAGCTGATCTGGAGGCGTTGGAAGAAGAAATCAGAAGGCTGAAGAAGTATGTGGACAACATGACCGAGGGCGTCACGTTGACGAGTCTAGAGAGCCCTGTCGGCGTCTCCTACCGTCTTGACGAGGACGCTCCAGGGGAAACAGGCAACTATGCCACAAGCGTCATGGGCTACATTACTAGACAATGGATTCTCGGAAAGGGCAAGACCGGCGAAATCTGCAGGTTCGGAGTGTTGGACCATTTCGATCTGCTATACTACTGGTCAGGTGCAGAGAACGGCGACAAGAAGGCTTTGGAGATAGCCCTCGAATACGTCGACGGAACAACCCATGTGGCCAGCGACATATTCATCCATGAATGGATCGAGCTGCGACCAAAGGGATCTGACAACCCGTACGTTGAGTATCTTCTCTCGCCAAACGAGAGGGTCTGGTACAAGTACGAGTTTAGGAACCCCAACTCTGACAAGGAAGTGAGATACGTCTCTTTCAGGAACATCGATGCAGAGTGTGCACCGAGAATAGCCAACGTAATCCAGCATGTAGCCAGAATAAGGCCAATGCAGACCTGAACTGGGCTGTTAACCGAACCCCTGTATGTGTGATCTCTTAGTCGTAGGACGGTGTTGGCATGTTCGGCGATATCGAGAATGCTATGGTCAACATTCTGCAACGAAACCTAGAGGCAGTGCCAAAAGAGAACATAGGCACGCGAAAGCCTGATCTCAAGATCAAGAAGAACCTGCCCGCCATCTCAGTCGCGAATCTTGACTTCAAAACGGACGATGTCGGAATGGGAAGATCCGTAAGCTCAGTGGACTCAGAGACGGTAGAGCGCTTCAGCGGCGATGGCAAGAAGATTGCTTTTGCCCTTGGCCAGAAACCACTAAGACCAACCGTATTCGTTGAACACCCGGCTGGAACGAGGCTCGGAGAGAAAGCCAACTATACCGTCGATTACGAAAAGGCGGTTGTCAACTTTCATTCCCCGCCACGGAAAGGCACAGACAACATCGTCATCAGATATAGGATGCCCGTCGAAACAAAGGGCGTGAAGTTCAGGTTGAACTACCTGATCAACGTCTGGAGCCAAGACGCAATACAGAGAGACCGGATAACTATCGACGTGATCAAGGCGTTACTCAAGGAAGAGGAGACCTTCAACCGCAAGGGCATGCTCATCAAACCATTAGGCGGCCTCAACATACCCTCGGACCAAGTACCTGAAGGGGTCTACGGCAAAACCCTAGAATACATGGTAGAAGCATATCTGCACGTGGAGACTCCTCTCCCCAGAATTGAGAAGATCGAGTTCAAAGAAGAGAAGGTATAGCGGCTCAAGAGGGTTGACCGGCGCCGCAGCTACCGCAGTACTTCGCCACCACCGGAATAACTTCGTTGCAGTTCTTGCAGGCCTTAGTGTCCACACCTGACGGAGGAAGGTTCCCACACCGAGGACAGGATCTAGCATCTATTGGCATTCTTTCTCCGCAGTGCATGCAGAACCTTCTCTTCTCCTTGAGAGTGACTTCTGTGCGGTCGCCTTGGAGTCTTCCCGACTCCGCTGAAACGGCTACTGTCCCAATCCTCATCGAAGACGTTAAGGCCGCAACCGCCGAAGACTGACCCCTAGGTATCATAACCCGTCCAGCTATCGTTCCGTCTGAAGCGGAAAGTATGACCTCTCTGTCCTCTTCTGCAGCCATGGGTTTGTTGCTACCATCAAGCAGTTCAACAGTAACCCTGGAGGTTGATCTTCCATCAGCGAAGATCACCTTTGGATCCGCTGTTAACCTTAGTTTTGATGGTTTCGGTGTTTTTGGTCTTTTCATAAGGAAGAAAACAACTGCGACAACAGCAACCGCTCCAACTGCAGCTCCGATTACGAGTTCCCAGGGGAAGGGCGGTGGGTTGACGGTGACCCTTTCAACATTGCTCGTGTAGCCTCCCCACGTCGCATAAATCTCATAGGTTCCGTCCTTGTTAGGAGTCCAAGCGAACGAGAACGTTCCGTCGGCCGCTGTTACCCGTGTTACATTTGTTGTGACGGTTCCTCCTAGAGGCCTAGCTTGGATGGCCACCGTTTGACCGGATACGGGGCTGGGAGGAAAAATAAGGATTCGTGTTAGGTTCCCGCTTATGTTCACGGTTTCACCAACGGTGACCGTTTTCGGGGTCGCAGATATCTTGATGCTGTACAAAGGGAGAATGATCTGGCCGGAAACTGACATGATGCCGAGCGCCAAAACCATGCCAGCTAGAACGAGGGGGTGGCTTCTTTTTCTCATCTTAGAATGGTCTCCTTAAAGATTGACAGAATTACTTTTTTGTCTAAGTATTTAATACGTTCGGTCTGAGCCTTCAAAGACTTTTTCAAGGAACAGATGCCTAGGCAGCTCGAACTAGATGAGCCTATTATAAGACAGCCATGTGACAATATTGTCCAGTAACCGTTCACGGGAGACTCGAGGATGATGACTCCTCCAAACGTTGTTTTCGTGGCCCTGGACACTTTAAGAGCTGACCATATGGGTTGCTATGGATACGACCTCAACACCACGCCGAACATCGACAAGCTCGCGAAGGACGCCATTATCTTTGGCGACTGCATTGCTCCAGGAATCCCCACGCACCCCGGATACACGAGCATGTTCACTGGGACGCATCCCTTGAGCCACGAGGTTGTTTGCCATTCAGGATCACATATCCTAGCTCGGGAAATACCATTGCTCTCCGAAATTCTCTACAAAGAAAAGTACGTGACCATCGCCGTAGACAACCTTACGGGTACGGGCGCTCCATGGTTCTCGAGGGGCTACGAGTACTACGTCTTCACTGGAGGAATAACGGTCATCTCAGGCGGATACAAGGTTTCGGGCGAGATCGCAACGCAGAAAGCCGTGAACTTCCTGAAGCTTTGGAAAGAAGGCCGATTAGGCTCGGGTCCTCTCTTTATGTTCGTACACTACTGGGACCCGCATGCCCCCTACACTCCTCCCCCTCCTTTCAGAGGAGCATTACACAAAGCTGAGACTCAGCCGACTCTCCTAAGACCATTGATGGAAAAAACAGCTTGGGGCAAAGGACTCTTGAAGAGCTGGGTCGGCAGAATCATAGAGAGGGACGGGGATGGCAAAGCCCATGTTGACAGCCTCTATGACGAGGAGATTCTTTATACGGACCACCAAGTTTCCCAGTTTCTTCAGTGTATGAAGGAAGAAGGAATCTACGATGACTCAGTCATTGTGATCACAGCCGACCATGGAGAGCTGCTGGGCGAACACGCGATATACTATGATCACCATGGGCTCTACGAAGGAGACATCCATGTCCCACTTATCATAAAGGTGCCTGACATGCCTTTGGGGAGTGAGGTCAAGGGGCTTGTGACGCATGAAGACATAACACCAACAGTACTGGAGCTTCTGGGAGTCAAGACTGGGGCAAGGTTCGATGGAGAATCACTCGCTAGCCACGCAGAAGAGGGAAGAGTTGCCCGTGATTCTGTTGTCTGTGTTGAGAACACGAGGATGACGAAGAGAGCCATTAGAACCGAACAGTGGAAGCTGATACAGACCTTGAGACCAGACATCTATGGCAATCCGGCTGGTTATCTCGAGCTCTATGACCTTGACAAGGACCCTCAAGAAAGCAAGAACTTGGCTGAGTCAGACGAGGACACGGCTGAGGAACTCCTGCTCAAGCTTGAGGCGCATTATCGCCAGAAGATCCGTGGAAAACCTGACCCGCTGATGGTTCAGCCGATAAGTCTACCGATCACCCCATACTAGCTTGAGAGTGTTCTTCACCCTAGCCAGCGGCGTTCGCGCCCATCCTCCTCTTTCTCGTGGCAAGAACCAATACTACAAGGCTCGCTGTTAACAGGCCAGACACAAGTATAAAGGGGTACTTAGGCTCCAGACTGAAAAGGTAACCGGCTAATGCTGGTGATGGAAGGTTCAGAAGATACGAAAGAGTGACCGTGATTGACAGGATCTTGGCTCTTGCCCTGCTATCTGCCTCTTCGATCTCGTTGGTTAGGAAGGTTCTGGAAACCGCGAAAGATGTCCCTAGGTAAACGCCCAGAACAACCCCTGAGATCATAGCCAACAGCAGACTGTCCCTGGGCGAGAAAGAGAGAAGAAGGATGCCGAGGGAACCCAATGCATAGCCGGCGCTCAGAGACTTCATATAACCACTTCTCGAAGTTAGTCGGGGAACCAATAGTGAAGCTATGACCAGTCCGGTGATGGACGAGGCGGCTGGTATTAGCGAAGCTGCCTCTTTGGTCAGTCCTAGGCCCCTTTCGTCGATGAGGTATAGCGGAAGGTAAGTGGAGACCGAGTAGTAGAACGTGCTGATGGTGGATGTCAGAAGCAACGCTACAATGATCCTGTTCCTCTTGATCACGGAAAGCGAATCCAGATACCCTTTCAGTCCCGCAAAGGTCTTCTCCTTCATGATCTGGCTTCCTATCTCAGTCTCGCGTAAGTACAGTTGCCTAATCGTGAACATCGGAACCATCGACGCAAAAGCCAAGGAAAAAAGCAGTCTAACCCCTTGATCGATGCCGTATACACCTACTATGTAGCCTGCGATGGGAGTAGAAAGCGAGCCGAGGCTGAATACAGAGGACACTGTTCCGTAGACACTGGCTCTATATTCGGGCGCAGTATCCTCGACTAATAGACATTCCCAGACAGAGTAGGTAACGTAGGCCGTTCCTTCCAGCACGTAAGCAACTACAGCAAGCCACACGTTGTTAGTAATTATCCAGACGGCTATGGCGGACAACCAACCCATGCTGTCGAACAACATGAAGATCCTTTTCCTGCCGAAACGGTCGGCTAAGTACCCTCCTGCCAGAGGCGAGAAGGCTGTGAAGAAACTCAGAATCGTGAACAGGAAGCCCATCTGAACTTCTGATAGACCGATGGACTGCCTGAGGAAGATGGGTCTGTAGAAAAAGACCCAGCTCATGGGTAGGCTCCATAAGGGCTCTGTCAAGACTAATAGCTTCGCATTCTTGCCCCACATGTCGAAGCGCTTTCCCGCACCACGGAATATGCTACGCAAACCATTCTGTCCTCTAAGGGTTTGCAGCTGATAGTCATAGCAAGGATTTAGCCTTTTCTTTGGCAACAATGACGGTTTGGAAAGCAGTCTGGCTGAACCTGGATCCGCTTGGGCTGAACCTATAGGCTAATGTAGATTGTTGATTCGCTGGCTCAGCGTCTCGGTCAGTTTTCGGCCGCCTTATGCAAATCCTATGTCAACCACCACGCTTCTACTACGAACGGCTAAAGAAGTCATATGAGAACTGAAGCCGTGCAAAGGTTTCGCAGCAAGCTTGTTAAAGATTCTTCAACAGAATCCTTGTTCTGCCAAGGATTCTTCAAAATTCCAGAACTTCGGTTGTTGACTTCAAACTTTCCCAGCTTTCCCGTTGAACTTTCTTCAGTATTTAAGGAAAAAAATTTTTTCTGTGCACAGTGCGAAAAAAGCTG
>CAYXIF010000024.1:0-33620 GCA_964465575.1 uncultured Candidatus Bathyarchaeia archaeon | reverse complement strand
GCGATTGAGGAGGCTGTGGAGAGGATGAATAGGGCTCTTGAGGGGAGAGTGGCCAGCAGTCCGCTGACGGAACGAATTCAGAGAATCAGAGACGTGATTATTGAGCATTCTAGACCAAAGAATCTTGTGAGTCTTACTTATCTTGAGAATAAGCTTGGCTTCACTCCCTACCAAGCGAAGTACACTGTATCTCGAGCTTTACAGCTCTACCCAGACGTGAAAGAAGTCAGACTCTTCAACGCTCTCTCCTTTCAAGAATATTGCTTAAATAGGGTAGCCATATCAGAGAAAACCATCAAGATCGTCGACCAACTAATTTCTAATTATTTTATCAGTGATTTTTAGATCTGACGCGAATGTCTTGGAGGACTTTGATTTCATGCTTCATGTCCTGTAGTGACCACAACACTTTTTCCTAAAGCAGTTAACTTCATAATGGGGCATATCGCAGACTCTGAAGCAGTATAAAATCTTTCATCGGGGTTCTCTCTTCGCAACCTGCGCAGTATCCCAACTTCCGTACCCCGATTGTTTCACGGGCTTCTAATTCTCGGGCAGATTTCTCTGGTTGAAAGCACCTCATTTGCCAAAGCAATAACTGGCAGCGTAAATTCCGAATGGACCATCACTTCCGCTTCTGGATGTAGCTTTTATAGCCTTGGAATTTCTTCCAGCAGAATCTTAACATGAATTGGGCAGAAGCCATTCATACACAGAAAAAGAAGGGGAGCTTGCGACTGTGCTGAAGATTTTCCGTCGGAATCCGACTGTGTACTCATGTTCCACTAGCATTCTCTAGTGTTTCCGTAGCGTTCTGTACTGCTTTTCGAGACCTATCTTGTCAAAGGATGCAGCCCAAATACTCGAAGCTTATCTGGAAAATCATCCTTCCCTTCCCTTTGGGGAAAGTGCCAGAATGAGCTATCTGATCGGGTAAGCTCCGAACTCACGCACGGTCCGATACATCGCTAAGACATTCTCAACCGGAACCTTAGGCTGGACATTGTGAACCGTGTTAAACACAAAACCTCCTCTGGGGGCAAAGATTCGAATGTGCTCTCGAACCTCTCTCTTAATCTGCTCCGTCGTGCCGAATGGTAGGGTCCGCTGAGTATCCACTCCGCCGCCCCAGAAGGTTATCTTGTCGCCGTATTTCTCTTTAAGCATGCGTGGATGCATATTCGCGGCGGAGGTCTGGACTGGGTTCAGGATGTCGAATCCGGCTTCGATGAGCTCTTTGATAAGCGGCTCAATTGAGCCACATGAATGGATGAACGTCTTCCAAGGCGTGTTCTCATGCACCCAATCGTTGACGCGTTTGTGAAAAGGCTTGTACATCTTCTGATAGGTTGCGGTTGACATGGCAGGACCTTTCTGAGTTCCGAAATCAGTTCCGGTGATGAACACTGCCGTCACCGTGTTCCCAACAACCCGGTATATCCGGCGCAAGTTCTCCAAGGCGGTCTCGCACTGCAGTTCGAGAACTCTGTAAATGTAGCTGGGACATCTCACATGACCCATATACCACTCCTTAACACCTCTGATGCCTTTTGGATGTCTGAGATTCAACCCCGGAACAAGCGCGATGTCGCCGAAACTGGTTCCGCCGAAGTTGGCAAGAATCGCCTTGTCCGTCTCGGTGTAAAGCCCTTCAGCCTCAACACGGAGATGTTCCAGCTCGTCCTTTGAGATGGGGCCAAACTCCTCAAGATTATCCTTCACATTCAAGTTTTTCCAGTCGATTGGCTGCTGCCTATCAACGGCGTCAAAGTAGAAGCCGCGCTTCGGCATTCTGGCGCATGGTGGTGCAGATAAGTCGCCCTGCGGGTACATTAGCACATTGCCCCCGTCGTCGGCCTGCGTATTAAACTTGCTCGGCACCAAGACAGGTGTTCCATCAGAAAGCCTCCAAGGTTTCCAGCCTTCATTTCTGAAGCCGAACATTGTTATTCCGGAGCTTAAGCCGACCACATCGACACCTAATGCCTCAAGTAGGTCCGGCGCGATTTCTCCAAGCATCTGGTAGGGTTCTACAACTTTGACGGGTGTTCCGGGACGGCCCAGCTTCAAAGCCTGTCGCAAGGCGTACACGGTGCTCACGTGCATTCCGGTTATGGGGCTTCCGCCTAAGTCAAGCGGGACCCGGTCGGGCTCTTGATGGTTCAATGCAAGATTCACTCGTTCTCTGGAATCGGTCATCGGTGACTTCTCCTTTGATTATTCCTATTAGAAGTTCGCAGTTTATATGTGAGATAGGAGAGTCACGTCATGAAGATAATGGGTGATTAGTCCTTTTCAGACGCTGGAACACACCGGAAAAGGGAGTCTGCGAACGCGCTGAAAGACCTTTCGACCTGCTCGCCAAGAGAAAAGAAAGTGTTACAAGGCAAAAAGCGATCCGAGGATCAGCAAGCTATTGTTCGCCGTACCCAGGTAGGAGCCCAAAACAACTCCATAAGCGGCTATTCTCCGGAACCTACTTTGGGGTAGAGCCAGCGATACTAAGGTTAGGGCGGCCCAAAAGACCAGCAATGCCCTTGCCGGATGATACTGCGAGTTTGTCTCGCAGAATCCCATGTTCAGACCCACCAGGGTTGTCGCGTAGTCGGATATGACTCCTCCGAGAGCCAACAGAAAGGGAAAGACCCAGGGCTTCAAGCTCTGTCCACCAACCCGCTCCTTGCAGATGCCATAGTGTGAGAAGCGTGTGCCTGAAGGCCTAGTCCGTTAGGGCATGGGCACGCGCAAGAACGTCGAAAGCATCTGCATCCCTTGGGCTCTTTTCTTCTCTCTTTTCCGTGCGAACGCCTTTCGAAGGCTCGTTTGGAGCCTTGTCCGAGTCCACGAGGGCAGCAGCTCTATCCTGAAAGTCTAGCACGAGTCTTTCTTGAAGTTCCTTTTTGGCGGAGTTGTCCTCAAATGCTGTCTCGTCCGCCCCTTCTACGTATCCGGTCGGTCCTCGTGCCTTCAGCATCTTCATGATTCTCTCAGCAGCGACATCTATCGCGTCCTCTTGTGGTTTGTCCTTCACAAACAGCGCTACCAATCTAACCTCACGCCTCCTCTCTTAGTTCAATCAATGCCGAAACGTCTCAGGCTGTCGAACTGTTGAAGATACTCGTACCCCTTCTCGGTGGTCTCTATGAGGCCACCGTTGTTCGGGGATGTTGCGACAAGCCCAGCCTTCTCGAGCTTTTCCAGGTATTCTTCTAGCATTCTGAAGTTGAGGTTGGCGCCGTAGACTATTCTGGTCTTTCTTGCGCCTTTTCTCGCTATTCTCAGGATTTCAGCAACAATCTCTAGGTTGCTTCTTCTTGAGGGAATTTCAAGTTTCCTGAGCATTGCTTCTTACCTCACTTTCTTACTTCGACTTCATAGTTGGAAATGCGCCCATATTAAGGTTTTCTAGTCAAAAAGGGGATGATTCACTACTTTCTGGCAAAGAAAGACCTGTTTTCGCCAAGATAGGAAAATCAATCCCAAGTATTTCCAGGAAGCGAAACTATTCTAGACATTTTGCCAGACTTGGGGAAAACCTAGACTGATTTCTATGCAGCTTGAAGAAGAACACTTCGACCTCGAAGTAGCTGCTGCTCAGCGCAGCACCCTGCCTTCAATGACCCGTTCTTCTGAAATCCCCAACTCGGCCGAAAGCCACTGTCTCACCGTTTTTTGGCTTACGACAGTCTCAAAGAATGAGTCACCGTCTTCCGAAACGGGTTCCTCAGAGAAAACTGTCTGGCCCTCTCCTTCTTCTGTAGAGGAGATGGCCGCCTTTCCCGCGTCCCGGTCCATTAGCATCATGACCTCGGGTATGCCGTTGGAATAGACAAAGACGAAAAGGTCGGAAACGGAGGAGAACGTGAATCGATCATGTGTGGCCTCAAAAGCGGCCAGCAAGGCTCCTTGGCTAGCGTTCTTGAAAGCTGTCCAGTCTTTGCATTTGACTGCGACCAAGGGTCCCTTCGATCCAACGGCTCCCACTACTTGCTTGACTTCCAGCCCATTCAGCCGTTCTAGAGACTGATCCAGTACAGAGATCTTCTCTTGGAAACCGCATATGTCGTCATATATCGCGTCAAACCTGTCAGCAAGCCTTGAAAGTGTCCCCTCATGCTCCCTAAGTATGCCTATTATTATGTCCAGAACATCTATCCTCTCTTGGAACTCGGAGTTACTGGGCATTGCACCAGATCACGACAGTAACTCAGAGCGGTCTGCCTTTTTAAGAGGTGCGAAATCAGCTTAAGAACACACAATATATAAACCAAAACTCGAACTCTTCTCTTGAGCCGACTCACCTATGCCTTGAACCACTTGAAGATGAGGTATTCTACCTTGTTCTCTTTTAGGTCTGGCACGGCGACTATGAAACGTTTCCTAACTGTGGTGGCAAGCCTTCCAGCCTTGACTACCTCAGTAGCCGTAACCTTGTCTTTGCGACTCTTCACGGAAACCATGTAAGGCGCATGCTCAAACCCGGGACCTTGCTTGTAGACGGCGAAGTCACATCCGTACTTGACTCCGGGCGTTACGATTAGCCCTTGCTCCCTTAGATCTCGATATGCTGCATATCTTGCGTCGAACTCGTCGTGGAGTTTTCTAGCCCGGTTCCTGAGTGTCTTGGAGTCCACCTCTTTTCTGTCCGACCCTTCAGTGACCTTCACTTTGCCTTTCTCAAAGAGGTACAGTCCTTCCATCAGGTCCAGTATTAGCGGGACGTCGAACTCTGGGGTCTTGGGCTTGAGTATGCCCAGTGGCTTGCCGTAGAAGCCGAGTTTAAAGAGTTCCGACCCTCCTTTGGTGTCCCAGACGATGAGGAAGTTTTCTACGAATTCTGCCTCAATCTGCTTGCCTGTCACTTCCTCGGCTCCTACAGCGCGAAGGCTAGTATTCTAGCCGCGTCCGACGCGTCCTCAATCTTGTCAGCAGTATCCTCTAAGAGCTTGATCACATCCCTCAGCAAAAGCAATGCAGGGATGTCCATCTTGCTCTGCAGGATGCTTACCTCTAGTGTACGGTAGAGGTTGTCCACGTTCCTCTCAGCCATCTCAACATCCTTCGCTTTCTCAAGCACTTTAGGAGAACCATAGTTCAACATAAGAAACGTGTCCCTGAGCTCGGAAACGGTTTGAGAAACGGCCTCTGCAAGATCCATCGTCCCCTTCTTCAGACTGTCTGGGACATCCCATTTCCGTTCGCTTATCTGCCATATTCTGAAGGTGATCCCTTTGCAGAAGTCCGCGATCTCGCTGGTTATGTCTGTGAACCGGAGAAAGTCTTCGCGGTTGAGCAGTATAGCACCGATCTCGACGAGCTCTTGGGCGACCGCTCTTTTTGAATCATCCATTTCATCGCCCAGCTTTTGGGCTTCCTCGTAAGACTGGGTGAGCAACTGCTTATCGTTCTTCACGAACGAGTCAATAAGCTGCGTCGTTTTTCGGAAGATGTCAATAACCTTCCTCAGGTGATCTTGGCAAAGACGAAGAGCCCTTCGCTTGGCACGGTGCTCTGCTTCCACCGGGAAAACCAACGGATTTCCGCCTCATGTGCTGCGTTCTCTTGTTTGACAATAAGATGGCGGCGAACCTTAAAAAGCCTAACTAGCGCTTGGATGAATATGAATGTCGATGACCTGGATGACCCTTTTCAGGAAGACATGCCTAGGTCTCCAAAGTTCCTTCTGGAGCGGAGATAGTCGCGCAGAAGTGCTGGCAGGTCATCAATCCTCGCTCTGACTTGCCGCCACGAGTCTCTGTCTCGTATCGTCACAGTACCATCCTTGAGCGTTTGGTAATCAACGGTCACGCAGAGGGGAGCTCCTATCTCGTCAAACCGGGCGTACCGTCTTCCGATCGACCCGGCCTCGTCGAACTCAGCGAGGAATCCTTCTGCATTCAGCAGTTCATGCAGGTGGCTGGCCTGTTCAGGCAAGCCGTCTTTGCTCACTAGTGGGAGGACAGCCAACTGAACTGGCGCGATATCGCGGGGCAACTTCAGAACAGCTCTTCCTTTCTTGGCCGTGTAGGCATACTCCAATGCGACATAGGTTAAACGGTCTGAACCGAAGCTCGGTTCTATCACGTGCGGTACGAAGCGGCGGCCCTTCTCCTCTACCTTTCTACGGATGATTTCGACTTGTTCAGGAAGAATCCTGAACTCACCAGCTTGATAGAAGCCTTGGCTCTTGAACGCATTCTCCAGCTCTCTGGCGTCAACTCTTGCCAGGATACCGGTGACTTCTTCTGTTTCCTCTTTGAATGCTGGTCCGATCTTGGCGGTTACAGGCTTCACGACGACCTCAGTCTTCACCGTGCCTTTCTCGTCTGATTTGAAGACTCTCATGTCGACCCCGCTTTCGGTCATGTGCCCTTTCAGGTCATAGTCCGTTCTGTAGTTGAAGCCTGCAACCTCAATCCAACCCCAACGGTCAAGGTGGACTTCCTGATCGAACCCCTGAACTGAATAATGCGCCCTCTCCCACTGAAACTTCTCTATGAACCACTGCTTGTCATCCGGGACCCCCAGTCCGATGACGAAACGTTTTGCCAAGGCCATGAAGAAAGCTTGCCATTCCATGAGGATGTAGCCCTTTTCGACTGCTTCGCTTACAGTGACCTCAACTGGAGCCTTGGACCCGCTCGCTCTGTCCTTTACGAGCAGGAGCCTCAGGGTTTCGTCTCTCACCTCGTCCAACAACGGGCACTTTGGGATCTTCGGGTCAAAGAAGAACTCAAGGTCCATGATCGTGAACTCTCTTAGCCTTATGGGACCTTGCCGTGGCGAGATTTCGTTCCTTAACGCGTGACCTATCGTGGCAAAGCCGGCTGGAAGTCTCTCCCGCGTTTGCTCATATAATCGTTTGAACTCGACAAACACGCCTTGAGCGGCTTCGGGACGACCATAACCTACCGCCTCGGAGTATGGGCCTATCGTGGTCCTAAACATCGTGAGAAAGTGTTCGGGCGCTGACAGACTGCCGCCACACTCGGGGCACTTGACGGCGTACTTTCTGAGGGCGTCTGTTACTTCTTTCAGCGCCATCTTGTCCGTCTCTTGTGGACTCATCTTGGCAAACTCTTGGAGCAGATGATCTGCCCGGAACCTTCTCTTGCAATCGGCGCATTCGGCCATTGGCTCCTTGAAGTGTGTGACATGGCCCGAAGCCTTGAAGACCCTTTCAGGTGAGATGACTGGTGACTCAAGTTCATGGAATCCTAGCCGACGGAGGAATGTTTCCCTGAACTTGTCTTCTACCTTCCTTTTCATGATTGAGCCTAGATGTCCCCAGTTGATGAACCCGCTCACACCGCCATAGATCTCGCATGAAGGCCAGAAGAAGCCTCGGCGACGAGCTAGCACGCTGACTTTCTCGTATTTGTCCACGGTCTTCGTGACGCAGACCTCCTACTGTGCCAGAGAGACGTAACCACGCAACAAGATGCTGTTTTGTGATATTAAGATTGCCTATCGAAGCTTCTTGCTCACGTACGGCCCGTCGTACCCGTAACCAAGCCGCATATAGTAGCTTCTCGTCCCCAACGCGCTGGTCACAAGAACCTTAGAGTAGCCGTGCTTGCTGCTAATGTCCTCGGCCTCATCAAGTAGCAGTGCTCCCCAGCCTTTGTGCTGATGTGCTTCTTTGAGCCGTTTGCCGAGTGGAACAAGCGGACCGAGAACTCGCAGTTCACGGATTAGGGCGGTTCTTTTTCTTGTGATTTCAGGTCTATGGGCCTTGTTAGACGGAAGCCGAAGTCTTAGGTAGCCGATCAACACATCGTTCTCAGTGTCTTCGATTGAGATGAAGAACTCTTTTCCCTCGGAGGCCTTGTAGCTCCTAGTCAACACCTGCGCGTTCCTTTCGTCAGGTTTCACGTGGTCTCTCAGCCATCGGTGACCGGCTTCGCGACATCGAATGCATGCGCACTTTCTGTTCTCTGCTTTCAGTCGATTCAGCACAAGTTCGCGAAGGTTGCTCCGGGTTACACCCTTCTTGATAAGGTACGCCGGGATGTCCCGTTGCACACGCATGATTCTGACCCATTCCGGAACGATCTTCTTGACCTCCGAAATCAGTCCGATGGCTTCTTTGGTCGAGTAGGGCTTGTAGACTCCCCGTTTCCACCATTCGTAGGTCTTCGTTCCTTCAACAACGAGGCAAGGGTATATCTTGAGCATGTCAGGCTTGAAGTTGGTGTCAGAGAAGATCTTCCTGAAGCCTTCGATGTCGCGGTCGAAGTTCGAGCCTGGGAGACCGGGCATCATGTGGTAAGCAACCTTAAGCCCGGAGTCCTTCAAAATCCGCGTGGCTTCAATGACATCTCTTACAGTGTGGCGACGGTTGACGATCCTGTAGATGTCGTCATAGACGTTTTGTACTCCTAGTTCAACCCGTGTGACGCCCATCAGGAGCATGTGGTCAACATGAGGTTCCTTAGCCCAGTCAGGACGAGTCTCAACAGTGATGCCAACATTCCGAACTCTGCTGGTCTCTGCAAGCTTTTTCGCTTCTTCGAGCGTTCTGGATGATGAACCCGTGACCGCGTCCAGACACCCTTGCACAAACCGCTCTTGGTAGTCCAGTGGGGTTGCTGGAAATGTCCCGCCCATGATGATGAGCTCGATCTTGTCAACCTTATGCCCAATCGCCTGGTACTGCATCATTCTGTGCCTAACTTGGTTGTATGCGTCGTAGTTGTTCTGCAATCCCCTCAGTGTCGCCGGCTCAAGCCCCGTGTAGCTCTGGGGAACTCCTTTCGATGGCCCACCAGGGCAGTAGGCGCAAGGCTCCTTTTGGGGACAAGATGTAGGCTTTGTCATCACCGCAATAACGGTGATTCCTGAGGCGGTGCGAACTGCCTTCCTCCGCAGAACCTTAAGCAGTTTAGTCTTCTCGTTAGGCTTTAAGCATTTGATTATCTCAGAATTTGAAGGGACGTGGCTAAGCCGGTACGCTTCTGCGACTCTGATCTTGATTTGGTTGACGTCCTTCCATGATGGGTTCGGAAGCTCCATCAGGCTGCTTATGATCTCTTTGTTAGCTTTGACGCTCATTCGCTGTCCCCATAGGTCAAGAGAGCTGACAGATAAGGATGCTATCTGATTGAAAAAACAGGAAGGAATAAGGTTGTTGTTAGATTCCCAGTTTCTCGTTTATCTCTTTCTGGTATCTCTCGACTCGAAGTTCTTCCATGTCTCTTGTTCTCACAGGTTTGCCTACAGTGGCTGACTCGTAGAATCCTAGCGGTATGGCCATATCCTTGTAGCCTTCTAGGGCGTCAACTTCTGGTTTCCTCTTGCTCACAATTGCCTCGTAGAAGTCGTAGAGTTCAATGGCGAAGTCGTTAGTCGACCCCTTTGGAAAGAGCTTCTCGGTTCCATCAGGTCCTAGGTTCTGCCTCATGCTTCTTACAAGAGCATCGGATGATTGGGTCTCTAGTTTGCCTTCATCCTTCTGGATGTGCATACCGTCGTCAGAGAGTGAACCCTTGGAGCCGTAGATTGTGTGCGAGTACATTCCTTTCCCAGGCGTCGCCCTAGTCCATAACCACTGTGAGAACATGTCACCTTCATGCCGTACTATAGCCATAGTCATGTCGTCCACGGTCACCTTTACACCTTGCTTGACTGGGTCGAAGGTATGGGTCATTGCGACGACCTCAACAGCTTCTTTGCCCAACTGGTAACGGTCCAGGTCAGCCCAGTGCACTCCACCGTCGAAAACCCAGCTCCCGCCAGCCGTGAATTTGTCCTCTCTCCAGCCCCACGGGTTGGGGCCCCAACCTGTGGCTGACCAGATGACAATGCGCGGGTCGCCTATGAACCCCTGCCTTATTGCCCACCAGAAGGCTCTCTGTTTAGGAGCTCTACGATAGTTTTCCGCAACCGCAACGACTTTCTTAGCCTTCTCAGCCTTGTCCATGATGATTCTTGCGGCTCTCATTGTTATGCCTAAGGGTTTTTCTATGATGACATGGAACCCTTCTTCGAGGCATTGAGAAGCTACCGTGTGATGAAGGTTGTGGGGCAGACAGATGTCCACAGCGTCCAAGTTCTTCTCCCCCAGCATCGTCTCGAGGCTCGAGTAGACCTTGGGCTTGGAGGCCTGAAAGTTGCCTATGGCTTCAGCTCTCGACTTGGCATTTTCCAAGGAAACGTCGCATGTTGCCTTCACCTCTAACGCTCTTATGCCCCGGACGTGAAGGTCTCTGTAACCTTCTATGTGGGCGCCAGCTATTCCACCGCAGCCAACTATACCAATGTTCACCTTCTGCATCTCACTTTTCTCCTTTGATGGCAAGAACTCAGCTGAAGCGATATAAAATGCTTTTCGAGTGCTTCGAAAACTGTAAAGAGATTGATCAAGGTTCCGTGGCAAAGCCTACTCTAACCACTTGAACCTGCTCTACAAATCCTTTTCCGAGGATCTCGCCTTCGAGGAATTTCCTTCAAACCGTCTTAGATCACAAGGTGATTTACAGGCTCCAGAAAGACTCTGTTTTGTGCAAGCCTTATGACATGACCCAAAACGCACGTGATCGCGTCAGTGGGCTACGAATCGATCCAAGTATCGCCTATGTCTTTTGAACGTCTTTTGAAGGCTTAAGCTAAGGTTGTCTTGAATGCTCTGAAGATCCTTGTACAGTCTAACATTAGAGGATTTGGGAGATGCCCAGGTCTCCTCGTCAACCTCAACGTAGCGGCTAGTTACCTCTTGGATACTCATTCTCTTTCCTATATGATTGGCGTAGGTCCAGAGCGCCTGCAAAGCCGCCCCATAGGCTGCACCTTCATCTATCTTGAGGCAGACAACCTCAGCATCGAATATGTCAGCCGCTATCTGCCGCCACGCCGGGTTCTTGGAGCCGCCTCCAGTTAGCCTTATCTGCGTCGGCTTGATGCCCAACTCTTTCATCCGATTCAGCCCATAGTTCATGCCTAGTGTCACGCCTTCCATCGACGCTCGGACGAAGTGTGGCTCGTCAAATGTCCTGCTGTTAAGGCCATAGAAGACGCCAGTTCCGTCTGGGACATTGGGCGTTCTTTCACCCTCAAAGTAAGGCAACAACATTAAGCCGTCTGAACCAGCAGGCGCCTCTTCAACCGCTTTTGTCAGCTCATCGTGGGAGAGGTTGAACAAGTTCCTTGCGAACTCCGTTGCAACTGTGACGTTCATCGTGCAAAGAAGAGGCAACCAAGCATTTGTTGAATCGCAGAAGGCGGCAATTTCGCCTTCAGGATCGACCGTAGGCACATCGGAGTAGGCATAGATGGTGCCTGATGTTCCAAAGCTTGCTGTGACAATGCCCTTGACAGTGTTGCCTGTTCCAACAGCGCCCATCATGTTGTCGCCTCCGCCAGCGCTGACGAGAACATCCTCATCAAGTCCGAGAACGCTGGCGACTTCTTCTCTCAGCTTCCCAGCGGGTTTGTCAGAGCTCTGCAACGGTGGGAGCTTGCCCTCTAGGTCCGGGTCGATGGCTTGAAGGATTTCCCTGCACCACTTTCGGGTTCGAATGTTCATCAGGGCTGTTCCGGAGGCGTCGCCATACTCCATCACCTTCCTTCCGGTAAGGTAGTAGTTAATGTAGTCATGTGGCAGAAGGATCGTTCTGAGCCTCTTGAAGTTACCGGGCTCATGCCTCTTCAGCCAAAGGATCTTTGAAGCCGTGAACCCAGGAGGAATCGTAAGACCCAGAAGATCAATGACCTTCTCCTTCCCCCCAAGCCTGTTTGTCAGGTACTCACATTCCTCCGTCGTGCTTGTGTCATTCCAAAGCTTTACAGGTCTGATGACATTTCCCTGATCATCAAGCGGGACCAAACCGTGCTGTTGCCCGGAGACACCAATCGCCTTGACATCTTTCGAGTTGACCTTTGACTCTTCCAAAGCTCGCTTCAAAGTCTCATGCAAGGCGTCGATCCAGACGGCATGGTCCTGCTCCTTATGCCCTGGAGGTAACCCCTCGATAGTACCGTAAGCCTTTGTCGCTTTGCCCGCAACTTCGCCTGTTTCGCCCTTCACAACTACCGTTTTCGTGCTCTGCGTGCCATTATCGATGCCAATGAAGTAATCGGCTCTAGCCATTCTTCAGTCTTCCTCCTTCAGACTGAAACCATTATTTACAGCTTCTACCGTCTAATCAGTGTATAAAGTTGATGCTAATCTCACTGTCGATTCTGGAGTACGAACGCGACCTGTCCCAGCACGTGAACAACCTGGCGGCATCGCTATCGTTCTCGCAGATCCTTCGCTTAGTTGGGACCGGCAAGATTCACCGGGTCCACTTAGACATTATGAGACCGCCAATGATACCTGGGAAGAGGATGTTCTCCATTCAACTAATGAGACGCCTTTATGAAGACCTCCACAAGAGCATCCCGTTGGCATTTCACCTCATGGTCAGCGAACCGCTGCCGATCCTGATGGAAATCAACGAATTCGTGCCAAAGGGAGAAAGGCATGGGACCGCGGTCTTTATTCAGGTCGAATCCTTCACCTCGCAGAAGAAGACCGCTGAGGCACTTTCGCTCCTCAGAGAATGCGGGTACGAGGCTGGCATTTGCCTTAACTTGCCCACCCCAAGCCGCGCGTTGACAAGAGAGATCGTCGGTAAGGCAGATACCATCCTCTTGATGTCCGTTCCGATGGGACAGGGAGGGCAAAAATACAGCAGCAAAGCAACCAACAGAATCAAGCGCATCTCCAAGAAGTTCCCGGACAAGCCAATAGAGGTCGACGGAGGAATGAACGCAGAAACAGTCTTTCTCGCTGATCAAGCTGGAGCCAAAGTCGCTATCGTGGGCTCATTCATAACCCAGAACCAGAACCATGAAGGAGCACTTCTGGAGCTCGAAAGAAGCCTTAAGATGCGCCGAGTGGAGCGAGCTTAGAGCGCTAGTCTAGCTCCCCCCATCTGCTGGCGAATTTCCTAGGGAGCCTGTTGCAGGCTTTCCTCATTCTTTTCCAGTCCTGCGTCTTTGGGCTGAGGAAGAAGACCCAAATAACGGCGGATGGCATGAAGCCGCTGGGTGACTCCTCATCCATAACAGGAAACCGAAAGCTCAACGGAAGGCACTATTGGGCCGGGCTCACTTCCAAGAGTTTGTGCGGGACAGTATCCTTCTTGCTTCCTTCTTGTAGCTTTCCACATCTGGCTGGTCGAAAGGCTGAACGCCGAGAAGGTACCCCAGATAAATGGTTTCCATCATCTTGAACTGGAGGAACTGCCCGATCGAGTACTCTGACTTGTCAGGCAGCGTGACCTCAATGAACGGCCTCTTGTCGCGCTTGAAGGCGATCTTTGTCCCTTCGAAAATGGCGTCCATTATGGTGTTCAAGCTCTTGCCCCGTATCCCGGGAACAAGTTCAGCGTGCCCTTCCATCTTCGGAACCAAAAGATCAGTCTTATTCCTTTCCACGCGGACGAACGTAGTGAACTTGTCATAGGGACCCCCCAAGTACAGCTGCGCCACAGAATGAAGATCGGTGGAGCCTATTGAAACGGTGGGGGTAATACCGACGTTGACCTTCCTGCCTTTCCTGCTAAACTCCTTGCCGAGACTTTCAGCCATCAACTGCCTGTGCCACTTCCCGATCGCCTCCATATCGTTCGAGAACAGGAAGAGATCGAAAATGTTCTTTCGCTTCTTGCAGTGAAGGTACTTGACTGACGCGCTGATGGCTGCAGGATTCTCTTTGATATTCTCGTGGACACACATGTCTCTTGCTACTCTAGCGCCTTCGAGCAGTCGCCTGATGTTCACCCCCAACAGTCCTAGAGGGAACAAGCCGACTGGAGAGAGAACAGAGTATCGTCCGCCCACAAGTCTCGGGATTTCCAGGGCATCGAAGTTCCTTTCTGCCGCTAGGCTCCACAGATTTGAGTCCCTGTCGGACGTGACGACAACGCATCTTCGGCAATCTCTCTGGTGCTTCTGCAGCAGATCGAGCAGGATCTCGAAGTTTGCTATGGTCTCGGTTGTGGTCCCAGACTTGCTTATGCCGTTAACTATGACGTTCCGGTTCCTTTTCAGAGCTGATTCGACCATCTCGATTATACAGTTGATGTAGTCAGAATCAGTCGTATCGGCATAAAGCACCTTCACACCTTGGCTCAGCTGATTGTGCAGCTTCCCGAGAACCGCTTCTTGGACAGCAATTGTTCCAAGGTCGCTGCCGCCGATGCCAACGACGACAAGATACTCAGGTCTCAGCTGGAGCTTGTCTTCTATCACCTTCTCCACACTTTCCAGCATGACCCTGTCGTCAGGCAGGTTAATTGAGGCCCTTTCGTTACTGTAACCTTTAGAGGTCGCACGCCTCATGTTCTCAATTTCGGGCTCTAGCCTTTCGGCAGTCTGGAAAATCCTCTTCTGCGGAATCAGACAGTTCTCGTAGCAGAGCCTCAAAGTGTCCAATGGGGTGACGCCAGCTAACTATAAACGCAAACATCAAATAACCTTTTTCGTTCAGTTGTAGCACCAGCTCATACACGGACTAGTGGAACCCCGCCCCAGCTCTCCTGACTCCGCTGGTTTTTTTGACATGCTCCGTCTTATTTTCGTTTTCGGAAGCATAGCATGTCGTCTTATTGGCGTTGTACGATTCCGTAAAGTCTTCATGGACGCAAAGCGAAGTTGGGTGCTGTAACAGGGTCTGTCGCTTGCACTCATGGTCATTGCTCCTTTGGGGGCAGCGCCCTGGAGCATAGAAGGACTGATCTATACAAAGATCCCTTGCGGTTTCATGCAATTGCCTTGCCCAAGTAACCCTTCAGACTTTAGCCTTCTCATCGCTTCTGATCGCTTGGCAACGACGTGTTGAGAACAAAACACGGTAGACATTAGTAGCCAAGACGCTTTTTAAGTACGAGTCATTGGCTTACGTTGAAAAAGGGGAAAGAGGGTTTCTGCGGGAGACCGACCACTTCCTTAGAGATTGGCAGGCCTGGCAAAGTTGCAAAGTGCTCGGTCTTCTCTGAAAGCTTATTATTCATGATCGAAGTTACTCTGGAAAGGTGACCCGAGTTGCCGGCTGCCAAACAGGTCATAGGAAAAGGGAGGGTCCTCTCCAAGGCAACTGGTTTTGGAGACTTGGTGTTCTTATCAGGCATCGGACCCCACGATCCTAGGACAGGAAAACCAGTCGAAGGTGGAATCAAAGAACAAACCAAGATGGTGATGGAGCTTATGAAGGTAGCGCTGGAAGAAGCTGGAAGCCGCTTAGACGATGTTCTGAAGTGTACAGTGTTCCTTACGGACATGAACCACTACGCAGAAATGAACGAGGTTTACGGTTCCTACTTCACGGTTCCGCCTGCTAGGACCTGCGTTCAGGTATCTAAGCTGCCCAGACCCGGCGAGAACGTCCTTGTTGAGATAGACGCGATAGCCTGCAAGTCTCCGAAATAGCTGACAGAAGAGCGATCCCATGAGCATATACGACAAGCTAGGTGTTAGACAGATCATCAACGCTTGGGGAACGCTGACGAGCTTAGGGGGGTCAATAATGCTTCCCGAAGTCGTTGACGCGATGAACGAAGCCGCCAAAGCCTTTGTCGACATGGATGAACTGAACGGAAAGGCTGGAAAGATCATCGCCGAGGTAACGGGTGCTGAGGCGGCGTACGTGACTGCAGGCGCGGCTGCTGCTCTGGTAATGGCGGTTTCCGCATGCATGACGGGCAAAGACCCGGAGAAAATGGCGAGGATACCGTACATTGAGGGCTTGAAGAACGAGGTGATCATGCCCGCCATGCAGGACAATGTGTACGCCAGGAACTTCGTCATCCCATGTGCGAAGCTCATCAAGGTCGGGAATAAGGACAGCTACACCCCTGAAGACGTAGAGAAGGCAATAACCAACAAGACAGTCGCGATAGCTTTCGTGTTCTTCACTTCAGTGAGGGGATGTGACCTTGAATCGCTCAACGAGATTGTTAGGATAGGTAAGAAGCATGAAATCCCAGTGATCGTCGATGCCGCAGCCGAAGTGCCGCCAATAGAGAACCTACGTGACATCGCCGCAACTGGGGCAGACCTCGTCGCTTTCAGCGGTGGCAAAGACATTCGGGGACCAAACGACTCAGGATTCGTGATCGGCAGGGCAGACCTAATCGAGGCCATTGCGGCTCACGGTTCGCCGCATCATTACATGGGCAGACCCATGAAGATAAGCAAAGAACAGATAGTCGGGCTTGTGGTAGCCTTGCAGCACTACACGCCCGAGGCCGTGGAAGCCCGCAAACAGAGATGGGAGTCTATAGTAGAATACTTTGTGAGAATGCTACCGTCCGACGGGGTCAAGGTCGAGAAGGTCAAGCCCGACCCAGCCAAACATGAATACTCAGCGCAGGGATGGCCCAAGGCCCGTGTAACCCTCGAGGAGGACCGCTTGGGCATGAAGGCTTCTGAAGTAAACAGGCTTCTAAGAGAGGGGAACCCGGCGGTCTATGCGCCCCAATCGGGCAATCAGATAACCCTTAGCCCTCAGTGTCTCCAAGACGGCGAAGAGTGGATCATCGTCCAAAGGATCAAGGAAATCTTGAGACAGAAACAGAGCCCCCCGACTTCCATTAGGCAAAACGACGATTGAACAGTGCGAGTTAAGGGCGTAGGATGCCTGCACGATTTTGACCGGTTCCTGGGGTGAAGTTAGATTGAATGATATAGTCGTTAGAGATGGAACCGTCCTGGACCCTTCTCAAGCAATCTATGAGCGCATGGATGTCGCCATATCGAAAGGAAAGATCGTTGACCTTCGAAGGGGCATAAACACAAGCGATGCAAGGTACGTTGTGGATGCGTCTGGGCTGATAGTCACTCCGGGATTCGTCGACCTCCATGTTCACTGTTGCCACAAGATTGCCCACATCGGCATTGACCCAGAACTGGCGTGCCTAGCGAAGGGAAGCACAACTGTTCTTGACGCGGGTTCCACTGGGGAACTGAGCTTTGCGGGGTTCAGGAAGTACGTCATAGAGCCTTCGCGAACCCAGATTCTTGCCTTGTTGAACATCGAATCCTTGGGCATGATTGAGTTCGGCCGAGAGAACCAGAGGTGGCCAGAGCTCATAACAGGCCACGATGAGATGTTCATCAACTTGGACGGCACTATCGAAATGATCGAGAGAAACCGTGACATCATCGTTGGCGTTAAGTGGGCTCATCATGGACTCTCTGGGCTTGACTTAGCTAAGAAGGCGGCGGACAAGATTGGTTGCTTGTTGATGGCTGAAAACCACTATCAACCTGAAACGCTCAAGTACCTTGGTAAAGGAGACATAGTGACCCACTTGTACCATGGCATCACGACTCGGTCACATGACGGTCTACTGGACGACGACGGGAATGTTCAGCCTGAGTTTTTCGATGCCGTGAAACGAGGGGTCATACTTGACGTGGGTCACGGGGCTGGCAGCTTCGCATGGGGGGTAGCCGAGAAAGGCCTGCAACAAGGGATCCAACCTGACACCATAAGCACTGACCTCCACACGAAAAGCGTCAATGGTCCGGTCTATGACATGTCTACAACTATGTCAAAATTCCTGTTGCTCGGTATGTCCGTTGAAGACATCGTCAAGGCGTCAACAGCGAGGCCCGCGGAAGTCCTTGAGAAGCGGGATATGATCGGAACTCTTAAGGTTGGCGCATGTGCAGATCTGGCCCTTCTCAAACTTGAGGAAGGGAGATTCCGATTTGTTGACGTGAAAGGCGTGGAGAGGATCGGCAAGCAAAGAATAACCGTAGAGAAAGTAGTCAAGAGCGGGGAGATAGTGCTCTACTAGCCGTCTTGGTACATGCACGAATTCAGAAGCCTCGCACTCACTAGCATGCGAGAACATAAAGGCTATAATTCAGATGCCTCTCATAGAGAGTAAACTACTTAGTGAGGCGATTCTTATGAAAGAGATCGGAAGCAAGAACGACTTGAGGAAGATCCTCAAGTCAAAAGGAAGAGTGTACGCGCTTTTCTACGCGTCATGGTGCCCCTTCTGCAGGAGCTTTCTGCCTATCTTCAAGAGGCATATTCAGAAGAATGACACAACGGAGTTTCTGCAAGTCAATGTGGATGACGAGTCGAATCCTTTGTGGGATGAATACGAGATAGAGGTTGTCCCCACAGTAATCCTTTTTGATGGCGAGAGGGTTGCTGCGAGGCTTGATGGAGCACTGGGAAGAGGGTTGAGTGAAGAGCAGCTTAAGGATTTCATTGGGTCCAAGCATAAGATATCTAGGCAGAATCAGACCTTCAGTGACCAAACTAATATTAGGTGAGAATGCGACATGTTCTTTGAGTGATTCCGTTGGATATCAAGGATCTGTTTCGTTACAATTGGCACTGTCGTAGAAAGTTTCTGAAGAGTATGGCTGAGATCCCTTGGGAGACCATTACTGAAAGCTGCGGCGCCAGCTTCGACTCAATCAGAGACATATTCGTGCACAGCCTTCAAGCTGAGCATGTCTGGATCAGACGTTTGGCTGGTAAGAGCACGGAGGGAATATATGAGACTCCGTTCAGCAAGTTCGATAGCATCGGGGCAGTTCAGGATTACGCTAATAGGGTTGAGGTCGAGACGAACGAGTACCTGAACACGCTGACGGACGAGAAGGTTGAGAGCATCTTCGAGTTCAAAGGGAGAGACGGGAAGACTCATAGGTATAACGTTGAAGACATGCTAATCCACATAGTCGAAGAAGAGATTCATCACCGTGGAGAACTCCTATGCATCTTCTGGCAACACGACATCCCACCGCCATACACGAGCTACACAACCTACAGGACAGAATCTTAACAAAATCCTTTCCGTGACTGAATGCCACTCTTTTTTCTCAAATCGAATGAACAATTTTCCGTGTATTGTTTGGGAACGATCATATATCAAAGCGAAGGAAGCGTATCCTATCGTAAGATACGATGGGCTATTCGAGTGAAGGTCCAAGACCAAAAACCCTTCGTCCATGGAACAGTGTTCAAGCCTGCAAGTTCACAGTCCACGTGCAACCAACATTATCATCCTGACTTGACACTCCGAATGGCTCAGACAAGATCTCTCTCACCTTTTTCTACCCTTTCTTACCGCGGGTCAAGCCTGAAACAGACTCTGTTTCCAAAACACAACTCGAAACATGCTCAGAAAAATCCCATAATCTGACGCAAGATAGATTTAGAATATGCGATTGAGGCTAAAGTTTACCCCCTGCAAACAATCAACGCCACTCAAGGCTGCTCCCTTAGGTTCTAGGCCGTCGAAATCTTCGGGAAACACAAGCAACGACAATAAACTACGGAAAACGGGAGTAAACCTTATATTCTGTATGCCATTTTAGTGTGACATCAAAACCGCAAGATCTGGTTGATTATTGTCATAATCAGGAAACGCTGACACCATGCTCAACCCCTCGGACGAGTCTACTGCAGATGCGAGCAATAGCCTATCAGACGAGAACTCGGCGGAAACAAGTCCCACAGAGCCAAGTTCAGAGAGGAGCAGTCTAATCGGCCCGCCAAAGCTGACACGGTTCGAGAAAGCTCGCATAGTAGGCGCAAGGGCCCTCCAAATATCCATGGGCGCACCAATACTCATAGAACCCTCAAAAGCCACTTCAAGCCCAATAGACATAGCCATCGAAGAACTGAAAGGAGGCGTCCTCCCAATGACTATACGCAGAACGCTGCCAGACGGCGTAACATTCCAAGACATACCAGTAAAATGGCTCCTCTAGACGTGAATCTTGATTTCATAGCGATGTTTCTGGGTAATATATCGGTGCATAATTCGCGTTTTCGGAACATTATTATGTCCTAGAAGTTGTCACGTATTCGAAACAAGTCCCCAGTGTTCTGGTCGAAGCCTATTTGATGAAGGCACAAGACTTTATAGTACCCCTTCATATCCAATGTAGGAGCTGAAATTGCCGGAGCAGAACCCTAAGCTGAAAGACACCGTCATCCTTTTCGACAGAGACCAAGGCATCTCTATCTTCCAGAACATCAGAGGATACAACAACCTAACCGATGACGCCGAATGGCTACTCGAGAGAACCCCGCAGAAATCGCGTGGATTCATCTTAAGGCCAATTAGCAAAGACGGGCAAGAAGGGATATGGGTCGGCGAATACACTCACGCAGGCAACCAGATAACCAGACAAGATCTCATCTACAACAGAAACGGCTCTGCTATGAGCAAGATGATCTCGGACTACGCGGCCCACAAGATAACAGAGAGAAAGCTCATCAGAAAGCTAAACATCAGACGCCTGAAGAAGTCGCTGAAAAGCAAGGTCATCCAAGATTTCAGATATTACGTCTGTCCGTCAGACCTCTTCTATCCGTCATGCGCGCACGTTACTCGATTGTACGAGGCGCTCATACACAGGTTTGGGAAGGGCAAGAAGATTCATTACGCGCTCATTGCTGAAGAGATCGCCAAGACCAAACTGTGCGAAGATGTCATATTATGCCCCCTGAGGGTTCCCAATCTCTTTGAAAGAGTGCTTAACCTGAACAAGGCCCTCAAGAGTCTAGGGCTCGGGGAGATCCGGCTCATTACTTCAGATATGGTCGAATTGGTCTAGGCGCAAGCTATGGTGGTGCAGCCTTTTCCCTTCTGCAGTAAGAAGGGTAGGTCAAGATGAAGAGTTTAGGTCCGGACCCTTCGCACTAGAGGCCAAGAGCCTAGCTTCGTTCAACGTCTTGCCGATCTTCTTCCAGTGGCTCCCTTGCCAGTAAATCTGACCGCAACCTCGGCAGACCCAGAAGTCCGCGTAGAACCGAGCAGTAGACTCAGGAATCTTCGCCTCAACCTCTCGTTTGGAGACAGGGCCTATCTTGCTGTTGCACTTGGGACATCGTGAGTTGTCAATGTCAATCTCGAGTCTAATATGGAAGCGGCGAGCCATCTCAGCAAGCTTCTCGGCTTCTTTCTGACCTTCAACAAGAAAGGCTTGCACCCCCCTAACCGAAGCTCTTCTGTAGAGCTGCATATCTCTTGTCAGCAGAATTCGTCTATCTCCCCCCGCCTTCTTTACTAGCTGATCATCGTCCAAGTCGTTGAAGTACTCAACATCGTACCCAAGCATTCTGAGCCAACGAGTGAGCTTGCCAAGCATCCCATCAGCTAGGAACTTCAAAGCTCCTTTGCTCCTAACACGCTACGAAGCCATCTCCCGGCTTCGCCACGATCTCCCCGTCATCCATCACCAATCGCCCATTCACGAAAGTCTTTACGGGTTTGCCTTGGACTTGCCAGCCATCGAAAGGCGAGAACTTGGCTTTTGAATGAAACCGGCTGGAATCAATCTTCCACTTCTTCTTCAGATCCACAACAACCAGATCAGCGTAGGCTCCTTCCTTCAAGTCCCCTCGGTTTCCTATCCCGAAGACCTTTGCAGGCTTCTCCGAGGTCATCCGGACCAGTGAGGAAAGCAACAAGCGACCTTCATCGACCTGCGTCAACATCAGCGGCAGAAGCGTCTCCAAACCAGCTATACCCGGCAGATTCTCCCAGATTGACGCTTCGGCTTTCTCCTTTGCCGCATGAGGAGCATGGTCGGTAACCAGAATATCAACCGAACCAGCATGAACAGCAGTCCAGAGAGAACGAAGGTCCTTCTCTGGCCTCAGCGGCGGGTTCGTCAGAGCGACAGCGCCAAGATCCCTGAAACGACGGGAAGACAAAAGCAGATGGTGTGGAGTGATCTCACACGAGACGCTAAGCCCAGCTTTGTTGGCTGAAGAAACAATCCCCAATCCTTTTCCCGTGCTGATATGGCAGATGTGAATACGCGCGTTGGTCTCCTTTCCAATGTCTATGATGCGGCTTACCGCTCTTGCTTCAGCCTCAGCAGAATGTACCCTAAGATAGGCATCCGCATCATTACCGCGTTCACGTTCTGCCTTCTTCAGACCCATCTGAAGAAGTGCTCTGTCCTCGGCATGAACGCACGCTGGAACACCTAACCTCGCCGTCTCTTTGAACGCATTGCCGAGCGCTGCATCATCGTCGGGATCCACTCCCCCGATCTTCTCTGGCAGGTAAAGCTTGAAAGCCTTTGCCCCTTCCTGGGCTATTCTCTGCATCTCATCACTTCTTTCCGGAAATGCTGACTGGAACGCTACGTTCACAACGGCCCTCTGGGCTGCCCTGCTTCTCCGTTCCCGGAGCGCCATTGCACTCATGGTTACCGGTCTATTGTTGGGCATGTCGATGACAAAAGTGACCCCGCCATTCGCCGCCGCAGAAGTGCCTGAGAAGAAGTCCTCCTTGTAATCCAGTTCCTGATCCCTCAAATGAACATGTGCATCAATCAGGCCTGGAAGCACCAATAGGTCCTGCAAGTCCATTCTGCGTGAAGCCGAAGGAAGATTCGCCTCTTTGGCGATTCTTGTGATCCTGCCTCCATCGATCGCCAAGCCTGCTTCAATCACTTCGCCGTGAGTATACACCTTCGCGCCCTTGAGGACGAGGTCAACTAGCAACCTGGTTCCCGCTTGTAGTAAACTATGATGCGTAAGCCTAGATAAATCCAGCGAAGAAGAAACGCCAAGAGAGCCCGCAATGCTAGGAGTTCTTTCTTTACAGCTCCGAACGGGTCAGTTCCGTTCGGCAATCTTCACACACGAAACTGCCTTCGACCTCTCTTAGGTCGTCAGACCATATGCCGCAGTTGTCGCAGTGTCCTGCTGAAGGGGTCTCTTCAGCCTCTTCAGCCAAGTTCTGGTTCTCTATGCGAGTTCTTTCCTGGATGGTCTCAATCAGCTCAGGCGTCACGGCTAAGATGTCCTTGCTGGAGATTATTCCTGCCAGCTCGCCCTTGTGCATAACAGCTAATCTGCGGATGTTCTGGCGACTCATCCTTCTGGCCGCGTCGCTTATGGTCCTGTCTGAGTCTATTGTGACCAGCGGAGCGCTCATGACCTCTCCGGCCATGATCTTACTCGGCTTAAGATCCTTTGCCACGACTCTCTCAGCCAAGTCCCTTTCAGTGATCATCCCAATGGGCTTGTCTTCGCTTGTGACGACAACGCAGCCAATCTCGTGTTCAGCCATCAACTGAGCCACTTTGCTCGCTGGCGCATCCTTACTGACGGCAATAACTGGGCTGGTCATGACATCTTTGACGAGGACTCGAGACCTTATCTCCAAAGCGGCCAAGCCTTTCCATCCTCAACAGATATGAATCACCCGTGGGTTTTTAAGCTTTAGGCCCTCTCAACGTGAAGGATAAAGGAGGGGGAAGATAACGCTGACATTTCATCTACAGAGCCTCGTTATCTCTTCATGAAGCTTCGTCACCCTTTCTAAGGCCGGGTGATTGGGCCCTAGTCTCCTCCTTAGGTTACGAATTGTCTTCTCGATCGGCACAACTTCGGCGTCTTGTATCAATTTGTCCGCATAGGCAACGATCTTTTCTTCAATGGTTTCAGGCATATAGCTCTTGCTTTCCCAACCAAGCTCAGAGGCCTCATCAGCAGTGATCCCGCCTCCGACATGCCGTTCGATGATCGCTACTACTGAAGGGTGCATGTTCAACGACCTTGCGATCTCTGCGCCCACAGCCACATGGTGGACACCATGGGTTTTGGATCGTCCTATGTCGTGCAAGAGGGCGCCGATGTTGGTCAGCTCTTTGTCGACTCTGAGCCCGTTTGATGCGCACTTCTCAGCCAAGCCCAAAGCAAGTTTCGCTACGGCTTCACAGTGTCTTATCACGCGGTTGGAACACCCAATCTTCTCAAGAAGAAGGATCGCTTCATCGGCTGTTGGTAACCGGTTACTCACCTAGCTCGCTCCTCAGCTGCTGGGCCTTATCAGAAAGAAAGTCGACGAGTTTCCTATTGTCAAAGTGCATGAGCGGCTTGTCGCATTTTGGGCAGCGGAAAACGTACTCAGTCGCTTCCTCGAATGGCAGGCGCCTGCACCCCACAGTGTAGCAGAAGTAGAAGTCGTGATTCTTCTCGTAGTTCAGCCTCGTCTCAAGTTTCTCTAGGATATGCCTTTTCTGATTCGTCAAGAAGCCATCAATCTGGTCTGGTTGGAGTCTCCAGTGGAAGATGAACCAACCCGTATTCTTGTCCCTCGTTCTCCTCAAACCCACCAGCGAATGGTCATAAAGCTTGTAAAGAATCTTCCGAACAGTGTTCAGCTTTATTTCGCTTTTGGAAACGATCTCTTCGTCCGTGATCTCGTCCACTTGGCTTAGAACACCTACGAGTTTCACGGCTTCCTCGCCGCCGAGGATGCCGGCGACTTTGAGAAGCGTAGTGTAGTTGACGAGAGCCATTGAGGTCACCACAACATCAGCTGGTACATGATATAATGTACTTCATGAAACTTAAAGCAATCGCTGGAAAGCTCCAGGTCTAAAGGTCATGTTTTTCTCGATACTACTTTCTTGCCCTTTGCTTGAGGAACGATCCTGATCCGGGCATTCTCGAAAGTTGCCGACAGCTCTCGCCCCTCAAAGAGCAAGTGCAGAAAGATCGTCAAGGCGCTTATTTCCGAGTGGGGCTGAGAAGTCACCGACACATTCCAGTCAGCCAGTTCATAAGTTTCTCTTGGAACTTTCGCCCCACCGACCACAATAAGCTTGTCTCTGCTTGACCTCCTTACTTGTTCAATGACATCTTGTATGGGTAGCCCGTACATCGTCAAATGAATGACTTCTCCCCCGTCCTCTTGCCACTTCTCGACAACGCTTCTCCAGCTCTCTATGTATCCCACTTCGAACTGCCTTCCCCATGATTCGTTCACTTTCCAGATGCTCTCTTCTACCTTTCTGTCCCGCTCTCCGGTGTAGTGGGCCGCGTCAGCTCCGAAGGCTCTTGCTGCGAGGAAAAGATGGGTTGTAACCCTCTTATCTCGGTTGGGTCTGTGATGTAGTCGGAGAATGTGGACTTTCATTCATCCATCCTCAAAGGTCCCGCCGAGCTCTTTCACTCGGCTCCTTATCCTATCAGCGAGCTGTGGTAGCGCGGCAAAGGTGACTGTTATTTTGCTTTCTCCGTAAGTGACATCATGCACATTGGCATTGTCAAAGACCCAAGAAAGAAATGATAGGGACTCCCCATTCGCCGGAATTCTGAATGAGGATTGCACACGCCGCTCAAGAAGCCTAGCCATCTCTTCTCTCAGCCGATGGAGATTTGTTCCATACAACGCCGAGACGGGAACCGTGTTTGCGGTATAGGGCTTTACTTTCGCAATCTTCTCTTCCAGTCTTTCGGGGGAGAAGAGGTCGATCTTGTTTAGCACTGTTAAGATGGGTATCCCAGTTGCTCCTATCTCTCGAATGGTGTCAAGGCAGCAGTCTATCTTCCTTTCGACTTCGTCTTCTGGTTCGCTCACATCGACTACCAATAGGATCAAGTCGGAGAAGACGGTCTCTTCTAGGGTTGAACGGAAGGCTTCTATGAGAGTTAGGGGCAATTTGTCTATGAATCCAACAGTATCGGTCAGGAGGGTGTTCTCCTTGCCAAGGTTGGTCAATCGAGTCGTCGTCGAGAGAGTTGTGAACAAGCCCGGGTCAGCTGGCACATTCTCCTTGGCAAGGGCATTGAACAAAGTGCTTTTCCCCGAGTTTGTATAACCAGCCAATGAGACTAAGGAGAAGCCTAGCTCGCGTCTTCGGTGCCTGTGCAGTCTCCTTGTCTTGCTTATTGCTTTGAGTTTCTTCTGGATGTTGTGGACTTGCCTCCCCACGCTTTCATAGTAGACATCTACATCGTATTTGCCGAGCCCATGAAATCCGGGTTGCTCACCTTTCCTCGCGAGCCTCACTTTCTCTTTTGCGCGGGCAAGTTCATACTGCAACCTTGCTAGGCCTGTCTGGAGCTTAGCCTCCTTTGTAGAGGCTCTGCGAAGAAAGATTTCGAGGATAAGCTGGAGACGGTCGATCACCTCAACTTTGGTTAGTTTTGCGAGGTTGTAGACCTGAGTGACTTTCAGATCGTTGCCGAAGATGATCTTTTCTGCTCCCAGCTGAGCCGTCATCTCAGCGAGATCTTTTGCCTTGCCGCTGCCTATGTGGTAGCGAGGGTGTGGGCGCCTTACTTGTTCGATTGCCCCTACAACCTCGTATCCCGCTGATTCTGATAGGTTCCTTAGCTCACTGATTGCGGAGCTTTCGTCTTGGTCTCTACGGCTGACTATGATCGCCTTCGTTCTTTTGATGCCTCCTCTTTCCGCTTCTTAGGACAGCTACCTCGCCTAGAGTGACACCTCTACTTGGCGGAGCGGCCTGAATGATCGTTCTTGGCTCTACTATTGGAACCACTAGCTTGATTCTGAGGGCATGTTCCAGTTTGGCCGCAAGCTTCTGGTCTGGCGCCATCTTCTCGTTCTCTATCTTCTTGATCACTGAGACCTTCTCCCCAATTCTTCTCCCCAGATCCTCGCGGCTTAACCCTAGTTTTTCCCTTGCATGGCTTACGAGAGACCCAAAGCGCTCTGCGACCATGCGGTCTTCTTGGACAACGACGAAACTTCTCTTTTTCAGGCGGATGCTTCTGACGCCCGCTAACCCTGTCCTTATCGGTTGCTTCTGAGTTTCGGGTTCCCAGCGGTCTGAACCTAGCTTCGCACAGGAGGCACAGGTCGTCATCTTGGCTCCCTCTATAATGACTCTATGTGGCTTCCCTAGGATCTGGCGTCCGCAAACATCGCACTGCACGGGCACAACACCCGCATCCTATTCTATCGCGCTAGACTTAAAGATGACGCCATTGACTACTTCGCCTCGTCGCCACTGGCTAGCTCTTGCCGGAGCGAACCCTTATGTCTGAGATGATCTAGATAGGAAGAGTGTGAAACGCTCGGTAGGCCTCGAACGAAGATGCTTAACAAGAGCTCGGACCCAATGCAGAAAATAAGGCGAGTCGCGGACTACCAGTTTGGTCGAGGTGTAGGAGAGAAGCTATTTCCAGACAATACTGTTGTCTTGTTTTCTAGGAAGACTCGGAGGGTGAAGCAAGTGTACCTTGAGGGCGAGCTTCTGGCGACTCTGAAGCCCACAAATGGGCTTTTTTCTCTCACACCGGAGGGGGCGACGAGACTCATGAAGGCTCTAGACTTCAGCCGTCTGTGGGTAGAAGTCCAAGAAGACGCCGTACCCTTCGTTGAGAAAGGTGGGGACGTCTTCGCGAAACATGTAGTCAAGGCTGACGAGAGCGTACGTCCGGGAGAGGAAGTTGCGGTTATAGACGGGAAGAACCTGGTGATCGCGGTTGGGCGGGCGGTTCTGTCAGGTCGCGAGATGAAGGAGTTCAAGAGAGGCGTTGCAGTCAACGTGCGAAGTGGGAGATTAGAGAAGGTTAAAAAAGGGAGAGAGCGCTAGTGAATGAGTAGGGGATAACCTATTGCGCAGAGCTAGTCCACGGGAAGCCCGACGGATGATGCAACGCATGGGGTTAAGCATGAACTCCATCGATGTCGAAGAGGTCATTTTGAGGACAAGGGACAAGGAGATCACTATCAAAGATCCCGAAGTCGCGATTCTTGATGTTCAAGGACAGAGAATCTACCAGGTAGTTGGCGGCCAAGTAACCGAGAGATCAGTCGAGAAGAAACTGGCAATACCAGACGAGGATGCTCAGCTGGTTGCGCAACAGGCAAAGGTGAGCCTTGAACAAGCAAGAGCCGCCCTTGAACAGACAAGCGGCGACTTGGCCCAAGCCATTCTCCTGCTCAGCCAAAGATAGTGGCGTGAACTGTCAAGCCCAGCAGGGTCAAGAGCCCTTCGTGCTTGAGAAGCTTCTAAATTTCTTGCTCGGCTCCACCACTCTTTTGATCTTGATGGTTTCGCATCGGTCAGTCATGCGCTGGTAGACACTGATGATCCAGCCGTCCTTCTTCAAGCACTTGCCTACAGCTAGCAGCTTTTCGGTTTTTCTGTGACTAGGCAGTGAGTATGACATCGGTCATGGTCAGCCCTTGATTCAAATAGTGGAAGAATAGTGTTGTGAACTCCACGTCCATCGCCGCACTTAACACTAAAGAGAACTGATTGCGAGAGAGAATTGCAATTTTTCGTCAGAAGGTTTATATCTGTCGATTCGTCAAAACGAATCTAGCATCTAAGGAGGATCGATGTATGGCTTACTTGACAACTCAGAAAGGTCAGCCTGTGATTATCCTGAAGGAAGGAACCTCAAGAAGCAGAGGCAGAGAAGCCCAGAGAAACAACATAATGGCTGCCAGGATCATCGGTGAGACCATCAAGACGACTCTTGGTCCACGAGGAATGGACAAGATGCTCATAGACAGTCTAGGAGACATAACGATAACCAACGACGGAGCAGCAATACTGGAAGAAATCGATGTCGAACACCCTGCGGCTAAGATGATGGTGGAAGTAGCTAAGACACAAGACAAGATGGTTGGCGACGGGACAACAACAGCTGTTGTGCTAGCAGGAGAGCTCTTGAAGACTGGTGAGGAGCTGCTGGAGCAAAATATCCATCCGACAGTCATCATCAGCGGCTTCCGTAAGGCGACCCAGAAGACCATGGACATTATGGACAAGGTAGCTGTGACAGTAGACTTGGAGGACAGGGAGTCTCTTAAGAATGTAGCCACGACAGCGATGCGGAGCAAGGCTGTAGGCGCGGCGAGAGAACACTTAGCCGAGATAGCTATTGATGCCGTGAAGCAGATAACCGAGAAACGCGGCGACAAGTACGTAGCTGACATTGACAACATACAGATCACAAAGAAGGAAGGCAAGAGCATTCTTGACACCATGATGGTCATGGGAGTCATCCTTGACAAGGAAGTGGTCCATGCTGACATGCCAAAACGACTCGAGAAAGCTAAGATTGCACTGTTGAACGCAGCATTAGAGGTCGAGAAGACCGAGTTCAGTGCAGAGATCAGGATACGCGATCCAGCTCAGATGAAAGCCTTCCTAGAGCAAGAGACAAAAATGATGAAAGGGATGGTGGAGAAGGTCGCCGCGACAGGTGCCAACGTGCTCGTCTGCCAGAAAGGCATCGACGACATCGTTCAGCACTTCCTAGCCAAAAAGAACATCCTGGCGGTTCGGAGAGCAAAAGAATCCGACATGGACAAGCTCTCAAAAGCAACTGGCGGAAAAGTCGTAACGAACATCGAGGACCTCAAGCCGGAAGACCTCGGCTATGCTGAGCTTGTCGAGGAGAGAAAGATCGGAGATGACAAGATGGTATTTGTCGAAGGATGCAAAGACCCAAGGTCTGTTTCTATTCTCATACGTGCGGGGCTTGAGAGAATGGTCGACGAAGCTGAGAGAGCCATGAAAGATGCACTTTCCGTCGTGGCGGATGTGGTCAGAAAGAACAAGGTCGTTGTCGGCGGAGGCGCCATTGAGGCTGAAATTGCCAAAGAACTTCGAAGATACGCGACAAGGGTAGGCGGAAGAGAGCAGTTGGCGATAGAAGGATTCGCGGACGCAATAGAGATTGTGCCGAAAGCGCTTGCCGAGAACGCTGGCCTAGAGTCAATAGACATCCTTGTCAGCTTGAGAACAGAGCACGAGAAACCGAAAGGCCATCTTATGGGGGTCGACGTCTTCTCCGGTGAGGTCCAAAATCTATACGAGAAAGGCGTGATTGAACCGATAAGCGTCAAGGAGCAGGCAGTGAAGTCAGCGGCTGAGACAGCATCAATGATCCTTAGAATCGATGATGTGGTAGCAGCCACGAAGCCCAAGGAAGAGAAACCAGGCAAGAAGGGCGAAGAGGAAACCGAATCGGAGTTCTAGTTCCCCATAGTTTTTTTATTTTTTCCTTCTTGATGGAGACAGAGGTGGTCCTCTGTGGCTGAGATTAGGTAGGTAACACTGTCAGCTAGTCGTTTTGACCGAAACGGCCCTCACACCCATTATCAAGGGACCGGCTTGGAGAGGAACCTGAAAGCAGTCAAAGTCAAGAAGGGCATGGGAGGGCAGAGAAAGCCCGAGAAGTAGCCAACCTAGTTGCTCAGTTGATAAAGGAGGAGAAGATGAGTGGGAAGACCAGCATCTTTGCGGGTCCACTTGGTACAGGAAATACCTGGATCGCAGCAGTTTCACGCGAACTCGGTCTAATGTTCTTTTCACTAGATGAGCGGGAGCGGGGTTTGCAGCATCTAGAGGTGTAACGTCAACTAGACGGTTGTGCAATAATCCAAAGCTTTGTCATCGAGAGGTTTTGCGCTTAGATCGGTCTGAATAGCGTTAGCCAGAAGGCTGTCACATCCACAATTACATGAGTAACCATTAGCACAGGTAGATTTCGTTCCCTGAGGTAGTACATTCCTGCGATAACACCCCACACGAAGGTTACGATCAATTTGTCAAACACTATGACACCATGGATGAAAGCGAATGAGATAGCTGAATAGATATTGGCTCTCCATTCTGTTTGACCAGCTGCAAGTTGCTTCTCAATGAAGTATCCTCTCCATACGAGCTCCTCAATGAAACCTGCTGTCAAAGGATGGATCACAATGTAGTACACAGCCAAGGGTAGGTCGACCTTACCCCAAAGAGGAATACGACCGGCCAGTAATGCCAAGACCATGTAGGTTGTGAAGAGCACATGAAGCGAAGCAAATACGAGTAATGAGGGAAACCCCCTAAGCTGCTTCTTTGGCGTAACAAGCTCTCTTAATCCGTTTACCCCTAATCTTCTTAACATGATGCAAAGTACTGACCAATGCGTTATCAGAACGCCTAGGTAAAGTACATTGTTCAAGGTCTCAGTTTCTACAGAGTGTTCCGGCGCAACTGCGTACAGAACACTCACGAAGACTAGACCAACAACATTGTATGCGACTGGGAAATAGATCATATCTCTTGGGGATTTACTCTTTTCTAGTCCCTTAGCTGCCATGTAGGCCACCAAACTAGTAGTACATGCCCTTCTTCTACTCTGTCTTTTCTGTGAAGTTGAAAGGGGGAAGCCAGTTATAGCATATGTGTTTCGGAGTATCTCTTGATGTCAGCAAGGCTTTTTCGGTGATCGTGAGCTTAGTCCATTCCTGACGGAGAGCTAGCACAATGGAAAGCGAATGCCATGAGCTTCTGAAGCGAACTGTGGCCAAAGAAATGGAACATGAAGGCTGCGAAGTCTATGTTGAGCCACCAAGTTCCCCACTCGAAAGAGTTACGTGGAGTTTCTACCGTCCAGACATCTTGGCCATTGCATATAACGAAACCGCACTGAAAGTGACACTTGTAGAGTGTGAAACAAACCCAGGTCTCAAACGCATGAATGCAAAGACCTCAAGGATCAGACAGACATTCGCGATGCAAAAACTGCTCGATAGGGAGCACTTTCTCCGCCTTCTGCTTGTCATACCAACCGGCCGGTTGCACAGAGTGAATCATGCGACGATCCGCAAGTTCTGGGAGATATGGATCGTGAGTGACAGAGGCAACGTAATCCACGCGATTCCATTAGTCTAGCATTTGGACATTTCTCAGATGTTCTTAGGTAACTCCTGAAAACAGATTTCACTATCTAGCCTCTCACTCGATGGACAGAGTTAGACTTATAGCTAGCCAATCACAATAAGAATAGTATACCGAGGGTTCTACATGACCAACAATGTGGACGGAAAGGTCTTCGTTGTCAAGGTAGATGACCGGAAGTATGGACTAAGAACCGTTCTAGACCAATTCCATATCGATGAATATTCCGGAAAGAAAGTGGCGTTGAAGGCTAACTATAATAGTGCTGATCCTTTCCCGGCGTCAACGCATTCAGACACTCTCGAAGCATTGGTGAGCCAACTAAGGGAAGCAGGGGCAAAGGAGCTGACATTCGCTGAGCGAAGTGGAATGGGCAATACACGCGATGTCTTGATGCAAACAGGCGTGCTTGAACTTTCCAGGAGGTTGGGCTTCAAGGTCGTAGTTCTAGACGAGTTAGGCAGAGAGGGCTGGGTGAAGATAGAGAAAAAGGGAACACATTGGCTTAGAGGATTCTTCATCCCCAAGATTTTCTTAGAAGCTGACAAGGTTGTTCAGACCTGTTGCCTCAAGACACATAGGTTTGGCGGCCACTTCACCATATCGTTGAAGAACTCCGTGGGCTTGGTTGCTAAGAAGGTTCCAGGAGGACTATATGACTACATGTGGGAGCTACACGAATCTCCCTACCAACGTTTGATGATTGCTGAGATCAACAGGTATTACAATGTTGACCTAGTGGTCATGGATGCACTAAGAGCCTTTGTCAATAAGGGTCCTGAAGAGGGCGACATCGTAGAACCCAATCTCATTCTTGCCAGCAGAGACCGCATAGCCATGGATGCAGTTGGCGTGGCTATTCTCAGGTCCTACGGATCAACAGAGAACGTAATGAGAGGTAGAATCTTTGAGCTAGACCAGATTCGCCGTGCGGCTGATCTGGGCGTCGGTGTCAAGTCGGCCTCCGAGATGGAACTTGTATCCCTGAACAAGGAGAGCCAATCGATCACAAAGAAGCTACAGGACATACTCAAGAGAGAAGGTAAGGAGGGTCATAAGCGGTGTTCGTTTCTGACTTGGCAGAGCCCTTCTGGCTTTCTCCCCTGTAGGCTTCACGGTATACAAGTTCTGAGAGTGGATCCAAGTGCGCCGCCAGCCTCGGCAGTAATGAGAAACGCCTACTTCAGCGTCCGGCTATTCATAGATCGGTACTGCTAGCCCCCCGACTGGGATGACCGTCACCTTTGCGTCTTTGTGTTCGCCAAGTTCCGTGTCAAGGGCTTCCTGGATCGACTCACCGTATCGGAATCCGAATTCCTCAGCTTCCTTCCTGTCTATTCTGTCCGAAACCAGAACGACCTCGTTTCTGTGTACCACCTTAGAGGTGCACCAATCGAAGACGCTCCCTGACGCAGGAATCTCGCCATCCTTGATCATCTTCATCAACTGGCCAGGGGGTATCGAAAGAGTATCACGGAAGCTCTTCCTCGCGAGCTTTGTCCCCGCACCTGTGAGACAGGGGGCTACCCAGATGATTGTTCCTCCCTCGCGAAGTAGGGGCACAGCAGCAGGAAGAGCGAATGTTCCATGATAGATCGTGGCATCTCTAGGGTTCGCGCCCAAGACGACGATGTCCGCTTCCTCCGCTCTCATCAGACCGTAAACCTCTTCATAGTACTGGATTCCACATCTGTGGGCCTTGACTAGATCTCCGGCTACAACGCTGACGATCTCCCTCTTCGGACTCAAGATCACATTGACTATGAAGTCCAGTCCCGCCTTTCTGGCTATGTCTTCCATGTCCTCTCTCACAGGGTTCCCCTCGACCTTTCCTATAACAACGTTTGGGTTATCAGCCAACGCATGGTTGTGATCTATAGTCTTCTGACCCGCCACGCCTGGAACAATGATTTTGGCTCCGCCACCGTAGCCCGCTACTGGATGCGCACAGATCCCACCGATCGCGATCTTGAAATCTGCTTCCACAAAGGACCTGTTGATGAACATCGGTGTCCCCTTCTCAGACGCACCTAGGTACGAAAGATTCTTCTTTGGGTTGTGGTTTTGTGCATGGAACCTCTTAACCATGTCCTCACCGATCTTCTCAATCATCTGTGCACTAGACAAACGTGGATGAGTGCCACAGGCGAATATGACCCTTATGTCTTCAGCCCCGACGCCGTTGT
>CAYXIF010000023.1:0-35568 GCA_964465575.1 uncultured Candidatus Bathyarchaeia archaeon | reverse complement strand
TTTCCATCTCGAACCTCTACCTTAGTATGGCAGCTTATGTTCAGGGTATTGTTCACACTCCTTACCCTTTAGACGATGCCTTAGTTCCTTGAAATTGAGGATCTAAGCGTCAACTTGGAAGCTTGGTGCGGGGGACGGGGTTCGAACCCGCGCAGGCCTACGCCAGCAGGTCCTAAGCCTGCCTCCTTTGACCACTCGGACACCCCCGCCCGGGATAAACCGTTTAGGTAAGAAAAATATTAAGCCTTTTGGTTGTCTTTCAGAATGTTGGACCATTTCCTCACACATTCTGTACGCCTTCGTTGCCGTGTCCGTTTCGTTGCGTGATCCTTTCCATTTGGTACTTGCCCCGTGCGCGCTGAGATGGAAGAATGACTAGAGATTTACAGATTGGAAACCTATAACTTAATTTCTGAACTTGGGAAACTAGCAGAGCTTTTTTGCCACTCTCGGGGAATGTGTTCCATTTCCGTTAGGGCAAACTTAAATACCTTTTCTGAAGAGCTCAGTAACGAGGGACAGAACGGGAAGGCATCCTGAATGGCCAAGAAAAGGGAAGGATCAGAAATTGACGCCACCATGCTTGCTTCCCTGATCAGAAGGATCTACTCAGAAAGACGCCGAACAAGAGAATACTAAGAGCCAAAAGCCTTGCTGACTCTGGGAGCAAGGTTCGTCCAACAGTCCCAGAGACTTCAGGGCCTTGCCAACTTCCAAGATACCATGTACTATCTTTTGTCTTCCTAGACTCGTCATCTTCTTGCCCAGTTCCTCAAAAGGAGCACAAGCCTTGTCTCTTACATAGATAAACCATTTAAGCAAAGTCCTACTAATGTTGAGCAAGTATGGTGTGATGTGCATGTCTGAGAGAAGTCTGAAGGAAGTAGGCACCGTTACCCATTATTTCACGAAGATAGGCGTGGCCATCGTCGAACTCTCTGACACGCTCTCCGTCGGAGACAGAATCCTGATCCGAGGCCCAACGACAAATCTTGAACAGGCAGTAGCGTCCATGCAGATAGAACACGAAAACGTGCCAACAGCTGGGAAGGGCAAGAGCATAGGTCTGAAAGTAGACCAAAGAGTGAGAGAAACAGACAGAGTCTACAGGATACTATAGTCTGCTTCTCCGAAGTCGCAGGCGCTCGCATTCTTCTCCAACGCTTAGTCACTCTTTTCTTGTTAGGTAAAGCTTTCCTGAATGCTGTGCAAGCCTCAGCAAAGTTTATCCATATAAGAGGACTCCCCGTAAATACTCTGAAGTAGGATGCCTCATCCGATAGTGGGTGAATGGAAGATTGAGTGTTAGACTTCAGGGGTATAAAGGTCAGGCCTTAACGTCGCTAATGGAGTCTGGGACTGAGATCGGTGACCTCATACGAGTTGCGAAGGATCGTTTGACGTATGAGGGCATCCTTATTCCCCGATCCGAGTACGGAGACGACAAACACATCGTGATCAAGATTAAGTCGGGGTACAATATCGGCATCGAGATCACGCCGACGACAAGAATCGAGAGGATAGGCGCCAAGACGAAGCCAGCTTTCGTTCCTCCTCCATCACCCTCTCAGAAGCCCGGCTTGCCAGAGGTGATAATAGTCAGCACCGGAGGAACCATCGCCAGCAGAGTTGACTACAGGACTGGAGCTGTTCGACCCGCAATCTCAGCGAGCGACTTGTATAGCATTGTCCCTGAGCTCTCTGACATAGCCTTGATAGACACCGTGATCCTCTTCAGCCTCTTCAGCGAAGACCTGACGCCTAGGCATTGGTCAGAGTTGGCTGGAGCCATCGGCAGATATGTCGCCGGCGGAGCAGAAGGGATCGTCGTAACCCATGGCACAGACACAATGGGGTACACGGCAGCCGCACTAAGCTTCGCTTTGCAGAATCTGCCCATACCAGTCGTTTTCGTGGGAGCCCAAAGGTCTGAAGACAGACCCAGCTCAGATGCTGCGTCGAACCTTGTTGGAGCCGTCAAGGCTGCAGCTAGTGCGCCGTTCGCCGAGGTCGTTGTCGCCATGCACGAGACTATTTCAGATGAAGCCATAGTCCTGCACAAGGGCACCAAGGTCAGAAAGTGCCATACAAGCCGAAGAGACGCCTTCAAGACTGTGAATGCCAGTCCAGTTGCGAAAGTGCTCAACGGCGAAGTAATCATGCTAGCCAGTAAGTTTCACCCCAGAGACCTTAGAAGAAAGCTGGTTTTGAAGCACGATTTCGAGGAAAAGGTCGCGCTTATCAAGTTCTATCCTGGCATGAGTCCAGAGATCATCAAGTCGCTTGTGGAAGCTGGCTACAAGGGTCTCATCCTTGAGGGAACGGGCCTAGGTCATGTGCGTCGAGAGTGCTTGCCAGCTGTAAAGAATGCGATAGACAAGGGTTTGATTGTGGCCATGACTTCCCAGTGCATTTGGGGGCGGGTGAACATGAACGTATACGCCAATGGAAGAGACCTGATCGCCATGGGCGTGGTCCCCCTGCAGGATATGTTGGCTGAGACAGCTCTCGTGAAGCTCATGTGGGCGCTGGGACAGACCAAGGACAAGGACGAAGCCGTAAGCCTCCTAGAGACGAACATTGCTGGCGAGATCTCACCTAGAACGGTTGAGCCCATACAAACGCCGCAAACAGTCGCAACGGAAGAGAGAGGAATCAGCGTAAATGAAAGCCGACTATGAGGCGATAGGTCTCAAAGTTGGGCTCGAATGCCATCAGCAGCTCGCCACCGGGGAGAAGCTATTCTGCGCGTGCAAACCCGAACTGTTCAAGGAAGAGCCCGAGATGACCTTTCTGAGAAGGCTAAGGCCAACCCAGAGTGAGCTTGGGCAGGTCGATCCCGCCGCGTTCTTCGAATTTCAGAAAGGCGTAAGGATTCTTTACGAAGCCGATAAGGAAACCTCATGCTTGGTCGAGATGGATGAAGAGCCGCCGCATGAGTTGAACCCTGAAGCCCTTGAGATCGCCCTCACCGTGGCACTGATGATGGGTTCGAAGCCTATAGAAGAAGTGCATGTCATGCGCAAGATCGTCATCGACGGGTCGAATACAACTGGCTTCCAACGGACATGCGTCGTAGCGTTGAACGGAGAAGTCAAGGTCGACAGCAAGAAGATCCCAATTGAACACGTAAGCCTTGAAGAAGATGCTGCCCGCAAGACTGGGACCAAGGGCTTCACAGTTTTCTATAGGGTCGACAGGCTCTGCGTGCCCCTTGTCGAGGTTGCCACTGCACCAGTCATTCATACGCCTCAAGAAGCGGAGAAGGTTGCCCTAGCCATCGGACGGGTCATGAGGGCTACAGGAAGAGTAAGGCGCGGCTTAGGCACGATCCGGCAAGACCTGAACATTTCCACAAGAGACGGCGCACTGATCGAAATCAAGGGCGTGCAAGAGCTAGAACTCATCGGGAAAATCGTCGAGTACGAAGTTCAACGCCAACTCAAGCTCCTCAAGGTAAGAGACGAACTCAAGACACGTGGGCTGAAAGGCGAAGACCTATGCGAAGAGTTTGTCGATGCTACGCAAGTCTTCGCGAAGACAAACTGCGGCATCATACAGAAAGCCGTGAACCAAGACAAATGCGTTCTAGCCGTGAAACTGCCAAAGTTCGCAGGTCTCCTTGGGATCGAACTAATACGTGGCTTGAGGCTTGGGACCGAAATGGCGGACAGGGCGCGGTTCTGGGGCAGAGTCGGAGGCATTCTGCACACAGAAGAGCTTCCGACCTACGGTGTCACAGAAGATGAGATTAAGAGGCTGAAGGACCTTTTGAAAGCTGGGCCGGAAGATGCGGCTGTTCTTGTTGCGGATACTGAAGCGAACGCCAAGGATGCACTTCGAGCCGTCATTGAAAGAGCCAAGGAGGCTCTCAAAGGGGTTCCGGAGGAAACCCGTGCGCCTAACCCTGACGGAACGACGCATTACATGAGGCCTAGACCCGGCGCAGCCCGCATGTACCCTGAGACAGATGTGCCGCCAATAGCAGTCACCGCCGCACATGTTAGGCAGCTGTCTTCTCGTCTCCCCATGCCCCCTGAACAGAAGACTGAGTGGCTGATCAGGGAATACGGTCTGAACGAGAAGCTTGCCCGCCAAGTTATGGATTCGCCCTATGGGGATCTATTCGAGGTGATAGTCAACGAGGCAGATGTGTCGCCAACCGTTGTGGCAGCTACGCTTACTGAGACAATCAAAGCGCTCAAGCGAGACGGCGTTGACATCGAGAGGATCACAGATGAGAAGATAGCTGAGCTTTTCAGGCTTATTGGTTCCGAAAAAACCTCAAAGGAAGCGATCCCTGAGATCTTAACATGGCTCTCAAAGCATGAGGGAGCAAGACCGCTAGATGCGGTGGAATTCTTGGGACTGGCCACGATCTCAAGAGAGCAGCTCGAGAGAATAATAGACGATCTCATAAAGAAGAACGCCGTAGTCATAAAGGAAAAGGGTCCAAAAGCATTTGGGTTCCTGATTAGTCTCGTGATGAAAGACTATAGAGGGAAAGTGAACGCTGATCTTGTCACAAAGATCATCAAGGGAAAACTGCTGGAGTAACTGAATCATGGACGGGAAACGAACTACCATCTTTCCCAGTGGATGACTTGGGCCAGAGGCTTCTTTTCCTTCGTGGGCCACTCAACAGGCACACCAACTGGTACTAGAGTCAGCAGTCTTTTCTCTTGGGCAACCCCTAGAAGAGCTTTGAACTCTTCTTCATGGGGCAGCGTGTATCCCTCTAACCAGCATGAACCATAACCAAGAGCTGTGGAAGCTATCAGCATGTTCTCCACCGCTGCGGATCCGTCCTCTAGCCAAAATCGGGAAGAAGGGTCTATCACGACTGCGATGATGGCCGCTGCCTTCTCCATCCATTGGGCCGCAACCTTCAGCTTATCCATCATTGCACGGTCTGTTACGACAATAAAATCCCAAGGCTGCCGATTGTGCCCTGAGGCGGCAAGCCTCCCAGCGTCAACAATCTTCTCCAAGTCTTCGCGCGGTATCGGCTCTCCGCTGTAACTCCTGACGCTTCTTCTCTTCTTAATCGCTTCCAGAGCATCCATTCGCAAGAGACCTCCTCAAGACCGAATGTCGTTCTCTATGCCCTTAAAGCTGTCCCGTTGCGCTGTAGTGGACTTAAGTTGCTTCCTTTTCCCATATCGTCTGAGCTTCTCAGGTCCACGCCTCGCGAAAGAGTCTCAGCCAGTTCCTAAACATGATATTCTCGATATGTTCTTCGCCGAACCCCCGCTTCCTCAATAGATGTGGAATCTTCTGCAGGCTGGCTATCGAGTCTAGATCATACGGGCTCTGTTCTCTCCCAAATCCGCCGTCCAAGTCGCTTCCCACGGCGATGTTCAGACTGTCTCCAGCCAGTTTCCAGATGTGGCCAATCTGGTCAGCGACCGCTTCGAGGCTGACAACCGTGTTGGAGGTTTTTCCCTTGACCCAGCCAGGATAAAGCATCCAAGCATCCAAAGCTACCCCTATAACGGCCTTCCTTTCTATAAGAGCTTGGACTTGCTCGTCCGAGAACTGCCTGTCCCCTGGAACAAGTGCCCGACAGTTGTTGTGGCTGGCAAGAACACGTCCGTCGAAGCAATCTAATGCTTCCCAGAAACTCTCATCAGACAAGTGCGACACATCAAGGATCACGCCCAAGGAATGCATCTCCTCAAGGAGCTCCCGCCCCCTGCGCGTGAGGCCCCCGCGTGTCCCGGTCCCATGGGCGTAGACGTTTGACCCATAATGGGACAGGCTTAGCACTCGCAGTCCATCATCCCACCATCGATGCAGCTGACGACGATACATCACTGCATCAGCGCCTTCCATCGAAAGAATGAAACCCAAGCGTGCACGCTCATGCGTTGGCTCCTGCCATTCCTGAACATGAGCCTCAAGGGTCTCCCAGTCACGGACGATGCGAACGTGACCCTGCTCCTCTAGAACGCGGTAGTAGGTCAGTTGTCCTTGGGCGCTGGCGTACGACATTTCAGGGCTACGGTAAGGATTCCGGATGTCTCCCATCCTGACCCTGGCAATCAAGGTCGCCAAGCATACGCCCACCTCGCCCTTCCGCATCTCGGGAAAGGCCACTGTGCCATTGGCTCTACCCTTCTCTGGCATCCCAACTTCTTGCTTGCGGATCACGAAGACACTCCGAGTCAGATCGCGGTTCAGGTCGAGAGCGTTCATCGCCAGATCCAGATGACCGTCAATCACCAACACTTCATGCAACTCCTTATCCTATCCGTCATTCAGTCTCGTGCTTGCTTCTTCTGGTCATACTCGTTGTAAGCGTCTAGCACAGCCTTTATGTATTCCTTCAGCCGCTCGGGCGTAATCTCTGGGCTAATGGCCAAGTTTATGGAGATTCTTGCCCCTGTTGTTGCTGCCGATGGCTTAGGCAAGGCCTCAAGTGCTCTTGCCAAAGGTTTGGTGACCTTTCGAGCTCCCCTAGTTGGTCTCGCTAGTATTGCTGGCTCAGTCATACCCTCAAGCTGGAAGGCGTAGCCAAGCATGTCCAAGAACGCCATGAGACCAACCTTGTCCGCTCTTAAGTCTCCAGTGACTCTCGGAAGCTCAACAAGAAGGGCTTCTCTACCAAGGCTCTCGTTTCTGACCCGTTCAACGAACCGCAAAAGCACCTCGTCATTTGAGAGGACACTCTCCAGCATTTCCCGCGTACGCTCACCGTTTGGATCAATCCTATAGGCGTACGCGAACTCCGCAGCTTTCTGTGTCAGCTTGTACTTTCCAGGCTCGGCTTCGCTTTCTACGATGAAGCCCCAGCTCTTCAGGAAGTTATTGTTACGGCTGATATTGTGAAGAGTGACGTTAGACTTCTCTACGACATCGCTAACACCGACAAATCCCTTGTCTGCTCCAGCATTCAGGTAGGCGACCAAGATGTCGCAAAGCTTGGGGAAGCTCAAGCGTCGGGGGAAAGCCTTTGCCTCAACCAACCTTCTTCCAGCTCCGCAACAACATTCTCTCCCCGAACATATAAAAGCCTAAAGCTCCGATAATCTCCGAGTCTTTCGGCTTGTCTAAGATTGCGTCAGAAGGGCAAATCTTTTTACATTGTGCGAAAGATATGTGAGGAATGACGGTTGTTCCGAACCCTGAGAGTTGTTCGGAGCAGAACTGTTGGGGCCGAGTGGTCCTAGCGACTAGAGAAATCTGTGACTGGTAAACGTTGAGTGTATGATGGGACGATGGAGGCAGTTCCGTGACTAGTGAAGCATCCAGGATTGAAGTTCACGTGAGATACAAGGATATGGATGTAGAATTATCGGGAAGCCCAGACGAAGTCATCAGGTCATTCCTGCAATTCATGGGTAAGGTTTATCCTGGCTACGAGCTGATCTCTGGGTTAACTCTAACCGTGGACATAGAGAACGTATTAAGAAGTGTAAAAGGGCTCATAGCCTTCACACCTGAAGGTCCTGTCGTTACGGTTCCAAAGGAGAAGCTGGGAGGAGAAAGAGACATAATAGTACTTCATCTCATCAAGGCCTATGCTGGATGTGTGACTGGAAGACTACCGAAGGATTCACTGATGACGAATGAGCTTCTTTCTCTAACTGGCGGAAAGGCGGGAACTGTCGGAGCAAGGCTGAGCGAATTGACAAACCTAGGTTGGGTTGAACGTGTCGGGCGTGGCGAATACCGAATAACGACCCTAGGCGCGAAAGCCTTCTTGGAAGAGATTTTGCCCAAAATAAGGCCCAAAGGTGAAGCATAGGTGGGTGAGCGAAGCAAGCTTCGGGTTCGCATAGAGTTCGGTGAAGCCAAAGCGGACCTTGAGGGCGATGTGGACCAAGTCACTGAAGCAGCTATCCGCTTTCTTACGCAGGTTTACCCCAACCTCGAGATCGTCCAAAGAATCGTCTATACACCTGACTTGGCAAGAATCACACAGGAACTTGTAGGAATCGTGCAGATCACTTCAGAAGGATCAATGATCGCCCTCAAGCTTGAACTTCCAACTAGAGACGCGATCTGTCTGGCTCTCCTTGGTTCACACGTTGGAAACTGGTTAAGGAAACTGCCAAAGGCAACCCTATCTTCAAATGAGCTCGCCAGAATCACCAGGAAGAAGCCGAAAACCATATCGAACGAAGTGCCTAGGCTGATCGCTGAAGGATTAGCTGAGAGAACCACAGAAGGAGAATACCAGATAACTACTTCAGGCATAAGAAGAACAGAAGAAATGATCAGGAAACTGACCCAGAAACAGCCAAAAGATTCTTTGTCCATCTAGTCTTCAAACACTATTGTGTCCCTTCTTTCCGGACCCACTGAAAGAATTTTGACAGGTACTCCAGCCAAGTCTTCTATCCGTTGGACATAGGCCTTTGCATGTACCGGCATGGCATCATAACCTTTCTTGGCTACGACATGCCAGTCTGTCGGCTCCGGCCAACCTTCAATCTCTTCATAGACAGGTTCGCAGTTCTCAAAGACTTTGAGACTTGCTGGTAACTCAGTGATTGCCTCATCATTGAACCTATAGTGTGTACACAGCTTTAGTGGGTCAATCCCACTGAGAACATCCAGCTTTGTCAAAGCTAGTTCCGAGATGCCATTTACCCTGACGGCGTACCTTACCGGAACCATGTCGAACCATCCACACCTTCGAGGTCTACACGTGGTTGTTCCGTATTCTCCTCCCTTTTCCCTGATCCTGTCGCCAACCTCATCCCTAAGCTCTGTCGGGACAGGTCCGGCTCCAACTCTGGACGTGTAAGCTTTTGTGACGCCCACAACCCTAGTAATCTTTGTTGGTCCAACTCCAACTCCTGTGCACGCACCTCCAGCTGTTGGATTTGAAGATGTTCCATAAGGATAGACACCGTGGTCAATGTCCAATAGCGTCCCTTGCGCTCCCTCGAACACCACCGTCTGACCCTTATCCAAGGCTGAGTTAATCTCAAACGACACATCGCAGACGAACTTCGCCATGCGTTTCCCAAGTTGGCGATACTTTCTCAAGATGTCGTCCTTGCCAAGGGTTTCGTTTCCTCCGTAAACTTGACTGATGAGCCTTTGCTTCAACTCAACCAGTATACCAAGCTTCTTCTTCAAGATGTTCTCGTCCAAGAGGTCTGCTACTCTTATCCCGAACCTAGCGACCTTGTCGGAGTACGCTGGGCCAATACCTCTCTTTGTCGTGCCGGCTCCAAGTTCCCCTTTGAAAGACTCCTCCAAGTCGTCGATGATTTTATGAAAGTCGAAGACCACGTGAGCCCTGTCACTGATATAGAGCTTGGGCTTTACGCCTTCCTTCTTCAGGTTCTCGATCTCTTCAAGCAAGACTTCCGGGTCCAAGACGACTCCGTTGCCTATGTATGATCTTCGGCCAAAGACAACGCCTGATGGGACTATGTGGAACGCATACTTCTTTCCGTCTACCACGACTGTGTGACCTGCGTTTGCCCCCCCGCCGTATCTTACAACACAATCCGCCTTTTCTGCGAGGAAGTCAACGATCTTACCTTTCCCTTCGTCTCCCCATTGTGTTCCAACTATGACTATGCCGGGCATGCTGGTTGCCTCTACAAACAACACTTCAATATGGAGTTATATTGTTCAAATTGCATTTAAAGTTTTCTATGCAATTTTTAAATAACGGAACTCTCTTACATAGCCAGATGTGGTACAATGATGTCAGGTGGCAAGACAACCCAGATTGTCCTCGTGGGCTGGGACTATGACCGGGTTCTTGCAGGAATCCGAAAGTATCGTCTTGACAAACTCGTCCTACTTCCGACTCCTCAAGAGGAGAGGGAAATAACTATTAGGGGACCAGGAAGAACCTCGTTAGACTACGCAAGGAGGATACAGCAAGCTATTAGCGACGTCATGAAGGTCGAGACAGAGATACACCCCATACCTGCTCACAATTTCGCAGAGGACTTCAAAACAATAACCTCCCTAATCAAGCAAGAGCAAGCTAGAGGCTCGGTCATCATCCTGAACGTTTCGTCGGGAACGAAGATCATGTCAGCTGCAGCCATCTCCGCAGCCTTCCTGTACGGGGTCGAGACATGCTACACGATACCTGAAAGAGAGGTTTATGAAGCTTCGGGCGCAAAGGAAACGATCACCTTGCCCCTGCTCATCGGATTCAAACCTCTACAGACCCTTTCCAACTCAGCCATCCAGATTCTCGAAAAACTGAGAGAAATGGGCGGAAGAACCCAAACGATGAATGAGCTTGCGAAACAGCTGGGCTGGTCCAGAGAGGAACTGGGAAAACTCAGCTACCACCTCAACAGGCTCGAAGCCTATGGACTTATCAGAACCAAAAGGGCTGGTCGCGAACTCATGATCGAGCTGAGCGAAACAGGGTTCACGCTAACCTCAGAACCCTTCTTCTGCGGAAAGCAGTAGGATGTGCCACGATCGATATGGTATACGGATTAGACGATCGCATGATCAATGCAGTGGCAAAGGCCGAAAAAACGTTGCATGACCATCTGAATTATGCGATTCCTATGGCATTGACTGTGTATCCTTCTTTATGCTGAAACGCATGTCTTCTAGATAGTTTGTGACCTCGTAGTACTTGTTTGATGCAAAGGCAATCGCGGTGAACTTTCTCAGATCTGGCAGACCATCTTCGCCCATTATCTCCTCATCTACGTGTATGGCCATAGTCTCCCCGACAAAGACATCACGATCCGAATAGGGCAAGTGTATTACGTCTTGGACTCTACATTCGACGTTCACAGGGCATTCCTTGATGATAGGCGGCTTGACATACTTGGCTGGTAAAGGAGTCAAGCCCGTTGCTCTGAACTTGTCCAATTGCCTTCCCGAGACACATCCACAATAGTCTACGGCGCTTAGAATTTCCTTTCTAGGCAAGTTAACCGTGAACTCCCCTGTGGCATTAATCAGCCTATTTGTATAAGTGGCGGCTCTGAAACCCACAGCCACAACCAATGGTCGAAGAGACAGCATGTAGACTTCACCCGCTGTCGCAACGTTCGGCCTCCCATCAGCATCGACAGATGTCACCAAAGCTGCTGGAGTCGGAAAAATCACACGATAAGAAGCAACAATCTTCTTCATGCTTACCAGCCCAGACCAACTAGACTCCAGAACCCAATATAAGTTTCGGAGCAATATGAGTCGACACTATGGTCTGGTCTTCTCCGCCGCCTGTATACGGTCAATTCCCGCGGAATCACGCTGCACTCTAGATCTCTTCATGTTCTTCACCACGGCGAATTAACCTCTCAACAGAGGCCTCAGGTTCACGCAGATCAAACCCTACAAAAGGAACCCTCAGACCAAACCCAGATAGCTCTTTTTCCAATGCCTCCATGAACAGTCCCTTTCCCTCAACAAATCTTGTTCCACCAATACCTGATCTTGGCGTGCAACTCACTGCACAGCTCGGAGACCGCTCAATACCTACAACAGCAACGATCCTAATCCGGGGACATTGACTCATCCTGATGAGAGCGTCAAGTTGCTGAGCCGCAGTCTTGGCTAGACCCTTGCAGTGATGTCGAAAACTAGGTAAATTCTCAAGCTCGTCCCTCGTTCTCGGAGGACGGGGATTCCCGCAGAATGTCGATTCCGGACACGGCAGCTGAACAGACCCGATCCCCTTTTCAACCAAGAACTCAAGGACTTGGCTTACTGGACCCTGAGGTCCAGCAGTCGTCTCAGTAAGGCGCCATCTTGTGGCAAGATTAAGGATGCAATGGGTGAGGACAAGAATGCGTGCCTCCTCAGGTTCTCCACATCTTCCTTTTTGAGTCTCCATGACCGTACGCCTTGGAAGCTTGAAAAGACTAATACGAGTCAACTCACATTTGGCGGTCGCTTCTGAATGTAGAAGTATCTCCTAGCCTTTCCCTCACGTGTTAGCAACCCATCCCTAACTAGGTCGAGGAGCACATGCGCGACCGCTGTGCGGTCGTAATGGTATCCGATTCGCGTCATCTCCCTATGGACATCATCTAAAGACCTTGCTTCTGTGAAAAATCCTTCCCTCCACAGCCTTTCAACGATGCTTCTGCACGTTTCGGCTCTCACGAAAGGTGGCATACTCTCTGACGCAGCAGCGATTGATTTGCTTGCGTATTCTGTCGCTGTGACAAGGACCTTCTGGACCATTTCTTGCACTTGGTCTTCTCTGCATTCGATCTCGAACTCTATGCTCCCGACCTTCATCTTCACGCGGACAGGGGGCTTCTCCGTCTCCCTTTTCGGCGTCGTTCCTTCGTTCAAGGCTCGTTCACTTTCCGTTACGCAGTGTGGCGTATATTGATGCATATATTGTTTATTGTATTGCCCAAGTTGCGCATGCGCAACATTTATATACCCACACCTCAATTAAATTGCGAATTGGTGAATGTTGGTGATTGAGCAATTACACTATCCATCAACACCAAGATATAATTTTCCTCGAGCCGACGAAGAGCTGCGCTTTCCCAAGAGGCTTGTAGAACTCAGTCTTGGTTCGTTGCGTGATGCAAGAAACAAGCCCTTTCAGCCCTGTGAAACGGAATTTCAGGAGCAGTTCATGAGTGGAGTGCACAATGAAGAGCTCACAAGCCTCAAACACAAAACTGTCTCGACTTTCCTGACCCCCCTCAGACCAGTCCGAGACGGAACCCCAATAATCGGCATAGATGTGTCAAGCGTGAGGATTGGAGAAACAGACAACGGCGTCATCTACGCAGTTAGAGGTACGATCGTCCGGAAAAAGGAGCAACGCTACAGATATGTTCGGTTGGGGCCTTTCCCATTCCACATAACCGAGGAGAACAAGGGCGAAATCCTCATCCATCTTGGGCAGAGATTTTCGCGGGCCATGAGCCTAGGCACGCTAACCCTCGTCGAAGCCCAGAGCCATCTTTGCAACTTGGTCGAGAGATGGACCCAAATGAGTATTGCCTTCTCGGAAAGCGACAGTGTGATTCTGTGGGATGGTTCCTTGACCGCTGGGACGCCGGGCAACACGGTGAGCGCAGTCTCCCAAATCCTGCAGGTTGCTGAGAGGAACTCTAACTCCATCTTGGCCTTCTCGAAAGCAACAACTGTCAGGTTCTTCGGTCTGAGGATTACTGATCTGATCGCAAAGAATGAGCCGCCATGCCTTTTCGAGCTCGACGGCTTGCCGCTGTCCATATCAAAGACCGTGCACTTGCTTGGGCGAATCTGCGTGACAAAGCTGACAGCGGGCGGATGCTCTTTCAGGTTGGATATTGACAGAAACCTTCCGAGAGAGCAGGGCGTAGAGGCTGTTGAGAGGCTTCTTGGCAACGAATCCCTCTTCCAGGGCTATCCCGAGTCACTTCGGCTTGCGCACATCTACTCAACATTTACGGCGAATGACATCATTGGCATACGGCGTTACCTTGCACAGGAGTATGGACTAGAGATCGTCCGGCGTCTCAACATGCACAGGACTCTTTTTGGTCCTTACGGAACTGGGTTCGAGGATTAGTGGTGATGCGGCTCTTCAAGAAAGCGGGAAACACGGTTCAGATTCTGAGCTTCCCTGGAGAGGAGACTGAGAAAGGAGGATACCTGATCATAGAGGATAAGAAAGCTGAGAAGGCGATGATCGCACAGGTCGTCGATATACAGTTTGCCAATGTGCCAGGAATCATGGAGGAGCTTCTCCGTTCACCAGCAGCGGAAGATTCAGTTCTGGGCGAAGACATCGACCCCCTAAACGTTGTGTCACACATTCTGTACATTCAGGACGCACGATTGCTCATCTGCAAGATCTATGGGACGATCGTCAATGGAGATCTTGTCCTAGAGAATTCTTGGCTTCCTTCTCGAACCTACTCAACAATTCGGAAACTCCTTACGGAGTCCCTCTTGAAGTTGGCAGGAATCGGGAAGGGACTGCCCATCGAACTCGGATTAACGCAGGAATCCTCAAGGTTCACAATAGACGCACGTGAGCTTGATGGAAAGCTCAACATAATCACAGGAAAGAAGGGCACAGGGAAGTCTCATCTCTCAAAACTCCTAGTTACGGGTCTCATACAGCACGGCGCAACAGTCGTTGTCTTGGACCTTAACGGGGAGTATACGAACTTGGGCTTGACCGCTGAAGGAGCACAGAACGAATTCCACAAGCGGGTTCATATTTTGTCTCCGAGCAGGAACTTCAAGGTCGCACTGTACCAGACGGACCTCTACGTCATAATGCGGATCCTCACATACGCGTTGAACCTACCTGGAACATCAGCCCGCGAATTCAAGCACATCTGGCGCTTTCTCGAAGAGAAAGGGATGCTTACGCTGCACGAGCTAGGTGAAGCGATCAAAAGGTGGCAATGCAACCAGCATGTCAAGGACGCTATGTTCTCACGCTACTATGCGATGGTCCACTCCAACTTCTTCACAGATAACATGGCTGATGCAGTAGACTTCGAAACCTTGCTTCGTAAGACCGAAAGCAACGGCGGTGGCGCGATCATCTTAGACTTAAGTGACACTTCGCCAGGAGATCGGCAGATAGTCGTCGAATGTGTTCTAGCCAAGATTCAGGCAACCCTTTCACAATGGAAGATCAAAGCCGTGTTCCTGTTTGCAGAGGAAGCGCACCTTTACCTTAGGGAGACGTACTGGGATGATATCGTGACGAGGATGAGACACCTCGGGGTATTCGCAACGTTCATCACGAACCAGCCGAACACGATCAACGAGAACATCTACCGCCAAGCTGACAACATCTTCCTGCTCAATTTCGTGAACGAACACGACCTTGAGATAGTTTCCAGGGCAGCAAGGGTAGATGCTGAAACTACAATATCGGTTGTACGCGATCTGCCGCCTCACTACTGCCTCGTATTAGGAAAGGTTGTTAAAGACTTCCCCATTGTAGTAAGAGTTAAACCCCTAAATGTAATGGCAATGGGCCAAACAAGACACTTTTTCGCGGAAACCATGAGCAGGTGAGTGCCTCAACTAGATCTGGACTTGCCACTAGTGACGTATGTCAATGTGTAGTCGTGACGATCGATCTTCAGGCTATATTGCTGTAAAGGCTTCAACAGTCTTCTTGTCTAGCTTCTTTGTCAATTCGACTGCTAACCTCACAGCGTTCTCCGTGTCCTCTAGGCTAAGTAGCCCAACATGGCTGTGAATGTGCCTTGTGGGCACGCTTATGACGACGCTTGGGCAACCGACCCTGTTGAGGTGGATTCTTCCGGCATCGGTTCCGCCTTTCGCAACTTGCGATAGCTGAAGCGGCATTCCTGCCTCCTTCGCGGTCTTGATGACTAACTCCTTCAAAGGCTGATTTGGGATCATACTTCTGTCAAACGTGATGAGGCTCGGACCCTTTCCCATCCTTGCAGGCGCCTCGGAAGGCTTTATTCCCGGGACGTCGCCAGCTATGTCCACCTCAAGCACTATGCCCACATCTGGATCAACGAGCTGTGCAACCGTCTGCGCGCCTCTAAGCCCAACCTCTTCTTGCACGGTGGCTGCTCCGTAGACTGTGTTGGGATGGGCAATATTGTCTTCCTTGATTCGGCGGAGAGCTTCCATCACAATGAAAGCGCCTATCCTGTCGTCAAAGGCTTTTCCCATGGCTACCTTTCCATTCTGTACGAGGGAGAACGGCGACCATGGCACAACAGGGTCGCCGATCTTGACACCTGCCTCTTCCGCTTCCTTCCCAGAGGTGGCGCCTATGTCAATGTACATCTTGTCTACCGTCATGACCTTTGTGCGTTCTTCATCACTCAGCAAGTGGGGCGGTTTCGCTGCGATGACGCCAAGCAGGTCTCCCTTTTGGGTTCTTACGAAAACCCTTTGGGAAAGTAGGACCTGGTCCCACCATCCGCCTAGGTTGTTGAAGCTTAGGAATCCCGTCTTCTCGTCTATTCCAGAGATGACAAAGCCCACTTCGTCAATGTGTCCAGCCAAGAGCACATGGGGGCGTTCCGCTTGACCTTTGGCTACGAACACGATGGAACCGAGCTTGTCAGCCATCATGGCGTCCGAGTAAGGCTGCATGTACTCTCTGATGACCTGAGAGGTTTCTCTTTCGAATCCTGAAGGACCGAAAGACTCGAGCATCCGCCTCAAAGCGTCAATCGCTTTCTCGTCAAACAACCAACAATCACCTTTCATTTCTTGGCATATCTAACAACGAATCCCTTAATTTTCTTAACGGCTTCCGAGATAATGTCTAGGCTCGTTGCGTAAGAGATGCGTATATGTCCCTCTCCGATCTCCCCAAAGGCACTTCCAGGAGTCGTGCTAACGCCCTCTACCTCAAGTAGCCTCGCGCAAAGCTCGGCACTTGGAATGCCTAAGCACGAGAAATCTGGAAAAACATAGAATGCTCCTCTTGGCATGACGCATCTCACGCCTGGTATCTCGTTGAGAGCTCTGACTACGCACTGACGCCTACGGTCATACTCCACCACCATCTCCACAACAGCTTCCTGAGGTCCCCTCAAGGCTGTAACAGCAGCCTTCTGGATGAAGCTGGCAGGACAGGTTGTCGTTGACTGTTGTATACGGTCAATGGCTTCGCTGATCTCTCTTGGGGCGACAGCGTAGCCGAGCCGCCAGCCAGTCATGGCGTAAGGTTTGCTGAAGCCGTTGATGACAATGGTCCTGTCTTTAGCCTTCTCAAAGGAAGCTGCGCTCCGAACCTTGAAACCATCGTAGGCTATTCGGTCATACACTTCGTCGGAAAGGACTATGAGGTCATGGTCAACCGCCAAGTCCACAATCGCCCTCACACTCACCTCTTCTAGGGCACCGCCTGTAGGATTGTTTGGGGAATTCACTACAATCATCCTGGACCTGCCCGTTATCTTCTCCTTCAAGGCTTCCTCGTCCAAGATGTAGGCTTCGCCGCACGGAACCTCAACCGCTTCTGCCTCTGCAAGCTCGACACACTGGAAGTGAGTTGGCCAACTTGGCGCCAGAACCAGAGCCTCATCTCCTGGGTTGAGTGTGGCTAGGCATGCGCAGTAGATGGCGTGTTTGGATCCAGGGGTCACTGTGATCTCTTTCTCTGGGTCGGCTTCTATGCCCCTTGTTTCGAGGTCTTCTGCGATGGCTTCTCTGAGTTCGATTATTCCTTTGCTGGATGTGTAGTGGGTGAACCCCTTCCTCAACGCTTCGAAAGCCGCTTCCTTGATATGCTCAGGTGTGTCGAAGTCAGGTTCGCCCAGCTCCAGATTGTAGATCTTCTTCCCGCTTCTGACTAGGTGGCGGGCCCTTTCCGCCATCGCTACGGTTCCAGACGGCTTGATCAGCTTCATCCTTTCTGCGGTCTTCACTCAGCCCCACCTCTTAGATCGGCAGAACATATGACCACGTTCATGGCATCAATGAAACCTGTAAGGCAGATAAATGATTAGCCCCTGTTCCTTATCTTCCCAAGTATCTTGACAACATTTGGGAACCGATCCGCTTCTTGGTGCGGCAGATACGTTGCCTTGAGGAACTCCTTCTGGAAGTCGAGGTCAGCTCCTAGCTCGACGTACTCCACGCGCTTAGCTATCTCCCCCGCCTCTTTTCTGGCTTCGACCGACAACAGTGCCATGCGAGCACCTGAACCAGCTGTGTTCCCCACGAACTTTACCCTCTCGAGAGGCACATCGGGGTACATTCCGATGATCCTTGCGCTTTGAGGGTCAATGTAGTTGCCGAAGGCGCCCGCCAGGAAGATCCGCTCAATCTCTTCGCTCCGAACGTTCCTGTGTTTCATTAGTATAGATGCGCCAGTGTAGATCGCTGCCTTCGCGAGCTGGACCTCACGTACGTCGCCTTGCGTGATAACGATATCGCTCTCGATCAACGTCTCGTCTTTCCTTGCGATGACGAACTCCACACTCTTGTCGTTGCGTCTAAGCCTTATTGTGCGGGATTCTGCGTTGAACTTGCCGCTGTAGTCGATGATCCCAGCCTTAAGCATCTCCGCAGTTATGTCAATCACAGCTGAACCGCACAATCCACGAGGCTTCTGGTTGTCGATAGTCTTGTACCCCAGCTCCAGGGTCTTTGGGTCTATCCAGACGCGCTCGATTGCTCCTGTTGCCGCTCTCATGCCATTTCTTATGTGAGCTCCCTCGAAAGCAGGTCCCGACGCACAGGAACACGCGACGAGGCCGTCTTTGTTGCCAAGGACGATCTCGGTATTCGTGCCGATGTCGATCATCAGCGAGAGATCATCTGCCTCATGAATCTTAGTCGCAAGAATGTCCGCAACAGCGTCTCCTCCAACGAAACCTGCAATGGCGGGCAGGGCGTGAACGTAAGCGCCGGGGCTAATACCAACAGAGAGCTCTCTGGCCTTGATATCCATTGGTGACTGCAGAGCCGCTGGATATGGCAACAAGGCCACGTAGTTCGGCGGAACACCTAAGAAAATGTGGTGCATAGCCGTGTTTCCCGCAACAGTCATGTCATATATTTCAGAGGGCGGGACACTAGCCGTCTCGCATGCTTCATTGATTAAGTTGTTTATGCTTTCCGCTATGGCCTGCTGGAGCCGTGAAAGGTTCATATCGGCTTCCATGATGTAACGTATCCTAGAGATGACATCCTCGCCATAGGCAATCTGAGGGTTCATCATAGAAGCCATCGCGACAATTTTCCCTGAGGTCAAGTCTACAAGGTAGCCTGCCAGCTTTGTGGTTCCAATGTCAACAGCAAACCCATAGCAGCCTTTAGTCGCGCCGGGCTCAACTGAAATAACCTCTCCATCTTTCCACACTGTTGCCGTGACAGTCCAGTCTCCTTTGCGAAGAACTAGTGGCGCCTTCTTCAGGGCTTCGTAGTCAACTTGGGGCCCCCAACTGGTGTTGGGCCTTAGGGCGTCTAGGAGTCTGTCGACATCAGACCTCGTATCCAATAGCGAAGGTTTCTTGAGATGAACCGCGACTTTCTTCACTGCGGGAGATAGCTCCACAGACCTTTCCAGACCTTTTAGCAGCAGCTTCTGCTGGTTCACGCGGCTCTCACTTGGGACCTCAACTACAGTCTTGCCCTCAAAGGCAACGGCGGTTTGGCAGGCAAGTCGAAACCCACTGCTGAAGTCATCATCTGAGAATGTATGTCTCTCAGTCTTCGAAGGTGCGGATAGGCATTCTTCTCCGCCGCGGATGATGATTCTGCACTTGCCGCAGACTCCGCGCCCTCCGCAGATCGAAGTAATGTCGACGCCGACCTCTCTCGCGGCTTCAAGAATCGTCTTTCCTTCTGAAGCCTTCAGCCTCTTTCCGTGCGGCTGAAAGACCAATGTTGCTTTGCTCACTGATTCTCACTTGCCTGAGCGTTACCTCAAGAATCGTCTTTCACTGCTTCTCCCTAACCGTCGGTGGTGGTTTTCGCTTGTGTTCAGTCTTCCTGTGTCTATTCATGACTTCCATGATGATCTCGAGTGGCACATTCGTCAGTTCGCTAACCTTCTCGGGCGGCAACTTATGGTCGAAAAGCCCTAACAGAACCGGATCGAGCCTGATATAGTCAAGTGGGACCTCGTCAGACAACTTGTGACCTGGGTAGAGCTGTGGGCTGCTGGGTTTGATAGCCATCTTTTCAGGGACGCCTATGTACTTTGCGAGTTCCCTAGCTTGGGTCTTGTAAACGTGGACAATCGGGAAGAAGTCTGCTCCACCATCGCCGTGTTTCGTGAAAAAGCCGAGCAACAACTCGCTTCGGTCCCCAGTACCTGCCACTAGGTAGTTGCGGGCGTTTGCGAAGAAGTACAGAATTACCATTCGTACTCTAGCCCGTATGTTCGCAATTGGTAGTCTCATTCGGAGGTCACCTTCACGTACTCCCAAGGTAGCAACAAAGGCCTTGCAGACCTCATCGATGTCAACTCTCTCGGTTCGTATTCCCAGTATCTTCGCCAGTTGCAGTGCGTCTTCAATGTCCTCCCTAGGGGTAAAGGACAGGGGCATCAGAACTCCTAGGACTCTATCTCTTCCTAACGCTCGACAACACAGAGCAGTAGTCAGTGTGCTGTCTACGCCGCCGCTCAGCCCGACAACAACGCCGGAAGCATTCGCTCCCTTAACAGCGTTCCTGATGAACCGCAGAATGTCGTCCAAGGTCTTCTCTAGGTCAAACTGCAGGGAGCTTGCGTCCAATCTCATTGAGCATCTCCACCGAACGCTGGTTCACACCAACTATGCTCAGCAAACTAAAAAACCTTCTTGACTTCGCTGGTCCATCACCAGAAAAGGCGAGTAAAGTTGCGATTGGTCTTCGCGTAGTATGGCGCCAATGGCTAGCGTGCGCCATATCTCCCTAGAGTCGATCGTGGATTAAGTATTTAAAGTGTTCCAGTAATCAGTTATGTCGGGATGGAAAAAGGACGATGATACTCGACCGGTTGAGAAGGAAAAAGAAGGAGAAGGCTCCAGAAATCCCCCGAAGCGAGTTCCTCAAGATAAGACCGGTCCGCAACCCTGCGCTGAGGTGGGAGAGGAACAAGCAGGGAAACATCACCATATTCATACCCGCTCCGCAGCCCGAGCCTAGTAGGAAGAAAAGAAAAAAGGGGTTGACGAAAGAGTCTCGTCCCAGAGAGAGGCAGATCCAGCTAGATGCTGTTGGATCGATCGTTTGGGAATTCTGCGACGGACAGAGCACAATGGAAGACATTTCAGAGCAACTACACAAGAAGTACAAGCTGCTGCAGAGCGAGGCTGAGATTTCGCTCAACGCCTACTTCAACCATCTCTCAAAACGAGGACTTATTGGGTTCATGGTTCCGGAAGAGACACGTGCGCGCCTAGAGGAAGCTGCCAAAAAGGAAAGAGACAAAAAAGAGAAAGAAAAAAGATAGAGCAAACGCACAAGTAGGCTTTTAAGCTCTCGGCAACATCTCTGAGCTTGGAATGTCGCTTGAGGGTTACCGCGTCTCAGTCGTCATACGGACAAGGGACACAGAAAGACATTTCCACAAATTACTGAGAAGCCTCTCACAGCAGACACTACACCCTTCAGAGATTGTTGTTGTGGACAACTTCTCGTCAGAGAGCAAGCTGGACGAGATGATCAACCTCCTTCTGTTGGCGAAAAGGCAGGCCTTCGACAATGACATTACAATGAAGTTTGTCCCAGTAACGAACGAGGAGTTCTCCTACGCCTACACCGCAAATGCCGGAGTCTTCGCCTCGAATTGTGATCTTGCTTGCCTCACAAATGGGCATTCGTTGCCAACTTCAAAGGAGTGGCTCGCAAGCGGGGTCACTCATTTCAGAAACCGAGATGTGGCAGGCGTAGGAGCGTACACTCTTTCACATGCGAACGGAACAGCATGGGAGAAGCTCGCCTTCGATCTGGGCTGGAGAAGACTCAACGAGTTCAGCAAGGCCTACGTCAAGGACAGATACTTCTCAACCGTCAACTGCATTCTAAGAAAGTCATTGTGGAAGGAGTATCCCTTTGATGAGAGACTACCCAATATAATCCACAATGCAGGGATGTTCGGCGGAGAAGACTTTGACTGGGGATTAGAGATGCTCGCGAGGGGCTACAAGGTGATAGTGGAGCCCAGATTCGATGTTCGCCATTCCCATGGCGAAGCGTTCTCGCAGCTCGCACCCAAGTATCTGATCTGGCGGCGTATCAGAAAGAAGGTGAGATCGCTCAGCAGGCCAAGAAAGTCTTACACTCGACTCAGCAAGTCAAAGCCCTTTTTCTATGAACTCTAAACCTTAGTGGCACTTGAAGGACGCCAGCAGATTTCCCAACAGCTTCCCGTGTTCTTCTTCGTCTAGGACCCGCTTGAAAAATGCTGGTCTGCTAAGGGTTGAGAGGACAGTCACGGAATAAATCCGATTCATCCCTGAGCAGTACCAACTCGCATTAGAGATGACTGTCGTCTTCCTCCAGGAAAAGCCCGAGTTGTCGACCCCCTGCCTGATATTCGTCTTGTGTCTTCTGATGCTTCCGGGCTCCGGAGATTCAAACTTGAACTTCCTTATTCTAACCATCTTTCTCAGATCCTTTTGGTAGTTCTGCTCAAACCACTTGTTCAGATCCCTGTAAGAGTCCTTGAAGACGACGTTTGCCATCGAGAAATACTCGATGAGTATTCGCCATAGTTTGTCAGAGAAGGCCGATTGCTTGCGGTCGGTAAGCATGAAGTGCGCTCTGCCAACCGCGATTTTTGTATCGGTCAAGAGGAAGGTCCCTGGCGTCTCGAATTGGAGGTTCATCACAGACCACGTACTTGCTTTCTCCCTGTGACACTCCATTGTCTCAATTGCTCGCCTCATTAGGGTCTTGGCTGTTTCGTCAAAAACCTTAAAGACAAAACGGAGGATCACGAGCCGCTCGCTTTCCTCGCAGTACCATACGTACAAGCGTTCTTCGATCTCTGACTTCGGGATCATGTACATAGCCTTGTGTGTCGAGACGTACGCTTCTTCCTGCTTCAGTATAGACACTTCTTGCTTCTTGGATTTCCCCTTCATCTGTTTGATGAGGGATTCAGTAACATCAGAAAGCGGCCTGCTTTTCTTCCGAATAACTGTGTCCCATCTAGCTTCGACCACATGTTCTTCGGCTTCAAGCATAACGTGACCGGACTTCGCGTTCCCCCCTTGCCTGCTAAAACGCATGTCCTCCTGAACCTCGAAGAGTATGCCATTCCATCCGAAAGCCTTGAACTTCAACTGGCAACTTCCTCTTGCGACAAGTGCATGATCTCATTAACCATTAAAGGACGATCTAATAAAGTTAATATCTCGAAGAGATATGATCTCTAACCGTACCGTTAGAAGGCGTCTCGTTTCAAAGGGTTGAGTCCGAATTGGCGGGCTGCAGAATCGTGTTTAGCTTTGTTACTGAATCAGTCATAGAAGGAGCTGCGCAAGTGGTCGTGCCAAAGCTCGAGGCGCTCAAAAGAGCTGTTGGAGACTACGCACCCTCTAGAGCTCCCGTCTTCTATAACCCTCTTATGGAACTGAACCGTGACGTAGCGGTTCTGGTCCTCCAAGCCTACCAGAAGATGGCTGATCACCGGCTGGTCACTGCAGACCCGTTGGCGGGATGTGGAGTGAGGGGAGTACGGTTTGCAAAGGAAGCAGAAGGAATAAGCGAGGTTCATATGAACGACATCAACCCAGAAGCATTCAAAATGATGCATCACAACATTAAGCTTAACGCGCTAACTGACCGTGTCTTCGCATCGAACGAGGACGCAAACCTCTTCCTAAGCAGACACGCTGGACCGAACATGAGATTTGACTTCATTGACATGGACCCTTCAGGCACACCCGTCCCGTACCTAGACTCTGCGATACGAGCTTCAAGGGACGGCGGGATGCTGGCTTTGACAGCGACCGACCTTGCCCCTCTGTGCGGCGTATACGCGACTGTGGCACTAAGAAAATACGGTGGCTTTTCCCTAAGGACTGAGTACTGCCGAGAGCTCGCAGTGAGACTGTTGTCTGGTTGTCTTGCGACTGTTGCAGCCAAGCACGAGATAGGCGTCGACATTGTGTTCAGTCACAGCTCCGACCACTATGTTCGTGTCTATGCATTGGTTCGCCACGGTGCAAGGCTAGCTGACGCAAGCATTGAGAGACTAGGCCATGTGTTTCATTGCTTTGCATGCTTCCACAGGGAGACAGTTACCAAGATAGCACCAGAAATCAACGGACGATGCAGCGAATGTGGGTCACCGCTGAAGGTTGCCGGCCCGCTGTGGCTTGGGCGGCTGGTTGACAGGCAGTTCTGCGGCCTCGTTGAAGCGGATGCTGTTGCAGGAAGGTTCAGGCATGGCAACCGCGTTGCCAAGCTTGTATCTCTCGTCAAAGCCGAGTCGGATGCCCCCGTTACCTACTACGTTGTTGATGCCATATGCGATAAACTCAACGTTCCTATCCCGCCGCTAAAGAAAGTCATGGACAGGTTGAGGGAAAAGGGTTTCCAGGCGGTAGCTACACATTTTCACAGCCGCGGTATTAAGACGAACGCGCCAGCTAAAGAAGTGACTGGAGAGATTATCGGGGCCTCTCGATGATTGTCACTTCTTGTTGTCTGTATCTATGACTTCAAGGCTCATGTCTACGGCTCTGACAGAATGAGTTAACGACCCTAACGAGATTACATCGGGCCTAAGCCTTGCGTATTCGAGCAGGTTCTCTTCGGATACCCCTCCTGATATCTCGATCAGGGTCTTGTTCCTCAGGTTCTTGGCGGTCAAAGCTTTCATTGTTTTCTCAGCTTCTTTTGGAGTCATGTTGTCAAGCATCACTGCATTGACTCCCAGCTCTGCTGCTTCGACTGCTTGCTCCAGGGTCTTGGCTTCAACCTCGAGCGTCTTAGGGAAACTAGCGACTGAACGAATTCTCTCAATGGCGTGTCTCATTCCTTTCGCAATTCTTATGTGGTTGTCTTTGACTAGGTATGCGTCGTCAAGCCTGAAGCGGTGGGGGTCTCCGCCCCCTATCACGACCGCCTTTTTATCGAAGTAGCGAAGTCCTGGAGCGGTTTTCCTTGTTGCAGCAATACGCACATCGAGGCCGGCGCCTTTGACCTTCTTTACAAGGTTTCTGGTGGCGGTCGCTATGCCGCTCATGCGCATGAGAATGTTAAGCACAGTTCTTTCTGTCTCAAGAACTACGCGACCGTCTCCTTCGACGTAGGCGACAATGGCTCCCGAAGCAACCTCGTCTCCATCTTTGGCTTTGGCGGCAAACTTTGTGCCGAGGGTCTCGAAGAGGATCCCTACCTCTGACAGTCCCGCCACGACTGAGGCTTCTTTCATGACTATTTGGGCTCGTGTCTTTGTTCCAGAGGGAACAACGGCTTCTGTGGTTATATCCCCTAGGCCTACATCCTCTTCTAGGAAATCAACGAATCTCCTTTGAAGAGATACTTTGGGCAACTCCAACAACGGACCCTCCGAGTCATGTCTAACCAAGAAGACGAACGTGGTATAAAACCTTAGGGAATGCGAAGATAGTTATCTTTATGTTCCGACGATCACGCTTTCGCCTATCTTCTTCAAGGTTGCTATCGCTGAGAGAGCGGCGATGTAGCTCGTTCTTGGGTTTGTTGGGAAAGGCATGTTCGTTGTCTTCGTATGGATCTCCCCGAACTCGCCTTTTACGTGGATTTCGTGTGTAATCTCCTTTATGGCAGGGTCAGTGATTATCCTGACTTTTGTTCTGTCAGGCCCGATCCCGGCTAGGCTCAGAGTGGCTGAGACGTTGACATTCTGGGGGAATATCTTCACAGCTTCCCTTGCTGATCCTTCGAAAAGAAGCAGTGGCTCTTTGAGCGACGAGAGGTCAATCTTCTTGCTCTCAACTAAGGGGGCGCCTGCAAAACTCGGCGGCGGCTTTCGGGTCGTGAGTACTACCTCTTCGATTCTTCCTATGGCTGCTGATTTGATGTTGTCCAATCCCACTATCGCGCCGGAGGGCAAATAGACTTTCCTTCTCTTGCTTTCAGCCAGCTCTCTGATCTCCTTCAGCAGGTCCTCACTGACCAGTGCGCCTGCGCTCATGATCATGAGGTCCTTGTTCTCAGCCAAGACTCTGGTTGCGTACTGTCTCACAGCCTCTTGTGACGCTGCTTCTATGACTACGTGAATGCCCTCTTTCCTCAGCAACTCGTCGGCGTTCTTGGCAATGGCGGGCTTCTTGGTCAACCTCTTGACAAGTTGTTCTGCCTTTTCTCCGACGAGATCGTAGACCGCAACAAGTTCTACGTTGCCTGCCTTGCCTCCATCTATTGCTTCAGCAATAACAGTGCCGATTGAACCGCAACCGATCAGAGCTGCGTTGATCTTCGTACATCATTCCCAGCTTTGGTCACATGGCCTTAGTCAGGAGGTTTCAGCCATTATGCGCCATGAATATTCGCTCGGGCTTAATTAAGATTTGCTTAGCTGTCCTCGAAGCTCAGAGAAGAGTGAGGCAAGGCATCCAAAGAAAACACATAAATCCACCATGAAGGTTTAGGGTTCAGCAAGGCCCGCAACAATGGTGAGGTAGCATGTGGCCTATAGCGCCCATTGCGGCTGTCATCTCAATCGCTACGGGAGGTCTCCTTTTCGCGTATGTGAGCAAGAAAGACAGCGGGACCAAGAAGATGGGTGAAATCGCCTCAGCAATAAAGGAAGGCGCAGACGCCTTTCTTAGAAGAGAGTTTACAGTCCTCTCCTATTTCGTTGCTATCATGGCTGTTACGCTATCAGTCTTGATCTCGCCGATAATGGGCCCGATCTACATTCTTGGTGCTGTCTGTTCCGCTTTGGCTGGGTTTTTTGGGATGCAGATTGCCTTAAGAGCCAACGTCAGAACCGCGAACGCGTCAAGGGAGGGGTTGAACAAAGCGTTTCCAATAGCCTTCAGAGGCGGCGCGGTGATGGGGCTGTCGGTTGTTGGAATGGCGCTTCTTGGAATCAGCATCGTCTACGGTCTCACAGGAAACCCAGAGCTAGTCTTAGCCTATAGCTTCGGTGCAAGCGCAATGGCGTTGTTCGCAAAGGCGGGAGGAGGTATCTATACAAAGACAGCGGATGTCAGCGCTGATCTTGTGGGCAAGGTGGAGATGGGGATCCCAGAAGACGATCCCAGAAATCCTGCTGTCGTAGCAGATAACGTTGGCGACAATGTTGGCGATGTTGCGGGGATGGGCGCAGACCTATTCGATTCCTATGTAGCCAGTATCATGGCGGCAATGGTCTTGGGGATGAAACTGGGAACAACCGAGATTCCTCTCATATTCGCTGGACTGGGCATTTTTTCGTCAGTGATAGGGGTGGCTATGGTGAGAGTTGGAAAAGAAGGGAATCCCGGCAAAGCCCTAAACCGGGGCACTTATTTGACCTGCATCCTCTATGCTCTTCTGACTTTTTTGGTTAGGCATCTTCTTGGGTTTAACATAGGCATTTGGTTTTCCACCGTTGTAGGGTTACTGGCTGGAACGGTCATCGGCGTCACGACAGACTATTACACTTCGATAGACAGGCCACCCGCCCGGAGAACAGCGGAAGCCTCGCAAACGGGAGCAGCTATCAACATAATCACAGGCTTCTCATACGGTTTGATCAGCATGTTTCCACCATTGCTAGGCATCAGTGTTGCGACCACAGCATCATACTTTGCGTCAGAAGCCCTGGGGGTCCCGGGCTTGTATGGGGTCAGCATGGCCGCGATTGGGATGCTGTCAATTGTCGGCATGATCATCGCCGGTGACGCCTATGGCCCCATCTCTGACAATGCGAAGGGTATCGCTGAACAAGCTGGATTGGCCGAAGAAGTGATCGATGTGGCGGACAAATTGGATGCTGCGGGCAACACTGCCAAGGCTATCACAAAGGGGTTCGCGATTGGAGCAGCGGGTTTGACCGTGATCTCGTTGCTCGCAACGTTCCAGGTTCTGACCGATGCTACTGGCTTCGATCTGATGCGTCCGCAGGTTCTGACTGGTGCATTCATAGGGATAGCTGTTCCGCCTTTGTTCTCAGCCCTTGTGATGCTTGGAGTCAGCAAGAACGCCTTCAGAATGATCGAGGAAGTCAGGAGACAGTTCCGGGAGATCCCAGGTTTGAGAGAAGGCAAAGAGGGGGTTAAGCCAGACTATGCTAGGTGCGTGGACATTGCGACGACCGGAGCTCTGAGGGAGCTTCTTCCAGCAAGCACAAGCGCTATCGCCATAACACTGGCTGTGGGATTTGCAGGCGGAATTGACGCACTCGGCGGATATCTGGGGGGAAGCATAATGAGCGGCTTGATCTTCGCTCTCCTGATGGCCAACGCGGGAGGGCTCTGGGACAATGCAAAGAAGTATATAGAGTCAGGAGCATTGGGCGGAAAGGGCTCTGAAGCTCACAAGGCGGCCGTGATAGGAGACACCGTCGGCGACCCGTTCAAGGATACCGCTGGTCCATCCCTGAACACTCTGATTACCGTGATGTCACTTGTCGCTGACGTCTTCTCCGTTCTGATAATTAGGTTCAACCTTCTATCCCTCTTAGGAGCATAACGCCGAGCAATCTTCAGAGCAGACTCTCTGAAGAACAGGCATTTATACCCTGTGAGGATAGATATTTACCGCTGGGAGACGGTTGTAGATTTGCCCATGCCGAATCCAAGTTTGAGTGTGGAATCTGAAGTCAAGAAATTGCTCCAGCGCATGACGCTCGAAGAGAAGGTTGCGCAGTTGGGCTCGATTCCGGGCTCGAGGCTTCTCGAAAAAGGGGAATTTTCCAGAGAGAAGGCGAAAATGCATCTCAGCAAAGGAATAGGCCAGATCACTCGCGTTTCAGGAGGAACCCGCGAGATAACGAGCCCAAAGGCCAGAGCAGGAGTAGCGAACGAGATTCAGAGGTACTTGAAAGAGGAAACCCGTTTGGGTATCCCAGCCATTATCCATGAGGAATGCCTGAGCGGCTTCATGGCTTACGGCGCAACGACTTTCCCTCAGGCAACTGGAATGGCTAGCACGTGGGATCCCGAGCTTGTCCAGAACATCTCAGCAGCAATCAGAAGGCAGATGCGGGCTTTTGGCGTGCATCAGGGGCTTTCTCCAGTTCTTGACGTCGTACGTGATCCAAGGTGGGGGAGAAACGAGGAAACGTTTGGGGAGGATCCATACCTAGTTGCCAGCATCGGAGTCGCCTATGTCAAGGGGCTTCAAGGCGACAACTGGCAGGAGCGAGTCATAGCGACACCGAAACACTTCGCCGCACACGGCTTCTCTGAGGGTGGCAGAAACCAAGCTCCCGTGCACGTTCCACTCAGAGAGTTCAAGGAGGTTTTCCTCTTTCCTTTCGAGGCTGCCGTCAAGGAAGCAGACGCTTGGTCACTCATGAATGCCTACCACGACGTGGATGGGGTGCCCTGCGCCGCCTCGCGTGAGCTTCTGACTGAAGTCTTAAGGCACGAATGGGGTTTCAAGGGTTTCGTGGTTTCAGACTATGGAGCTGTCAAGATGCTACAGACCTTTCACCATGTCGCTGCGGATCAGAAGGATGCAGCTGTTCAAGCGCTCGAAGCGGGTATCGACATCGAGCTTCCCAGCGTTGACTACTACGGTGAACCCCTTCTCCAAGCCGTTAAGGAGGGGGATGTTTCAGGAGCAATCGTGGATGAGGCAGTTACCCGAGTTCTAAGAGCGAAGATTCTTCTGGGACTGTTCGAGAATCGGTACGTTGATGTCGAGGTTGCTGCCCAATCCCTCGACACAGCTGAGGACAGGGCGCTGGCGCTCAACGCGGCCAAGGAATCCATTGTACTGCTGAAGAACGATGGAACTCTCCCGCTAAGCAAGAAGGTGAAAGCAATAGCTGTGAGTGGCCCCAATGCGGACAGCACCAGAAACCTTCATGGGGACTACAGTTATACAGCTCACTTGAGATGTGAAGAGGATGCCGTGCCGACGGTAAGCGTGCTAGCAGGGATCAAGAACAGAGTGTCGCCGAAGACTGCTGTTCACTATGCGAAGGGCTGCGACATATCAGACATGTCAACAGAAGGATTCAAAGAAGCTTGTGAGACGGCAAGGGGGTCCGATGTCGTTGTGGCTGTCGTGGGCGAGAAATCGGGCCTTTCTCCTTCCGATGTCTCAGGAGAGTTCAGAGACCGTTCAAGCCTTGGGCTCCCAGGAGTTCAGGAGGAACTTGTAAAAGTCTTGTACGAACTGGGCAAACCGGTTGTAGTGGTTCTTATTAACGGAAGACCGCTCTCCGTGAAATGGGTTGCCGAGAAATGCTCCGCCGTCATCGAGGCTTGGGTGCCAGGTGAAGAGGGAGGAAACGCCGTGGCTGATGTGCTCTTTGGGGACTACAACCCAGGCGGCAAACTTCCAGTCTCATTCCCACAAGAGGTCGGTCAGATCCCAGTGAACTTCAACAGAAGACCTTCATCCTTCGGCGACTATGTGTTTTGCTCCTCGAAACCTTTGTTCACGTTCGGTCACGGGTTAAGCTACACAACCTTCGAATACAGTTCCTTAACTATTACCCCCGAGAAGGTTGGCTCAGCTGGCCGAGTGGCTTTGAGCTTCGATGTAAGGAATTCAGGCGACAGGAAGGGCGACGAAGTCGTTCAGCTCTACATAAGAGACGAGGTGGCGTCAGTAACAAGACCTGTCAAGGAGCTCAAGGGCTTCAAGAGGTTGACGTTAGAGCCCGACGAGAAGAGGACGGTGACCCTTAAGCTGTCAATCGACCGGTTAGCCTTCTATGACCGTCAGATGAGGTTTGTCGTTGAACCAGGGACAGTCAAAGTCATGGTCGGCAGTTCCTCAGAAGACATAAGGCTGATCGGAAGCTTCGAGATAGTTGGCGACACAAAGGTCGTACCCTCGCAGCGCACATTCTTCAGCGAAGTAACAGTGCATTAGAGAAAGAGCGGACGAACTCGAAGAAAACGCGGACACTAATCGAACTGCTCTATCTCATCTCTTGCAGGCTCGTCCTGACTTGCGCCTCGGCTACCTCTCCAATCAGTAGCTGCCCGCTTCTAAGGGGCTTCCAGTTGTCTTCACGGTTAGTCTTTTCAGAGGCAACAACTAGTAATGTAGGTTTGGAAAGGTAAGCCATCTGGAAAACGGGTTGATCGCCAAAACAGAGCGACTTCACCGACTTATCCTCATTGTCGTACTTGCAGTATGCGTATAGCCTTTCGCCATCGCTGAGAAGCATGTTTAAGCCGATGTAAGGGCGGTGCTTGTCGGGGTGCTTGTGGCGGCTTTCCTGCCATACTTCCGACAGTGTGTCCCTAAATTTCATGATTGCATTCGGGATTGTAGCTCCATCCGCGATCTCTTTCATGAGGCACGAGAAATAGACCTCGCTATCATTCAGGCCCCTTACGCTATCCTTCCATTCGTCTAGGGTTTCCGCAACCTCGTCGGGGATTGTTATCGTTCCATTATGTACGAAAATGTACCTTCTGTAGCTGAAAGGTTGCGAGTTTTCGATCGAAATCATCCTCTCCTTGGCCAGTCCTCTTGGGTTGCTTGCTCGTCTGACGTGCGCCAGAACAATGGTCGATGAGGCCAGCCGAACAGCCGCCGCAAACCTCTCGTGTTCCTCGTAGACTGGTTTCTCGCTCTTGACAAGTCGTGCGTGTCCGTTGGTGTAGTATCCTATCCCCCAGCCATCGCCTTGCAGCCTAGTTGGACTCACACTACTCTGAACGTAGATGGAGCAAGGATCATCGAGAAGATACTTTGACGCCGTCAGTTTCTTTGTGGAAAGCATGCCGAACAAGCGGCACACGACTTCTGACTCTCCATACAACTGTCGGTTGAATAATGACCTATTGAACTGACTATTAAGCCTTTGAACGGACTACCAACAAGGCAAGGATTCTTCAAACCATTACGATAGCAGATGGACGTTTCCTATCCTTACCTTCACAAGGCTTTTCTTGGCAACCTCCAGACATTCTGTGGCCTGCTTTCGGCTTGTTGTGGGCATGTCGTTCATTCTGTACTGAGGGCAGAAAGCTAGAAGAGTGTAGGGGATCTGCGGGTTAACCTCCGCTATGAACTGTGCCAGGTTCTCAACCTCCATAGCATCAACATAGCCTGGAACAAGAAGTGTGCTGGCTGTTAGCAGGGGCACTTCATTGCGTTGGTCGAAGTACTTTTCCCCTATTCTCCTGAAGTTGTCAATGGACGGCCTGTTTGACACGCTACAGAGCGCCCGGTAGAGGTTGTCGTCCCATGCTTTGAGGTCGAACTTGACCACTCCTCCGCTTCGAAACGCCAGCTCGGCTGCCTTTTCGGCGAAAACTGGGAGCATGTTCCCGTTTGTCTCCCAGCATATCCTCATAATGCGCTCCTCCCCCTTAGCTCTCTCCAACGCCAGCTCACTGGTTCTTAATGCGTGAGGCATTTGAACCGAGGGATCTCCTCCGAAATAGCAGATACAAGAGACATGGTTGTCCGCCTTCTCTGCCAAGCCCTCTGCGCTTAGGATAGGTCTTAACTCCTGTGATAGCCTACGGTAGTGCCAGTTCTGACAAAATAGGCAGTCTAGGCTGCATGCGCCATAGAAGACAGCGAGGTTCGCGAAGCCTGTTTCAGCGCTCGGCTTGATGGCAAACTTAGGATAGCCAGCTCCACTGCATCCCGGGCAGAACCACCATGCAACGCAGTTGGTGGGCAAAGCATCATAGTACCATTCGAGTATGCCCTTGTCAACGGTACCTCCCATCCGAGTTAGCCGGCCTTCGACGTTAGCGACCAAGCCGCAGAAACCTTTCCCATTGATCCCGATTCTGCAGTCGTTAGGGCACATACCACAAGAGACTCCCCTTGGGTCATTAGGTGGTTTCGGTGGAAGTCCGAATACTTCCCGAGCTTCTGCATGCGCTTGTTCTGTCAGGCTGAGAGCATCTTCAGAGCGTTCCCTAATGCATCGCAGGCAGACCCCAAGCCGCCCAGCAATCGCAGCAGCCTTTTCCCCACAGATCTGGCATTTCCCCAAGTTTCCCACTAAGAGAAATACCGCTGCCGTGGTTTTTAGTCGTTTCCTCAGGTCTAGAGGAGGAAAAATGTGAACGGGCAAAAGGCAAGGATCTTTGCTCTCTCGTTTTTTAGCGAAGGTAATATATGCCCAAGAGGACAGAAACTGTGTGTTGAGGTGCACCCGAAATGCCCAAGACAGATGAGCAGATTCTTGAGTTGCTGAGCGGGTCGAGTTCTCTGACGCTTGCGGAGATTGCCGAGAAACTGGGTAGGAAGCCTAACGTCGTCTTTAAGGCCCTGCGGAAGCTCTTCGAAGAAGAGAAGATTGACTGTGACCACAAGACTCGCAGATACTCGCTTGTCGGTCGATAGCCTCAGTCGTGACGCTCTGGCCAGGTTAAACTGATCAAACCTTCGCAGTTTTCCGGTGCTTTCTGGGTTCAACAAGTTATTTAAGCCTAGAGACAATATTCTCTCACCGGATCAAACCGGTTGTTGGAGAGGAGAAAGCGTGAAGATTGGTCTCTTCACTGTTTTATACAATGAATGGAAGTTTGAGAAGGTCCTTGAGTACGCATCGAAACTTGGCTACGAAGCGGTTGAGATCGCATCTTGGAAGGGAAGTAACCACATAGATATCGACGGAATCCTGAGTGGAGGCGCGACTAAGTACAAGAAGACCGTGGAAAAGTACGGGCTGATTATCTCTGGACTGAGCAACCACCTTGAGGGACAGCTGGTGCTGGGCCCACACGACGAATCGACCGACGAGTGGTATAAAGGGACACCAGAAGAGAAGATAAGATACGGTACTGAGCGGTTGAGGAAAACGGCTGAAGCTGCAGCTGCTCTGGACGTGCCAGTGGTGAACGGCTTCATAGGAGCGCCATACTGGGGAGCATGGTACATATTCCCGCCGGCATATGAGAAGATCTATGAGAAAGGATTCGAGCTGTTAGCGGAGCGCATGGGCAGTGTTCTGGATACCTTCGCAGCTCATGGGATCAAGTTTGCACACGAGGTTCACCCACAGGAACAGGCCTATAACATCGAGACGGCTGAGCAGGCTGTGAAGGCACTCAATGGAAGGAAGGAATTTGGCTTCAACTTCGACCCGAGCCATTTTGTGTGGCAAGGCATAGACCCTGTCGTCTTCATCAAGAGGTTTGGAGACCGGATTTACCACTGCCATGCGAAGGATGCGGAAGTTGTGAAGGAGAATGTTGCGGTGTCTGGTGTTATCCCCACAGGATCATGGGCAAGGCCGGGAAGAGGCTTCAGGTTCAGAGTCGTCGGCTGGGGAGACGTCCAGTGGAAGAGGGTCATGACCGCTCTACTTGAGGTTGGCTATAACTACGTGCTGAGCTATGAACATGAAGACCCGGTGATGAGCCGCGAAGACGGCTGCGAGAAGTGTATAGCCTTCCTGAAGCCGCTGGTGATCAAAGCCCCGCTGGGAAAAGTTTGGTGGTGACATAGGTGTCTAAGAAGGAAGTAGGATTCGTCACGATGGGAAAGATTGAGAAGAAACCTGAGAAGGTTAGAGAGATAGGCATCGGCATGATCGGTTATGCCTTCATGGGCAAGGCACACTCGAACGGCTACCTTAAGATGCCCGTATTCTTTTATCCGCCTCCAGCCAGACCTAGACTTGTAGCCATCTGCGGCAGAACCAAGGAGTCGGTCGAAGAGGCCTCCAGAAGGTTCGGGTTCGAAACCTACTATACGGACTGGAAGGATCTGATCAAGGACAAGGGAGTCCAGCTCGTCGACAACTGTCTGCCAAATAACATGCACGCAGCTCCGTGCATTGCAGCAGCTGAGGCCGGAAAGAATGTTCTGTGCGAGAAGCCGCTCGCTATGAACGTGCAGGAGGCCAAGCGGATGTACGAAGCCGCCGAGAAAGCGAAAGTCAAACATATGACTGCCTTCAACTACCGCTTCGTTCCGGCGGTTAGGTTGGCAAGGAAGCTGATTGATGAAGGTTACATTGGTAAGGTCCTTCAGTACAGAGCGGTCTATCTTCAGGAATGGATCATGGACCCCGATTTTCCGCTGGTCTGGAGACTGCGTAAGAGTGTTGGAGGATCAGGTGCACTCGGGGATCTTGGCGCGCACATAGTGGACTTGGCAAGGTTCCTTGTTGGCGATGTTGCATCCGTCTGTGGAATGACCGAAACCTTCATCAAGGAACGGCCGTTGCCGGAGGACCCGAAGAAGAAGGGCAAGGTGGATGTAGACGATGCTTTCATCGCCATGGCTAGGTTCAGAAACGGCGCCGTAGGGAGCTTTGAGTGCTCTCGATTCTGTGCTGGGAGAAAGAACTTCCAGAGGGTGGAAGTCAATGGTACTGAGGGCACAATTGTCTTCAACCTCGAGAGGCTCAACGAGCTCGAAGTCTACTCGAAGAGGGATCCAGACGATAGAATGGGCTTTAGAGACGTCCTCGTAACCGAAAGCGTCCACCCATTCATGGACCGTTGGTGGCCTCACGGACACATAATTGGCTGGGAGCACACATTCGTGCATGAAGTCCACCACCTCATCGACTGCATCATCAATGACAAACCGGTAGCACCGATGGGTGCCAGCTTCTACGATGGGTTGAAATGCCAAGAGATACTCGACGCCATCGTCGAATCAGCGGAAAAATGCAAGTGGGTGGCCATACCCTCTTAGTCATTCTGCTTTCTTGGCACTTTGGATGGCTCATCGGCTTTGACGATGCGGCTACGACGATTTCTGGGACTGCTCGGCCAAAGGAGAGCTTCCGTCATTTTTCCTTTCAGCCGGGATAATAGGTCCGGTCTTTGAAACTGCAATAGCCATGAAGTTGGAGGGCTTGAGGAGCTTTCTGGATTGAACGCGGCGGGGTGCTGGTCGAATCTCGCGGAGAGGCAGTCTGCAAAAGCTTATCGAAGCAACTGCTGATCCCGGCTTTTTTTCACACTGTGCGCAGAAAAAAAATTTTTCCTTAAATACTTATGAAACTTCAACGGGAAAGCCTTGAAACTTTGAAGTCAACATTCGAAATTCTGAAGCGTTGAAGAATCCTTGGTCTGCCACGGATTTCGTTGAAGAATCCTTAACAGGCTTGCTGCGAAACCTTTGCACGATTCAAACGCAGATTGGTCCTCGCGGGGAAGA
>CAYXIF010000022.1:0-35910 GCA_964465575.1 uncultured Candidatus Bathyarchaeia archaeon | reverse complement strand
GAGAGTGCAAGGGCAAGCGCCCAGAGGTCGCGGGCTCGAATCCCGCCCCCGGCACTAAAGCAACTTTTTTAAGTCGTGACCCTTTTTGTACAATTATGAAAATCTTAGGAATATGCGCTTCTCATAGAAAAAGTGGTGGTACATATCGTTTGCTTGAAGAAGCAATGAAAGGAGCAAAGGAAGAAGATCAAACTATCGATACACGGATTATTGAGTTAGCTGGGTTGAAGATTAGTCCGTGCATAGCCACTTGTGGCTATGATGAAGCAATTGGTTGTGCCAAGCAGCCTTTTGAGTGCAACGTGAAAGACGATCTTCAGCTGGTTTTCGAGGAGATGAAACAGGCAAACGGTATTTTGCTTGCTTCTCCTCGCTATTTTATTGTTCCTTCAAAGTTGCAAGCGTTAATTGAGAGGCTTTATTGTGCAAGCTACTGGACTCGATGGAAAAATCCTTCAATGCTTTCTCCCCTAATAAACAAGCCTTTTGGCATTCTCACCACATCGTCTTCAGACGCTTACAGTGCGATACCTTTGCAAGAGCATTTGGAGAAATTCCTTTTATGGCTGCAAATGAGCCCTGTGACTGTAAAGAAGTGGCCTTTCAGAGGCGTACATGGACAGTTCCCGGTCTCAGAGGATACAAGTGCTCTTGAGCTTGCGAGGCAACTTGGTCGGGACATCGTAAAGGCAGCCAGCAAGGAACATTAAGTTAAGGCTCGAATCCCGCCCCCCGGCACCACAACAGCGTTTTCTATCCTTTCTGTTTTTACAAAGGTCGTTACCTTAGACTGTTTTCTCGGTTCAGAGCTTGGTGAAAACTGGAAAGTGCTTGAAAACTGTTTCGGTATCGCGTGGTCTTCAGACTTAGGACTGTCCTCGGACGGTCCTATAGTGGTGTATATGAACATCATCTGGTTTCTGCTTTTCGCAATTCGAAAGTGATTTAAGGTTTCTCGTACATGTCATTCTTAGGTCTGGCGGGTTAGGATGTGAGTTCTGTTGTTGCTGTTCTTTCACGGTATGAGGAGAATGCGAAGTGGATTAGCAAGCACTATGAGAAGTTAAAGAAGAAGTTTAGGGATGAGTGGGTTGCGGCTTTTGATAGTGCAATTGTTGACCATGACCGCGAATTGAATAAGCTTGTTAAAAGGTTGCGAAAGAAGTATCCTAAAGATTATAACGAGATTGCCGTGGAGTATGTGACCACTAAAGAGATTGAGCTTATACTCTGAGAAGTGATTCGTTGAGGATTCCTTGCTTTTTCAAGCCTGGAATTTTTGAGGCAGCATACGTTGTCGCGGTCTTGGAATGTGAAGCTCTGCGATTCGTGACACTATTGAGTTTTTGGTTGATACTGGAGCGTCGAGAACCACAATCTGCGACAAAGACGTCGTTAGGTTGGGGATAGATTTCAGCAGGTTAGAGAAACTTAGCGAGGGCATGCTTGGAATAGGCGGATCAGTTGACACCTATGTTCTGAGGGAGGTCAGACTTGCTTTTCGCAGAGAAAACGGACAAATTCATGTGGAGGATTTTGACAGAATTTATGCTTTAAAACACGCGGTTCGGGATGAGAGAATAATGAGAATTCCCAGCATACTTGGAAGAGCCATGCTGAACAAACATGCAGTTGTTTATGACAAAAGACAAGAAAAAGCTTACGTAACCGACGAAAACATTCGCTAACCTATCTATCTCCTTATTGATAGCCCCCGGCACCAAGAACCTCCTCTTTCGGGGAAGACTTGACGGGTCAGGCTGGTTTGCGTATGGTCCTAACAAGGGTTCCTGTGCCTATGTAGGCCATCTGAGCCATCCCGATGAAGAGTCCAGTCTCTATGACGCCTGGCACCGCTTTCAATTCCGACGCGAGATCAGGAGGGTCTGCAATGACCCCGAAGTTCACATCAAGAATGTAGTTACCATTGTCAGTCAAGTAAGGTCCAGACCCGTCCTTTCTCGCTCTCAGCACAGGTTCTCCGCCAATTTCCTTTATCTCACGCTCAACAATTGGGAGCGCGAATGGGAGAACCTCAACAGGTAAACCCTGATCCTTCCCTAGAAAATCTGAGAGCTTTGTTTCGTCTGCGACTATGATCAGTTTCTTTGAGGCTGAAGCGACAACCTTCTCCCTAGTTAAGGCTCCACCTGCGCCCTTTATGATGTTGAGTTTGGGGTCGATCTGGTCTGCGCCGTCGATGTCCAGATCAAGTTGTGGATGTTCATAAAGAGTCGTGACTCTTATGCCGCATTCAACAGCCAAGAGGAAGGCTTGATTGGATGTGGGGACGCCAAGAACTTGGAGGCCTTCCTCTCTAACTCTTCTGCCGACTTCTCTTATTGCGAATGCGGCCGTTGAGCCGGTGCCAAGCCCCAAGACGAATCCGCCTTCGACGTGCTTTGCAGCCTTCAAGGCGGCTCTCCTTTTGGCTGCCTCCTCCCAGCCCATCTACTCCTCAACTTCCATCTGACCGAGCTTCTTTATGACCTTGTCAACTTCAGCCAAGAGCTGCTCAACCTTTTTCTCAGCCTCGGTCTTTTCAGGTTCCGTCGGGGGCTTTTGCTTACTAACCTTTCTTTCTGTTCTAGGAGATGCTTCCTCAACAGGTTCTTTCGTGGCCTCAGGTTCCTCTTGCTTCTTCTCTTCTGCCACGGCCTCCTCTAGTTCCTCTGGTCTGCCTTGTTCGCCTATGGCTTCGGGCTTAGACACAGCGAAACCAGATAGGGTTCTAATCTGCTCGATCCTTCTGTTCATCTCGTCGAAACGCTCGGAGAACAGTTTGACAAGCTGCTCCTGCATGCTCTCCAGCTCGTTGAGGGCTACGATCGATTCTCCTCTGGCGATTTCTTCTTTGATCCTTGCCAGATCCTCCTTATACTTCAAAGTCAGCTTGTCTCGTTCTTCTTCAGTGATCTTTCCTTCAGCGTTGGCTTCGTAAAGTCGACGGATCGCGTAGCTCAGAATCTCCCTTTCCAAGTCCAAGATTCTGAGTTTGTCCCTCGCTTCATTAGAAAGCTCGGCGGTTATTGTCCTCTGAGATGAGAAGCCCATCGGCTTCCGAGTTTCTTCTCTCTGAGGCGCCACTGGCTTCCTTCTTTCTCGTTCGATGAGGAAAACAAAGACCATAGCTGTGACCGCAAGCCCCAGAATAAGCGACAACCACAGCCCGATCTCTGAATCCACAATAATCCCCTCGACCATACAATGGTAGATCAGATTCAGAGATATAACTTTCTATCGGCCAGATGCACCGAAGAAACAGGCGCCATTCCTAGTACCAGTGGGCCCTTTGCCCATGCTTTCCAACAAGCGGAACGAAGGCAACTCCGCCAAGGTCTTCCTCCAACAACTTGTCATCCTTCCTTCTAAGCCGCAGAAGAGTCTGGTAGAACCCGACACCTCCAACTGGAATGACCAGCACTCCTTCCGGCTTAAGCTGCTCCTTAAGAGGAGGAGGAACATAAGGCGCAGCAGCTGTCACGACTACCCTGTCGTAAGGCGCCTCCTTTGGGTAACCTTCAGATCCATCCCCGCACATAACAGTCACACGTTCATTGAAGCCAGCTCGAGTTATGTTTCTGCGGGCGCGCTCGGCTAGCCTAGGAACTATCTCGACGGTGTACACATGCCCCCATCTCTCCTTAGAGACATCGCTTGGCGCAACAATCTCCGCTACCGTTGAGGCGTGCCAACCACAGCCAGCGCCAACCTCGAGGACCTTGTGCCCAATCTCAAGCTCAAGGGCTTCATTCATGATGGATACCATGTTTCGCCCGGTTGAACGCTAGGATCAACCGCGTGGCGCAGAAACCGTCTGCCCTTCGCCTATAGGTAGGGGCGAGTCAACCGTTGCGTATGACTTCTCTTGGTCTTCGAGGAAGAGACTTCTTGGAACCATCTTCATTGCCCGAATGACGCGGCTCGAATGGAGTATGCCAGTTCTGGCCAAGCTCTCAACTAGGTTTTCCCATGATCCCGACACACTGTTCCCCTCAACCCAGTAGATTCTCAATGATAGATACAGAGGTCGGTATATACAGTTTCTGCAGCCAAAGGCTTGTCCCATGTGATTCTGGACCCGGCTGAGGCTGCCTTCGAGATGACACTGTCTTCTACAGAGCCTGAGCACATCGTGCGGTTCATATGTGGAGGGTTGCCATTGCTAGATCTCGCTGGAACCGTGAGCAGGTCCCAATACGGGCTGATCGATACACGTTACCGTTGCGACGTGCTCATAACGGCCCAAGCATAGACTACCATCATATGCTGAGAAGACCGAGAAGGAAGGCATTCCTCCGAATATGGTCCATCAACTTCCCAGAAAATTCAGTTGGTGCGAAAAGCTCCACAATTCGATGCTCGCTTGCAGGTCTTACAGGGTTACTTTGCTAACCTTGTCTGAGGTGACCACAATCTATGGCACAGACTCACTTGACCGTGACAGATTTCGCCAGGTTCCTTGGCTTGTCTGGGTTGCAGCCCCTTTCAACTGCCATGTAGTAGGCAAGGAGCTGCATAGGCACAACGAAGGCTATTGGCGAAAGGGGTTCAGGAAGGCTACCCGGTATCTCTAAGTATTCATCTGATAGGAGTTTGATCTCTTCGTCGCCTTCCTCAATGATCGAGATTATCGTAGCTCCTCTAGCCTTCATCTCCATGATGTTCCCTACAATAGTCTTTCGTGTGTCGTCCTGCGGACAAACAAAAAGAACTGGAAACCCTGGTTCAACGAGGCTTATGGGACCGTGCTTGCTTTCGCCTGCAGGATAGGCGATTGACGGCACATAGGCAATCTCCATAAGCTTGAGTCTACCCTCAAGCGCGGTTGCCGAGCTTATGCCTCTTCCCAGAAAGAAGAAGGCTTGTCTATCCTTCAGCCTCTTGGCAATCTCTTGAGCCTTACCATCATTGCTCTCGATCGTTTTCTCCACGATGTCAGGAACTCGCTGGATCTTCGTCTCAAGTTCCTCAATCTGCTGATGCCCAACCTTGCCCCGCAGCTTCGCGACTCTTAACGCGAGTTGTGCAAGAACGGATAGCTGGGAAGTAAAAGTCTTGGTCGCCGCGACGCCGATTTCCGGTCCGGACTGCTGAACTATGTAAACCCGAGACACTCTGGTCAATGTAGATCCAACAACGTTCGTCAACCCGAGGATCGTTGCAGCGCGGCTTCTGGCATGCTCAACTGCAGCTAATGTGTCCGCTGTCTCTCCTGACTGACTGACCGCAAGAATTGTGCTGTTGATATTGACTGCCATACCTTCCTGCTCAATGAACTCCGACGCTACAACTGGATGAGTGGCCAAGAATGCAAGGTCGGAGAACATGTACGATGCCGCAAGGCAAGCGTGGTATGAGGTCCCAGCGGCGACAAGAAAGACCTCGCCAGCTCGATCTAGGAACGTAGCCATCAGGTCGAGGTACAAGTCCTGTAGCCTGAGCGTATCCTTGAGACATCTTGGCTGCTCATTGATTTCCTTGAGCATGAAGAATGAGTAGCCTTGCTTCTCAGCCATCTCCGCAGTCCATTTCACGATTTCTGGTTCTCTGGGCACCAGTCTCCAGTCTTCTATAAGTCGTATCTCATATCTATCAGATTGAAGAACAGCCAATTCACCATTCTCAAGAATCACAGATTGATTCGTCAATGGAAGGAAGGCTGGAATGTCGGAAGCGCAGTAAACTGCATCCTCGCTGATCCCTAGAATCAATGGGCTTTCTTTTCTGGCGCAAACAATCTTGCCAGGCTCCAAGCTGGATATTACAGCTATAGCGTAGGAGCCTTCGAGCCGTTTCACAGATTCTCGCACGGCTTCTGCAAGTGTTGAGCCCTTTCTCAGGTTCTCTTCAATTAGATGCGGAATGACTTCTGTATCTGTTTTCGACTTGAATTTGTGGCCGAGAGCCTCTAGTTCGCTCTTAAGCTCCAAGAAGTTCTCAATAATTCCATTATGAACAACGGCAATCCTGTCTTCACAGTCAGTATGCGGGTGGGCGTTAGCTTGATATGGAGCTCCATGCGTAGCCCATCTTGTGTGACCTATTCCGATGCTTCCGGGCAGATCGTCTAGGTTAAGTATCCTATGGACTTCGTCGATCTTGCCCTGATCTTTCTTAACGAAAATCCTACCTTCACAAAACGTTGCTTCTCCGACAGAGTCGTATCCCCTGTATTCGAGCCTCTTCAATCCTGCGCGGATCAGCGGCGCGACTTTCGCATCCTTAGAGACACAACCAAATATCCCACACATTCTTCAGTTGCCTCGGTCTCGCTTAGATAGTAGATGCCTTTGGCTGCCCCGGATTTGGTATATTCTCCATTCTTTTTGCAGTATTTATAGGTTAGCGAAAGATACATCTATGTTGAATACGCTCTAGCCATTACCATTCTATACTATCGCAATTGTACGAGGGATGCTAGTACCATATCAGAAAATATCTCAGGAAACCAAGGGCTGACACTGCAGTCATGCGGCCCAAAATTGATTTAAGTAAAGCAAGGAGATGATTGTTTTGAGCGGCCGTAGTCTAGTCTGGTCTAGGACATCGGCCTCCCATTCCTCATAGAGATGAAAGCCGACAACCCGGGTTCAAATCTCGGCGGCCGCACCAACCTTGGTTAGGTTCCAGAAAAACGATGAATGTTGTAGAGTTGATGGCGAAATGATCGTGAGACCTGCAGAACCTCATGAGTACGCCCAGATCCATGACTTGCTGAAACAGGCGTTCAGACATTCTGAATTGGAAAGCACAATGATTAGAGTTTCCACAGAACAGGATCCAAACTTTCGGAAAGAGGATTTGCGTGTTGTGGAAGCTGCTGGAAGGATTGTCAGTATGATGTTGATCATAAGACGTCCGTTAAGGATTGGAACAGCCATAGTGAATGGGGCCATTGTTGGGCCTGTAGCAACTCATCCAGACCATCGGAATAGGGGGTATTGTTCAGCAGTGATGAGGGATGCTGTTCAATACATGAAGGCTCAAGGCTTTGCCATGGCTATCCTTTGGGGAATCTCTTGGCTCTACCCTCACTATGGTTACTCACCTGCCATGGCCAAGACAGAAATTGTTCTAAAGCCTGACCAAGGCAGTTCAGTAGCGAGGGGAGAATACAAATTCAGACCATTTGATGAGACAGACCTGCAACAAATGACACATATCTACCACAACAACACATCAACTAAAACGTGTTCAGAAGTACGCTCGCCGGAAATGTGGGAATGGAAACCGGGAGGCTCCAAGGTGAGACTCGATGTTCTTTCTGATAGGAGAAAAGGTGTCATGGGATACGTGGTCACGGGAACTGATTGGGGTCGTCCATGTGCTCATGAAATAGGGGTCCTTAACGAAGAAGCTTGTGGAGCTATACTCAGTTACTTGCTCGGCATGATGAGACAGATGGGCTTGAAGGAATTTTACTGCCTTGCACATCCAGACCAGGGGTTCTCTCGCTTCGCTTTCTGGCATGGTGGCGAAATGCGAATACAGAGTGGCGGAGGTGCAGGGATGGCACAAGTCCTAAACCTTGCTTCACTTCTAACTGGAATGGTGAAGGAATTCGAGCGGAGGCTTCGTTGCTCAGAGTTCCACAGGTCACAGAATACGTTGGGAATCTCCAGTGATGGAGAGTCCGCTTCTCTCGAAATCAGCCGTGGACGAGTATCCATTGCCACGGGAAAGTATGACACTCGCTTTCAACTCGCCATCCCGTTGGCGGATTTAAACCCTTTGATAACAGGATACAAAAGCATTCAGGAATTGGCCAAGAATACTGGGGTCAAGGTTAGAGGCGGAAAGAAGGCTCTGCGTTTGACTGAAGTTCTGTTTCCCACGGGGTTCCCATCGGGTGGATTTCTACCAACTACATGGGAATAAGGTCCCTAGGTTCTCGATGGTTCACGATTATTGTTCGAGGGTCAAGGCTCCGAGTGGGAACCTATCTGAGAATAAGGATACCTAAAGGCAGGCTAGTTTCCTGTGGAAAGAGAAGATAAAGAAATCAGGTTGAGCTATGGGTGCAAACCAAGTAGATCGATCGGAAGTGTTAGGTATTTCTCTTGTCATATCATGCTCTTGAGATCATCTAACCATGGGTAGAGCTTCCTTAGTCTCTGCATGGCTTCGTCAACTTTTTCCTTGGGGTATTCATATGGAAGCAGCTTTCCGTTGAAGTATTCATCGTAGGCTTGCATGTCGAAATAGCCGTGACCGCATAGCAGGAATAATATTGTCTTTGCTTCACCAGTCTTTTTGCATCTCAATGCTTCATCAATGACGCCTTTGATTGCGTGAGCGGGTTCAGGAGCAGGTATTATTCCCTCAGCCTTGATGAAAAGCTTAGCAGCATCAAAAACCTCTACTTGGTTGTATGCTTGCGTTTCCACCTTCTTCTCTGAGACGAGTCGGCTTATGGTTGGAGCTATTCCATGGTAACGCAGGCCTCCTGCATGAATTGGCGCTGGTATGAAATCATGACCCAGAGTGTGCATCGGTACCAAAGGAGTCAGCCTTGCAGTATCTCCATGATCATATATGTACTCTCCCATTGTAACCTTGGGACAAGCTGTGGCTTCGGTGGCTACAAACCGCACATCTTTCGGTGCCTTTCCAGAAGTCTTGTCATAATAGAACGGCCAGAATAGTCCCGAGAAACTGCTGCCTCCGCCTATACATCCATAGATTGCGTCTGGATAGTCATCTACTTTCTCCAGCTGTTTCTTGGTCTCCAGACCTACCACAGTCTGATGTAGTAAGACGTGGTTGAACACGCTGCCTATGCCATAATTGGCTTCTTCGTCGGCGAGGGCGTCCTCAACAGCTTCACTTATGGCAATCCCCAAGCTACCAGGGTTCTGGGGGTTCTCTTTCAGGATCTTTCTACCACTCTCTGTTCTATTGCTTGGGCTCGCGTAAACATCTGCTCCATATGATTCCATCATGACTCTTCTGTAGGGTTTCTGATCATAGCTCACTCTGACCATGTACACCGTGCATTTCAGCTCAAACATCATGCAACCAAAGGCCAAGGCAGAGCCCCATTGGCCAGCTCCCGTTTCAGTGGCCATCCGTTGCGCGCCTTCCTTCATGTTGTAGTATGCCTGAGCGACTGCTGTGTTAGGTTTGTGACTCCCTGGGGGGCTAACCCCTTCGTACTTGTAGTAGATTCTGGCGGGAGTTTTCAGGACCCTCTCAAGCCCGATGGCTCTGAATAATGGAGTAGGTCTCCAAATCCGGTAGACTTCTCTTACGCCTTCAGGGATGTCTAGCCATCTTTCCGTACTCATTTCTTGGGCCAGAATCTCCTTAGGAAATATCAAGGGAACGATACCAGGTCCGGGTGCCCTCTTCGTCGGGTCTATCGTTGGAGGCAACGGTTTTGGTAGATCGGGTAGTATGTTATACCATTGCTTGGGTGTTTCATCTTCGTCTAATGATATCTTCTTCGGCTCCATTTCGGTTGCGTCCTTTTCGTCTGTGAGCTAGATATTGGGCCCTCATGTCATATTTAAATCTTTTGTGTACACTTTTGTGCACTAAAAGAGCGTTGGAGCCAGCGAAAGCAGTGCTATTCAACCTCAATGCGTGAGGTGTGGGAGGACCTCCGCAACCTTTTTCAAGGATCGAGGTTTCCTGCCCTCTTTCTGAGCGCTGGTTTCAAAAGCCTTGAACAGCTTCGCCGCTTGTTCCAGACGCCCTGGTCCCACGAGAAGTCCATGGGCATATCTGCCAGCAAGCATCGCGCCGCTAGTTCCGCCGGCTGCCACATAGATTTTTATGGGGTTTCTGGGCTTCGTATATAGGTTCGCTTTCCTGAGCTGGTAGTATTTCCCTTCAAAGCTTACGAACTTCTCGGTCCAGAGCTTCTTTATCACTACTACGGCCTCCTCCAGCATTTCGACACGTTGGCTTGGAGATGGCCAAGTGTACCCCAACGGCGATTCGTTTAGAGCTTCTCCCGCGCCAAGCCCTAGGAAAATCCTGCTAGGATACATGTATGCTAATGATGCGAAGGCTTGGGCGACTAGGGCCGGATGATACCTGAGAATGGGCGCGGTCACGGACGTTCCAATCTGGATCCTTCGTGTTCTTTCAGCCGCCGAGGCAATCCAAGTCCAAGCGAACCCTCCTCCTGCGTCTGTATGGGCCCATGGGTGGAAGTGGTCGCTCGTCCAAAGTGTTTCGAACCCGCAATTCTCGGCGAGAACGGCGTGCGAGAGAAGCTTGTCGGGCTGGTACTGCTCATGGCAAGTCTTGTAGCCCAATGTAAGAGCCATCAGCCATTCACTCACGTTTCGATTAGTCTTCTAGTCATACTAAGCTTGGCACATCAACATCTCTGAAACTGCTGGCGACGCCTAGGTCTTAGTAGGGCTATTCCCACCTTCTTCCAGTCTTTGCAGCTGATCATTGGAGGATTCTTCCAGGTCGGTCAACACCGTTGAGTCTCTTGAAGAACTCCAGTGGGCTACGGCAAGTCTTCCTGCGTCAGCTATGCGAGCGAAGCGAACCAGCACCGTAATGCTGTTATGGGCCTAGTTGTTCTAGAACTTCTGCAACTACGCTCATACCAAAAGGTGCAGAACGCATGAGGCTAGGTTTCAGTACAGTCATATACGAAAACACTAGTCTGACTCACTCCGAGATGATTCGGAGAGCTGCTATTCTGGGCTGCGAAGGGATCGAGCTAAACTTCAAGTCACTGCCCTCTGAGCTTAGCCTAGATGAGATCAAGAACTCTCTAAGACAGAATAGAATAGAGGTAGCAGCAATAGGGACGAGACACATGCACGTTACGCATGGCCTCTATCTAGCTTCTCCCCAGAAGGAGGTGCGAAGAAAAGCTTTCACGTATATGACAGAGTGTATGAAGATCGCGCGGCAACTGGATTGCCAATTGATCCAAGCAGGATGGGCGTTTCAGGGCTCAAGGCTCGAGGCACCATTCGATGCGGCTTGGAGACAAGCTGTAAGGAGTCTCAAGGAGGTCGGCAAACTCGCCAAGGAGCACGATGCCAGGCTTGCCATCGAATTCGCGTGCAAACAGGACGCACAGTTAGTCAACACGATGGACGACGCCCTACGCATGCTTGCCGAGGTCAACGATGACAACGTGGTTGTCATGGCGGACACGTTTCACATATACTCGGAGAAGAACTCGTTCAGAGGCGCCGTTCTTAAGGCTGGAAATAAGCTGGGGTATGTTCACGTGTCCGATAGCGGCAGACTTCCGCCTGGCACTGGACAGATTAACTTCAGAGAGTTTGTCAACGCCCTTATGGAGATAGGGTACAAAGGCTACATGGTTATGGAGTTCAGTCCCTACGCTACTCCTGATGAGGCTCTCAGACAAGCAATCCCGTACCTGAGGAAGCTCTTAGCGTAGGCATTGTCAAGCATTCGTCTAAGTTTTAAATATCTGCATTCTGACAATCATCATCGCGGAGTGTTCTAGGAATGAGCGCTGTTGCCAGGCTTAGACTGGAGGAACTCCAGGAAAACGGCACGCCCATCAAGGTTGGGGTTATTGGTGCAGGCTTTTTCGGCTGCTCCACGATAGGGCAGATCTCAAGAATCCCCGGAATCTCTGTCTCCATAGTTGCTGACATCTTTAAGGAGAAAGCCGTCCGCGGTTTTACCATGTTTGCTCGTCGCAGAATCAAGGAAATCGTGGAAGCGCAAGACGTAGGAACAGCGAATCACTACGTAGAGAAAAAGGTTCCTGTGGTCACCACCAATAGCCAGATTGTGATTGAAAGCGAAATTGACGTGATCCTTGAAGCCACTGGTGTTCCCGAAGTAGCCGCAAGACATGCATATGACGCAATCAACAGCAAGAAGAACATTGTGATGGCAACTGTTGAAGCCGAATGCGTGGTTGGCCCCTTACTGTCCAAGATGGCAAAGGAAAAAGGCGTCGTCTACGGTCAGGCTTACGGCGACCAGCCGGCTCTCATATGTGAGCTCTACGATTGGGCAGTATCTTCAGGGTTTAGAGTCGTAGCAGCTGGAGAGGGAACTGCGGCTAGGCTGGAATGGAGACACGCAACCCCTGACGATGCTCTGCAGAGGTTCGGTTTCACATTGGAGGAGATCGAACGGCTGAAAATGAACCCGAAGATGTACAATACATTCCTCGACACGACTAAGTGCGCCGTCGAAATGGTCGCGGTCTGCAACGCAACAGGTCTCAAACCGGATGTCAGAGGAATGCACTTTCCCTTGGGTTCAGTGAAAGATGTGCCTAGACTCCTCAGCCTGAAGAGAGACGGTGGCATACTCGAAAGCGAAGGCATAGTCGACGTTATGACTAGGGTACGCCCGGAGGGCAAACGCATTAGAAACGACATCCGATGGGGCGTCTTCGTCGTCGTTACGAGCGACAGCAGAGATGTGAAAGGACTCTTCAAGACGTATGAAGCCCACAGAGGCGGAAAGGGAAAAAACGCCCTTGTGTACAGACCCTTCCACTGGGCTGGGCTCGAGGCTTCTGTCTCCCTGATCCGCGCAGCGTTGTACAATGAACCGACAGGAGCTCCATTGCCCACGACCCCATCAGCAGAGGTCTTGACTGCTTCAAAGAGGACACTGAAGCCCGGCGATGTCCTCGACGGTGGAGGCGGCTACACAGTCTACGGACTTGCAGAGAAGGCTGAGGTCGCGAAGAAAGAGAACTTGCTGCCGCTAGGTTTGGCTGAAAACATTCATGTTGTCAGAAAGATCCCGCCTCATGGCGTACTCAAGTACGACGATGTCGAGCTAGATGAGGGCTCGTTTCTTCTGAAGCTAAGAAGAATACAGGACAAGACCTTCTGGTGACAACATGATTCGCTCCGACGCTGTTTCTTTCAGGGCATGAGGAGAACCTTCACAGAGTCTTCCAGCTTCTTGTCTGCTACCTCAAAAGCCCGTTGCGCGTCCTCCAAGGTGAATCTGTGTGTGACCAAGGGTCTACATTTGATGTCTCCCGTTGTTGCCAGTTTTATTGCTGTGTTCCAGTCCCTTGCAACGTAAGACCTGGAAGTCTCGACCGTCACTTCCTTCAGGAGCTGCTTCATCCAGAATGTCGGTGGGTCTGTGATGAATCTCTGAACCGAAAGACCAGCGATGAGTATTCTCCCTCCCACCCGCACGAGGTCCATGGTTTGCTGAATGGTACTGGACTTGCCTGCTGTCTCGATAACAATATCAGCTCCTTCGCCGCCAGTTACGTGGCTCACGCATTGCAGAGGATCATTTCTGGCTACGTTGACTGCTATGTTGGCGCCGAGTTTTCTAGCCAGATCCAATCTGTGATCAAGAACGTCAGTGACTATGATGGAACCAGCTCCTCTCGTCTTCGCCACTTGGACTACCTGTAGCCCTATTGGTCCTGCTCCAAGGACGAGGACGGTATCACCGAGCGATATGTGTGCCCTTCTGACAATATGCACTGCAACGGCGGTCGGCTCAAAGACGGCTGCCTCGTCGAATGGGAAATGCTTCGGAACAGAATAGGCTCGTATCTCGGGAATGGAGAGGAACTCAGCGAAAGCGCCGTCAGCATGCACACCCAGAAACTTCAAGTCCCTGCAGATATTGTACCTTCCGACTTTGCAGTTATCGCACCTTCCGCACGAGACAATTGGCTCAACGACGACACTGTCACCAACCCTGAACTTGGTCACTTGAGCTCCTGCATCAATAACCTCTCCAGCGGCTTCATGACCTGGGACCCGCGGAGGAATCACATCGGGTCGGTTGCCCCGCGCCAGCTCGAGATCGCTCCCGCATATCCCAGCGGCTCTGACCCTCAAGAGCAGGTCTTCAGGTCCCGCCGCAGGTTCTGGGATGTCCTTCACGACGAGCCTTCCAGGGCCTTCGTAGATCAGTGCCTTCACCAGATTCCCTCCGTTCAAACGAAGTGTTCTTCTGATACTCGGAATTGAGCGTGATAGATTTCGTGGGACGGGACTTGGCAGCGTGGGGTCTATCTTGCGGTTACATTGAACACGGTCACAGCAGTCTTCCCCAGACACCACGTGAGCTGTTCTTCTGTTAGCCCCATGGTTCTGAACTTTGCCAGTTCCGCTGCGGCGTTTTCACCGTGATCTGACCCGAACATAATCCTGTCCGCACCGATTGTCCTACAAAAACCCTTGATCGTTATGCTCGGCAACCAGCTGGTCTCCAGGTAGACGTTAGGGCATAGTTTTGTAGCGAGAGCCGCTTCGCTAGAAAACATGGCGCTTCCAGAATGCGCCAGAACAACCTTCAGGTCTGGGAACTCCATGGCCATCGGTATCACGGCTGAAGGAAGGGCCCACGGGAGACCAACCCCAGTATGAACCATTACAGGGATTCCCTGCTCTGAAGCCGTTTCGAAAACTCTTCTCCCGGCAGACTGGCTGGGGTTGACTGAGTGACCAAGGGGATGAAGCTTCACTGCTACGAAGCCCAGATCGCGTACGCATCGCCGTACCTCTTTGCGGTACGCATCTGGTGGCAAGTGCGGGTTGGGATTCGCCATTCCCAAGATTCTCGCAGGCATCTTCCTAGACAGGTCGGCTATAGCATTATGTTGTTTGATGACGGACTTCAGGTCGAGCACGGTGCCAGGCTGCACGATGCTGGCGTCGATCTTGTTCAAGTTCATGTTCGTTACAAGCTCTTCGACTGTGAAATCGACCTCAAAAACGTGATCATAGCCCAAGTGAGAGTGAGCGTCTACAATCACAGCATGTCATCTCCTGCGTTGCTCAATGCTATACCTATTCATCGCTTCCGTTATTTAAGAGACAACGTTGGTAGTTCTTGTTAGTACACCGTCCTCTGTAGGGGGAAATAGATAGCCTTGCGCAATTCTTAAAAACAGATGGGCTGATTCTGTTGACGGCGAGGTGCTTCTGAAATGCCGTACCTACCACCAAGAGAGGCGAATAACAAGCTGCTCGACACAGTCCAAGAGATAAAGAAGCGTAACGGATCTCCGCCGTGGAGAGAACGCGTCCTTGCGACTGAACGTTTTAGAATGCTTGTTCACTGCTGGGCCCCCAGATTCGGCCATCCAAAGCATTACCACCCAAGAGCTGATGAGGTATGGTACATCTGCGAAGGGCAGCTGGAAGTCACATTCAATGACGACCTGACCCTAGTTGCTGGACCAGGCAGCGTCCTATTTGCCAAGAAAGAGACCGCGCACGACATGTTGTCTGTGGGCAGCGAACCGCTAGTTATGCTTGTCTTTGTCGCGCCCAATGAACGGGATGACGAAGTTTCTCTGTCGCCTCAGCAGTTCGAGTTCCCGAAATGACACGCTCCACGCGAGGAGTACTCCCTGTGCGATCTTCAAGTCTCGCAACCCATAAAGGCAGGAGAGACAGAGAAATGACTAGGTCTATGCGAAGGGGTGGTTTGAACTGAGAGATCTACTTGAGGCAGTAGTTCAGAGAGGTTGCAGAAACGGCGCAACCTTCTGCGAAGCAAGGGTCTTTGAAGAGAGAAGCAGTCACGTCTTAATCGAGAACGGCGTGGCAACAACACTTGGGTCAGGCATCACCCAAGGCGTGGGGATAAGAGTGATTGTCGGTGGGAGATGGGGGTTCGCATCCACAAACAGGCTTACACGCCAAAGCATTGAAGCGACCCTTACAGACGCGATCGGCGGAGCAAAATCAATCGCAGCTCAGCATGGAGAATACGCGAAGATCGCGGAGGCAAAACCCTCTTTCGACATTGTCAAGCATAAGGTGAAGATCAACCCGGAGGATGTAAGCCCGGAAGAGAAGGTGAAGAGAATGTTAGAGATAGAGAAGGCCGCAAGGACTTATAGCGAAAGGGTCAAAGATTCCTTCGTCAGCTACAGGGATGCCCTGACTCGGGTGGTTGTGTCCAACTCCTTCGGAACGTTCGTGGAAGAAACGACGCCGCGGACCTACGCCTTTTGCAGCGTAATCTCGAAGAGGGGGGACAATATGCAGACCGGGTTTGAGGGCGTAGGGAATGTTGCAGGATATGAGATAGTTGATGCGATTCAACCCCAAGAGTTCTCGAGGAAAGCCGCAGAAAGGGCTGTAAAGCTACTTGACGCCCACTCGCCACCGAGAGGCACATACACTGTCGTTGTAGACCCCGAGGTTGGTGGGCTTTTCGTCCACGAAGCTTTTGGTCATAACAGCGAGGGAGACCTTGTCTTTGGGGGTCAGTCCATAGTGTCCGACAAAATGGGGCAGAAGGTGGCAAGCGACCTGGTCTCGATCGTTGACGATCCAACGGAGGTGAAGAACGGCCACTTCGTTTACGACCATGAAGGAACTAAGGCCAAGCAGCACATGGTTGTGCGCACAGGTACCCTAGTAGGGTTCCTCCACTCGCTGGAGTCCGCGGCAAAGCTGGGTGCTGAACCCCAAGGCAGCGCTCGAGCTCAGTCCCATCACCATCCTCCGATCATACGTATGTCCAACACCTACTTCGCCGCGGGCGACCTTACCCTTGAGGAGATCCTAGAGGACATAGACCTCGGGATATACCTTTCTGGCTCACAGTACGGTTACGTAGAGACCCAGAAGGGGCAGTTCACATGCAAAGTTGAACAGGCCTGGATGATAGAGAAGGGAGAGCTGACAACGCACCTTAGGGATGTTGCCATCAACGGCCTAACTTTAGACGCACTAAAAAGCATTTCGGCTGTCGGGAAGGACTTGCAGATTAGGATGCCAGGCATGTGCGGCAAAAGTGGACAAGGCATGCATGTAGATGCTGGCGCACCTCACATGAGAATTGATGGGATCGTCGTGGGAGGAAGGAGATGACAGGCATGAAAGAGATCGATCTCGCCAATCCTGTTGAAAAGGCGATCAAGGTTCTTTCGATCACGGATCTGGACGTTTTCGACGTTTATGCCGCGTATTCCCGCTCCTTGAGCATCGACATTCTTGGCAAAGGGATCAAAGAGGCGCGCTCTCGCACCGACATTGGCATAGGTGTCAGAGCTTACAGGAACAAAGGATTAGGAGTAGCCTTCTCCCAAAGTCTCAAGCCGAAGGACGTACGAAGAACCGTGCACACAGCCCTTGGATTCGCGAAAATAGCACAGCCAGATCTCTACTTCAAAGGGATACCCGGCCCGTCCAAGGCTTCACCCGTCCCAGACTTGGCTGACAACAATATAAGGGAGCTGACTCTGGAAGAAGCTGGGGAATCTGCCAAGCTAATGATAGAAGCGGCTGAGAGCGTGCACAAAGGAGCTATGTACAGAGGCGGCATAGGAGCAGGACACTCACAAGGCTATCTTATGACTTCGACAGGCGTCTGTGTTTCGAACGAGCACACATCTGTGTCATGTAACATAGGACCCACCTATAGGGAAGGCGACGACATAGGGAGCTCCCACGAGTTTGACTTTGCCGTCACTATCGCAGAGATAGACTTCGAGCGCATAGGCAAGAGAGCCGCCGAGAGAGCTTTGGAACAGTTTGGCTCAAGGAGGGTCGAAAGTGGAACTCTTCCTATAGTCCTCGCCCCAGACTCCGTGACCTCGTTTGTCTTCAGTCTTGTGGGAGCCATTTCCGGCGAGTCAGCCGTCAAAGGCAGAACCTATGCATCTGGCTCTATAGGGAAACAGGTAGCACCTGAGATCTTCAAAGTCCACGACGACGGGACAATTCCGGGTGCTATCTCGAGCGAATCTTATGATGGTGAAGGAGTTCCGAGGAAGCCAACCAAAGTCATCGATGAAGGAAGAGTGTTGACGTTTCTCCATAACTCCTACTCAGCGGGGATAGCAGGCGTCGAGCCAACAGGTCACGCCGTCAGAGGAGGATACGGCGGATATGTTGGAGCTGGACCAACGAACGTCCAAGTTAAGCCTGGTGACAGCTCCCTGGGTGAGATGATCAGGGAGACGAAGAGGGGGATCTTGGCGACGAACGTGGGCATTCGACCCAACATGGTGTCAGGAGAATTCTCATCCACAATTGATGAGGGATTTCTCATCGAAAATGGCGAAAGAACACATCCAGTCAAGAACCTAATGGTTGGCGGACACATTCTGGAGCTCTACGAGAACATCGAGATGATATCGAAGGAAGGAAGAACAATAGGCAAAGGACACTTCTTCCCAGCAATCAAGATAAGCCAGATAAAGCTCGCAGGAGAGTAAAGTTGGAGACTGGTCCTAGGCTTGAGTTCCGGCGCTCTTAAGTGCCCTACGCCTTCTCCACAAGCTTTGCTTCCTCAACAAGCAAGTAGCCAGCGTTTGCCTGCCAGATCTTCGTAGCCTTGACTATCTTGATCCTCTTCTTGAGGAAAGGGGCGTCGAGAACCAAGGTTTCGTATTCGCCGCCTTCGCCTACTAACGATACCTGATACTTGCTGTTCAATATGATCAGATCCTGCATCGCTTGTCTGTCGATTCTTCTCCCGAGCCAATCTTGGTCGAAGCCGAACGCGTAGACGCCTACGAAGATTGCTTCGAAGCCCAACTCGATCAGCTCATTGATCAGCATCAATGGGTCTTCGTGCCAGAGAGGAACAATGGACTTGAGACTCAACTCTTTACAGACAAAGTCGATTCTTGTCTTCTGATACACGGAGGAGACTGCGCCGGAGACTATGCCCTCAACGTCCAAAGGCTGTAGAAGCCGCTTTAGGTCTTCAATCTCTTCCTCTTTTGCGCCAGCCGTCACAGTCTTGACGAGCGGTATGCCCGCAGCTTCAGCAAAAAGGCCGGTCAGACTAATGTTAGGGTGATGAAACATCCAGCTGTCTTCTCGCTGAGGAAGCATTGTCACCAAGTACTTCACATCGTATCCCTTCTTCAGAACTCGATAGAGCGCAAGTGCGGAGTCTTTTCCACCACTGACAAGTACCGCGACCTTCATTTGAAACCATGCTCGACAAAAGGAAGAAGAGATGAGTCTCTAAAAGGCTTTCTCCACCAAGCAACCAAAGCCCAGCCGAAGCTAGGGTCTTAGCAGCCACCCGGCGGTTCCCACAACGAGAAGCTTGCCTGAGAGATTCTTTCAACAAAGGCTTTTTCTGCGTCGCACCCATAGTCGTGCATATGCAAACGGGCAGCATTATGATCATCAACGCTAATGTGATAACTCTTGATCCAGCGAGACCCTGCGCTCATGCGGTTGCCATAGCGAACCAAACGATTCTTGATGTTGGTTCAACGGGGGGAATCCTTAAGCACGCAACAAAGGAGACGCGGGTAGTTGATCTACACGGGAAGACTGTAGTTCCAGGATTAATAGATTCTCACGTTCACATGCTTGATTTCGGGTTGTCACTGCAACAGCTTGACCTGCGAAACGTGACCTCGATAAAGGAGCTGCAGGCCAATCTCGAAGAAGGTGCAGATGACACACCAAGCTGCAAATGGGTCTCAGGTGGGAAATGGGATCAGGAAAGGCTGACCGAGAAACGGTACCCGAACCGGTGGGATCTGGATGCTGCTGTGAACGACAAGCCGGTCTTCTTGCTACGCGTGTGCGGACACATTGGCGTCGCCAACAGCAAGGCTTTAGAGCTGGCAGGGATCAATAGGGAGACCGCGCACCGGGTAGATGGGGTGGACAGAGACGAAAGCACCGGTGAACCAACGGGCATCTTAAGAGAAGGAGCTCTGCAACTCATTCGTCGGGTAATGCCGAATCTCAGCCTCAAGGAAGTAGAGGAATCCTGCAAACTTGCATGCCGGAGGGCGGTCGAGGCGGGATTGACTAGCGTTAACTGGCTCTTGAGCTCAGCCGATGAACTCAGAGCAATACATAAACTGCACTCCAAAGGTGAGCTACCTGTCCGGATCTATCTGGGCATCCCTGCTAGACTTCAGCAGAACTTGGCAGAACTGGGGCTGATCACCGGATTCGGCAATGACATGGTGCGAATAGGGTTTGTGAAGGTTCTGGTCGATGGCTCCCTTGGAGGGCACACAGCGGCCTTGAACAAAGCCTACTCCGACAGGCAAGATACGAAGGGCATGATGCTTTACACCCAACGGAAGCTGAACAAGATTGTTTTCAATGCGCATAGGGCCGAGCTACAGCTGGCTATCCATGCAATAGGTGACCGCGCCATCGAAGCAACCCTGAAAGCCCTCATGAAAGGCTTGAGGAGGCTTCCACGAGAAAATCACAGGCACAGAATCGAACACTGCTCGGTGCTGAACTCCGTACTCATCAAGCGCATGAAACGGCTTGGGGTCGTAGCTTCTGTGCAGCCTCATTTCACTGTTTCAGATTTCTGGGTATTAGACCGATTGGGCAAGGAAAGGACGAGATCAGTCTACCCGTTCAAGTCGCTCCTTCAGACGGGGATCGTGGTCGCAGCTGGCTCAGACTGTCCTGTTGAGCCAATAGATCCCCTTCTTGGCATGTGGGCATCTGTGGCAAGGAAGGACTCTTACGGTGAGAACATAACGCCGGAAGAGGCCCTCAAGATGTACACATTGCACGCAGCATACGCTTCATTCTGCGAGGACAAGAAGGGGTCTGTTGAGGTGGGCAAGTATGCCGACCTAACTGTACTGTCAGACGATCCTAGAAGTGTACCAGCTGAGAAGATAAAGGACATAACAATTGAAATGGTCATCACAGACGGGAAGGTAGTCTACTCGAGAGGGTAAGCTACCCTACAACGCACAGGATAAGTGAGGTGGAAGTCGTATGGTGAAACTGCCTATACCAGAACCGGTCTCTGGCGGGATATTCCTATCATACAAGTGCAATAGCAAGTGCCGGCATTGCATGTATGCCTGTTCACCAAAGTGGAAGACCGACTGGATAAGCCTTGAAAATGCTGAAAGGGTCTTGGCTCAGTTATCGAAGGCCTTCGGGAAACAGTATCCTGTAGGGTTTGGCCGAGTTGGCATCAACTTTGGACTTCACTTCACGGGTGGGGAACCATTCCTGAACTTCAAACTTCTACTTGGCCTAGTCGGCATGGCACGCAAGCTGGGGATCCCATCAACATTTGTAGAAACGAACTGCTTCTGGAGCGTTGACGACGAAACCACGAGAAGCAAGCTGACCCAGCTGAAGGCCGCGGGGGTAGAGGGCATATTAATTAGCGTCAACCCGTTCATAGTTGAGTACGTGCCCTTCGAAAGAACACTAAGAGCCTTCAGAATAAGCAACGAGGTCTTCCGAGGAAACGTGATGGTCTATCAGAAACTGTTCCTCGCTCAGTTCAAAAGGCTCAACGTTGAAGGTACTATGCCCTTTGGAATGTACTTGCGGGATGCTGGCGCTCAAGCACTTCAGTCTGTCGAGCTGATTCCTATGGGGAGGGCGTGCTATAGGCTGGGGCATCTTTACCAGAAACACGTAGCAAACGAGTTCTTTGCTGAGTCTTGCAGAGAGGAATTGACTAGACCCTGGCATGTCCATGTTGATAACTTCTGCAACTACATTACTGGGTATTGTGCAGGCATATCGCTGGGCGACGCCAGGAACCTTGACGCGATCTGTGAAGGGATAGAACTTGAAGACCGTCCGGTCATCGCCAAGCTGACATCGCCGAACGGGATTGGCGAACTCTACAGATTCGGAGTGAAAGAGCACGGATACAGAGAATGTAAAGACGGCTACGTATCCAAATGCCACCTATGCGTCGACATAAGAAAGCACATTGCCCAACAGACCGATGAGTTCAAGGAACTGAAACCGCAGGAATTCTACGGCCACCTGTGAATGCTTATGCTTGTAGCCTTACCCTTCTTGTCGAGGCCGCCAACAAGCCGATGTCAGTTATAGAGCGCTTATTTGCCTTGCTTCTAACAGGTACCGGACCTTTCTTATGGCGGGATATGGTCTCATCAGAACTGTTGAGCAGTCAATCCTTAGCCATTCCTCGTAGAACGCTGATACTGCTTTGACTCTCACGAATCTTCTTCTGAGCCGTCTAGACACTTTGATTGCTCGTTGTCCGGCGATCTCTCCCACCCTAGCCTTCTGAAACGTAACTTTGTATCCATTGACGATGCTGTTCACTTCCTTCTCAACTCGCTTCTTCGTCTCCATCAGAATCCTTTCAACGACTTGGCTATTCGCGATAACCAGTCGCGGAACCATCACCGCGTTCTCATCGATACCGTTTCCAACGAACTCCCAAAAGCTTCTTGCGTCGACAAGCCTTCGTCCTCTCTCAGAACGCGCTTGGCGCTGTGAGAAAGCATAGACCCCGCCGCAAAGACGTACACACGGCGCCTTTCTCAGGAAGCTGTTGATCCTCGCTTTCTTGGACTCTTCAGTGATGCTTAATGCCACGACGACAAGGCTTCCGAGCTCGCTGCATGCCTTGTCCCTAGTAAAACAAGGCTTCTTTACGTCTCTTGTCCTTCTTAAGAAGACGGGTAAGCTGCTTTGAAGCAAGTAAGTAGCCCTGTTCACGTGCTCTTTGTCCAATTCCCAGAATGTGGCATGAATCTGCCTGCAGCCAAGAGCGGACAGTTGCTGAGCTATGCTACTCATGTATTCGGGTTCACTTGATGCCCTGTAAGCCACATAGTAGACCATATCAGGCCATCACCTTCATTAATCGTGTAGAGGAATTCCTAGAAGGCAGGTGTGGCTACAGGGGACATCTCCACGTCCTTCTTTTCTGTATGACCGACTCCTCTGCAGTCGGTGCCTCAAGAGAGAGGCTTCTTCTTGACCGCTTCCAGTATCAAGTTGGCTATCGCCTCGTAGCTTTCCACTCTTGCGTTGATTGCTATGTCGTAATTATGGGGGTCGAGCCAGTCCTTTTTGAACATGCGTTCAACCATGTGCCTTCTTTCGCTGTCACTCGCCCTGACAGCTTCCTCAGCATCCTCAACTGGAATGTTCCGCCTTGCTGCCACGTGTTTGACTCTTGTATCGCGCGACGCAATGAGCAAGACTCTGAAAGCGTTCTCTGCATTGAGCAACATGAAGGCAGACCGCCCTTCGACTATGGTATCGCCTTGCTCAAGAAACTCGTCGATCTTGCTGTCGATCATCTTGTCTAAGTCAACTTCTCCCGAGAGTACATGCTCTTCAAACTCTCCAAATGATTCGGCTGGATGAACCCCTCTGAAATCCAGCACAACGCTCTTGATTATGTCGGAAGAGCTTATACACTTTAGCCCGAGCTTTCGGGAGAGGATCTCCCCCACCTCTGTGCACCCTGCACCTAACTCCCCGCATAGGGCTATGTGCATCCTTGAACCTCCAAGTTTCGCTTAACCATTCACAGGGTTCTCTTAAAAAGGTTATTCCACTTCCTAACTTGAGAAGGCTATGATGTTGTCTGCTAGTTCGAGTGGAAGTCCGTCGCCTTGACATCAGCAGAAAGCATAGTGACCTTTCCCCTTCTCAAGCCACAATGTGCAACTCCCGTTCAGCTGGGGTATACTTGCCTGGAAATTTTGTGACGTACTCGTTCTAGGCGCTTCAGTCTTTCAACCCCTCTCTCCACAAGTATCCGTATGCCACTTCCCACAGAGATCTAGGTGCTTCAACTGCTTCTTGTATCCTGTTGAGTGACGGCCAAAGAAAGTCTGGCAGCTACATTGGCATCACGTGCATTGCCGCCCTGAGATAGAACCTTCAGACCGGCAGCGGAAGCCAATGGGTGTTCCGACGAGACGCCGGACGTTTCCCATGAACAAAAACTTGGCAACGGTACCGCACTCCGAAGGCATCTAACCAGTCCAGACAGTCAGGACAGTATCTCCTCGCTTTTCTCCTTCGGTATTCTCTCCTCCATTAATCTTTTATTCAGATACTAAGATACTTTCTATTCTCATCTGAAGAAAGCTCTCAAAAGTGAGCCTTGGGATGACATCTGAAGGCGACTCGACCCTGCGGAAGAAGGTCGAAGCCGAGTTTCCAGAAGAGACCCTAAACATCGGCAAGCTCATTACAACCCTCATAAAGAGCTTCCTCAAGTCAGACAGCAACTATGGCGTCATAACAGACATAAAGACAGACATGCACCGCATCTACAGCATGGTAAGGGCCTACATAGACGAGGAGAAAATGGATGTTTACGCGTTGATGCTTGACGACCGCATTCTCCTATCTAGAACGAGCAAGGACTTCGAGGACATCTATGAGGTCATAAAGGCTCGATCCAAACTCCAGATAAAGAAAGATATGATCGAGATATGGGACGATGAGCAGAGCAGGATCCTGCACCTGATCATCGTTCCGGTGAGGAAGCACTTCCCGCTGGACTACTCGACACCGAAAGAGAAAACGAAGCTCATCGAGCACATCTCATCTATGACGTGGCAGGTAGCCTAGGCCCGGGTTTCAACGCACTGGTTTCTCTTTCCTGCCAAGAACCAGCTCCTTAAGAGCCACCCCGTTGACAGTGCTTACTTTCCAGCGGATTCCAGGTATGTCACCCATGGCTCCTCCCTTGGAGCCTCCAATGCCTTCGACGATCACCTCATCGTGCTCGTCCACAACGTTTAGAGCACCATCACCGGGAAGGAAAGCCGTGATGACCTTCCCATTCTTTATGAGTTGTGTTCGTACACATTTCCTGATGGCACTGTTAGGCTGCTTGCTCTCGCGCCCCACCTTCTCCAGAACGATCCCGCGGGCCATAGGAGCGCCTTCCAAGGGATCCGACTTGACATCCAGCCTGAGAATGCGCCTTTTATAGTATATGCTGCTCCAGCGCATCTTCTTTCTCTTTGCGGCCAGCTTCCTTGCAGCGAATTCTCCTTTCGGCGACTTTCCCATTCTTTGCTCCTCGCAGCCATTGGTTCGATCAATGAATGAGTTCTATAAGTGCCAATATGCTTTTAGTTCATAAACGTTTCTGTTTGAAGTGGGTCAAAGACGGATCAGGCTATGGGAGCAGTAAGAAGTTGAATCAAGTTCACATGATGGAGACGTTGCTAATCTGAAAGTAACGTTTCGCCAGAAACCGTATTCTCTCAGCGTTTTTGCCGTTCCTGCCGATGGCTATGCCCTTGTCTCGGGGTTCGACCGAGACTACCGCCATTGTTTTGCCATCAGGCCTTTCGGACACACGTATCTCTCTTACCCTCGCGGGCTTCAAGGCGTTCTTGATGAACTGAGCTGGATCTTCGGAGAACTCTATCACCTCATGCTTTTTGCCAGTCATCTTCTCAAGTAGAAATATGTTCTTGCCTCTTCTCCCTATGGCGGCTCCAACATCTCCTTCTTTTATGACAAATATTATCCGGTTGAAATCGTCGTCGATTATGCAGTCCCTAGCAGTTGCACCAGTTATGCTTTCAAAGAGTGCGATGTGGCTCATCTCTCGATTGGTGAACTTTATGCCCTTAGACACTGGCCTTCACCGCGATGTTGAGAATGTCAGAATCTCCCGGATCCCTGATCGCCACAGCTGACACGACGAATGGCTTCCCGCAGACCTTGCCCAGCTCCAGACTTGTTCTAGGAAACACTACGAAGGGAATCTTCGAAAGTCTACAATGATGTTCCAAGCTCTCAAGTTGCTCCTTGGGACAATTTGAGGCGGCCACAACAAGTCTCACCTTGCCAGTCACTGCGTTCTTTGAGGCGGAGTTGACGCCGAACAAGACTTTCCCTGTTTTCACCGCCATTGCTAAGGCCTTATCCAGGTCAGCCACTCGTTTCCTCCTCCTTCGTTCCAAGTGGCAGAGCAGACATGTAAATGTCTACAAGCCCTGTGCCTATGGGTATGGATTGACCGACTATCACATTTTCGGTTACGCCTTTGAGAAGATCGTTCTCGCCTTTTACCGCTGCGTCCACTATGTTTGGGACTGTGATCTCAAACGCAGCTCTCGCAAGGACGCTTGCCTTCCCGCCGCTGACACCGTGTCTTCCTATCTGGCGGACATTACCAGTCGCTGCCATAATGTCAGCCACAAGCATTATGTGCCGCAAGTCTACGTCAAGCCCTTGCTCCTCCAGTACGCCAGCGGCTTCCGTGATCAGGGAGTTCCTCGCCGCTTCCACCCCGAGGGTTTTCGATATCTCATGTATATTGTTCGTCGTCGTCCAGGTCGGATCGACGCCTACGACTTCAAGGACTTGGGTCAAGTTTGAGCCATCCGTCCTTATGACCCACCGACCTTCCTCCTCTGTGACCAAGACTCTCTTGATTCCCGGCACACCTATGACATGGTGAGATGAGACTTGTTCCAGGAGCTTCTTTGGGCTTACCTGCTTCTTTGGCTCTACGATGATCATGTTGCCTTCGATCTTCAATAAGCATTTGGATATGGTTAGGTTCTTGCTCAGCTCATCTAAGGCGATGCCGCGTTCCTTCATCTTGTGTGGGTCGAGATTCACTACGACACAGCCCGTTGCGGGGTCACCGTACATGGATTCAGCAACATCTTGGATAGTAGTGTACAGGATACGTCGTGCGACTTCTACTGCTTTCTCGCGGTCCTTGCTGTACTCTTTCTCGAGATGTATCGTCATTATCGGCGTTGAAGGTTCCCTTCGAGCATCGACTATCTCGATGAGACGAGGTAGTCCCAACGTTACATTTTGTTCTCTTACTCCTGCATAGTGAAACGTTCGTAGGGTCATCTGGGTGCCGGGTTCGCCTATTGACTGAGCGGCTACGATACCAATCGCTTCGCCTGGCTCAACCAGTGCCCGCTTATAGTGTTCCAGTGTCTGCTTGACGGCCGCATCTACAGCTTTCTCGCTCAACCTAGCCTTTCCAAGGTTGCCCTTGAGCTCGTCCACCAAAAGGGGTGTAATCTGATCCTTGGCTTCGTCCAAGCGTTTCTCCGTGTGCTCTCCAGACGCCGGCTGGCCCGCTGCAGCCACCAGCTGAATCTGTTCAACTAGCCTAGCGACATTCACGGCTTTTCCATGGTCGCTTTTGGCGGGGTCCACCCCGTCCTCGCCATACTTGAACTGGATGATGTCGCCCATGGAATTCCTGACAGTGCCGTCATATTCGACCCGCAAATGCTCCATAGCGTTTATCAGCCGTCTCTGCATGTACCCACTCTGTTGTGTTCGAACAGCAGTATCCACGAGCGCGTCTCTACCGACCATCGTGTGAAAGAAGAACTCGATCGGGTCTAGGCCATCACGGAACGAAGAGTAGACGAACCCCTTCGCCTTCGGGGATGGGTCTCCCATTTTGAAGTGGGGCAAAGTCCTATTGACGTAACCCCTCATTATCCTCTTTCCACGGACGGACTGCTGACCTAGACATGCAGCCATTTGGCCTATGTTGATAGTTGATCCCCTCGCTCCGCTTCTCGTCATTGTTATGCCTGAGTTGTCCATCTTAAGGTCGGAGTCAGCCACTTGGCCCGCCTGCTCGAATGCCTTGGAAAGCTCATTCATAACAAAGATCTCGAACGAGTCTACAAGACTCTGACCAGGCAGCCTCTCGAGTGTCCCGTCTTGCAGCTGCCTAGTGAAACCGTCCACTTTCTTTTCGGCTCGTTTCACGACTTGCTGGATCCTCTGCTTGGCGTCAGGCGAAAGGTCTAGGTCGTCGTAGGAGTAAGAGAAGCCCCGCATGGTTATGAAGCGTGTTAGCAGATGGCTTGTCTTGTTCAGGAAGATTCTCCCAGCATCAGTCCCATAGTCTTTTATTATCCTGTGTAGTAAGCTTTCAGACTTCTCGGCCCCTATGGAGTTCTTGTCGATCACGCCTGTGACCAAGGTGCCGTTCTTGATGACAACGTAAGCGTCGTGAGGGCAGTCCTCGCGAGAACAGACATCGCAGTTCTGGCAGACGCTTGCCTTCAAGGCGTAGTTCAGTCCTTCGGGAAGGAAGAGGCTGAACACCTGCTTCCCACTCCACCTAGGCTCTGGCTTCTTGACGATAGGCCTTGGCAATGGACCCTCATATGCCGCTGCGTCCAATAGCGTGCAGACTTGCTTTTTGGTGAGCAGCGTGGACTTCCTAGTGAGGAGATACGAGCCTGTGATAAAGTCCCTGATTGCGCCTATGATCGGTCCGCCGAACCTTGGCGAGAGAATGTGATCCTGAACCTGCATTAGGACGCGAGCTTCGGTTTGGGCCTCTTCGCTTTGTGGGACGTGAAGGTTCATCTCGTCGCCGTCGAAGTCAGCGTTGTAGGGAGGGCAAACGCAGAGATGCAGACGGAATGTTTTGTATGGGAGAACCTTGACGTAGTGCGCCATTATAGACATTCTGTGAAGTGAGGGCTGCCGGTTGAAGATAACGATGTCGCCGTCTCGGATATGCCTCTCAACTGTGAACCCAACCTCCAGGGCCTCTGCGACCTTCTCCCTGTCCAGAACGAACTCCAATCTCACCCTTTTCCCGTCTGGTCTGACGATGTACAAGGCGCCGGGATATTGTTCGGGTCCATTCTTCACGAAATACCGCATCTCATTGAGGTTCCAGTGAGTCACCTTTGCAGGCACGGAAAGCTTCGTTGCCACGCTGAGTGGAACGCCGACTTCACTTATGTCCAAGTTAGGATCTGGGCTAATTACCGTGCGCGCGGAAAAGTCAACACGCTTCCCTGAGAGGTTGCTTCTGAAACGTCCCTCCTTCCCCTTCAGCCGCTGTGACAATGTCTTTAGTGCTCTTCCCGAACGGTGTCTCGCAGGTGGAATCCCTGACGACTCATTATTGAAATAGGTTGTGACATGGTACTCCAAGAGCTCTGAAAGGTCTTGGATAATGAGCGTTGGCGCGCCTGCTTCGATATTCTCTTTGAGGCGTTCGTTGATTCGGATTATGTCGACCAGTTTATGGGTGAGGTCATCTTCGGATCTGATCCCAGACTCCAGAGTTATGGATGGCCTAACATAGACTGGCGGAACTGGCAAGACTTGCAGTATCATCCATTCTGGTCGGGCTACTTTAGAGTCAAAACCCAGCAGTTCAAGGTCTTCATTAGTTATTCTCTCGAATCTTTCTCGGATCATGCTGGCGGTCAGCCTTTGCGCGCCCTCCTCCAAATGCTCATAGAAGACTGTAGGCTTCACAAACTCCATCTTATGCTTTCTTGCACCGCAGTAGGGGCACTCATTGCTCTTCTGGACACGGTCAAGTATATTGGCATAGTACTGATCCGGAACAGAGCCCATCAAACGCCGGATCCTTATGGTCTGCTTCTTGATCCTTAGAAGGGTCCTTTCAGATAGTAGCACACGCCCACAGTTTCTGCAAAATGCCCGGAGAATCTCATGGATCTTCTTGGTGAATTCAACATGGATTATGGGAACGGCCAACTCAATATGCCCAAAGTGTCCAGGACACCTTGTGGCCGTATTGCCGCATGTTCTGCAGCGTTGCCCGGGTTCAAGAACGCCAAGCCTATTGTCCATAAGCCCTGATGGTATAACCGCTCCGTCCTCATCGTACGTGTCAGCCGTCTGTATCTCCACAACCGATAACTTGCGGACATCTTGAGGAGACGTTATTCCGAAACGTATCTCCTCTATCTGCTTCTCGTAAGCTTCCTCGACTGACATGTCATGCCCTCTCCTTCAGACTGAGCCTAGGTGAAATGCAAAGGCTCATGAGCTCTTGCAGTAGAAGCTTGAACGCGTAGGAGACAAGGACGGGAGAGACTCTGGCCTTGTCTTCGCAGATTTGGCAAACGTACTTCCGCTGTCTGATGTCATAGTATGCAATGTAACCACAGTTTTCGCAGATGTGGAGAATGTACTTGTCAGATTCTTCAAGAAGCCTGTCGCGTAGTAGCATAGCAGCGCCGTGTCCTATTAGGCAGTCACGTTCCATTTCTCCGAAACGCAGCCCGCCTCCTCTAGCCCTCCCCTCAGTAGGTTGCCTTGTCAGCATTTGAACTTGGCCTCTCGCTCTTGCATGGATTTTGTCGGAGACCATGTGATGAAGCTTCTGGTAGTAGATGACTCCCATGAAGACGTCAGCCGCATACTTCTCGCCTGTGACGCCGTTGTACAACACTTCTCTTCCGCTGTAGCTGAAGCCCAAGTCTATGAGCATGCGTTTAAGCTCGTCGCCCTTCTTGTTGATGAATGGAGTTCCGTCCATCGGGTCGCCTCTCGCCGCTGCCACTTTTCCTGCGATGGATTCAAGGAACTGACCGATGGTCATCCTTGACGGGAACGCGTGAGGGTTGATGATCATGTCTGGAACCATACCGTCGACGGTGAAGGGCATGTCTTCTTGGGGCATAATCATCCCTATGACGCCTTTCTGACCATGACGGGATGCAAATTTGTCTCCTAGCTCTGGGATGCGTTCGTCACGTACTCTGACCTTGATGAGCTTGCTACCTTCGTTCGTTTCTGATATGAAAGACGCGTCAACTGTGCCGTCCTCGGAGGGTCTTGTGTCAACAGACGAATCCCTCATAGTTGGCCCTTTGATCTCGAACTCTTTGTATTCTTCAAGGAAACGGGGCGGACTGATTCTGCCAATCAGAACATCCCCGCCAAGAACTTCGGCCTCAATGCTGACGACACCATCTTCCTCTAGGAAGCGGTAGTACTGTTCGCCACGGTATCCCCGAATGCCAGGTTCGGGTATCACGAGTCTATCTCTAAGCCCGCCCAAGTACTGGCGGCATTCGGCCTCATAGATCCTGTAGAAAGTCGAACGAGCTAGGCCTCTCTCTATGGAAGCCTTGTTGAAGATCAGGGCGTCTTCCATGTTGTACCCTTCGAAGGAAAGAACCGCCACAACACAGTTCTGTCCAGATGGCCTAAGATTGTATCCTATAACTCCCATCGGCTTCGTCTGAACTATCGGATTCTGAGCGTAGTGCAATATGTGCGACCGCGAGTCGACCCTGAGTGGGAAGTTCACTGCGTAGACGCCAAGCGCTTGCTTTGACATAGCTGATTCGTAGGAATTGCGTGGTGACTGGTTGTGTTCTGCGTAAGGTATCAGCGAGGCGCAGGTTCCTAGCATTGAGTAGGGTGTTATTTCAAGATGAGTGTTGTCAGGCGTTGCTTCGTCCAAGTTCAGCGCCACTAATGCGTTCTCTTCTTCTTCCGCGTCCAAGTACTCGACTATGCCTTGCTTGATAAGGTCCTCCCATGACCATTCCTTTGACCGCAGTTTCTCGGTGTGGTCGTCTTGGAGTCTCGGAGTGCCTTTATCAGCAACGACGAGCGCACGGCGTACGCGTCCTTCATCGCAGTTGACGTAGATCTCATCGTTCGTGCCATAGACCTTTGAGAAGTGAGCGACATTGATATCTGAGGACATCTCTCCTTTGCGCCTATCTTCTTTCAATTCTCTGACGAACTCAAGGGGAGAATCGTGATATCCGATTGGGCAACCATCCACGAACACCTTTGCTCCAGAAAGCCGAATGGTGTCACTTGCTTCAGCAGATGGGATAACCCCTCTTCTGTAAAGGCTCTGCTTCACCTTCTCGGAATCCAAGCCCACTGATATAGCTGCAGAAAGTGCTAGATTCTTCACGAGCCCGCAGTTCGCGCCCTCCGGCGTCTCGTTTGGGCAGAGTCTTCCCCAGTGTGTCGCATGGAGGTCTCTGGCTTCGAAGTTCGGTTGGCTGCGGCTCAGGGGCGATTGAAGTCTTCTAAGGTGGCTATGAGCAGATATCATATTCGTTCTGTCGAGAAGCTGCGTGATGCCTACGCGCCCTCTGCCCCAGTTGCCCGTCGCCAGAGAGTGCTGCAGCTTGTCTGAGACTATCCCAGGCCTGACCGCGATTGAGACGCTCACTGTCCGCCTCTTCACGCCCATCCTTTCGAGTTGGTACTTTATGTCGCGGCACAGGTTCCTGAAGGCTACTCTGAAGAGGTCGGCGAGCAATGGTCCAGCCAGCTTAAGGCGTTTGTTCTTAAAATGGTCCTTGTCGTCGGGGATCCGTCTTCCCAGTCTAAGCTCAACGACTCTGCAAGCCATCTCTCCGAGGAAGTAGGCTTTGTTTCTTCTTTCCTCTTTGGTTCTGCCGACGTGAGGTAGGAAGTTTCTATCAAGTATTGTCTCCGTCTTCTGGAGCCGGTAGCTTTTAACCTGTCCGTGAGCGACGCGGTTACCAATGAAAAGGAGCGCATCCTCAACTGTTGTGACGTCGCCTGACATCTCAAACGAAGACTCGAGCTCACTCTGTATGGTCTTGTCCAGGGAGACAGCGTCAGCGATCTCCTTGTCAGACTCGAGGCCAAGGGCTCTCATTATGACGATGAGGGGGATTTCGGAAGGCACACCTGGCACGGACACATGAAGAGTACCATTAGCCTTCAAGCGCAGTTCGATTCTTGCTCTAAAACCGACTGTTGTGGAGAAGACTTTGGCTTGGTAGACCGGGTTCACTCCTCTTGTATCAATGTCCACCAGTATCCGATTTGGCGCCAGGTCCTCTATGGCGACAATGACCCGTTCTGATCCGTTTATGATAAAGTATCCTCCCGGGTCTATGGCGTCTTCGCCCTGCCTGATCAGTTCCTCTTCTGAGAGCTCTGAAAGCAAACAGTACTTCGAATGTAGCATCGTCGGCAGGTCACCGATGTAGACTAGCTCCTTCTCCATCTCCTTGTCGTCGATCACGGGGATCATTTCTACCGAAAGAGGCATGGCATAGGTCAGGTTCCTTAGTCGTGTTTCCATTGGGTAGATTTCGTGGCGTGTTCCGTCGACTTCGGTGACGTAAGGGCCGTAGATGACATCGTTCTCGATCTCGCGTACGATGAATACTTTGCCGAACCTTATCTTGTACGGTCCTTCCGGGACTTCGATCTCGACTTCGCCGACTTCGTCCACGACTTCCTGAAGCCCACGTTCCACAAACTCGTTGTAAGAGTCAAGGTGTTGCCTTACCAACCCCTTCTCTTCAAAAAGGGCCTTCTGTACCAAGAACGCATCTTCAGAATTAGTCAAACCGAGAAGCTCCCCCTTGGGCGTTCGAACAGAGTAAACTGTAACACGTAACTATTCTCAGGACTATTCCTCCAACGGACTGGGAATCATCCAGCCCGAAAGGGGTGTCAAGCTGTAGCTTTCGTAAGTCACGAAAGCCTATCACTAAACAACGAACGGTATTAATAAACGTTATCATCAACTCAGCAATATTGGCAATAGATACTTGTGGGTCTTGAGACCATTCTCACTTTCTCCGTCGCCGATTTTTCTAGGGTCATCTGCGTGTGACTGCGCGGATTTCTTCACCTCAGCTGCCGATCTCTCTTGAACCCAAGCGAGTAGCGTTCTGACTGCGCTACGCAGAGGGGAGAGCGCTCGGACCCAAACAGATTTAAGGATGCCAATACTGTAACAGATTCGGACTATCCCCAATTCAGGCCCTGGTAGTATAGTCCGGCCTAGTATAGGCGGCTGTCGCCCGCCCGACCCGGGTTCAAATCCCGGCCAGGGCGCCAACCTAGCGGCTAGTAAGTTGCTTGGGAGGGGGGGCTCTACGCTTGGAGTGGGAGTGACTGAACTGCTCCTCCGAACTGATGTTCCTTCCGATTATTCGCCCCGGTTATGGCGAAGATGTAAGTCTTGATGTGCGCCAACGAAAAAAGACTCTATTTATAGTGCTTATGTGAGAGGGCCGAAAAAATGTCCAAGAAGGAAACGCGTTCTTGCGAACCGGTTCGAGTAGTTCGCTTCTACGCATAGGCATTTAAGACCGGTCAGCTCATTGGAGCCCAGGCGGGGCCTGGATGAATAGAGAGAGCTTCGAACCTTCTAGTCTGAAGATCACTGACCTTCGGACGGCGGTTGTCGCATCGAACTTTGACTACCCTTTGATCAAGATCGATACTAACCAAGGAGTTTACGGGATCGGGGAGGTCAGAGACGCAGGACACAAGGAGTCAGCCTTGATGTACAAGGGGCTGCTTCTCGGTCAGAATCCCATGGACATAGACAAGCTCCTAAGAATGATGAAACCATATGCCGGCCACGGCAGAGAAGGCGGAGGAATCAGCGGCATTGATATGGCCTTGTGGGACCTCGTGGGCAAGGTCTACGGCGTACCTGCATTCCAGTTACTTGGAGGCAGATATCGTGACAAGGTCCGAATCTACGCTGACACGCCTGAACTCAAGGAACCTACTCCAGAAGGGTTTGCTGAGGCTGTTCTTGAGAGGAAGAGGATGGGCTTCACATTCATAAAGTTCGATCTGAGTATCGGTGTCTTGCGGAATAGAATTCCAGGAGCTCTGATCGGTAACAAGATCACGGATAAGGGAATAGCCTACATTGCGTCTTGTGTTGAGGCTGTAAGGGAAGCTGTTGGCTGGGATATTTCTCTTGCCATCGACCACTTTGGGCCGCTTAGCGTTGACGACTGCATCCGGCTTGGAAGGGCGCTTGAAAAGTTCAGTCTGTCTTGGCTGGAGGACATGCGACCATGGACAGATGTCGAGGGCAACCGAGAAATCACGAAATCCATCGCTGCGCCGACCGCCACAGGAGAAGACATATTCGGGTTAACAGGTTTTCGTGAGATTGTCGATAGGCGTGCCGTGGACATCATACACCCAGACTTGGCCACGGCAGGTGGACTACGTGAGACCAAGAGGATCGCGGACTATGCGGAAGAGATGGGCTTTATGCCCACTGCTCTGCATTTCGCCGGGTCGCCAATCTCTTTCATGGCCAACCTGCACACCGCTGCAGCTATCCATGACTTCGTAGCCCTTGAACACCATGCGCTTGACATTCCCTGGTGGAAGGATCTGGTTAGAGGCTTGACTGAACCACTTGTCGCAGATGGTTACGTCGCCGTCCCAGAGAAGCCTGGCCTGGGCGTGGACTTAAACCCTGAGGTTATCAGGGACCACCTCAGATATCCTGGCTACTTTGAGCCTACGCCAGAATGGGACGTGCCAAAGTTTGGTTTCTACAGACCAAAAGCCTGAGAACAGTCGCGATGGGTTCACCAAATATCTCATTGAAAGAACTACTCAAGATACCTCGGAATGCCTTTTGGTGGGCTGGGCGAACATTCTCCTCTTGACACTTCTACCGGGGCCTGAAGTTTCAGCCAAGCCATTCCCGCATCTTCTTGACGTACAAGGGAAACACAGCCTCAGGCTCAAGCAGGTCAGGATGCCACCTCTTCTCCCACTCAAACGTAGCGTAGCCGTTGTAGCCGCCTTTCACAAGCATGTTCAGCATTTTCTTTAGAGGCACATCGCCCTCGCCGACAGAAACGTACTTCACTTGTCCTTCCCTGTTTAGAGTTGAATCCTTGACGTGGACGTTGACTGTGTACCGTGCCAAGTTTGAATATGTGACCTCCGGCAGCTCCCTGTTCGCTCGGTATGGGTGATGCAGATCCCACAGGACTCGAATGCGGGGGTGGTTGACCTCAGCCATCACGCGAGCACAAACCGCCGAATCGGTCCAATCATCGTGCGTCTCTATGGCTAGCGTGACTCCGTGCTTTTCAGCCGCGTCACCAATCTTACGCAGGTTTTCGACTAGAATGGGCATAATAGTTTCCACCGTGTAGCCTTCAGGAACATGTCCGCCATATATGCGCACGACTTGAGCATCTAGCTTTGCCGCGAGCTCCATGTTACGCCGCGCCTCGTCAAATTGCTTCTCTCTTTCGGCCTGTTCGACAACAGCAAACCTTGAGGAAATTGATATGCCGGAAATGGCGACGCCGTGACCTGCGAACAACCGTCTGGTCTTGCCAAGGCCTTTTGTGAATTCTGCTCTTCTGCTGATGTCTACGTCTTCCAGCAAGCCGCGGAAATCAACGCCATCGTACCCCATACTCGCAGCGTTCTCAACAATCTGCTGCAGATTCCACTTCGGGCAACCAAGCGTGGTGAATGCAAGCTTCATAGACAATCACGCCCTTAACAATCTCTGTTGACCGACACGAAAATAGTCTAGAGGCGCACTTATGTCTATTGGCAACAGCGCATCGTTGCTCTTGCACTGATCTCGACTTACTGGCTTCAGTGTGATCTTTGCCTTGACTTCAGTATCCTTTGAACGATTTCCATTGTTTTTGTGGAGTCTTCGATCGACGTCTGTGGCTCCTTGTTC
>CAYXIF010000021.1:0-37568 GCA_964465575.1 uncultured Candidatus Bathyarchaeia archaeon | reverse complement strand
CTGGGCTTGACTTGGCTTCTTTCCCAGCTTTTTTTCACACTGTGCGCAGAAAAAATTTTTTCCTTAAATACTTATGAAACTTCAACGGGAAAGCCTGGAAACTTTGAAGTCAACAACCGAAGTTCCTGAACGTTGAAGAATCCTTGACAGAACAAGGATTTCGTTGAAGAATCCTTAACAAACCTGCTGCAAAACCTTTGCACGGTTCAAACGCGGAGAGGCCTAAGCTTTAGGCCTTTCAAATTGTGACTTTATCAGGTCGCTATTCTTTGGCATATCTCTGTCTCCAGCGAAATTTTCGTATTGCCATACAAATGTGCTGCCTGCGAAGTCCTTGTTATGATCCCACTCCATACAGAAGACTATGTCTTCATCGGTTATTGAAAGATCAAAATATCTTGCGGTATTATTATTGCTGTAACCCCAGTTGAAAACGTTTTTCCTCCAATCTAGCGACCAGTCTTTTAGGTTCTTCGACGTCATTGTGTACCAGTATATTTCTTCTTCGTGTCTTGAATTCCCCCAATATACGTACCTATGAAGGTCCTCATCATAGAAGATCGGTCCTGTGCTAGAGGTAATTATGCCGAATCTTCTAGAGTAAGGTTCATGGAAGTTTCTGTCCATGAGAATATTGTACTCTAGGAAGCATGGAGAGTCGGACTCTATTAGGCTGTTGCTAATGACCATGTAGTACTTGTTTTCGAATTTCATTACTTTCGGATCCTTACCCTTCATGATCTCCTGCCAGTTACCGGAGTTCTTCAGTTCAGTTCTTATCCCATCAATTGAATCGGCGACTACGTATCCTGTCATCCACTCGGTCGATGCGTCTGTCCAGCAGAAGTAGTAGTGATAGGCGTCCTCGTATTTTCTTAGGGAAACTCCCTCTACAGATGCAAGTTTCTTACCTGCTACATCAGATGTTTTCAGTTCCCAAACTTTGGTCCAAGGAGTCAATAGATCATTAGCCTTTTTTCGAAACATTTCCCATTTATATCCCCGACTTGGAGCTGACCCTGTTGCTTGTGGAGCTCGCTGTCTAAGTGATACATAGTAATCACCTGTGGCATTATCAAAGAAAATAGTTGGAGCGCCAGCAGACGACCAACCTTGTTTGTGGTTCGGATCAGGAGGATATTCGGCGGTTTCCACCTCATGATAACGAGCTTTGTCCTCTAAGAGACCAGAAAGAAGCTCAATCATTCTGCTGCTGAATCCTTTCATAATCATGACGATCTGAATATGCCTCGAGCTGGTACTAAAGAATTCCGCCGTCATAGGGCCCAAGCCTAGACTACTTGAAGACCTTTGCTTCTTGGAAATGGGATTTTTCCCCTCGTCCTAGCATGCGCTTCGAGACTGGTCTGGCCGTTCTTGTTATGCCCTTTTGGCAAGATGCGCCCTTCACAGATCATCGGCAGGTTTACGCTAATCCAGCCCGATCAAGGTCAGCCAATCGCAATTGACATGCTGATGATATTTCCTATCATTCAGCGGATTCTATAGCGTCCAACGAAGATTCTTCCCGAAGAAGGTGACTATGGAGGCGTCAAGTTGCTTAGTTGGTAGCACTACTGACTTGACTGAGATGGCTGTTTATCACTCATCTACCTTTTTCTGTTCTTGCAAGAGACCAAATGGTGTTAGGAAACACGAGGCGACGTGTAGAACTTTCAGACAGATTCAGATATACTACGTGGGTTGAGATGTCTCACCGATGTTCTCAGGGATTCTCTACACTCGAGGGCTTCTATGGGTCCCGCCGAATCAGGAGGTCAGAGCACTCAGCCTCCTCCGTCTCAGAAGATTGCATGATGCTGTTGCTTCTCACTGGCTTCTCGACGATTAGGGGAAAATCCCTCTTCCTCAAGGAAGCCGCTGAAACAGAATGGGCGTCTAAGCATTTGGTGTTTCTTGACTCGCGCTTCTTCTTCTGTTAAGCTACGTTGAGGATCTGAGGGTCTTCTTAGGTCTGTTCTGACGAAAGGAGCCTATGAGATTGCTCCGTACATCTGGTCAGGAGCCAATGTGTCTGGGTACTTGCTTCGAAGAATGCAACGCGCGACATAACACAGGTGGCATGCGTCAGCATAGCGGTCGTCATGGGGCAGGTCAAACTTCTCAACCAATGCAGCTGGGCCGCCATGGATCAACGGTTCAAGGATTGCGTTCTCGAACGGCTTGCACTCCTGAATCACTTTCGAAAAGGGTTCTTGCCAAGCGTTGCCTATTGAGATGCCCTGGCAGACATGCATATATCCATAGGGATCAACATGAACCCTTTTCGGTTCAGCAAGGTTCTCGTAAGGGCATTCAGTAAACTCTGTCCAAGGCTTCTTTCCCGCGCCTTCGGTCAGCATCAAGGCTGCTCTGCCACGATACATTAGCTCCCAATTGCCAATTTGGACGCCTTCTAATTCCTTTGGACACAAAGCTTCGGTACTTGGATGCTTGACTGCGATTATGCTAGTCTCCATGCCCAAAGCGTTGGCAGCCTTAACAGCGTTTCTGGCTGTTTCAGTGATCCATTCTTCTCCATGGTAAAGGTCGCTGCTCAAGCTCAGTTTGACATCTCCTGCCTCAGCGATCGGGCGGAGCCATTCCACAGCATCCTCAGGAGAACTAGCCCAGTAGCAGTTGGATAGTACCTCCACGTGAAAGCCCCGCTTCACAGATTCCCTAACCGTCCACAACATGATTGGGTAATAAAGGAATGGTTCGCCACCCTCGACTGCAATGTTTGTTATTGTTTCTAGTTTCTTCGCTTCCAACAGTATGTTGTTTATGCCGGAGATAGTGAAGACTCCTCTGGACTTCGGGCTTCCCCAAGCAAAACAATGATCACACTCAGAATCGCACCTATAAGTTAAGAGGAAATGAACCCCTTTCAACGCGACGCGCCCCTCATAAGCCTGAATCACCTAGCCTTCCATCTTTACAGTGGTGACCGCTGTTAGTATGGCATATAAACCTATTCCTGAAGTAAGAAAGTGTTAAGGGATCCTTTCAAGTCTCTCTTGCCATTAAGATGTCGTCTATGTACTTGCCATTTTTGTAGAAGAATTTTGGCTTTCTTCCGGTCTCCTTGAAACCGACCTTCTCGTACACGTGGACTGCCCTCTCGTTCGATGCGAAGACATCAAGGAGGAGCATCTTGAGCCCCATCTTCTCGGCTTGAGCGATCAAAGTCTGAATCATCTCCGTGCCTATGCCGACATCCCTATACCCATCGCGGATGGCTATGCCGACCATGCCCACATGGCTTGAGTACCCGCTGTGTCTGCTTACCTCAGAGTTTGCTATGACCTTGCCTTCAACCTCGGCGACCAGATAGAAGGTTTTGTCGTTCTCCAAATCCGCGAGGACCCGTCCCAGCCAAGCTGCCTCCTCCTCGCGGGTAACCTTCTTGTCACGGGTGATGTCTGAGCCCTCCTCGACAAGCGAGTTGATGAGCTCGTTCAGGTCGTCAAGGTCCTCCCACTTCGGGGTTCGAAGAACGATCTGCCTGCCGTCTTTTGCAATGAACTGCTTCACCATTGCTCCAGTCTTCATGTCCAGTCACTCTGCTGCTACCCCTTAAGGAGGGGTCAGAGCTAGAAAAACGTAACGAGATGTTGAAGCAACCTAAGACCAATTTTTCTAGTTGTATCTGACGGATCTTCGTTTCGTCTCCTTCAGATGCGTGGCTTCATCAAGGCGTAGCTGGTGGGCTAGTCATTCTTCGGGTCCACGTGGATGACGCAGTGTTGACAGCCTGTTTTCACACCGACTCTTCTCTGCACTTCCTTGGCGATTCGGTCTGCTTCTTCGATCGGTGTACCTCTAGCTACTTCGATGTGGAAACCAGCGTGAACCGTGTTTGGGCCAATGTACTCAGCTCTCAAGTCATGCACTCCCAAAACACCATCCACTGAGTTCGCGGTTGACTCTATCCTCTTCATGAATTCCCGGCCAGGCGCTTTGCCCACAAGGTAGTGAACATTGCTGCTGAAGAGGTAGAGCCCGCTGACTGCGATAACCATGGCTACTATCGTTGAAGCCACGGCGTCAGCCATGTGGAATCCAGCCGTGACGAGGACAACAGCGACCAACGCCGCCACATAGGAGAACTCGTCCTTTAGCAATGCTATGAGCTGCGCCTTGATGGAGGCGCCTGAATTCTTGGTCTTAAGAATGTCTACGGCTGGGACTGCGACGACGAGCATTCCCGCCGCTATCACCGCTATCGCTAGGCTCGGGTTCTGGAACTCGCTCGGCTCGGCTTGAAGAAACTTCGGAATGGCTTCTCGAAACATTTCAATGCTCATGAAGAAGACGAGAACCGTTGCCGAGACGAGAGCCGCCACGTTCTGAGCTCGCCCATGACCGAGCATGTGGAACTCATCGGCAGGTTTGCCGGACCAGTAGGCAGACAACAACAGGAAGCTAGAAACCAAAACATCGCTCACCATTTCTAGCGCCTGCGCTAGTAATACAAGAATGTTGGTCAGATAGTATGTTGCCAACTGCAGAACGACAAGTATTGAGTAGCCTAGTAGAGCTAGTTTTATGCCACGCGTCCCTGCGGCATGCTCAGTCATTCAAGCAATCCTTTAGCTTCTGTTGGAAGGCTAGACTTGCCTTTACCTTCTATAGATCCCTAGCATGCTGGGTGAGTTCTTCGCGCCCGCTTTCCGTGACTGCGACTGTGTCCTCAACCCTCACGCCGAAATCTCCAAGGCAGAGTCCGCAGTTGCCGATTGAGATGACCATGCCGGGCTTCAACTCGTCTTTTGGTTCCTCCCCGTGGAAAAAGGCATGTCCCGCTGGCAATGGCGGCTCCTCGAACTCCAAGCCGACCCCATGAATCGGTGGACCAACAAAGTATTCTTCGTAGCCTTCCTTGTCGAAAATCTCGTGCATGAGGTTCTCAAGCTTAGTCATTGTAGTGCTAGGGCTCACAGCCTCAACGACAGTCCTTTGAGCTTTCAAGTACACCTCATAAGCTTTCCTTTGCCTCTCAGTAGGTTCGCTGACGCAGACTGTGCGGCAAAGATCAGCATGATACGCGTTCACGGTGGGGTGAACGTCAATCATGACTAGATCGCCCTTCTGGACTTTCCTATGGCTGACGAGTCCGTGGGCTATGGAGGACCTGGGGCCCGAAGCCACGTAAGTCCTATAGAACTCTTCGGCGCCATTTCTCCTCATCACGTACTCGGCTTCGCCCGCGATCTGGGTCTCTGGCACGTTGTGCTTGGTCGCCTTTATCGCAGCATCCATCGCCATGTCAGCGACTTTCGAGGCCTTCCTGACCAACTCGATCTCTTCGTTGGACTTCACGATCCTCAGATCCGTCATGATAGAGGTTCCATCGGCAATCTCAAGATTCGGGGGTTTGGCATGGGGATGTTTGAACATCTCGAGCATAGAGACCTTCAGGAAAGTATTTTCGACGCCAACTTTCCCCTTTTCGAGTCCGAGCTCCTTCCAGATATGCATCAACGAATGCAACATTTCAACTTCGTCTTCGAACCCTAGAATACGCTCTGATGAACAGGACTGCTTCACATCTTCAAGGTCAGTCTTGGGCACGGCCACGTACGTGGCTCCTTCCTTCGTGACTACTGCGAAAGCGCAGAGTCTGCCATCGCCCACAAGGTACATCATATTCTGAGGCTTAGTAAGAAGAAGGGCATCAAGCCCAGCCGCTTCCATGAGGGCACCTGCACGCTTCAGTCTTTGCCTGAACGTCTTGTTGCCCGCCAAGGCTCCCGTATGGTACGTTGCCTCTTCCACCATAGCGAGCTACGGCTCCAAGGCTACTTGACGTATTTCTCCTGGTTTCTGTCGAACTTTTGCTTGCACATCGGCGCGCAGAAGTAGTAGGTCTTGCCCTTGTAATCGGACTTCCACTTTGCAGTCTTCTCGTCAATCTCCATCTTACAGACTACATCAAGAACCATTTCTTCACCCTGCTGAAGTGATGGCGGCGAACTGATTTATCTTTTGCTGAAAGCTGGGCTCATCCTCAGCCCAGCTGTAAGGATGGCAATCCGATAACACGTCGTCCACTCTACTCTATCGGCCAACCGCATGCTTACGCGTCTGCCGAGTTCGTCTAGGACCATCAGACCTGTCTCAAGACCATTGGAGAAGAGCGACTGCCAATGTGTGAGGATCACAGGCCAGCCGCCGGCTTCCAAGACATCAATGATCTGACCCTTTTGCCCGTCAGCGGTCAACATCTTATCAGCAGCTGTAGACACATAGTCAGTATCCGTACGTGGGCAGCTGATGGTTTCCCACCACCAATCCTGCACCGTTGCCGGGATAGAGACGAGGATACTCCTTCCCTGTTTGTGGGCGACCCAAGGACGGGTGGCAGGTTTATCGTAGAGCATGTGTAGAAAGTACCAAGAGAACTCACGGTTGTACACGGCCTTCTGTGCAGCGACTATGGCGGCGATGTACTCAGGTTCAACCATGATCCCGAATGCCCATGGAGAGGTTATGCCTGTGGCATTGAACCCGGCCTCTTTCAGCAACTGCAACTGACGTACCAAGTACGGTGTCAGAGTCTCACGTGTCTGGTGCTGGGACCATTCGGACTCGCTTTCAGCGTGGAATCCTTTGTTCTCTAGGTTCAATGCCAGATTGTGTGTGATGCCCTCGGGGCAGAAGTCACATTGTCCACTTAATCGCCGCTGGACAGTTCTCAGCCAGTCATGCGTCAGAGATGGATCGAACCCCTCGATGCCGCGGACGATGTCGCCTTTGCCGGCTGGTGCCGGGACGATTGAGAGCTTGCCTTTGATCTTGCGGGCTTCCATCACATCGCAGAAATGGTCGAGGAAACTGTTGGGGATCGTATCGAGAAGGGGTCTGCCGTCATCTGTGACTGGCGGCTTGTGATGAACGTCCTCCCAGTGATACCTATAGACGTGGATAAGGGGGCACCCATCGTCAACAAGAAGGCAAATCGGCGTCAAGTCAGGCATACGTGAACCTCAACAATCCTTTCGTTCTACGTCTTGACCTGCATCTCCCGCGGAAGCTCTGCTAGAAGCTCGCATCCGGTCCCCGTAACAACAACATCGTCTTCACAGTTGAAAACCATGGCCAAATCTGTGTCTCGAATGTCGGGCTCCAGTGTGAAAACCATGCCTGTCTCAAACCTCGTCGGGTACCCCGGCATACCGCACCCTGAGTAAGGTTGAGGTTTCTCAGAGAATCCTATCTTCGGCGGCTCATGGATCTCAAGACCGATACCATGACCCAGATAATTCTCCGGCATGATACAGTCCGACTCTTCCGCGAACGCCTTCACCTCCATCACAACCTCGGCGAAGCTCTTCCCAGGCTTGACAGCTTTCTGTATAACGTCATTCGCCTCTGCTCTCACATCGTACAGATGCCTTTCTCTTTCTGTTGGCTTCCTGCCTAGCGCGACGACCCGGTGCATATCAGTCAGGTAATGCCTGCAGTCGGCGCCAAAATCGAAGCAGACATATCCTTTAGGAATCCTGACCGGAAAGGCTACGCAGGCCCAGAAAGGCGGGTAGAGCACCTGCGTGTTGTACCAGAAGGCTCCTTCATTCATCATCACTTGGCCCGCTTTGCGAGCTAGCTCCATCTCATCCATGCCGATCTCGACAATATCGATAGCATGCTCGAGAGCCCTGCACGTAGCACAGGCAGATCTTTTGAGGCGGTCCAATTCGTAATCCGATTTTACGCTTCTTAGCCGCCATACAACTGCTGAGCCATCTACTATCTCGACTCCGGCTCGTACTGTGGCAAGCTTCCTAAGTATAGCGAGCTGATTCGAAGAGATTCCAAGACGCGTACCTTCGCCGAGCTCCATACCTATTCTGCCTTTTCTGAGGCCATATTCGTTGAGCGCGTTGGCAACAGCTTCGGCTAAAGTACCATCTTTATCGTAGGTGACTATGTTCTCGGGCCAACAGGTCTCTCTTACGATCACGTGGGAACTAGGCCAGCGTCCGACAAGAATCGTCCCCATATCCCGGGTGAGGATTGTTATCGTCGGCGGCATGTCCTTGATGTTCTTAGTTACATCTACATGTTGGATGCCTGTCGTGTAGTAGACGTTCTCGCTCTGTGTAAGTATGAGCCCGTCAAGATCCTCGTCCTTGAGGAGCCTAGATGCTCTTTCTATCCTTGACTTATACTCTTTCTCGGGAAAATCCGCAAATCGTGGACTCTTCAGCTACTTCGTTCCTCCTCGCTTCAGATAATCGCTGACGTACAACTTAAAAGAATGATGGCCAACGCAGCAAATAGGAGAAGATATATGAGAAGGCGGCGTGCTGCCGGCAGACGTGACCAGAAATGACTGGCACTCTCGGATTTGGCATCTTGGGCTTGGAAATGGGCGACAATCGAGTTAATCTTGTGACTCAGATCAATGGCGCCAAGCTTGCATGCGTCGGTGACCTCGGAGAGGATAAGGCCAAACAAGTTGTCAAGGAGCTAGGATGCGATGGACAACCAAGTACGGTGAGATGACGGCTCGACGCGGCATCGCTGAGACGGGCGTTTGGACAACTTGCAGAACATGCGCAAAGTACAGTATCAAGGTTGTGGAAGACTGACAAGCATGGAGTAGTCGCGAAACCCATGGACATATGTGTGGAGAAGTGCAACGGACTGATAGAGGCGGCAAGAACAGCAAGGTTGTTTTTTCTGTGGGTCTCAAAAACTGCTACAATGATATCAGCCAAAAGGTCAAAGATGCAATCGACAAAGGAAGAATAGGCAAGGGCTTGCTAGCCGATTGCTTTACAGGGTCCTTCGAACTTAGGAATATATGAAGCCGGCAAGGCATTGCGTTTATTCTTGGAAAGAGTTGGACTCCAATCCATGTGTTAGGAACTCCTTCAACCCCTCGTGAACTTGGCTTAGGTGTCTAATTTCTTTCGCGTTGAACCATCTTGTCTCAGACAGCTCAGCGGACGCTTTGATCCTCGACGTCAAGGGGATGCATAAGATATTGACTAGCCTATCCCCAGTGTAAGGATCAGCATGTTCAGTCAGCTTCCTGACCATTCTTACCTTCACGCCAAGTTCCTCTTCCACTTCTCGTTTCAACGCGTCCTCAACGGTTTCTCCTTCTTCGACACTGCCAGCGGGCAAAAGCCAGTGTCCGAAGTCAGGCTTATCAACGCCCGAATGTTTGACCAAAAGGACCTTTCCCTTCTTCACAATGGTTGCACATGCAATCATAGATTCCACTTCTTGGAGTCGCTGTTGCCTACCTCCTCAGCCATTGAGCGGACAAGTCGTTGAACGAATCCAGACTATCATGGGTCCGGGTTCACGGTTTGCCCAAGCGTAGTATGGCACAGCGGTGAAACTTACTCGATGCATTTTGGGTGGGGCATCAGTCGCTACTCGGTAAAGTTGTTCCCCAAGCTCTGTCCCTGCTGCTAAGGCATCGCCACTGATGACCACTACTCCGTTCAGCAGATCAGATTTCCATCTAGACTCGAGCTGACAGTCGTAAGGCAACACCAAGTCCCACACATCGCAGTCCGCATTATCCACCTGCTCCGCACAGTAAACGAGAGGCCCACGTTTCAGGGCTACCCTATCAGCGTTCTCCATCACAAGCGGTTGGCAGAACACCCGTTCCACTGGCATTGCAAAAGAGAGTTGCAGACGGTCTCCCGGTCTCCAGACCCTTCGTACCTCCAAATAGGTGCCAGGCTGACCATTTTCCGCGATGGCCTTCTCATTCACCTGAACCTGCGCCGAACGACACCATCCAGGAATGCGTAGGAAGATGCTGAAAGCCGTCTCCATTTGCGGTTGCAGAATAATCTCAACCTCGCCATTCCATGGGTAGTCTGTGCGTTGAACCAGGACAACGCTGTTGCCCCACACTTCAAGATTTGCTGTACTTTGGGTGTAGAGGTTCACCCATATGCCCTCGTTTGATAGGCTGTAGACATATCCTGGTAAGGATGCTAGAAGCCTAGCGATGTTTGGCGGGCAGCAGGCGCATGGGAACCACGCCTGTCTGCGGCGTTTCCCTCGGTCTGCCAGGGGGTTGACGTAGAAGTACTCCCTACCGTCAAGCGAGATTCCCGAAAGCACGCCGTTGTAGAGAGCGGTCTCCATGGTATCGGCGAATCTGGCCTCTCCTGTGGCAAGAAGCATGCGCCAGTTCCACATTACGTTGGCAATCGCAGCGCAAGTCTCCGCATACGCGGTCACGTTAGGGAGCTCATAGTCCTCGCCAAACGCTTCTCCAGCATGGCGAGCACCCACACCTCCAGTCAAGTACATTCTGCGCTCGGTCATATTGTGCCAAAGGCGAAGGAGCGTGGCCCAAAGAGACTTGTCGCCTGTTTCCAAGTAAACATCAGTGGCTCCGGCATTCAGGTAGAGCGAACGTACGGCGTGCCCATCGACCGTGCTCAACTGCCGGAACGGTTTGTGGTCGATGTGGACTATGCCGCCACCGATAAGTCCCTTCCCGCGTTCATCAATGAGAAACCTTGCCAAATCCAAGTAGGCTCCGTTTCCCGTTGTCCGATACAGCTCAACCAGCGCCATCTCAATCTCTGGGTGACCGGGTGTTCCAAGTCGCTTTTGCGAACCGAATATGCTGGCGATGTGGTCGGCGACTCTGCAAGCCGCATACAGGAGGTTGCGGTCTCTAGTAGCTCGAAACAGTGCTATGGCAGCTTGGGCTAGGTGGCCAGCGCAGTAGAGTTCATGCATGTCTCGCAGATTTGTCCAGCGATCCTTCTTCCGTTCGAACGTGAAGTAGCTGTTCAGATAACCGTCCTCGTCCTGCGAAGCAACGATGTCCAAGACGACTTGCTTGGCACCGTCATGAAGATCCTTGTCAAACGCGGTCGCAAGCACAAAGGCTACGGCTTCAACCCACTTATAAACATCAGAATCATTGAAGAAGAGACCCTTGAAGTCTCCCCTTTCTTTTCCTGAAGCGCGACGGAAATTGAACACTCGACCAGTATCCTCTAGCAGCTTGTGCTGTGACGGAAGTGTGACTTCGCGGAGGATTCGTTGCCGCGGAACCCAGAAAGTATCTTCTAGACGAACATTCTCGACCGGGACGGGAAGTAGCTTCGCATAAGGGCTCTTCGAACTGTCAACAACGAAAGTCGTTTTGACTTCCCTCAATACAACATGCTCCCATGATATGGATGTTGCGGTAATAGGTAAAAAGCTTGAGCGTTCTAGCAGAGAGCAGTTGTGGTGCAAGAGTCTCCGACCAAGGCTTCAACCGTACGTATTTTCTTATTCCAAGCAAGCTAGAGAAATGCGACGTGTATCCCGCTATTCTGAAGGCATTCGAAAGCAGGTTCTCCCTCTAGGCCCATCTGGCTCAGCATGACCGCCAAGCCCATGATTTAGGCCGTTCTTCGAAGCTATAGATGCGCTAAGGTTATATGCTTGAAAAGCGAGTATTGGCACTAAAGGGGAGCTGGGCTCGACCCGGCTGAGAGGACGGTTACGTGGATCGTCGACCCTTTGAACCTGATCCAGATAATGCTGGCGGAGGGATATGGAAAAGTGGCTAAAGTCTCTTCTGGAACGAAGGTTCTCGCTGAAGGAACAGTCATAGTTGCTCTCACCGTGATCTTGAAGGATATTCTGCCGCCAATCTACCATCTTCCACAAGGAGGATCAGTGAGCGCCGCGGGCATGGTCCCCCTGCTCTGGTTCTCTCTGAGGAGAGGCTTGCGCGCGGGGATCGAGGCTGGCGCAGTCTACGGACTTGTCAACATGGCGTTAGGCGGATACATCGTCGACCCGGTCCAGGCAATACTTGACTACCCATTAGCCTTTGGAGCTCTAGGGTTGGCTGGTTTTTTCAAAAAGCATTCGTTGCTCGGAGTCGCAGTTGGCATCTTCAGCAGATTTCTAGCTCACTTCGTGTCAGGCGTCTGGTTCTTCTGGATGTACGCTCCTAAAGGCATGAGTCCTGTCGTGTACTCAGCGGTCTATAACGGCAGCTACCTACTTGTCGAACTGGTCATCAGCGGAATCATTATGTACGTCATCGCAAAGAGACGACTGCTTGAGATATACCTGTAGACACCTTCACAGCGCAATAGCCATTCATGTACAGAATAGGCGAGCTTGAGAGACTACATTACGAAGTAGCATCTGCAGGAATCGCAGGGTCTCAGATATGCGAACACACTCATAGTTGGGCTTGAAGTTGGGGTCTTTTGAGGCTCGCGGAGTGCGTTCTCCTTGGCGAACCAAGATCGTTTTGAGTCCTAGCTCATGTGCTCCTTCTAGGTCGGTGATTTCGTCAGCCACGAAGACGCATTCCTCTGGCTTAAGCTTCAGCGCCTGGAGTGCTTCGAGGTACATGCGCCTATCCGGTTTCCTTGCTCTCGCCTCGTAAGACAAGACCACTGCATCGAAGAAACGATCTAACTGCAAGGCTTCTACTACTTCCCGCAAGCCCACTGGACAGTTGGAGACCAAGGCGAGCTTGTACTTCTTCCTTAGTGTTGACAGGACTGTATGGACGCCGTCGTAGAGTTTGGAGAAGGTTGTGAAATGGCCGCTTCTCATTTGCTCAAGCCTACTGATTAGCTTGGCGTCTCTTGGTACCCCTAGGTTTGTGAGGAAGAGCGGCCAGAAGTCGGAAACATCCTTCACTTCGCCCTTAGTGGTATACCTATACGCATCGTAGAGTACTTGGGTCGATTTGTCAACGGTTCGCTCGTAACCATGGTTCTTGAGTGCTGACGCAACCTCTTCTACATATCTTCGCTCATCTTCCTCGTTGATGTAGGCTAGGGTGTTGCCGAAATCAATAAGAACCCCCCCCGAGACGCCGCATTAGGTCGAGTTACCCCTTAGGCATCCCATAATGCTGAGAGGCACTTATTGTTTACTGCAGACCAGATGGCAAAGCTGAACGTGAAGATCCGGATCTTGTGCAGAGACGAGTTGGAGGAAGCATAGAAGCTGCATGAGCAGGGCTTTCCCCATAATGACCCAACGAATAAGGAGAGGTACCTTGGGTTCCGTTCCAAGCCAGAGTTCAACGTTGACCAGATTGTGGTCTCCGAAGTAGAGGGCCGAATAGTTGGTAAGGTGGAGGTTTACCGTTGGTTTGGAGAGCAGAGAGGTTTCATAGACGAGATCATCGTCGACTCAGCCTACCGAGGGCGACGTATTGGAACATAGCTGCTGCTAGACACTGAAAGGCGTGACGTCGGGAAGGGTATAGCAATGCTTGAGCTCGGCGTCAAAGCCTTCAGCAAGGGGGCTATCGCGCTCTACGGAAAACTGGGCTATGCATAGCTGCACAAGGTATTCTTCCTTGGAGCCTCGATTAGCAGACTTCGCTCATTTGGGGCTTCATAAGGTTTGCTTTTTCGTCTGGATTGAGTTTGTCAGCAACTTCCTGACTCTCACAAACCTTGCATCGACTTTAAACCCAACCTTTCTATAGAAAGGTTCAGCCGTCTCTGTCACAGTCGATACGGTCTTAACCTTGCTTTCTCGAAGGTAGTCGTACGCATTGGCTATCAGGGCAGAACCAACACGCATGTTCCTGTAGCCCGGAAGAACAGAGATGTTTCGAATATCTGCACGGACCTCATTGTCCTTTCTGATCTGGCACACCACGTACCCTATCAATTTGCCATCCTTCACTGCAATGAAGACTTTGACATCGTCCCTACCGATTCTGTTCCTCATACCCATCTTGAACTTCGCGTCATCAGTCACAGAATACCATGGGCCAAGCTCTCTGAAGGTCTCTTTCCTCACGTTAAGTAGATCATCTAGGTCGCTGTCCTTGAGCTCTCTGACCGACACATTCCTCGGAACACTGAGCCCTTCATCCGACCAAAGGTCCTTGGACATGCATGCTCCTCTATGGAAGACTTCGAATCCCATCTTCTCGAAGAATGCTACGGCACCGGCGTTCTCGACTATCTCGTCATCGTTCTCAACAACCACCACCGCCTGATTTCTTGCCCAGTCAACAGCCTTCTGTAGAAGCTCCGTGCCTATTCCCCGCCGCTGGAAGCCGGGAGCCACACATATGCCTGATATGTAGGCGACCAAACCGACTTCAGGTCTCTTCGCAGTAGTTACGAGGACATACCCTACCGGGATCTTCTCGTGCTCGGCGATGAATGCGATTCCTGTCTTGTCTTTCAAAGTCGACCCGAACCGTTCCATGAACCATTCGAGAGTCATTGGATTGGGCCAGCAGCTAGCTAGGTTCTTGAAAGCCTCATTGTAGATCCTGACGATATCTTCAATGTCTCCTTGCACGTAGCTTCTGATTGCAGGATGACCCATTGATTCTCCTCCTCCGATAGGCTATCAGCATTCATGGCATGATGTTGCGCGTTTCTTCGACTATTTCTTCCTCAAAAGCACACATATAGGCTCTTTCGAAGACAAGCCTCATCCGCCGGAGCACGTAGCCCTCAACAGGCTTCACGGTTCTTCCGTCCGCCGTATTTCCAGGGTCTCCAGCAATGCGGAGCAAACGTGCAGTCCCAGGACTAGGGCGAATATCGCCGTAGGGACAGCTGCCGAGTTGTTAAGGAACGAGTGGAAGTTCAGACCTCCCCATATTCCAAGAGCGGATGAAAGGATGACCGCAGATATCTCCACCCAAGAGTGTGGGTACCTCATGAGGATGCTGATTCCGGGACCTAGCAGTCCCAAGTGCAGGAAGGCCCAGATGATCGAGATGGTTCCTAGGCTGATAAGCCCGCCAGAAATGACGATGAAAGAGACAAGGACATTCCAAACAGCCAACCTGACAAAGGTTTTAGAAGGGCTTCTCCTAACAAGGAGATTGGTCATGAACTCATCCATCATCGTTCCCTCTTGCGAAAGCTTCTCCCTGCCCAGCTTAGAGGCTACGAGCTTGATTGCCTGCCCAGCCGCAGCGGCGATGACGACGCAACCTACTCCGAAGTAAAGCTCTCTGAGAAAAGCTAGCGACTCAGGACAGTAAGCGAGTGTAGCGGCGGTCGTGACAGTAGCGGCTATCAAGACGATTTCGTCCTTCATTCTGGCTCAGTCTTCTGAGCCAAAGGAGTTTGGGCTCACCTAGATAGTTATAGAAGAATCTCCCAGATAAGGCTACTAATGACAGAAGGTTCTAACACGCGGGTTCTGAGATACCTTTTTTAGTCTGGATCTTGCTTCTGAAGTTTAAAACGGTTAGTTTGGTGTGGTTGCGGTTGGGATGGAGCGGTCCTTATGGCTTGTAAGCCTAACTCACATGTTCATTGAGGTTTACTTTCTGGTTCAAGTTGCTCTCATCCCAGTTTTTGTCCGTGAGTTTCGGCTCAGCCTGTTCGAGGCTTCGCTGGTGGCAACTGTCCCAAACATCGTAGCACTTCTTATGAACATCCCAATCGGGTACTTGGCTGACCGCGTCAGCACAAACTGCATCTTAGCCGCAGCCATGATCATTGAGTCTGCCTCAGCCTTCGCCATAAGCCAAGCGAACAGCTTCTGGCTGCTCGTTCTGTGCGTCACGGCCATGAGGATCTCCAGCCCACTCTATCACATCACCGGATTGAGTAACATAAGTCGAGCCGTCACCCGAGAAAGGATGAGCCGGTCGATGGGGGTCCACAACGCACTAGGCAGCTTAGGCGTAGCCAGCGGACTAGTCAGCCTCTCAGTCTTCCAGTCGACCATCGGCTGGAGATGGATCTACGTCTTCTGGACAGTACCGGTCTTTGCTTGGGGACTCATCGTCCTGAAGTCGTCGCAGCTGAAAACCACCGGAACAGGCAGGCCCGACAGAGGAGATGTGCTTGGAACGTTGCCGCTGATATTCTCGGTGGGGTTCGTCACGTTCCTCGTAGCCGTCGGGCTGCGAGAAGTCGGAAGCACGGGAACCTCAACCTTCATGACCACCTACCTCGTGAGAACCAGAGGCGTAACCGAGGCCGTGGCAAGCTTCGTCTTCGGGCTCGGACCCTTTACAGGGATTCTAGGCTCCTTGGTAGGAGGTTACCTTGGTGACAAGATAGGCGCGAAGAGGACGCTTGATTTCGCCGTGGTCGGCTGCATCCTTTCGCTGGCGGCTCTAGCTTTTTGCTCTCAGCTGTTTCCGCTTACGGTCTTGTACGTAGTCTACGCCTTCTTCAGCAACACGGTCTGGTCGCCCATGAACACACTCGTCACAGACCTGACGCCGAAAGCGGAAAGGGGGTTGAGCTTTAGTGTCTACTTCCTTACTGAAGGGGTTATTGTTGCAGCCACTCCAGTCCTCACTGCAGCTGTGATAGGCTTGACAGACGTGTGGACTATCTTCCCCTTCGGCATCCTCTTCCTAGTAGCAGGTCTCGTCACGCTTCAGCTGCTGTCTCACCGGTGAAGCTGAACTGACACTGGTCAACTGATCAAGTCTTATGTTTCCGGACATGTCTGTTATTCGTGGGCATGTTTCGCGATGAACAACGAAATTGAGGTTGTGGACGCTGAGGCTGATGAGGCTTATCAGAGATTTCTTTACAGGTGCTTGGCGGCGCCGTACAGAAAATACCGAACGAGACGCGAATACCTCGAAGCCGCAGTTCCCAAGGGGTTCCGCAAGAAGATATTGTTTTTCAACGGCGAACCCGTAGCCCAGATCGAGTACGCACACTCCGAAGGTTCAGGCTACCCCATAATGGGCAAGAGTGTTATTGTCATGCACTGCATATGGGTTCTCAGGAGAGCCAAGGGCCACATGTTCGGCAAGCTCCTCCTAAGAGAGATGATGGGCGGTGAGCCTGAAGCGTCTGGCTTCGCAACGATAGGACTCGAGAATCACTGGAGCCCATGGCTGAGAAGGGATCATTTGGAGTACCTCGGGTTCAAGTCTATCGACTCAATTCGCGTAGCGCACAAGACCAAACACATGTACGAACCATTCACTGTGCATCTCATGTGGCTACCAAGCCGAGCTAACGCTATACCGCCGACATGGAACAAGAAAAAACTTCTTGAAGGTGTGGCCTTCTGCCTCGCCCATCCTCTTTACCATCCGCAATCGTACAAGCCCAAAGAAATCCTACGGAAGCTATGATTTTTAAGGATGAAGAGACGTAGAACGGTCGATCAAGGGCGATCAACGTGAAGGACGTAGATCAGATCCGCAAAATGTTCCCGATCACGAAGAAGAAAGTTTTCCTGAACCACGCTGGGGTCACACCCCCTCCGACACCAGTCCGAGACGCGGTCCACACCCATCTGGACAAGTATTCGCTGCTGGAGGGTGAACCCGACGACCCGAACGAGAGTAGGAAGCTCTTCGCCAAGCTCGTGAATGCTGAGCCACTTGAGATCGCACTTGTCCCGAATACTTCAACCGGACTGAACATAGCCGCCAACGCATTGAGATATCCCAGAGGCTGCAATGTTGTCACAACTGACCTTGAGTTCCCCGCGGTCACATACCCGTGGCTTAGGGAACGGATGAAGCGCAGAGTCGAGCTCCGATACGTCAAGAGCATCCGTGGTAAGCTGTTCGTGGAAGACTTCGAGGAGGCTGTGGATGACCAAACCGTCGCTGTCACGGTTAGCCATGTCGAGTACCCGAACGGCTTCAGAAACAACTTAAGAGCTTTGGCCGAGATCGCGCACGACCATGGTGCAGCCTTCATCGTTGATGCGTGCCAGTCCGCTGGGGCTCTACGCGTAGAAGTGGAACGTGATGGCGTAGACTTCCTTGCAACCTCCTGTTACAAGTGGCTTCTTGGGCCGAGCGGAGCCGGCTTCCTGTACGTTAGGAGAGAGCTAATTGACAAGTGCGAACCAGTCTTCGTAGGGTATGAAGGTGTCAAACCCGATGTCTTCAATACTGTTGAGCTCTGGAACAATCGGGAGCTGATGCTTGTCGACAGTGCAAGCCGCTTCCAAACGGGCGGGCTGAGCACACTTAGCTTTGTGGGCGCAACAGCCGCCCTGAGGCTCATACATGATGTCGGACCCGACGTGATAGAGAAACGCGTGACGGGACTAGCGGGCCATCTCCTAAAAAGGCTGAAGGAGGAAGGGTTCTGGCTCCAGACACCTGAGGAACCTGAGTATTGTTCTGGAATCGTGAACTTTCTTGTCAAGGACCCTGGCGAAATGGTTGGCCAGCTCCGCCACAAGGGCATAGTCGTCTCGGCCCGCATGAACGGCGTAAGGGTTTCGCCTCACTTCTATAATACGGAGGGAGAACTCGAGAGGCTCATCGACGAAGTCAAGGGGCTGAAGTAGGCCTAGAACCCAGGAAGTGCCCTATTTACTTGTTGAAGGCAGAGCTTGCAGAAGCTTTCTCTCTTTCGGTCCGTCATGCCAATATGAAGCGAGAAATGCATGACACATAATGGATTCGTGCAGTGCCTGATTCCTAGTGTGTGTCCTAGCTCGTGAACCGCCTCTTTCACGGCTCTTTCATGGACCAAAGTCTCGTTTCTGGGTTTTGCGTAGAACTGAGGCGTGAGCCTAGCCAGAGAGATCAAAGCCGCCTTACCTGGACATTCAGCCTCACCGAAGACGAAGTTTAGCCCAGTCACATAGAGATCGCCATCAGTCACGCCCACAACTCGGTGAATCTCGTCGGGTTTGGGCTTCGTCTTTCCCGCGTAGACAGACACATCTGACAGAATCTTCGTAGAGATGTATTGCCTCCTGACGGGATCGTAAGCCTTCGCATCAAGCGGAAGATCATCGCCTGACACGGAACACAGACTTCCAGCAAAAGCCCTTAAGATGCCTTTACAAATCGCACTGAGAACTGCTCTGTCCACTTTTCCGATCGGTAAGACAGTAATCCTCGACTCAGCCAGCCCCTTCAGCTTTTCCAGAGGTCAGACTGCAAAAGCGTCTCCCGGGTTTGGGGCTTTTGCTTCGAGTCCCGCTTCCTCTCCTACCCATTTCGCTAGTTTGGGGCAGTTTCCCTCCGCGCCATGAACCACATAGACAGTCGGGCTGCCCTTAAGGCTTTTCACCGTTTCCTTAAGATCTCTGGCGCCAGCATGGCTGGAGAAGTCGAAGAAGCCGACCTTCGCCTTGACTTTCCGCATCCTCCCATCTATGACACATCTGCCTCTCTCAAGCAGTTCTCTGCCTGGGGTTCCTGGAATCTGGTAGCCGACTAGGAAGATGGCGTTGCTAGCTTTCTTGCCAACTGTCTCCACATATGCACCTGCAGGACCACCCTTCAACATCCCAGCGGGCGAGATGATGACGCCAGGTTTCTTAGCGGCTAGTCTGCGGTCTCTCCAGCTATCAACCCAGCCCGTCATATGAACCGCATCCATGAAAAGCCTCTGGTCTCTTAGGAAGTCTACATGGCCCATTAATATGCGGCTGGCTTCGCGCGCCATCCCATCCAACAGGACTGGGTGCTCAAAATGATAGGCTGCAAGGATGCAAGCGATCTCCTGGGCACGTCCAACGCTAAAAGCTGGAACCAGAACCGTGCCACCTGCCTCCACAACATCAGTCACTTCTTCGACAAATCTCTCCTCCAACAGTTTTCTCTCAGTATGATCCTCATCGGCATAGGTGCTCTCCATGACAAAGGCGTCGAGCTCACCGTAGTCAAGATCTGCTGCTGGAAGCAGCCGAGTCTCAATCGTGTTGAAGTCACTCGTATACACAAGCCTTTTCCCATTAGCTTCCACGAGGACCGAGGCGCCGCCTGGAAGGTGCCCTGAATTCAGAAGCTGGAGCTTCAAGTCTCCAACTGTGACCTCCTGCCTGTATTCTGTGTCCTTCCGGCTTCTCATCATCGAACGGAGCTCAAGATATTCAAACGGAATGTAATAGCCCGAAAGGTGGATGAAGTCCTTGATCAAAATATTGGCAAGGTTGAAAGTCAGCCTTGTTCCATAGACAGGTTTTCGGTCTTGGATATGGAAGATCGGAACCGCGCCTGAATGATCAAGGTGGCTATGGGTCATGACAACGGCGTCCACTTCTTTCGGTGGGACATGCATCGGAAAACCAGGTGTATGATTCAACATGACACCATAGTCCAGAAGAAGCTGGGTCTTCCCTGTCTTGACTGAGACGGCGGCTCTTCCGACTTCACGAGCTCCTCCTAGAAACTTGACCTCCAAAGACAAAATCTCCACAGTGTAATCTCTAGTGACGAATCTTTTCAGTGACGTGCATTAGCTTGAATGAACCCGATACCTCGTATAGATGCCGTATGAGCCTTTAATAAACCTTGAGTCTCAGCAGCGATTCTTGCTGGGTGTAGCGCAATGCTAAGCTGGGAGCAACCTTAAAGGCACGCATTGGAGAACGCCAAAGAAATGTCCGTCACCTCAAGTGGTCAAAGCACAACCGAACCGGAGCAGCATCTTGCCGAGTTTCTGAGATCCTCTTCTTCTCCGGTTCATGACAGTGGTGATTTGTTCAAGAACTAAGGTTGAAGTCCACACCAAGAGTCATATCTCGTCTCATCCATCTTTCTTGCCGCAGCGCAAAGGGAAGTCCGTGGAATACGTTGAAGAAGCCTACTCCGTAAGAAACATACAACTGAAGCTCAGAACCGATGTGAGTCCTGTTAAATCGTATCTAACCCCATCCAAAAAGACTCTGAAGACGAAATACCGGGACGGGTACACTTCATGCACAGTGCCTGAGGTCTTAACACCCAATGGTAGTTTTCGAACTGCGAAGTTAGGCGAACTCCTTGAAAGCTCTCTGGGCTTAAGCAACTATGCTTGGTCGTTTCTCTGGCTTCTTCTGTAAGACTGCGAGCAATCCTGAAGACCACATTCCCAGCCCGAATATTGGTATCGATATAAGAGAAAGCCACTGTCCTAGTGGCTCAAGTGGGCGGTAGGTCACTTCTGCGCTTACGATGATCTGCACATTGAATTCGATATCTTGCTGATTTGGGTTTTGAGCTTCAACCTTGTACACTCCTGACTCCAAGGCTCTTAAGTTGATTTGAGCGTAGGTTGTCGTGGTTTCAGACCGAACGACGGTCCCATCCGGATCGTACACATAGACCCTGTATACCTTACCTGCGATGTCAGAGTCCCTGACATCTCGTGATACAGAGACCATTAGGGTGTTTCTTTCTTGCATACTGATGGAGTAGCTCCAGTTTCCTGAACCACTGATTGAGATGTTTCGGTAGAGGCTTTCCTTGGTCTCGGAATGCGTGATTGTGGGCGAGAGAAACACGCACCATAGTCCGCTTAGGAGAATGATAGAGGCCAACGTCAAGGTGACTGCTCCGCCAGTCCTTAAGCTTACTGTCACACGTCGGCTTGCCAAAATCCCCAATACAATCAGGAATATCACGCCGAGTACTGCAGCGCCCCCTATGATCAAAGGCACAAGGGTGTACCACCAAGTGTAAGGAGGCACAACGTCCATTTGGATCACTAAGAACGACACATCTCCTCAAAGAGCATTCGGAAAGCGCACATATAATTCTATCCTTTAGAACAATCAAAGGCCAGTGGAATCTTCTCGGGTTGACAAGAGTGACTGGTTGCTTCAGATCAACGATTCAAAGGTTACTCCTTTCTCACGGCAGATACAGCTACAAAGGTTGGCTAACTTTCCCTGCCAAGTTCCCGATTCTGCGACCATCATGGTTGACTTGTACTTCATGGTTTCGATGTGTTCTACGATTCTTACAGCCATGTACTCGATTGTCTCTTGGTCTGGTGGGTAAGCGTACTCATATTGACCAAGCGGGTAAACGTCCGAAAGCTCATCCGGAATAACCCCAAACGGCGGAGCATAAACACAAACGTTAACCTCGCTTCTCTCAACCTTGAGTTTCTCGCAGACAGCGCGCAAAGCCTTATTCTGGCTTCCGGTTCTTCTGAGATGTCTGTGTCCTAATCCTGGCAGAAGAAGTAGCACTTTGACGCCTTCACGCAGTGTGTACCTTTCCAGAAGCCTTTTTCTGTACCGGGTTACTTCCGGTCTAACTAGATCAACTGAGCTGTAAAAGAACAGTCCGCTTCTTTTCGAGACGGGGCTATTTTCTTCGATGTAATCTGCGTATTTTCCAAGGTGTTTCAGGGCTTGCAGCAAGGACGGATGTCCATGAGTCATCATCTCCAAGTGTTCCCAGAGCCTCCCCTCAGCAATAGCCTGCTTAATCCGCCTCATCTCTGAAAAGCAGACATCAAGGTTGTGTCGTGTTAGCTCCCTTTCTCGTTCCTCATCCGGCATCTCCATAAGGTCTTGGGGGTCCTTCTTTGAGCATACGCGGCAAGAGCAGGGAAGGTACTTGAGCCTCTCTAGGCGGACGGTTCCGTGCTCGGTCATGTAACGGTTTTCTTGGGCGAAAAGCGCATATGCGGCTGAGTCGAAGAGATCGCATCCCAGAGCCACAACCAAAGCGAACATGAAGGGGTGCCCAGCGCCGAAAAGGTGGAAGAGCCGGCTAGCAGGAAGGTTCATCTTCGCCGTCAAAACCATGCTAACAAGCAGATCAAAAAGGTACTGCTCCATAACCGGAGTGGGGCTCCCCAAAGCGTGAACCTCAAATGGCAACTTTCTCATCGCCTGGGCTGAGAAAGCAACAAGGTCTAGGAAACGCCCACCTTGAACGGGGCCGACCCACATTACATCTTCTCGGGTCTTCAGCCCCTCAAGCTGCTTGGCCCTTCTGATGGTCTCCTCGACAGTGTGCTGAGCCTGTTCACGCGTCACTTTCCAACCAGTCGGTATGTCTAGGATCGTCGCAATGTCAGACCCGAGCTTCTCTTGGTACTGAACGATCTCGTCAGGGGTAACGCCAACCCTTCCATACGCAAGGATTTGGTAAGCTCCAGAATCCGTCATGATCACGCTGGGAAAGTCCAAAATCGAGTGGATACCCTTTTTCTTCGCGGCTTCCCCCAGCTGCTTCTTGATGATGTATGAGTTGGTTATGACCATCCTGCATCCGAAATCGTTCAAAAGCTCCCTTGCCGTCACCGCTTGCTTGAGCGGATTTATCACTGGCAAAAAGGCCGGCGTCTCAACCGCACCGCTCATGGTTGTCAGTTTTCCTATTCGAGCAAGAAGATCTCGGTCACGAACCTCGAACCCGAACATGCTGAGCGTCTTCCTTGACCAAGAGGCTTTATTACCCACAACATTCCTCACTTAGTCTAAATAGCTTCCTCTGATAAGAAAAGAGGTCTCGAAAATGCCGCATCCATACATCCCTAACGATACCGACGAGATAAGAGCAAAACTTCAGGAAAGCATCTGCATCAGGAATGTGGACGAGCTTTTCTCCGACATACCCGAACAAATCCGTCTGAAAAAACCTCTTGCTTTGCCTGAGCCCATGTCCGAGCTAGAAGTTAGACATGAGGTTGAAAAGATACTGGAGGGGAACCGCACGACGAAGGAGTTTGCTTCCTTTTTGGGGGCGGGAAGCTGGGCTCATCATGTTCCCCCGCTGGTTGACGCGGTTGCCTCAAGAAGCGAGTTTCTAACGAGCTATACGCCGTATCAACCAGAGATCAGCCAAGGCATTCTACAAGCGCTCTTTGAGTACCAGAGCCTGATCTGCGAGCTCCTAGACATGGAGGTAGCAAACTGCTCCATGTACGGTTGGGCTTCAGCCCTGGGCGAAGCGGCACGGATGGCGGCCCGAGTAACGCAACGATACGAAGTTCTTGTCCCTCATTACGTTGCTCAAGAGAAATTGAGCGTTCTCAGGACTTATGCTACGTCGGCGGGGATAAGGCTCTACGAGGTTCCCCAAGACACGGAAACAGGCCAGATAGACCTCGAAGCCCTCAATGAGAGGGTCTCAAACAGTACAGCAGCGGTTTATGTCGAAAACCCTTCGTACCTTGGGTTCCTGATAGAATCTGTCAAAGACATAGTTGAGATCGCTCACGGTAGTGGAGCACTTTTCATCGCTGGCATAGACCCTACTTCGCTCGGGATCTTCAGACCTCCAGGAGAGGATGGAGCAGACATTGCCATAGGCGAAGGGCAACCGTTGGGGAACTACATGAACAACGGTGGACCCTTACTCGGCATCTTCGCCTGTAGAGACGACCCTAGCCTTGTGAGGCAGATGCCGGGAAGAATAGTCGGAATGACCACAGCAGCAAACGGCAAGGAAAGAGCCTTCTGCATGGCTCTTCAGACGCGCGAACAGCACATCCGCCGTCAGAAAGCAACTTCAAACATTTGCACAAACCAAGCTCTATGTGCCTTGAGAGCTGCAGTCTACATGACCTTGCTTGGCCGGAAAGGACTGAGAGAGCTAGGTGAGGCCATTCTTGCCAAAGCATACTACGCGATCGCCAGGCTTTCGCGAATCAAGTCTGTTCAGACTCCCATGTTCAGAGGCTATCACTTCAAGGAATTCACTGTCAACTTCGACCGGGCATCAAAGTCCGTACGCGAAGTGAACCAAAGGTTGCTTCAGTCTGGGATTCTAGGTGGCAGATCCTTAAGCAGCGAGTTCCCTGAACTAAGCCAGACAAGCCTATATTGCATTACAGAACTGACTACTCGGGAAGACATAGATAGGCTAGGAACAAGGCTGGAGGAGATTCTAGAGGGTTAAAACATGGGTTTCCAACAGGCAAGATGGTCAGAACCAACGCTCTTCGAGCTCGGAAGCAAAGGCAGACATGGCTGCAGTCTTCCAGTGTTGGACGAGCCCTTGAAGACTGCTTTGGGAGACGCGATGCGTTCGATACCTGGGCACTTGATAAGAAAGAAGGCTGACTTGCCGGAGGTTTCGGAGGTAGAGGTCGCTAGGCACTTCACTAGGTTGTCCCAGCTGAACTACGGCGTTGAATCAGGCTTCTATCCACTGGGCAGCTGCACAATGAAGTACAACCCCGAAGCTAACGAGGCCTTGGCGTCCTCTAACAAGGTGAGGTGGATGCATCCGTGCCAGCCTGAGGAGACTATGCAAGGCACATTAGAGATCATGTACAAGCTCGCGTCTTGGTTAGCCGAGATAACAGGGACAAACAAGGTCTCGCTTCAGCCTGCAGCAGGTGCACACGCCGAATTCACGGGCGCTTTGATCATCAGAGAGTTCCATAGGGAGAGGGGCGCGTCGCACAGAGATGAGATAATAGTCCCTGACTCCGCCCATGGGACCAACCCAGCTAGTGCATCAATGGCTGGGTTCAAGGTAGTGGTCGTGCCTACTGGCGAAGACGGTTGTGTTGACATCGAGGCCTTCAAATCAGCTGTTTCATCCAGAACAGCAGGCCTCATGTTGACGAACCCCAACACCTTGGGCCTGTTCGAAGAAAGAATACTTGAGATGACAAGCATTGTCCACGAACATGATGGCCTAGTATACTATGACGGAGCCAATATTAATGCCATACTTGGAAAGGCGAGGCCTGGAGACATGGGCTTCGACTTGGTCCACATCAACTTGCACAAGACGTTCTCAACTCCTCACGGCGGAGGAGGTCCAGGCGCAGGGCCAATAGGCGTTAAGGAGCACTTGAAAGACTTTCTGCCTGTGCCGCTCGTCGAGTTCGATGGGGAACGCTACTGGCTGAACTACGATGTTCCTCGCAGCGTCGGGAAGGTTGAGTCGTTCTACGGAAGCTTCGCTGTGCTTCTTCGCGCGTTTGCTTACATCCTGACCATGGGCGCTGAGGGACTGGGGAAAGCATCTGAAATGGCTGTCTTGAACGCCAATTACTTGGCTTGCGAACTGCCAAAGATACAGGGATTCAGTCTTCCTTACCGTGGATGCAAGTCTAGGAAGCACGAGTTTGTCCTCAGCTGTTCGCGCCTGCAACATGAAACAGAGGTGTATGCGAAGCACGTTGCCAAAAGAATGCTGGATTATGGTATTCACGCGCCAACGATCTATTTCCCTCCCATAGTAGATGAGGCGCTGATGATTGAGCCCACTGAAACAGAGCCAATTGAGAGCTTGGACAAGATGATAGAGATCCTTAAACTGATCTCGAAAGAAGCGTATATGGCTCCCCAGAACGTCCTAGACGCACCCCACAACACCGCAATAGGTCTTATTGATGAGGTTAAGGCGTCACATCCGAAAACCATGTGCCTAAGCTGGAGAATGTACAAGAAGCACCTTCAAACCTTGGAGTCACAAGGCAAGCAAAGTATTACTCAGAACGATCGGCATTAGATGTTCTCTGTCCTTGTTCCCGCCAGAAGGGGAAGCCGACGATTTCGCCTGGGCCTATCTCTCTCTGACTTCCACGCTGACCCTTGTGCCAAGTGAAGCGTGCCTTGGGGGAATGTATCCCATAGCTACGCCTATCTTCAACACGGGCGACAAGGTGCCACTGGTGATGATGCCAATCTCCTCAACATCTTTCCAGAGTCTCTTACCCTTTCTAGTAACACCCCTTTCAATCAACATCAACCCTAGACGTGTCCTGTTGGCTCCCTTTTCCTCTTGGCTAGGCAAAAGGATGAGCTGCTTCGTATTCAGTCCGCTCAATAATCTGTTTGCAGACTACTAAGACATTGCTGGCAGGATTGTTCTCCGCAAGTTCCTTCGTAGGGGACACAAGTCTCCTGAGCTGTTCGATCTGTGTTCTGCACGTCTCGACCGCCGACAGGATTCTGCCCCGCATTTGTTCGCGGTCCGCTTCGTTCCCAGCCGCCTCGAAGGCTCGACATCTGAAGTAGGCTTCCGATAGCCATCGCCAAGCACTAACAACCGCCAGCTCCAGTTCGAGCGTCTTCTTGAGCGGCGCATACTCCGCCCCCTGCAGCTTGGGCCTTGCTTCTTCAAGTATGCTCAGCATTTGTTCGCAGGTTCTCACTGCATCTTCTTTCTCAGCAATGATCGTATCTAGGTTCTCAAATGCTAGTTCGACCGGAGTCAAGCCGTCCTTGAAAGAACCTTTGCCCAAATCCATTATGTGTTGCCATTGCTCAAGGCTTTGAGGGAAAATGGAGAAGCCCGTACTAGTGTTCACGCCATTGGTGTAGAAAGCTTTCAGGATTACTTCGTCTGCCAGCTTGGCCAGTTCAATCATTTCTGTTGCCGCGGCATTGCCGAACCTTTCTGTCGCCCACTCGCGCCATATGACCTCAACAGGATAATCTGGGTCCCAAGCAAGTCTAGCGAATGCGTACCTGTTGACATCGTTCAGTCCTTGTGCCTCGCTTGTCCCAACTCCCCTAATATGCTTCTCCAGTGCACTTCTCATCAATGTATGCAAATGCTCGGGTACGCAGCTCGGCAGCCCCAATGATCCGCCTCTATACTCGCCGAAAGCGTCAAAGTCCACGACCTCGATGTTTCTCCAGAATTTGCCTATGAGTGGGTCTGCAAACCTGCCTAACAAGAAGTCCACGGGTGCTTCCATGTGCCTTATGACAACTTCCTTCGGCATTTCGTTAGCCAGGAGATTGAGAGACTCGTCAGTTAACATGTGTGCGTAGCCTGAGGGGGGTACTCTGAAGAACAGTCGTCTTTCTAGACTGTCTGAACCCGAAATCTCGAGAATCTTATTTAAGAGATCAAGAATTCTTCTGTGGGGCGCATAGTCTCTGCACTTGCTGCACTGACAAGCGAGGATGTCGGTGTGAGCCGCCGACACCCAAAGGTCGAACCCAGCCACCTCCGGCACCTTGCTAACGAGTTCCCCGAGCTTGGCTTCGAGGAACTGCCAAGTCAAAGGATTCGAAGGGCACAAGAGTTTCTTGGTTGATCCCGTTTCCCTTGAGGATGGGAGCTCGCCCAGAATCTCGGGATAAGCCTGCACAAGTCTTCTCGGATAAGTGAACTCGGTTGCGGTTACGTACGTGTCTAAGCCCCGATCACGCGCGTGCAGAATCATCTCTTTGAGTATCTTGACGTTCGTTCCGACCTCTTCAGTCCTTGACGGATCGTAGAGTCTTGGAAACCTTTCGTAAAGGACTAGCCGCGTTAGGTCAGCTGGCCAAGAGACGGTGACCGAGAGCGTGTTAAGCCTTTGTCGAGCAGCTGCATCGACTGCACGTTTTAGTGCGTTGAGAGTTTCTGAGGGCGAGAATATTATGTCCGGCAACTCAAGTCCTCTTGAGTTTCTGAATGCCCTTATCTGAAAGGCCGAGGAATATGTTCCTTCGTCCACTTCGACGATGTAGGCTCTGCCTTCTTCCTTCAGGTGGTCGAGGAGATTGTCAACCGCATAGAGAACCCCCCTTTCGTCCGCTCCGACTAGGAAAACCTTGAATGCGTTCTCGTCGAAGACTATCTCAATGGCGAAGCTTTCTTTCCCAAGGGCTCCTGTTAACGTCTTGAGAGCCTTTGCATGCTGTCTGCATAGAGAGTTTGAGCGCAGAGTTCCAAGGATTATGAGGTTGCCACGCAACTCCTTCGGCTTCAGTTCATCGTCAAACTCAAGAGGCAGCCTTACCCCGGTTTTCCGTTCAATCTCCTCCAAAAGCATTAGAGCTGCGGTCTTTTCCGGCAGGGAAGCCGCACTGCCGCAGACAACGGTGAACAAAGCCTCGCCGTTTTCGCAGACAGCTAACGAAAGCATGCGCTCAACTCAATACACTCGTTGCTTAAGTCTTTTTTGAAGAATTACCAAGTTCGGGTCCACATGTTCAGCTAATGTCATTTGCAGTTTTGGGCCAGAACCCTCTTAGGGCGGGATAGAGTTTGCGATAGATCGAATGGTAATAGCTGTCGTAAAGCTTCACTCTGTCATTGTTCGGAGAGTCCGTGCTGGCAACCTGAACAGTCTTTGCACACGCCTCCTCCAAGTCGCTGTAGACGCCTGCGCCTACCCCAGCTAGGAGCGCTGCACCGTAAGCCGCCTCTTCCTCAACTCTGGTTCTGGTTATCTCCACGTTGAAGATGTCGGCTTGTATCTGCCGCCACAGTGGGCTTCTAGCTCCACCTCCGCGGGCGATGATTTTCTTTGGGGTCACCCCAAGATCCTGAAAGATTACTAGGCAGTCTCTTAGAGCATATGCGACACCTTCCATGATTGCCCGGACCATGTGAGCTTTCCGGTGTTGGAAGGTCAGCCCAAAGAAGCCTCCCCGAGCCTCGGGATCCATATGAGGGGATCTTTCACCAAGCAGGTAAGGCAAGAAAACCAGGCCATTGCATCCAGGCTCGGCCGACTCAGCCTCCTTGGAAAGCAAGTCATAGGGGTCGATATTTCCTTCATTTGCCTTGGACTTTTCCGCATCGCCCATGTTGTCCCTGAACCATCGCAGTGAAAGCCCAGCCGAAAGGATGGCGCCTTGAAGGCACCATTTGCCCGGGACGGCATGACAGAACGTGTGAACCCTGTGTTGCCGGTCGACCTTGAAATTGCCCAATGTTACAAAGACTTGTCCGCCCGTGCCTATGTTGGAGGAAACTACGCCTTCCCTGATCACACCACAGCCTACAGCTCCTACAAGGGAGTCTCCTCCGCCAGCAACAACGGGGATTCCCCTAGGCAGACCTAACGCTCCCGTTGCCAGTTCTCCAGCGACACTAACGGAGTCGAAAATCTCTGGAAAAAGGTCATCTGGAAAACCAAGCTGAGAAGAGAGGCAAGAAGACCACCCTCTTCTTCTTACGTCGAACAGCAGGGTTGCAGAGGCGTCTGAGATATCAGTGCCGAGCGAACCTGTCAACTGTAGCCTTACGTAGTCCTTTGGCAGTAGAACCTTGCGCGTTTCTCGGAAGATCCGCGGTTCGTTCTCCTTGACCCATAGGAGCGTCGGGCCCATAAAGCCTGGCATGGCCGGATTGCAGATGATGTCAAGAACCTTTTTCCGGCCAACTATCTCGTAGAACCGGGTGCACTGGGCAGAGCTTCTTCTGTCAGCCCAGATGATTGCTGGTCTAAGTGGTTTCAGGTCTCTTCCCAGAAGAACTGTTCCATGCATCTGCCCAGAGAGCCCGATGGCTATGATCTCGTTTGGATTCACTCGATCTTTTCTCAGAACTTCTCTCATGCATTCTATTGTCGCATTCCACCACCATTCTGCATTCTGCTCTGCATGACCAGGACAAGGGGCCGAGATGGGGTACTCTCGGGAGGCTTTGGCTAGAGGTTCTCCCTGTTCGTCTATGACGAGGACCTTCGTGGTAGATGTCCCAATGTCGACGCCCATAAGGTAGACCAAGAACGCACCGGCCTATACCTTAGGAAGATATGGTGAAGGTTCTCTTATTTGATTTGGCTAGTTTGAGGGGAACATGAAATAAATACTCTGGGAACACAGTATTTTAGTCAATGGGAGCCTAAGTGGAACATTGTGCAGGAAGGCGCGCACCGATGATCGACTTCTCAAAGATCAAAACATACCCGATCGCTAAGAGAAGGAACCTTTTCACTCTCAAGGACTTGATCAGCCCAGAGTCAAGCCCGCCCCCTCTTGACAGTCCTGGGATTCGTGAAGTAGCCCAGAGAATCGTTGAGGCCCGGAAGAATGGGCGGCCATTGCTTTGGATGATGGGTGCCCACGTCATCAAGAGCGGCTTATCGCCAGTCGTCATCGACCTCATGAAACGAGGCGTGATAACCCATGTGGCTTCGAACGGCGCGGTGACGATCCACGACTTCGAGATCGCCTTGATCGGCGAAACAAGCGAGGACGTGGCCACAAGCATCGAAGACGGAACCTTCGGAATGGCTGAGGAAACCGGGCTGTTGATGAATCTGGCTGTTCAACAGGGGGTCCGGGACGGGTTAGGATACGGGGAATCCCTAGGTAGAATGATTGCCCGAGACGACCGTTTCATGTTCAAAGAACACAGCGTACTCTACAACGCCTACGAGTTCCAACTGCCCTTCACCGTTCACGTGGCATTGGGCACAGACACCATTCACCAGCATCCGAGGAGCAGCTTCGCAGCCCTCGGTGAGGCTTCGCAAAGGGACTTCAAGACCTTTACTGAAACAGTAAGTAAGCTCGAAGGCGGCGTCTTCCTGAACTTTGGTTCAGCGGTCATCGGACCCGAAGTCTTCCTCAAAGCCTTGTCGATTGCACGAAATCTCGGGTTCAAGGTTGAAAGGTTCACAACTGCCAACTTCGACCTGAAACCCTTGACTGACTACATGCGTTCAAGAAGCAAGGATGAACCAGACTATTACTACCGCCCACTCAAAAACATAGTTCAGAGACCACCGTCCCTCGGAGGAAAAGGCTTCCACATAACAGGCGACCACATAGTGACCATTCCGAACTTGCGCAACATGGTCGTTGAAAAGCTCACGGAGTCAAAGACTGTCCTCAAACCAACAGCTCTTCGAAGCGGTTCGGCACCAAGGCTCAACGCACCAGTAAGTAGCATCATCACTGATTTCCTAGAGAGGAACCCGACGCTTAGACCCGTAGCTGAAGGCTTGGTTCGAGCCTTCCGCACAATAGACCGCTGCTTTGAGACTGGAGGAACCATCTTTCTCTGCGGCAATGGAGGTAGCTTTGCTGACGCCCTCCACATTTCAGCTGAGCTGATGAAGTCTTTCATAAGGAAAAGGCCCATCCCTGAACACAAACGGAAAGGGTTTAGTGAGCTTCCCCACGGCGACATGGTTGGCAAGAGCTTAGAGGAAGGGCTTAGAGCCATAGCACTAGGGACTAATCAATCGCTTTCGAGCGCAGTTGAGAACGACAATCCCACTCGGAACATGGGATTCGCCCAAGAGCTATACGCTTTAGCCAAGCAAGGAGACGTTTTCGTAGGCATAAGTACAAGCGGAAACGCGGAGAACATTTTTTACGGAGCTTTGACGGCTAAGGCTCTAGGGCTGCCTGTGATCCTGTTGACCGGTAAAGAAGGGGGCAGTATTGCCAAGGTCGCTGACATCGCTGTAAAGGTGCCTGCGGTTGGGACGAATCGTGTTCAGGAGCTCCATGCCTTGGTATATCATACTCTGTGTGAGATGCTTGAAGCTTCACTCTGCGAGAGGATGAAAGAATGAACGGTCTGAAACGCGCAAGGCTGGAAGGGATTCTTGAATCGTTCAAAGGGTTGCGAGCCATGGTCATAGGCGACTTCGCTCTTGATGTGTACTGGTACGCGGACATGACACATTCCGAGTTGTCCCGTGAGACCCCCCACCACACGCGACCAGTTGTAAGAGAAACCTATTCGCCTGGAGCTTCCGGAAACATCTGCTGCAATGTCAAAGCATTGGGTGTTAACGATGTATTTGCAGTAACCGTCATTGGCGAGGATTGGCGAGGCCAGATCCTGAAAGGAAGACTTGAGGAAAATGGTATTGTCACTGATCGCATTGTCGAATCGTCTGAAAGAGTAACCTCCACATACATCAAGCCAATCCTTTGCGGGTGGGAGTCTCAGCAAGAAGACTCAAGGCTGGATTTCGTGAACCGCAAGCCGTTGTCCGAAGCTAATGAGGCAAAGCTTATCGAGAGCATACAGGTAGCGGCGTCTGAGGTGGACGCTGTTATCGTTGAGGACCAGATGACCCAGAATGGTGTAGTGACTGATAGGGTTCGGGAGAGCCTTATCAGACTTGCAGAGCGGAATCTTGGAAAGACCTTTGTCGCAGACTCCAGAGAGCGAATAGGCTTGTTCAGAAGCATGGTTTTGAAGCCGAACAAGATGGAAGCTGTGAAGGCAGTGGACCCTTCGAAGGACCCGTCAAGTGTTAAGCCTGACGAGCTCTTAGACATAGCACAGCGGTTGCTGAGATGTGCAGGAAGGCCCGTCTACGTAACGCTGAGCAAAGAAGGAGTACTTGTCGTCACAGACTCAGAGAATGTTCATCTTCCAGCAGCACCCGCGAAACCGCCGATAGATCCCGTCGGCGCGGGTGACACGTTCATTTCTTCGATCGCAATGGGACTAGCAGCGGGAGCAAGTCCTGTTGAAGCGGGCATTGTAGCCAACCTCGCGGCTGGCGTGATTCTCAAGAAGCTTAATATCACAGGCACGGCATCTCCGGAAGAAGTACTTGTGAAGTTTGACGAGATTGCTGAAAATGATGAGTGGCCTTGACCGAGTACATCGAGGTTCTAAACCCCGAGGTCAAATCGAAAGTCGGGCACATCAAGCATGCCCTGATAGACTTTGACGGCACGATCTCAGTAATCAGACAGGGCTGGGAGGAGGTCATGATTCCCATGATGGTTGAGATGATCTGCAACGGTAGCCCCTCGACCCAGAATATTGAAGACGAAATCCAAGAATACGTCGACTACTCTACAGGAACCCTCACCATTGTTCAGATGCAGTGGCTGGCCGAAGCCGTCCACAGATACGGCCTAGCGAAGAAACCCAAGACTCCCTACGAATACAAACGGATCTACAATGAGAGGCTTCTTCTGCGCGTTGAACAGAGATTGCGCAGACTTAACAATGGCGAGCTGAACCCTGACGACCTAATGATCATGGGCTCCCGAGACTTTCTCGAAAGGCTTCTCAGCCGCGGCGTATTAATGTACTTGGCCAGCGGAACAGACCATGAATATGTTCTCCGGGAAGCCTCAGCCCTCAGGATCGTAGAGCATTTCGAAGGCGGCGTCTATGGTGCGCTGGACCATACCGAAGCCAATGACAAGGAACGGATCATTCACAGAATCCTAGATGAGAATAAGCTCCAAGGCAAAGAGCTGCTAGTGGTTGGCGACGGTCCAGTCGAGATCAGAAGCGCAAGGGCAAGGGACGCTATAGCTTTGGGCGTGGCGACCGACGAAGTGAACAGGCGCGGACTGAACCAACGTAAGAGAATGAGGCTGTTGAAAGCCAGAGCGGACTTGATAGTTCCAGATTTCACAAGAAACGACGAGTTGTTTAGTTTCCTTTTCTGACTTCCGATGCGTCACTATTTCTTCTTTCGGCCGTGTAGGTGCGGTCTGTTTAGGTTCTTGTTGTGTTTCTTGATCACTTCTTCTTCCAAGTCAATATTCCATACTTCGCAAAGGTTTACTAGCCTGATGAAGGTGTCAGCTAACTCCTCAGCAAAATCCTCAAACTTACTGTCTCTGACTGCTTCGGAGGCTTCGCTTATCTCGCTGTGCATCCTTAGGAGCATGGTTTCAACGTCTTCTCGAGTCCAATTGAAACCTTTGGAAGCAGCCCACTCGGTCACGACGCGTTGCCAGTCTCTAATGCTCCTTAGACTCCTGCTTGGTATCCTGTAGAGCATGGACCATCCTCCTGTCAACAATATTCCGCAATGCCTGCATGTCAATATATGTATATCCAAGAGAATGACGGCGGCTTGTTATGTTTCTAGCTCCATCGTCTAGTTCCTAGCGTCTAATCCCTGCGCGTTGCACTTTCCATTCTCGGCTCTTGGTCCAAGGTCTTGATGGCGGACTTGCATTTCTGCTTAAGGCTTGCGAGGTCGGTCCCGAGGACTTCTATATTCCTTGCATCGGCTTCTCCTAGGCCTCTCTTCGCAAACTCCTGTATCACGGGTGATTTCTCAGGCTTCAGCCCAGCGAGGAGTGCGCCGATGGTTTCTACGGCGACTGCGTCCCTGCCCACTATGAGAATGTTCATCTTGGCGCGTGATTCGCCTTTGTGCCAAATGCACGTGCCGTCCAAGACGGCGAGGTCTATGCCGCCAACTGCCTCGTAAATGTCTGCGAGAAGCGGCGCGAAAACCTTGTCCTTGTGGAACTTTGCCTTCTTCGGCGTTTGCGTGCAGCCGAGGAGGTTCTTGAGAATGCTTCCCTTTTCGTAGGTGCGAAGTATATGTGTGCTTACGAAGATATTGGGCTTGAAAAGCGCGTTCGACAACGTCATCTCCTGATCCGCAAGCCTGACCTTCCTAGTGTTCAATTCGCAGGAAAGGTTCAGGGGCGCCACCTGCTTATTGAAGAGTTCCTTGTAGATCTGAAGCCTTTCAAGACCTGGACCTTTGTAGTTGTCGGATTCAGCTATGAAGACGCTTGGGGCTTTGCTGAAGCTTTTGATGATGGCGTCGACTACGTTAACGGATGTGTGGCTCTCGGCTTTGTGACTGAAGATGCCGACCTTCACAACCACTGTCCTGTCAGGGACGTTTAAGTCATCTATTCCGCCAGTCATCCGTATGGCTTGCTTAAGTGATGCCGAGGGGGTATCGAACTCTACTAAGGCGACTCTAGCTGTCAAAACTGCGCCTCCATTCGTGGTCCTTCAATGATCAGCACGGCCTGATCGTCCGCCTCTCTCATCATTAAACTCGTTCATAGTTCTCGCAGTATGGACAGTACGTAGACCTTCTGCAAAAAAGACAAATCGTCAGCGTTGGTTCGTCTAGAAAACCTGTTGCTGGAAGGCTGCAAATCCCTACTTTGCTTTCATCCAATCAGTACAGGTTCTGACGCCCTCGACTGCGTCTCTAGCGGCTGCGTCTGCTCCTATCTTCTTGGCGTATTCTGGGGTTATTGGCGCTCCGCCGATGATGATCTTGAGGTTCTTTCTAAGTCCGGCTTTCTTGAGGTTCTTCACCACATTCTCCATCTCGATCATAGTAGTCGTGAGCAGCGCTGACATAGCGACTATATCTGGATTGTTCTGCTTCACTGCTTCGACGAATTGCTCTGCTGCAACATCAACGCCGAGATCGATGATGTCGAAGTTTGCAGCCTTAAGAAGAGTGACGACGACATTCTTGCCTATGTCGTGGAGGTCGCCTCTGACCGTACCGATTATGATCTTGCCGACCGACTTTATGTCGCCAGCTTTCAGGTGAGGTTCAAGAACAGTCATCCCTTCCTTCGCAGTCTCTCCAGCCATAATCAGCTCAGCTAGGAAGTACTCTCCGTCCTCGTATTTCTGTCCGACTACTTCCATGCCCTTGGCCATGCCTTCAATGACAGCTTTGTAGGCAGGGACTCCTGCTGCCAAAGCGTCTTGGGCGGCTTTCTTGACCCCCTCAATGTCCAAGTTCACGATCGCGTCTCTTAGTTTTGCCAAAGCTTGCTTCTCGCTTGGCATGATAGACCATCCCGTTGTTTTCCTAGGTTACCAGTAAACACTCTTAATGGGCTTTCCACTCAGAACCGCTTCTGTCTCGTCCGGTTCAAGAGTCTTCCTGACCCCGAGTTTGTAGTGCCAGTCAAAGCAGCAGTGACGGACGAGCTTGACCTTCTTCCCCTTAATGTGGTCGGGGACAACCTCGTCAGGAGTTCGCTTGGAGAAGTTTGTGACCTCAACCGTGAATATACATTTCTCCCATTTCTCGTCGTCTCTTACTATGAACTGTCCGGTCTTCTCTATCTCATTCACCATGCCCTGAAGTTTTCTGACTTTGTTCATTCTCAGGTCAAAAGAGTAGTCAGCCTTTGCATATTTAAGACTTGCCAGATTGTTTGATGCGTACGCCACAAAACCTTAAATCCGCAAGTTAGCTTTGCCTACGATTGGGCTTTGTGGGAGGCAAAGGTAGGCGCCGAAAGGCATGATGAAAGCCAACCCTGACTATGACAGGTTGCTCCGGATTCTTTGGAACGAAGAGCCTGATCGCGTTCCCTTCTATGAGCACCTTGTTGATGGCGAGGTTATTGAAGCAATCACTGCGGAACCGGTCACGAGGCTCCAGGCTTATGAACCGGGAATAGCGGTTTCGCCCATCGAAGCCTCAAAGGCGAGGAGGGGAAGGAGACGGTTCGTAAAGGCCTTCATAAAGTTCTTTCGTGCAATGGGATACGACTATGTTCCCTTCGAGGTGACCCTCAGCCTACCGCGCACAAACATACGGCAAGGCAGAGACACGGCTACGCTTTCCAGAGGCATGCGAAGCTGGGTTGACGAGACAGAAGGCACAATAGAGACCCGCGAGGACTTCGAACGGTACGCGTGGCCTCAACCTGAAGAAGCTGCCGACCTTTCATTGATTGAGGAATTCTGCAGAAGGCTCCCTGATTATATGGGGCTTGTTTCGGGAGCCGCCGGCGGGGTTTTCGAGCATGTCTCTTGGATGATGGGTCTCCGCCCGTTCTCAATCGCGCTTCACAAGGATCCGGCGCTTGTGAAAGACATGTTTGACAAGGTCGGCAGCATAATCCTTGAGACAGATAAACGCTTGGCCGAGTTCGAGAAGATTGGCGTCCTCCGAATGGGCGACGACATGGGCTACAAGTCTGGTACAATGATCTCCCCCGACCAGCTACGCAAGTATGCGTTCCCATGGCAGAAGAGATGCGCAGAGTTCGCACACAAACACGGCAGACCATTCATCCTACATTCCTGCGGGAACCTCGAGATGATCATGAAGGACTTGATATATTATGTCGGCATAGACGCGAGGCACTCCTTCCAGGATAACATCACGCCCGTAGCCGAAGCCAAGGAGAGATACGGGGACAGAATCGCACTCCTAGGAGGCATCGACTTGGATAAGCTCTGCCGCCTTCCCACAGAGGAATTGAAGAGATACGTGGAAGAAGTAGTCAGCAAGTGTTCAGTCGGCGGCGGATATGCTTTAGGCTCAGGCAACTCGATACCGAACTTCATCAACATTGAGAACTATATAGCGATGCACAAAGTCGGGCTTAGGCACGGAATGTACCTTTGACCTCCTATAGAAGTTCCTTTTCCTGAAAGTTGCTTGGTGAGACCAAGATGAAACCGTATCGTGTTCGTATCATAGGCTGGCCGGAAGGCTGGCCACGATGAGCTCGGTTCGACTCCCCTTGCTAGGTTGTTTCGGGCTTGATCTGGCTTCTTTCCCAGCTTTTTT
>CAYXIF010000020.1:13281-37779 GCA_964465575.1 uncultured Candidatus Bathyarchaeia archaeon | reverse complement strand
ATTCGCGGCCATACTGTTTCCTGTTGGCTACAGGATGTTTAAGTGGGGTCTGGCAAGATCAAAGCGTGAAGGAACCTTGGGTTGGTACTGACTCGACTTGTATAGAAGTGTGCTCTAGGTTTGGATGCGGCCTAGGGCTCTGACATCTAGGATTCTAGCAATAGCCAAAAGCCCTCCACCCGTCGAAATATGGGACTGAGCATCGAGAAAGAAGCCAGAAGCTATAGCGTAACCTAGTACTTCAATACGACTCTCTTTTGTTTCTTGGCGCTTTCGAGTGCTCCAAAGACCATTGCCATGCTTTTGATGTTGTCTGTGCAGTCTGTCTCCGCTTTTCTGCCTTCCAAGAGAGCTGTGAACATCTCGTCAAGGCAACCGAAGTGGCCTTCTCTGCCACTCCATGTGATTGGAGCCTCGACTCTTTCATAGTCATTCAGGAACTGCAGCTTGTCAGAAGGCGCGACGACTTCGCAGTATGGCGGACTCGTGCCATCCCAGACGGCTGTGCCCTTAGCGCCCATGATTCTCCATGAGGATTCCCATGAAGTCGGCGCTCCTTCTGAGCACCATGACCCTCTGTAACTGAAGACCGAGCCGTCTGAGAGTCCAAAGGTGCAGACTGCAGCGGCGTTGCCTTTATACCATGAACCGTGCGGGTTGAACTCGCAGCAGTACACCCACAGAGGGTCTGCCCCTGCGATGAATCGTGCCTGGTCAAAAGTATGGATGCTCATGTCCAGAATCAATGGGCTGTCCATCAGGTCTCTGAAGCCGCCGAAATGCGGACCTAGGAAGAAATCGGCACATACGAAGCCGACATGCCCAATGATGCCTGAACTGATCAAGCCTCTAAGCGCCCTAATGTTTCTGCTGTACCTTCGGTTCTGCATAACAGCGTATGTTCTGCCAGTTCTCTTGACGACGGAAACCATCTCTTGGGCTTCTCTCACTGAGGTTGCCATAGGTTTCTCGCCAAAGACATCGCAACCTAGTTTCAGTGAGGTTATCACAATATCTCTGTGGGCTTCAGGCGTTGTGACATTGAACACAGTGTTCGCGTCTGATGCCTTGATTGCTGTAGCAATGTCTCTGTAAACTTTGCAGGTCAACTCGTGGCGTGCCGCCGTCGCTCTGGCGTTCTCTTCCTTTACATCGACCAGGGCGACGATCTCGACGTCGTCACGGGAAAGAGCGTATTTCACCCATGTTTGAGCCATTCCGCCGCAGCCAGCTAGTGCGATTCGGAACCGCTTCACTCTTCTTCCTCTCCACGAAGTATGATGGGAACAGCCGTGCACTTGTCTATCTATCGGTTTCCCTCATCTCCGTGAAGGTTTTACAGTCCACATGTCCTGAGTTCGGGAGCAATGAAGCTGAAGGTTCGGCTGCGGACCGTTCAGTCTTTCGAACACTTGTTCTAATAGCTGGAAATAAAGGAATCAGTAGCAAGTGTGTTAGCGGGTGAAGGGATGCAGCGGTTTGCTCTACATCCAAGGTTCAGATTGGCAACTGTAATAATCGCTGTAGCTTCACTGAGCCTAGTGCTTGGTGTCAGTGGCGTAGTTCAGCTGGGCTTTGGCTTCACTGAGGAAGAAGCGGTTCAGGTTGCGAAAGACTTCCTGATGAACAGTCCGACCTTCAGGTTCGATGGCTTGGCTGATTCAGTGAAAATTGTTAGCGCGAACACACTAGATAGGCCATCAACTTGGAGGATAGAGCTAGGCTTCACTTGCAGGCACGCCGGATACGGCGACAGAACGGGAATGATTCTGCTAATGGTCTTGACAAACCATCAGATCTCGTTGGTTGTGCAGAAAGGCGTCTTAGAAAGCGCAGTGATCGATGATGTCTGGGACGAACTCAACCAAATATGGCTGGCTACCTTGAAAGTCACTACTGACAAAACCATGTATGAGGAGGAGGATAACGTAACAGTAACAATCAAGAACACTACAGACCAGACAGTTAAGTTCGGCAGCACGGCTTACGGCGTTAGCTTCGATAAATGGCAGGAAGACAGATGGATGCTCCACTATTCTGTTGCTGGAGCTGAGGTGATAGTCACCCTAGAGCCAAAAAAGGCGACACAGCTGACTGTTGAACCGAGCAAAGACCGCCCCTTCACCCCTGGACAATATCGAGTAGTATCTACGGGATGGATAGAAGAAGACAACAGCACCCTCCAAGTCGTGGGGCACTCTGAGTTCACTGTTCAGTAGCCGAGTGAACACGAAACCCAAGGACTGAAGAGCTGGAACCAGCTCAACCAGCGATTGAAAAGCACTTCGGGCCTAATGCGTATTCTGCTTTCTTTTTTCTGCTTGGAATCGTGGAAAAGGATATTAGTTGGGTGTTAAGCATCGAAGTAGAGAGATGGGAAATGCCCGTGAAGGTTCTTGTCTGTGACCCGGTTGACAAAGAAGGTCTAGAGAAGCTTCGGCAAGAGGGCTTCGAGGTTGATGTGAAGCCTTCGATAACATCCGAGGAGCTTGAGAGGACAGTTTCGGGATATGACGTGCTCGTTGTCAGGAGCAGAACAAGGGTAACGCGAAGGATGGTAGAGCTTGGGAAGAAGCTCAGGGTCATAGGTCGAGCCGGAACTGGCCTGGACAACATCGATCTTGAAGCCGCAAACAGCTTCGGGGTCACGGTTCTGAACACTGCTGAAGCACTGGCTGATTCGGTTGCTGAGCTGACGATTGGGCTGATGTTTGCCCTTACTCGCCGAATCGCTTTCGCTGATACTGCAATAAAGGACGGGAATTGGCTCAAGAGAGAACTGGAAGGCTCTTTACTGAAAGGGAAAACCTTGGGTTTGATCGGGTTAGGAAACATCGGTGTTAGAGTCGCAAAGCTCGCCAAGGCGATTGGCATGAGGATACTCGTCACAAAGAGAACCCCGCCAAGCCCTGAGACTCTTGAGGCCCTCGAAGCCCAGTTCGTCCCTTTGCAGGATCTACTGAGACGAAGCGACATCGTTTCAGTCCACGTTCCGTTAACTCCTCAGACAAGGCGGATGATTAGCAGGAAAGAGATCGGCCTCATGAAGGAAGGAGCCTTTCTTGTCAACACATCACGAGGGGGCATCGTGGACGAAGATGCGCTCCTAGATGCGCTCAAATCCAATAGGCTAGGTGGAGCTGGTTTGGATGTCTATGAATCTGAGCCGCCCAGAAACCTTGAACTAGTCAAGTTGACAAACATGGTCTGTACGCCGCACATCGGAGCACAGACAAAGGAGGCGCAGAAGGCAGCTTCCATCCTGCTTGCTGAGAAGATCATCCAGTTCTTCAGGGACCAGCCTGCTTAAGTCTTGGGCTTCTGTTCTGCTTCGTTACGCTTAAATGTGGTTTCGCCAAAAGACATTAGCCGTTCAACGGAGAGGCTCCTTTTTGGTTGAAGTTTGGCTGCCATATGGAAAAACCGAGGTCTGCGTAAGCATCCCAACCAGGAACCTGCAGGACATTATCGAACCCAAAGACCAAGCTCGCGCGGAGAATCCACAGCTTGAGATCGAGAGCGCCTTGATGAACCCTATTGACGCAAGTCGCCTAGCAGAGATAGCGAAGTCCGGAAACAGAGTTTCCATCGTCCTGAAAGACTCTGGCGACATCCTTAACGAGTTGACGGTTTTGGGGGTCCTGAAGGAACTGAACTCGGTTGGAGTGAGAGACGAAGACGTAACCCTCATAGTCGCCTACGATCCTTTCCGCCCCTTTTCGGCACAAGAGACGAGATCATTGGTGAGCAGCGAGTTCTCTACTAGAATTAAGGTTCTGAGCCACATGCCCGAAGGAACCGACTCAGTGCAAATTGGGACTACTACTCGGGGAACAGATGTGCGCTTGAGCAAGACGTTTATGGATACCGACGTGAAGGTTCTGGTCGGTGTTGTTGAGCCACATCCCATCATGGGGTATACTGGCGGAAGTGAGGGAGTGCTTCCCGGCGTCGCCGATGCCGAGACCGTACAACGCAATCTGCTATTGGCACTGGATTTAGTTCGAGCCTCTCGGGGGAATCTTGAGGGGAACCCGGTTCATGAAGACATGGTTGAGGCAGCTCATCTCGCCAAAGTAGACTTCGCCTTGGCTGTTGTCAGAAACAGAAAGCTTGAGATCGCGAGAGCCTTCGCAGGCGGGGTTGACAGCGCTTTCGCTGAAGCGGTCAAGGTCGCGGACGAGATGTACAAGATTCCAGTCGAGAGTCGAGCTGACATCGTATTCACTAGCGCTGGCGGCACTCAGTTTGACTCGAATCTTTTCGAGGCCTGCGAAGGGCTTGATAGCGCCCTCAGCCTAGTCCGAAAAGGCAAGGTTGCGGTCTTGGTGGCTGAATGCATGAACGGCTGCGGTAATGTGGGTTTCACCGAAGCCCTTTCCAGATTCAAAGACCCAAAGACTCTACAGAGAGCCCTAAAGAAAAGCTTTGGCGTAGGCGGCCTTATGGCTTACCGCTTGCTGACAGCGCTTCAGAACACAGAGTTGATCCTCGTTTCAGTCATTCCAGACTACCTAGTCTCTGATATTCCTGGGTTAAGGACCGCTCGGACAGCGAATGAGGCTCTCCGCCTTGCGTGCGACAAGGTCGGAAAGAATGGGAAGGTGTCTGTTATCCCCCAAGGACGTTCAGTCATCCCTTTGGTCAAGGCGGCAGAGCGGAACCTAGATTAGGAAAAAGGATAAATCCGCCAGATCAGCTCTGAATGATTATCTCATCTAGATGGGTTTGATGTGCAGTCGCCCTACAGCCTCAGAAGGTTCAAGCCCGCAGATCTTAGCCGAGTAGCTTACATAAACGAGACATGCCTGCCCGAGAATTACAGTCATGCCTTCTTTATGGAGCTTTATGAGAGGTTTCCCGAGACTTTCATCGTCGCGGAGGCAAACGGGACAATAATAGGCTACATTATGTGCAGGATTGAAACTGGCTTCTCGGGACTGACAATCAAACCTTTCAGCCTTTCAAAGAAAGGACATGTCATCTCAGTCGCTGTCCTACGCGAGTACCGCAACAAGGGCGTGGGAAGCGCCTTGGTAGAAGAAGCCCTAGAGGCCATGGCAACCTGTTACGAAGTGAAATCCTGCTACCTCGAAGTCCGTGTGAGCAACACAAACGCCCTAAGCCTCTACAAACAAGCGGGCTTTGAGATCGAAAGAACAATGAGAGGATACTACTCAGACGGCGAAAGCGCATACATGATGAGCAGGAAACTTTAGCGGGAGCGGTCTCACGGTTTTCCTATGGCGCCAACTGAACCCGACGAGGCGATTCAGGGCTCGACAAAGTATTCAAAGACAGTTTGGTCTTCTATGTCACACCAAGAGGGTCGATCACTATCTTCTCTGGGAGACGACGGCTCAAGATCTGGGTAGTAGCGTTTAGAGCCCCCAGCGTTCATTGATGGGCTTCTGGTACTCTTCGACTTTTCCGTTCAAAACATCGTCATAACGTACTGCTTCGCCGATGTAGGCTGACTCGTATATGGCTTCGCAGATTGCTTTAGCCTTCAATCCCGCCTCGCCGTCCACTTCGGGCTTTCTTCCTTTCTCTAGCGCGTCAAGGAAGTCGTAGCACTCGATAACGACGCCTTCAGTGAACCCATGAGGGAAAAGTGCACTTCTCCTAGACTCGTGAAGCTGACCCATGAACCGTCTCTGCATCTCATCCATCGGTGTGACGATTCTACTGGGGCCATCCTGGACGATCACTTCTGCGTTACCGAATGGACCATGAAAGGCGTCGCCGTGGTCGAGGATGCACCCTCTGCTCCCGTAGTGGACGACGTTTGTGTACGTGTACCCTGGCGCTGAGATTGTCCAGCTCCAGACGCCGACGACGCCGTACTTGAAAGTGAGCGTTGCAACCCACGTATCTTCCCGGTCATCCATGATTATCTCGTCACCTTTCCTGTGAGGCCACTTCTCGATCTGCTGAACCTTGGCGTAGACTGTCTCAGGATCTCCGTACAAATACCGGATTGTGTCGCAGAAGTGGGCTCCGCTGTCCATGACCATGCCTCCTCCGCTGATGTACTTGTCGACCCTCCAGTGCCAAGCTCTCTCTTGAGAAGGGTTCTGCCAACCCGCGTGTTGCGAGTAGAAGAAACGCGGGGTTCCCAAGACCTTTGCCTCGTTGATGAGCCAGTAAGAGGTTCTTTGACTGAGTCCTCTTCGAACGTTCTCGGCGGTGGCCACAATCTTCCCATTCTTCCTTCCAGCCTCAATTATGGCTTTGCTCGCCTTGATCGTGACGCCTAAGGGCTTCTCAATCATCACATTAACCCCCGCATTGAGACACGACACTCCGACAGTGTGATGGTCCGAGTGCGGCGTGCAGATGTCAACCGCGTCCAAGTTCTCATGAACCAGCATGTCCTCAACTCTTGAATAGACTCTGGGCTTGAAGCCCTGAAAACCTTCAACCAAAGCTGCGAACTCCTTCGCAGCCTCAGTCGCGGTATCGCACATGGCTACGAAGTCGAACTTATCGGGCTCTTTCTCCTTGATCAACCCATAGGCTTTGAGGTGAGACCGAGCCATTCCGCCGCATCCGACCATTGCGGCCTTCAGTCTACCCGACAAGAAACTTCCCATCCTTTCTCTCTAGGGTCTGGTTCCTACTAACAACCAGCCACTGTTTATTAATCTTTTCAAGAGTGCAATTGGCTGACCATATCATACGTGCAACGTAGATGACCAGGTCCGAATGTCTCCGCATAGCACAGAGAAGACAGGTTGGGGGAGGCGTATCTGTGCGCTGGTCTGTACCAATGCGAAAAGATTACTCGACGCTTGGCCACGCATTCGCTTTGAGTTTCCTGCTTGGCGGATACTTAACCTTCAGTGCTTTCTCCTTAGTCGATAGATCTTTCGCACTCACCCAACGTCGCTTCTTCACTTCTTCTTCAGTGGGTAGATCCTCGAATTTCGGAAGCCATCTTCCTTGGTAGTAGAGCATGTTGTTCATCATGTCTTCCACAACATCGGGGTCTTCGATAAATGCGCACATCGGATCGTTCAGCAGAGCCTTGAGTAACGTGTCCTTGTCTCCCTTCAAGGCTGCTTCGACTATGGGTCGCTGGTTCCCAGCGTGGATGCTAACAATCTCAGCTATCTCCGCAGGCAAGGACCCAACGGGAACTCCGCGCATCTTTCCGTTGTCGAAATAGCCCGGAACTTCGACAATGCAGTCGCGAGGAACGTTCGAGATCAGCCCTTCGTTCGGAATGTTAACGACATAGTGGGTCGGAACCCCAGACTTCCAGTCAATAGTCATCTGCATCGCCCTCTCCCCTCCTTCCTCAGGCTTTGGCAAGCGGCTCTTGTACCAGTCCCTTGACATAGCCACGAACCCGAGGACAGCCCACTTGTGACTAATGTCCAGGCCCTGCACATCACGGATTACAGTGATGCCAAAGGGCGACTGAAGATAGTTAAAGTAGTTGTAGTATCTTGGGATGAACTCGGCTATGTGTCGGCTGCCAGCGAAGGGGTACAAGCCGTATTTGCCTATTAGGTAGAAGTTGAAGCCTCTTCCACCGAAACCAGTCTTGGCACATTCGGCATGTTTCTCCACCAGAAACGGATACAAGTCTTCTCCTTTGTATCTGCAGGTCATCAGCCAAGCAAAGTGGTTAACCCCCCCGTAGGTGATGTTCAAGTCTTCCCAACTCTTCACGTCATATCCCTTCAGCTGCATTAGCTCCTGGATCGTGTGCATGCCGCCGAAGAGCTCGTGGCATAAACCTATGCTCTGCACATTCGGCGCGACTGTTCTTGCAGCCAACATCAGCACGGACATGGGGTTCGTGTAGTTAAGGAAAACGGCCTTCGGGCACACTTCTTCGATGTCTTCGGTTATCTCTGCAATCACTGGAACGCATCTAAGCCCACGGAAGATTCCGCCCGGACCAACAGTGTCACCGGTATTCTGTGGAATGCCGAACTTGAGCGGAAGATAGATGTCTGTCCACTCGCTTTCTTGCGCTCCAACTGAGATTGAAAGGTAGATGAAGTCCGCGTCCTCGAAAGCTGTCCGTCTGTCGGTTGTGCTCTCGACCCGAATGTCGACACCAGCCTTTTCCGCCATGTTCTCCAAGATCTTGCGTACAAACCTCAGCAGCTTCTCATCGACGTCGACCAAGACGACATCCATTGGGTGCAAGGGCCTAGCAGCAACAATGTTCCTAAAAAGGCCGATCGAGAACCTGTGAGAGCAAGCTCCCACGTAGACAAGTTTGAACCTGTCAACCAACTCTGTAACTCTCCAGAATGTGCCACGCAATAGCTGAGCGCCAATAAGACTTTTAACAAACATGCAGATAAGCTTGAGTGAGAGGGTCTGGTGTGCTGAAGATCTTGTTCTCAAGCGATAGAAGGGTCATCGACGCTTCCAACGTTAACAGAGTATGGGAAGAGATATCACGGTTCAAAGCTCTAAACATCGAAAGGGAAACACCAGAATTCGTAGGCATCCAAGATGAACACGGACGCATGATTCTATTGGCTCTGTACGACAGAGAGCGCTGGGTCCTAGAAACGGTCGAAGAAGACTGGGGTACTCGGTTCGGAAGAATCGACTTGGCTAAGGATTTTGAAGTAAGGGAGGCGATACTGACCGACGAAGAATTGAAGGAGGCTCTTAAGGCGTTCGTGGCAGAGGGAAGGATTCGTACTCCACCCAAATCGAGAAGCCTAGGTTGACTGCTATCGGCTCTTTCGCTATCAGCTGTTGGCCAAATAGAGAGAAACTTGCGTCGACTGATAGGTCCTGTCCTGTATGCTCTCTGTTAATGAGTCCTTTGTGGTTACCTAGAGGCTTCGGATCGCCAGTTCTGCGGCTAGGACGATGGGCTCCCATGTCTCGCACACTGAGGGAGCGTAACATGTGTCAGCCTTGGAGAGTTCGTAGACGCTCATGCGGTTCTGGATAGCTAGCGACAATGCGTTGATTCTCTGGGTTACCTCTTCACCGCCGACGATCTGACCTCCCACTATCCGCTTGGTCTCCTTTTCAACTATAACCTTCACCCTTAGCGGGCTACCTCCAGGATAGTAAGCTGCTCTGGTCTTGGCAGTTATCTTGCCCGCAACAATATCCAATCCTGATCTTTGAGCCCAAAACTCAGTAAGCCCCACGGCTCCAACCTCAAGGTCCAGCATTCTTGAAACCCAAGCGGACAACGTTCCAGGAAAGACCGCATAGCCTCCAGCAGCGTTTATGCCTGCTACCTTGCCTTCTCTAACGGCTGTTGATCCCAGAAGAGGCAGGGCTGGTCTGTGAGTTATCATGTTAGTTGTTTCGGCGCAGTCTCCAGCCGCATAAGCATTGTCGACGCTGGTCTGCATTCGGATGTTGGTCCTTATGCCACCCGTGTCACCGATGGCTATGCCTGCCTTTTTGGCTAACTCAACGTTGGGTCTGACTCCCGCGGCATTGATGATAATGTCCGTTGCGATCTCTTCTCCGCCTACCGAGATTGCCCGGGCCTTAGTGTCTCCAAGTATCGCTCCCGCTGACTTCTCTAGGATGCAGGTGACGCCTTTCCTCTCGAACTGTTTCTGGACTTCTCCGGCGAAGTCTTTGTCCAAGAGCTTAGGAAGTATCCAGGGCAGCATCTCGACGATGATTACCTTTACTCCTTTCTCGACGAAGGCCTCCGTCGTCTCCAAGCCTACAAGACCTGAACCGATCACGACGGCTGACTTCGCCTCTTTCATTGCTGCCGCTACTCTCTGACCATCCTTCAACGTGTGAAGGGTGAAGACGCCCTCCTTGTCAATGCCTTCTATTGGTAACCTAAACGGTTGGCCACCCGTCGCAAGAATAAGGCTGTCATACTCAAGAATCTGCTGCTTTCCATCTTTTGTTTCAGCCGTAACAGTCCTTGCTTTCGTATCTATCTCTGTTGCTGTCGTCCCCAGCTTTAGATCAAACCTCATCATACGATAGAAGTTGGCTGGGTAGACCACAAGGTTTTCAAAGGCCGGAATCTGACCCCAGAGGACAAAAGGGAGACCACAGCGGGAGTATGCGCCGACATCATCCTTGGTCAACAGCATGATCTCAGCTTCTCGATCGGTCTTCCTTGCAGCAACTGCGGCATCAACACCTGCCGCATTCGCTCCCACAATGACTATTTTCCTAGGCATGATGCTTAGCGTTCCTTGGCAAGTTCCTTGTGCCAACTTACAGCTGCCTGGAAGTCCATGAGGGTTTTGAGGTCTTCTTCTAGGCTGGTTGGAGAAACGATAAGTAGCCAACCCTTGTTGAACGGATCCTCGTTGAGGATTCCTGGGTTGTCGGCGACCTCCTTGTTGACTTCTTCGATCTTCCCGCTTACAGGAGCGATGAGGTCTGAAACGGCTTTGACCGATTCAACTGTTCCGAAAGTCTCGCCTTTTTTGACTACCTCGCCGACGCTTGGTAGTTCAGCGAAGACTACTTCGTTCAACTGTTTCTGGGCATAGTCAGTGATCCCGATCTTGGCTTTGCCATCTTCTTTTTTGACCCACATCCAATCCTTTGAGTAGTAGAGTCCTTCAGCAACTTCGAAGTCCTCGACTTTAACCAAATTTCTCACCTCAAGCAAGATGATTTCGACAACATATGATTTAAGGCTAACGGATACGGATTTGTCCGGAAGCTGAAGTTTCTGCGCTGTCTTTGGTGTGTATTGTCCGCGACGCGCAATCTAGATGTCCAAGGAGTCAGCAAACGTTGTCCTGTTACGATATCCTCGGCTATTACCTTCCGCCCACCCAAGCAAACAGCAGCTATGGCTCAATGGCTCTTGACAGCTCTGTTGCCAAACACTCGGCTTGACCACAACAGAACCCGTAGGTCAAACATTACTCAAAAAGGATCACCAAGACTTCTTGCCCCTCCTCTATCACGTCTAAGTTGACGGGCAAGATGACGTATCCGTCAGCTTTGGCCAAGCTTGTTATGTCTCCGGACATCTTGAAGACTGGATACGCCTCCCCATCTGTCACTTTCACAGGCAGAAACTGTTCTCTTCCCGAGGCAGAGACAATGCGCCTGCCCATCTTCGCCTTGACAGTCTTTGTCTCTTGCGGTGGAAGCCTAGACATCTTGCGGATGGCTGGGACAAGGAAGATGTATGCGTTGCTTAGGCATGAAGTGGGGTAACCCGGCATGCCGAAGACAGGTTTTTCCTTGACAAGCCCGAAAAGAGTTGGCTTTCCGGGCTTGATTTGAACGCCGTGGAAAAGAAGCTTCCCCATTTGCTCGACGACTTTGACAAGCAGGTCCCGTTCGCCCACCGAGCTTCCACCCGAGAACACAATGAGGTCATGATCAAGGAAACGAGCAACTGCTGATTTCAGACGTTCTAGGGAGTCCGGGACGATTGGCGATCTGGTTATAATAGCACCATTCGCTAACAACAAAGAAGCCAAGGTGTAAGAGTTCACGTCGTAGACTTGTCCTTCCTCCAGATTAGAACCCACCTCGGCAATCTCGGTTCCAGTCGGTATCGCAGCTACAAGGGGCTTCTGATAGACCAACACGTTCTTCCTTCCCAGGGCAGCCAAAACTCCGATCTTTGCCGGCGTCAGAACCTCCTCTCTCCTCAAGATCGCTTCACCCTTCTTCATATCCTCTCCTCGACGAGAGATATTCGCTCCGGGATGGACAGGTCTGAGAACTAGTACTTGGTCATCCTTTTCTTCAGTGAATTCAACCATGACTACGGCGTCGGAGTTTGGAGGAACTTGGCACCCTGTGGCTATGCGAATGCATTCACCCTTGCTCACTGATGCGGTTGTTGACTCTCCCGCGTGCAATGCTGCGGTAAGCTTCAAGCTTCGGGCGTTGAGATCAGATGCGCCGTAGGTGTCCACGGCTCTGAGAGCATAGCCGTCCATGGCAGCCCTGTCGAAGGGCGGAACGTCCTTATCTGCTGTTACATCTTCGGCTAATACTCGTCCTGTGGACTCGTCGATGCGTATCTGCTCAGTCCTCTCTATTTGCTTCACTGAGTCCAAAACTGTCTTGAGCGCTTCTTCCCGAGATACAAGAAGCCTGAAAGGAACCATCTCGCTCATAGATGTTAGCCTCTGCTTTGCACCTCACCAAAAGGAACAAGCACTTAAAAACCTTCAGCAAGAGTCAGAGACTGGTCTGCGGCCGAGAGTCATTCTGTGATGCTTCGGGTCAAGAGTGTTTCCTGCCGCTGCTATCCTCCCGGTGCCCCGTGGAATGGGACGCTTTTCCACATGATGTCAAGCCATTCCGATTCAGTAATGGTTTCGCCTTTGACCAGTATTTCTAGGACCTGCCTCAGAAGCGCGTGGTGCCTCTGCTCGTCCAACAGAATCGCATTCAGAAGAAGCTTGACTTTGTCGTTCTTGACGTTAGGCAGTTCATTGTTAATTCTTCCTATTAGCCTTGCCTCCAGCTCAATGTGCCTCTCCACCAACTCTCTCTGCTTGTCAAGGTTTTCCTGCGTAAGTGCCTTCGGCATTCCAGTCAACAGTGCCACTGCTGACGTATACATCTCGGCGTGCTTCACTGAATCCAAGGATATGCCTTTCAAGGTTCCCTTGACGGGTGGGTTCTCGATCTCGACCAAGGCTTTGTTCAGTGAACTTACGATCTGGTTTTCGGTTCTGATCTGCTCCTTGAGAAACGTTAACAGCCTGCCTTCGCCGCTCATGAGTCTGCCTCCGTTGCAGAATAGTCCTCTATTAGTATACGTCCGACTGCGAGCATAAGTCTTTCGGCAAACACATGAAAGCGCGCATGACTTCAAATCTTCCGCATGTAAAGTGTGACTTCATAGCGGTTGTGAGGCAGTCTCTTTACGTGGAAGTCCTTGTACTTAGGTTTCAGGGTTTTTATTGTCTCTTTGACGTGTCTCCTCCTATTATGAGTCACAAACTTCACGGTCATGATGGCAATCCCGCCCTTCCTGAGACGGCTTGCGACATCAACCATAATCCTAGCTGACTCGGAGGGACTCAGATTCATGTCATTTGTTACCATGTGAAACTGTCCAATGTCCTCCGAGAGGCTCTCTGCTCTGCACTTGATGTGAGTCACGTTGGAGAGCGCTGTTACGGCGGGGTCTAGGCTGCCGGGGTCAACAGCAACCACCCTTTTGGCCAGTCCAGACAACACCTTAGTCCATCCGCCGGGAGCCGCACCGAGATCCAAGACCTCGAAGTCTTCTTCGATGCTTAAGCTGAAGGCCTTTATTGCTTCTCTGATCTTATGTTCAGCCCGCGTGAAGGGCCTCTCACCCTTCTTGTACTTCCTGGACTCACGGATAGGCTTGACGAGAATGCTCTCAACATCAGTCACGCCGATGAAAGCCTGATTCTGAAAAATCTGCACGTTCACGACTTTCCGCGGGTTTCTCAAGTCCACAGCGGCTCGTGTGATTTGCTCTAGCTCTGCCCCAAGGGTCTCCTCGACATCATGGCTGGTGAATTGGTGTCTTCCCCTTCTTCTACATCGTACAACAAACGTGTCGTGGGGTTTCAACTTTTCGAGTTGGAGAATTTGGTCAGTGAGCTTGGTGATGCTCTCTTTGCTTGAAGAGATCTCTGCTTTTGCGTCCACTGGGAACACCCGCCCAACGTGGAGGGTTTGCGCTTCCCTTAACTTGGCAATGGCTTCGTTCTCCTCATGAGACGACTCCACTAGCAGATTACCCTTGAAAAACATGCTCCGTACTTTCGCTTGGGGCATTATTCTCTCTATCTCTTTCCCGGCCTCGAACTCAAACCCTGATGACGTCGTGATTATGAACGTGCTTACAGCCATCATTGGGAAATTCATCAGCCTTCAATATCCTATCATGTCTTCAGTGCATCTGACTAGGCGCTTTCAGTACCCAGTCGGCGGTCCGATGAAAGGTATATTATCCCAATCGGATAAAGATGACGATGAGACTTAGCCTTGCCGCGAAATCCAGAGAACGAACTCACGTATTTCATTGAGAACGTGGTCAAGCATAGCGAGAAGAACCGTCTTCAGAGACTTGACCAAAGCCCGATCTATGACCCTCCACTCGTGGGCTTTGCCCGCGGAGACGACCATCTCTTTGATGACTACAAGAGAATCATTGGGGAGTTCCATTGGACGCCCAGAGAGATGCTTAAGATGCACTTCCCAGAATGGAACGACAAAGAAGACTCCTGCAGCGTTGTCTGCTGGGTTCTTCCCATAACTGAAGAGACTAGAAGAAGCAATGCTTCCCAGTCAACGTATCCTTCTGAAAGGTGGGCTCATACGAGACTCTACGGAGAACAGTTCAACGATCACCTTCGGCAGACAATAGTCGATCAGCTTGCCAGCCAAGGTTACCTAGCGGTCGCCCCGATACTGTCACAACACTACGGAAGCGGCTACACTGGCAATACCGGCTTGGCATCATCTTGGTCTGAGAGGCACGTTCTTTACGTAGCTGGCATGGGCACTTTCAGCTTGAGTGACGGGTTCATAACCCCTAAAGGCATCGCCGTGAGATGCGGTAGCATAGTGACGAACCTTGAACTTGAGCCGACGACGAGAGCGTACAAGACTCATCTGGAAAACTGCCTCTTCTATAGAACCGGCAAATGCGCAGAATGCATCAGCCGTTGCCCCGTCAGAGCCATAACCGAGATGGGGCATGACAAAGCCAAGTGCGGAGACTTCTTGGGCAAAGAAGCCGCGGACTACGTTTCCAAGAACTACGGGGTTAAAGGGGGTTGTTGCGGGCTATGCCAAACCCGTGTCCCTTGCGAATCGAAGATCCCGTAGGAAGTACAAAGCCGGTAGCGCGCATATGTCTTCCGAGACAAGTGGCGAGCCCTCTCTAAGCAGATTGAAGTCTGGTCTCAGGATTGCTGCGTTCATAGACCAAGCATCGGCTTACGCTGCAGACGTCATCCTTTCGGGCAGAAGCCTCCGAAAGAATTAGGGAACGATACTGGATTTGCCAACCTGCTGGCAAACGGCTGAAGAGCTGATTGTGGCAAAGCTCCGTATGGCGAAAGCAACAATCCCTTGGAAAAGATCTCTTAAGGATGTGGACGACGTCAAAGTGGCTATGAAGCGCAGCAGCGTTAACACGACCAAGCTCAGAAAACTGGCGAGAGAGAACAGCGTCTTGTCCATCCTTGATAGGTCATCGCGTAGGTCACTAGTTAGAGCAAATGATCCACTTATGCTCTGACTTTCTGGACGTACCGGTATGCCTGCATGGCTGCCATTGCTCCTTCTCCGGCCGCGGTTACTATCTGCATGCCTCCGCATGTGCAGTCGCCTGCAGCATAGACGCCTTCCAGGTTGGTTGCCTGGCTGCGGTCAACCTTAATGCAGCCTCTATCGTCAACTTTGACTCCAGCTTTCTTGACCAGATTCGTCATTGGCACCTCCCCCACCGAAACAAAGACGCCGTCGACGGGTAGGGGTCTCTCCCTGTTTCTGTCTAGTTCGAGGATCGTGATTGAGTTGACGAAGTCGTTTCCGCCCACTGAACTCAGAGTTGCCTTGACAATCTCGACGTTAGGCTTGCCTTTGCATTCTTTCACAAGAGCCCTTGCACTCTCAATCTTCGCACTTTGCGTTATGATGAATACCCGGCCCGCAACGCTAGATAGGTAAAGGGCGTCTTCGAAGGCCTCGTTGCCTGAGCCAATCACCGCGGCCGTTTTGCCCCTGAACAGAGGACCATCACAGATGGCACAATACGAGACGCCTCGGCCAAGAAACTCCGTTTCGCCGGGCAGCAGAAGCTTCTTTCTTTGAGCTCCAGTGGAGACTATGACCCCAAGACACTGGTATTTCCCGAATCTTGTTGACACAGTCTTCACTGCTTCGTTCAGATTGAGGTCGAGAACTTCTTCGGAAATCCTCATTTCTGTACCGAACTTTTCCGCCTGCTTGACCATCCGATCTGCAAGCTCGATCCCGGTAAGCCCCTCAGGGAAGCCGGGGAAATTCCAGATTTTCGGAGCTTGGACAGCTCTGCCGCCCAGAATTGCAGCCTCGAAAAGCAGGGTCTTCAAGCCCAATCTGGCGGCGTATATTGAAGCAGTAAGCCCTGCTGGACCGCCTCCTATGATTATGATGTCTGAGAGCTTATCAGGCGTGTTTACCACTTGCAGTCCACCAGAACTCCGTTCCATTGTATGAAGCAATCCCAATATTAGTGAGACTGCTGTAGCGCGCTCTAGGATATGATCTTTTCGGCTATCTTCTTCCCGAATTCCTTGCACCGCTGTAGCTCTTCTGGGTTCGGTGCGTATTGGATTTGTGGACCCGGTTCTAGAACCTCGAATCCAGCCTCTTTGAGCTGCTTGTTTGTGGCTCTGACAGCTCCTCCTCCCCACCCATAGGAGCCGAAGCTCGCCCAGATCTTTCCTTTGGGTCTCAGCCCGGCCACGTAGTTGAGAAAGCGGCTTACGGTCGGCAGCATTGAGTTGTTAAGCGTGGATGAACCCACAACCACGGCCTTCGCTTCCAGGATTTCTTTCAGGATTTGGGAAACGTCTGATGTGCTTAGGCGGAAGACTTGGGCTTCGACGCCGTGTTCTGCGATGCCTTCAGAAATTGCATACGCCATCTTGCGTGTGCTTTCCCACATAGTGTCGTAGACGATAACAGCCTTGCTTCTGGCTATGCCGCTACTCCATTCTAAATAGGCCTTGATGATGTTCTGTGGGTTTGCACGCCATATGACTCCGTGGCTTGGGGCGATGACCCTCGGCTTCATACCTAACCGTGGCAACTCTTCTATCTTCTTTGGTATCAGCGGTGCGAAGGGCATCAGGATGTTGGCGTAGTACTTGGCGGCTTCATCCATTAGGACGGCTTGGTCAACCATGTCGTCGAACCTGTTCGAAGTCGCTAGATGCTGCCCGAAAGCATCATTTGGCAATAGGATCTCGTCCTCTCTCAAGTATGTGAACATGCTGTCAGGCCAGTGCAGCATAGGGGCTTCAACAAACTTCAAGGTCTTGGTGCCAGTCTTCAGCTCATCGCCCGTCTTGACTGTTTCAAATCTCCAGTCGTTCGTTCCGAAGTATTTTGCCACGCCGTCTTTGCCCCGTTGCGTCGCTATCACGGTAGCATTCTTGGCGCATTGTAGGATGGAGCTTAGCGAGCCTGAATGGTCCACTTCGACATGGTTGACTATCACGTAGTCAAGGTCTCCAACATCGGTTAGCTCTTGGATGTTTTGAACCAGAGCTTTCTTGAACGAGTGCTTCACGGTGTCTACTAGGACAGTCTTGTCGTCAATGATCAGGTAAGCATTGTACGTAGTGCCTTTCTTAGTCTCGTAGCCGTGAAAATCCCTGATATCCCAGTCTATAACGCCGACCCAGTAAACGTACTTAGCCAACTCAACCGATGCCACGGGTCATCCCTCACAAAATAACCTGCTAGAATGAAGGAGACAAGAAGTGGTCCTGCAATGGCAAACGGCGAAGAGCTGCTTGTCACCCATGGAGAGGTGATTTTTATCGCTTGGACTGGACATTGGACTTCGCATGCGAGGCATTGTATGCATTCCTCTTCTCTTGCTGGGAAAGACTTCCTTTGGGAGGTCGGATGCTCCGGCGTGTCACGCCACTCATACAGTTGCACTGGGCAGACTTCGAGGCATATTCCGTGTCCTTCGCAGATATCCCAATCAACTGCCAAATTAGTGCCATGTATTCCGAGTCTCTTGGGCAATTCCACTGGTCCCCAGACTGCTTTGCCTTCCTGTTCGCCGGTTTTCGTTCGTCTCTTCTGAAAATCAGGATCAATCGCCAAAACCATATCACCCTGTGTCATATGTGAAAATCGGCAAATACTAACGTTGCCTCTTCTTCAGCTTTACGGCATTCTTTCCAGTGTCACTTGAAGCTGACCTCGTCTTGGTCCTCTCTGAACCGTCAACCAAGCTTTAGCGTCTGGTTTCATCCTCTGCAGAATGCCTTGTAGGTCTTCGACACGGTCCACTTTGCTCCCATCAAACTCAAGGATTATGTCGCCACGGCTGACTCCGGCTTTTTCCGCTGGGCTATTGGGCTCAACCTTGGCCACGAGCACACCTCTCTCTACTGGAAGGTCATAGTGGCTGGCGACATCGCGTGTTATGTTCAGTCCTGTTATGCCAAGCCAAGGTCTTGTGATGGCTCCATGGACTATGATCTCACTTGAGCACTGCTTAGACGCGTTTATCGGTATCGCGAAACCTATGCCTTGTGCAAATGGGATGATGGCCGTGTTGATTGCGACAACCTTCCCTTCTGTGTTTACGAGGGGTCCACCACTATTGCCAGGGTTGATAGCCGCATCCGTTTGAACCAGATCTCTAAAGGTTCCTTCAGGCGAATCGATTGTCCTGTTTAGGGCGCTGATCACTCCTGAGGTGACTGTTGGTCCGCCGGCTAGACCGAAGGGATTGCCGATTGCAAAGACTCTCTGCCCAACCCTCAATTTGTCTGAATCTCCAAGCTCGATTGGCGTCAAGTTGTCACCGTTTACCTTGATGACAGCGATATCTGAGCTTCTGCAGGTTCCCACAGCTGTCCCCTCGAGCACGCGACCATTTGTCAGTGTGATGGCTATTCTTTCTGCTCTCGATATAACGTGATTGTTGGTCAGAACGTGGCCTTTCTCATCGATAATGAAGCCTGACCCCATTCCTTGCACGGGAACAACCTGATAGAAGAAGTCGTGGAAAACCCTTAGGGTATTGATGTTGACCACGCTTTTGCTGGCCTTCTCTATCATATCAACAACGTCTTCATCCGGCATGCTTTTTCCCTCAAATCTAGGGCGACTGCTAGGCTTAGTGTATTTCTGACTCTTTTAAGGGTTGCGAGAAAGTCGTTTGCTAGTTGCAGCCGCTACTGCGGAAATCTCCCCATGATCTCGTCGACATCTATCCTTTTCTTGAGAAAGTACTCGGTTACTCCTGTGCTCACGAACTGGGTTCCGAAGATGAGCATTGCCTTTCCCCCTCCTATTGACATCAATGCTTTCGGAAAATCTGTGGTATAGTTCGGCATGTGCGAGATCCTCGGCTTCCGTGCCTGAGCTATGAGCTCAATGTTCTTAGCTGTCGTTCTTGCTTGTACTAAGGCTTCAGCTGCCATTTTTGCTGCTTCCTTCCCATTGATGACTACGTTGGCTGCGTCTCCGATCGCAAAGGCGCCTGTTACTCCTTTGATGAGGAGTCGTTCGTCAACGTCAATGCATCCTCTCCGAAGACTCCCTCTCGGCACTTGAGAGTAGCTGAGGCAGCCCTTGATCCCAGCCGTCCACACTGTCAGATCGGTTTCGATTTTCGTTCCGTCGTCGAGAACTGCTCTTCCCGTTTCTACTGACTTCACCCCGTTGCCAAGGACGAACTTTACGCCTCGAGACGAAAAGGTTTTGAACGCGATTTCCCTAGCCAAGTCGCTATTGTAGGCAGGTAGCACAGTGTTCATCTTTTCAACAACAGTAATGTCCGCCCCATTACCCATTCCTCGAAGAAGGTCAAGAATCTCGGCAACGACCTCAAGACCCACGAAGCCTGCTCCTGCCACTATGATCTTTGAAGTGCCGTCGGCGTTCTTCCTGATCCACCCGTTTAGCCTCGAGAAATCCGACAGGCGGTAGGAAGGGTGAGCCAAATTTGCCCCTTTAACGTTCGGGAAGTTCGGCTCAGAGCCAACAGCCACGACCAGGACGTCATAGTCCTCTTGCCTATTGCCGACTGCAATTGTCTTTCTGAGCAGATCGAACCTGTTCGCTCTGCCGACGATTAGGCTGAAGTCCCAGTACTTGGAGAGCTCCCCAAGGTCATATCTCAAATCGCTTGCCTGTATCTTCTCGCTTATGATCTCCGTGCCACCTATAATGTTCTCGAAGTATCTTCGGTTGGAGACGAGTGTGGTCTCTAAGTTTTTGGTTCCCCTGAGTACTAACTGCCTTATCACCTCTGTTCCTCCATATCCTCCTCCTACAACAACGACTTTCATACTCGAACCCCTGTTCAAGATTCACGTATACAGACCGAGGTCATTCCTGCATCCATACTGGCAGTCGAGAGTTTGTTTCGCCGAAGGTCTTGCCGTTTACAGTAAGTTCGAACGGTATCAGTTCCTCGTGCCAACCTTCGCCGTGACCCATCATGAATACCCGAGCGCCCTTAACGGTTACAGTGTCACCTACCTTGATGCCGATTAGTTGCCAGAACCAGTAGGGAGCATGCACCTCGATCTTTTTCCCATTGCTGTCTAGTTCGATCTCCATCATGCCTGTCTCTAGAACAGTGCCGCTCACCACGTCGAGAGGCCCATACCTCCATCCCATCATCGAACCCATTGGACTGTAGAAGTGACTCCAAGGCGAAGAAGAGGCGACCTGCAGCGCGGTCCCCCATATGCCTAGGGTAACAAGCGCCATTCCCGTGAGTAGTATGGCTCTGTCTCCGCTCGTCACCTTAAATCCTCCTTCATTTTGAGATATTCGTCACGGGTGATCTCGCCTTTGGCGTAACGTTCCTTAAGCAGGTCTAGTGCAGTCTTGCCTCCGTCACGTCGCGTAAGCGCTGTGATAATGTAGTAGGCTCCTAGTGCTATGAGCAAGAGGAACGCCAGCGATGTTAGGAGCATGAAGCCCCATCCCCCTCCCATCATGCCCATCATCCCATGCATGTATCCTCCCAAGAAGGGCGGGAAAAGCGTTAGCAAGATCATCCCAACGACTAGTGGTAGAAGGATCGCTAGAGACCAGGCCCACTCGCTTTTTCTTGAGGTCATGCCGTTGAGCTCCTCATATGTACATATTGTGTGGGGCAACATATAAATATAACGCCGTTATACCTTTTAGTCGTCCAAGAGAGAATGGGATGTGGAACTCTTTGATGGGGCAATTTCTTCTAGTCTTTAGGGAAACGCTGGAAGCAGCTCTCATAACTACTGTGACGTTGACGTACCTAATTCGGACGGGCAGAAAACAGCTGACGCGTCATGTGTGGTACGGCGTAGGCTTCGCATCAGTGGCAAGCTTCTCGTCTGGGGCATTTGTCTGGCTATTGTACGGGGGCTTTTCTGGACTGGTCAAAGCGTTGTTTGAAGGGGTAGCCGCTCTTTTGGCAGTCTTCGTTTTGTCGTCGATGATCTATTGGATGGCAACCAAGGGGCGCCGTATCAAGATGGAGATCGAAGAGCAAGTGGAAGATCTTGCGGAGCGAGGAGCTGCTTACGCTTTGACTTCCTTTTCGTTCGTCGTGGTATTTCGGGAGGGACTTGAAACTGTGCTTTTCCTCGCTCCCTTCTTGGTAACCGACTTCGGGGGGACTTTCATTGGGACCTTAGTTGGGTTCGTCGCCTCACTGGTGTTCTCGTGGGCTGTGTTCATTTTGGGTGTTAAGATCAACATGCAGAGGTTCTTCTTGTTTACGAGCCTGCTGCTCGTTCTCCTTGCTGGAGGACTTGCTGGTTACGGCGTCCATGAGCTACTGGAGTACTCTGATGGTATCGGGGTCGAGGTGGGCTGGCTAGCAGAGAAAGCCTATGTCCTCGATGTTCCTGAAGATAGCCCATTCCATCACAAAGGTTTCGTGGGCTCCGTACTTGCGGTGATGTTTGGCTACACAGTGGCACCTGAATGGGGTAGGCTGGTAGTTCACTTCACTTACCTTATACTGACTCTGCCACTGGTGACATCGGTTTACAGAAAAAGAAACGCTTAAAATTCACGCGGGAAGATATACATCCTCAGTAGATGTCTGGCAATTGCGGAGGTAGGTGGCCTATGGAGATAAGCGGCTTATACGTTCTTCCGAAACTTCAGTTCGAGTACAAGGATCTTGAGCCTTTCATGTCAGAAGAACAGTTGGGGATACACCACACAAAGCACCACCAAGCATACGTTAATGGCGCAAATGCTATTCTTCAGCGACTTGATAAAGCACGAAAAGAGAATACTGACTTGGATGTCAAGTCTACGCTGAAGGAGCTATCATGGAACATTGGTGGGCATCTTTTGCACTCGTTGTTCTGGGAGAATCTTGCTCCAGCGGTCAAAAGCGGGAAACCTGACGGGGCCCTGAAAGAAGTGATTGCGAAGGAGTTTGGAAGCTTTGAAAGGTTCAAGAAAGAGTTCAGCCAAGCCGCCACTAGTGTCGAAGGGTCAGGGTGGGCTGCATTAACCTACTGCAGACAGACCGGCAGACCAATCATAATGCAGGTGGAGAAGCATAACACTAACGTCTATCCTATGTTCAGGATTCTGATGGTTCTCGATGTCTTCGAGCATGCGTACTACATTGACTACAAGAACGACAGAGCCAGGTTCGTCGAGGCGTTCTGGAACATAGTAGATTGGGACGAAGTAGCCGAGAGAATTGAACAGAACCCTCGGTAGTGGCGGCAAGGGTCTCCGTCAAATTAGCCGAGACCTTGACTGGCAGCCAAAGCGTCGTAGTAGCCCGAATGCGGCTCAACCCTAGGTGAGAAGGTGGCAACCGACATAGCAAGCAAGGAAGTGAATATCTTGGGCTTCGCCGGCAGCTTGCGGAAAGGCTCCTACAACAAGGCGTTGTTGAGGGAAGCCGCGAAGCTCGCACCTAGGAATGTAGAGATCGAGCTCTTCGACCTAGAGGGTATACCGCCGTTCAACCAAGACAACGAAGAACGCTTGCCCGAAAGGGTCAAGGAGTTCAAGGCAAAGATTGAGGCAGCCGACGCGATCTTGATTTCGACGCCCGAGTACAACTACTCGGTGCCCGGTGTTTTGAAGAACGCGATTGACTGGGCTTCAAGACCTTACGGCAGCAACTCTTTTGAGGGCAAGCCGATCGCGATCATGAGCGCCTCTCTAGGAATGCTCGGCGGCGTGAGGGCTCAGTCCCACCTTCGACAAGTTCTCGTCTCCCTCAACATGCACGCAGTCAACAGACCCGAAGTTATTGTTCCCTTCGCCAGAGAGAAGTTTGACAGGAAGGGCAACGTAACTGACCTGAGAACTAAAGAGCTGCTAAAGGATCTTCTCGAGAACCTGGTAGATTGGGCGCGAAGACTAAGAAAAGGGTGACCTGTTCATTGATTGTCTCTGTCTGGAAGTTGCAGCATTGATTAGGGCCGATCAGTGAGAGAGACACGTTTCTATGGTATGCCCTCTGAACCTGTTACCTGTAGTTTGCTGAGCATCTTCTTGATGCTTGTTATGGGGTTTCCCTCCTTGTCGCTGATTGCTTGCTTGGCCGGCGGGTTCTTCAGGTAGCTCGGGATTCTCCTAGATATTCTATCATGATATGCAGGCACAAGCTCATTTTGGTAGAAGATGCCGAGTGGGATCCTGTCTCCCCATTCTTGAGCCTTTGTTAAGGCAGCCACATACTTTGGAAAAGCTTCTTCTGGTTTGTGTACAACGCCGTCGTAGCCTGTTTCCTCAAGTTTATATACTCTCGGAACTGGCTTACCAGTCATCGGGTCGATTCGGTCTTCTCCTCCATACCATTCTCTAGTGTTTATGTCATTATAGGTTGGACAAGGCTGCTGAATGATCACCACAGCAAGCCCGTTATGTCTTATCCCTGCCTTTATCATCTCTCTCAAGTGGCGGCTATCATAGGCGTAGCCCCTGGCGATGAATGTGTATCCAGCTGCCAAAGCTAAGGCTATTGGATTTATTCCTTCGTTTATGTTTGGTTTGGGAAGAGCCTTTGCCTTCAAGCCTAGCCTGAGTGTAGGCGAAGCTTGTCCCTTGGTTAAGCCGTAGACACCGTTGTCGTGAATGAGGATAGTCATGTCGACGTTTCTTCTGCCTGCGTTGACAAAGTGTCCAGCGCCTATGCCGAGACCATCGCCGTCGCCCATGACGGCGATCACTTCCAAATCTGGATTAGCCAGCTTCGCCCCTATAGCAAACGGTAGCGTTCTGCCGTGCAGCGTTTCAACTCCATAGGCGTTTACGGAGTGGGGGAGTTTGGAGTGGCAGCCTACTCCAGAGAATACTGCAACCTTGGAAGGGGGCAGTTGGAGGTCGGCCAAGGCCGTATGTACGGCTGAGAGTACGCCGAAGTTTCCGCAGCCGGGACACCACCACGCGGAGACCGGTGTTCTATAGTCCCAGATTTCAGGCGCCATGTGTCAACACCTGCCTCCTAGGTGCTTTATCTAGCATAATCAGCTTGATGGCTTCATAGACCTCGTCCACGTATAAGGGTCTTCCAGTCCATTTCAGCACAAAATGGTCCATGGATATGCCTGTTTCTTGCTTTATTATCCCAGCCAACTGTGCAGTGTAATTGCCTTCTACAATGATTTTCTTCTGCATCTTGCCTAAGACTTCGGTAACGTAGTCTTTTGCTAATGGATGTGGCATACGAACTTGTAGGAAGTTGATTTTGTAATCTTCTTGTCGTAGTCTTTCCATGGCTTCTATGATGGCGCCTTTCGGAGAACCCCAACTGACGATTGTGGCAGTAGCATCCGAGTCCCCAAAGAAGTTAAACCTCTCTTCGAAGGAAATCTCTCTGTCGGCTGTTTC
>CAYXIF010000020.1:0-13181 GCA_964465575.1 uncultured Candidatus Bathyarchaeia archaeon | reverse complement strand
TTGTAGCTCTTACTGCTGTTTGCCAAAGCTTTATCGATCAAATGGATGACTGGCATCTGGTAACGTTCGGCATAGTTGAAGGCCCGTTGAGCGTCATAGAAGCATTCCTCAATGTCACCTGAGCACAAAACAATCCTAGGGAACTCTCCATGAGCCGCATGAATGACGAAGCGTAGATCTGCTTGCCCATATCTGGTAGGTTGACCAGTTCCAGGCGCGCCACGCTGATAATAAGTTACTACGACTGGAACCTCATTGTTTCCAGCCCATCCTAAGCCTTCAACCATGAGTGAAAATCCAGGCCCGGATGTGGCTGTTGCGGCTCTTGCTCCGGTAAGTGTCGCGCCGGAAGCCATGTTGATTGCTGCGATTTCATCCTCTGTCTGCATAACCACTATTGAGCCCTCGCCAGAGTTGGAAAGGGTCTCGAGCACCTCGTTCTCTTCCAGGTATTCGCTCTCGTCTGCTGCAGGAGTTATGGGATAGTAAGTCTGTACTCTGCAGCCTCCAACTAACTTGCCTAGAGCGACGGCTTGGTTGCCCGAAAGGAATATCCTTTTTTCGTCCGTCTGAACTGGCTCCAATCTGAAGCTGAAGCTTTCGAAATTCTTCTTGGTGAAGTCGTAAGCTATGCTCAAGGTCACAAGGTTCATTTCGATTATTCTTCGTCTGCCACGAAATGTTGCTTCGACAGCTTTCTCAACAAGGGCTTTGTCATAATCAACAAGTCCGAAGGATACGCCCAAGGCCATAACGTTTAGCATTCTGGTTAGTCTGCTGAGTTTTTCCTCACCGATCTTCTGGCCTACTTCTCTCAGCAGATTCGTATAGGGGACCGGATAAACATGGACATTGTTCTTCTTAGATTCTTCCAAAAGGTCCCCGACGGTCTCCGGTTTAATGTTCTTCTCTTCAAGCTTTTTCCTAAACTCAGTCCAGAAGGACGGCGGCAAAGACGGAATGTCAGATATCCGGATCCTTAGCGCCCCAGTATCGCAAACTATGCCTCCGCCAGTCGCTACCTCCCATATGTGTCGGACAACCGTCTCGGCGTCGAAGGCACAAAGCACATCTACTCGCTCAACATCCGCTCTCACCTCTTTAGGGGAGACCCTGATGTGAAAGTAACTGTGGAGACCCTTGATGTTGGAGTGATACTCCCTCTTCCCGTAAACATGCAGTCCTCCATAACAACAAGCCCGGCCAAAGATGTTAGCTATGGAATCAACTCCGCTTCCTTGGGGCCCAGCAGCCATCCATACAAAATCGTCTCTGATCATTCTAGCCGCCACCATTCACCCTCAAGGATGTCATAGTCTTCAGCCTCCAGTAGCAGCTTCTCTGCCGCAACAGCATTCACAGTGTTCTGTTTCATCACAATATGGGCATCGGCAATCACACTCATCGACAGGTTTGCCGCATCCTTCACAAGTCGCTTCCTCTGACAACAAATGCCATCCACGATTCAGATTTCTTAGGATGCCATTAGCATCCTCCACATCATCGTCATACTCAATTCTTCGGCGCGAATATTAAGGTTTCACATGTACGCGCTAAGAGCTGCACCTGACTATTGAGAGAAGTCCTCCAGATTTTGAACTAGCAAGAATGCAATAAAGATCGACGATGAAAGAAACCTGATCGACAACGGATGGCCCAGATGTGACATCTTCAACAGAAAAGCTCTAGTATATCTTCATCTTAATCAGAGGCTACTAGGTAGCAGGTGGAAAGGTTTGCCCATAGATTCTGATTTCCAAAAGAATAGGAAGACTGTTGGGAAATGCAAAGGTCACGATGTTTGGGGACCTGTAGAGCCTCCTACAAGACTAGGCATACATGGGACTACTGTGGCGGTTGACTGGGATATTTGCGAGGGAGATGGAGTCTGCATCGATGTCTGTCCCGTGAACGTATTTGACTGGGCAGACACTCCGGGGCACCCAACTTCCGAGAAGAAATCCGATCCTGCAAGAGAGCCGGACTGCATACAATGCCTCGCATGCGAAGTCCAATGTCCAGTCCAAGCGATAAAAATCATCCCACCTTGATAGATTGCTCTGAGAGGGACCATCGTCTTCATCCTTTCAATATTGACTTGCAGATGCCAGAAAAGGATTGAGTCCTGTTGCCAAGTCATAATTGAAAAGCAGGAATGGGCTCTCTGAAGCTTTCCGGGCTTTGTCGGCTCCTCTTCTGTGGTGGTCGATCGATCATTGCGCACAGATGGAGACGTTTTCATCCATAGCTTCTTCTTGACCCAGCCATCTGTCCCCTTTCATTCACCTTGGCATGAACGTTGACCAAGACACGTTTATATGGTAAGAATGCTTACTTCATGGATCAACGCCGTTGTGGTGCATCAGATGCTTTCCAGCAACGCTTCGAGAGTCCTTAGGCGAATAGAGAGAACAGCTGAGAGACACTTTCTTCCCATCATTGGACAAGAAAGAGGAAGGATCCTTGCTGAGCTGGCGCGGAGGTTCAAGCCGAAGAGGGTCCTAGAGGTTGGGACCCTAGTGGGGTATTCGACGATTCTCATAGGCAAGGAGCTTGACGGCGACGCGGAGATCGTCACGATCGAGATCGACGAAGCCGAAGCTGAATGGGCGAAAAGAAACGTTCGAGACGCAGAGATCAATCCTAAAGTGAGAGTGTTGATCGGGGACGCTTTGCACGTTATTCCAAGACTCGAAGGCGAATTCGATATGGTATTCTTAGATGCGGACAAGAGCGACTACCTCGATCATCTGGGACTCATTGAGGCCCACGTTCACAAAGGAAGTGTGGTCATTGCAGACAACGCTGGCGCCTACGCGTACTCCATGAGAGACTACCTTGACTATGTGAGGAAATCTGGGAAGTATGATAGCAGTTTGGTAGCAGCAGGCGGAGACGGAGTGGAAGTAAGCATAAAGCGCTGAAACAAGTTTCTGCCACTTGCTCTAGGAAAGGGTTAAGAGTCTACCGCGGGATAGACTGGTAACATGAACCTAGAAGAGAGAATTCTGGCAGTCTTTTCTAGGAAGAAACCTGATGTGATGCCCTGGTTCGCTGATCTGACGTACTGGTATGCGGCTCAGGTCTACCGTGCCGAGTTGCCCCCCAGATATGCAGGAGAGAGCGGGAAGATCAGGCTCTTCAAGGATTTAGGTTGCGGAAGCCACGAGGAACTGCTGAACTTGCCTGGGGAACTAACCTACTATGATGTCAAACGGATCAACTCCGCTGAGAAGCGCCGAGACGGGACAATCATCTACGAGGAAGGGTACAGCACGCCGGTAGGCAGCATCGTCGCCGTGCGCAAATTCATCCCACAGTCCGTCAGCTCCGCCTACCTGAAATACCCGGTTTCCACAAGACAGGACCTAAGAGTTCTGCAGCACATCCACAAGAACCAAGAGTTCAAGCCGGACTTCTCGCTCCAGTATGACCGGCTTAAGAACTGGAAGGGGGTAGGCTTCGTCAGCTCTGTTCCGCCACGTACGCCCTTCCAGAGGCTGGTTGTGATATGGGCGGGTCTGGTCAACACGGTCAAGCTTCTTATGAGGGAGCCCGAGGAAGTTGAGGAGACCGTTTATATTATGGCTGAGTCCGATGAACCAATCTATGAGGCAATCTGCGAGTCCCCTGCGCCCGGTGTCTACTTCGGAGAGAACATCACGAGCGAGGCGATCACGCCGTGGATGTTCAAGAAGTACCACACGCCTTACTACAAGAAGCGAGCCGCCCAGCTTCACGCCGCGGGAAAATATATCTTCGTTCACGTTGATGGAACCCTCAGAGGAGTCTTGCCGCTCATGGAGGAAACGGATGTGGACTGTGCACAATCAATGACTCCAGCGCCTGTCGGAGACGTTCCCGTGGAGAAGCTGCGTGAACTCGCTGGACCAAACATTATCCTCTGGGGCGGCTTGCCCGGAGTCTACTTCAGCCATCTATACCCCAAGAAGACCCTTCGCGAGATGGCGCTGAAAGTCATACAGCACCACTTGGAAGGGCACAAGTTTATCTTGGGCGTGGCTGACCAAGTACCACCTGACGGAGACATAAGCCGAGTGAAGACGGTTACAGGACTAGTTGAGAAGTACGCCAAGTACGTCTAGCTGGTTGATGGATTGCATATCACATGACCTATCACCTTTCGTAGTGTGAGACCGTGGCTGAAACCAGGCTTAGGGTACGAAGTGGGAAGAGAGCTGGGATGAAGCTGGTTCTCTTCGTCTGTGTTGAGAACGCCTGCAGAAGCCAGATGGCTGAAGGCTTCTTCAACTTTCTGGCTAGCGGAAAGGCAACTGCGGTAAGCGCTGGGAACATGCCCGCCAAATGGGTGAACCCTCTTGCTGTTCAAGTGATGAAAGAGGTTGGAGTGGACATCTCTGGGCATAAGCCGAAGATGCTTACGGCTGAGATGATACGGGAAGCCGACAAGGTCATCCTTATGGGTTGTGGCGGCAATGTTTGCCCGATCGTTCCGAGGGAAGTTGAGGACTGGCAGATAGAGGATCCAGCGGGAAAGGGGATAGAGAAGTTTCGTGAAGTTCGCGATACCATAGAGACAAAGGTTGAGCGCCTTTTGGTGGAGCTCGAAGCGACCAAAAAGCGACAGCTGCGCTGATGCAGGGTGAATTCAAGTTGAACACTGAGAAGATTGATCCAAAATACAATGTTCTCAAGATCATCGACCTTCTGGAAGAGGAGCATCCAGACGCGAAGATAGCGCTGAAGTACAGCAATCCATTGGAGCTGTTGGTTGCGACGATGCTTTCGGCGCAGTGCACTGATGAGAAGGTGAACGAGGTCACTGAAAGGCTATTTGAAAAGTATTGTGCCGCTGAAGACTATGCAAAGGCTGACCTGAAGATGCTTGAGATGGACATAAAGCCGACTGGTTTCTACCACAACAAGGCGAAAAACCTGAAGAAGACGGGTCAAGTACTGGTTGAGAGGTTTGGCGGAGAGGTTCCGGGAACTATGGAGGAGCTGACGACTCTTCCAGGGGTTGCTCGAAAAACAGCCAACATCGTGCTCTCGAACGCTTATGGAGTGATAGAGGGAATTGCGGTCGACACACACGTCAGGAGACTGGCTCAACGACTAGGACTCACAGGGAAGAAGGCCCAAGACAAGATAGAGAAGGATCTCATGGAGATTGTTCCCAAGGAGAAGTGGGCAAGGTTCACTGACCTATTGATCTTTCACGGAAGGCGAGTCTGCTCAGCAAAGAAGCCGAAATGCAGCCAATGTGTGCTGAACGCGATCTGCCCCTCCGCCTTTACGTTCGTTTCCTGATTCTGCCATTCAGGTCTCTTGGAAGAATTTCCGGGCTCGTGCCTGTCCGAGGATTAGCGGGAAATAGGCAATCTCCGAGAATCCGAACTTGGCGATCCCGTCAGAGGTGTCTGCAGGGACTCGGAATGAGAAGGTGCCCTTAGGCTAAGCCGGCATTGGACTTCATGTAGGAGAACTGTAAGGTAGCCACCTCCGATCGCTACGATATGAACCCAGAGAACTGCTGTGAGCATATTCTCTTGGAGCAAGGCTGGTATCAGGAGGACTAGGTTAAGGATGAACCCCACGAATACTATAAGGTTGGAAAGCGATGACGCCAGAGTCATCTTCCTTTGGTTCTGAGCGTAAGTGCGCACCTTTCTGAGCTCTAAGGCGTTGAGGAACGCATACCCGAGGCATCTTCCTTCCAAGGCGTAGACTATTGCCGAGGACCCGATCATCTTAACACTAGGAAGGGTGAATATCACGAGAAGATTCAGCACGATAGGGAGAGGAAAGATGACTACCATTGAGTCCAAGATTCTTCTTTTTATCTCCTCTTTTGGTAGAAACACGTTCGAACCGACGAGCAGTAGCAGGAAAAGGAATAGCGCGATCATGTTGCTGAACAGATGCGCCTCGTCTGCGTGAACGAATAACGAGGTCACGACTCCCCATGGTGTACTAGGCGAGACCGCCAAGACTTCGTTCAAACCTGAAAACCTGTACATGTTGGCTACAAAGACCATCACGCTTAGAGTGACGACTGAGAGAAAGACCATGAAGACCATCGTGAACCCGGTTTCCAGCTTCTGGTAGAGCTGTTTGCGAGTCTCAAGGCTCAATTCTTCATCGTAGCCAATATGGCTTCCGAAATAGATATGCTTTTAGCGGCAACGGATGGCAAAAGAGAATGGATATGCTTTTTGCGGCTACCACTGCAGCGCGGCCCCATTTGGGCTAGTAACATTCTGTGACTACCTACTGAGTGTCCACTTCGTGACCACATTCAGTGTTCTCTAGTCGTGCCCTAGTCTTATATGCTGACTTACCGATGGCTTTCTCAAGGTGAACATGATGTACAAACCAATAGAAACCAAGAACAATGGGAATCAGACACTCAAGAATGAGAACTGGTTCAGACTGCACACCCACCTACTCCTGATAGGAGCCCTAGCTGGCACTGTAAGGTGAGATGTTCGGTCACTTTTTCGCAGTAGTTTAGCCTCGTGAGACTGCACCCAAAACGGCTTGAGGATGAAAGGAGGTTGAAGAGATGTTCAGAAAGATGAGCCTGGAAACAAGAGAGCACATTAAAGTGAGGTTGACGAGCGTCATTGGGGTAACACTGGGCTATATCACACTGCTCTGTGTCATCTGGCTCGTTCGCTTAGTGTGATGATTAAGAAGCCTAGACTATGTCACAGCAGATACGCTTCAGTCACGTATCTGCGCATCATTCTATGGCTGTTGAAGTAACTGGCAACTTTGCAGATTGAGTTCTCCATCATGCTCACCCAATCGTCTCTCTTCTTGTAGAATATAGGGGTGATCAGATACTCGAGCTTGTTGTACAGGTCCTGCAGTTCGCGCTTTCTTCTTTCTTCTTCGGCTAATGATTCATCGGGCGACCGTCCAATAGCCCATCCCGTTACTCCTTCGATGCAGCCTTCGATCCACCAGCCATCCAAAACGCTGAAATTTACGACGCCGTTGTGCGCCGCCTTCATCCCGCTTGTTCCCGAGGCTTCAAGAGGGGGCAAGGGCGTGTTGAGCCAGACGTCAACACCCGAGGTGAGCTTGGCTGCCATGTCAATGCTATAGTTCTCTAGGTAGGCAATCTCAATGTCGTCCATCAGCTGCACCTTGTTCTCGTAGATTTCCCTGATCATATTCTTGCCCGAGTCGTTCTTGGGATGGGCCTTCCCGGCGAAGACGAGTTGCAGGCTTCCCCTTCTGCAGATCTCTCTCAGCCTTTCTAGGTCCGAGAAGATCAGTGTCGCCCTTTTGTAGGCTGTGGCACGCCGAGCAAATCCTATCGTCAACTTGGATTCATTCATTTCGACTCCCGTCCTCTCTTTGACGAAGTCCATCAGTTCTCTCTTGGCTCTCATGTGAGCGTTCCAGATCTCGTCGTTGGGGATTCCATCAGCCCTCACTAGGAGTTCGGGCTCGTTTATCCATCCGGGGATATGCTCATCGAAGAGCTCTCGAAAGTGCTGACAGGTCCATGTGTAGGAGTGGACGCCGTTCGTGATCGCCCAGATGCGGTGTCGGGGGAAGAGCTTCCTCGAGAACTCCATGTGAGCCTTGGTTACACCGTTTATGAACTTGCTTAGGTTTAAGGCCAGAAGCGTCATGTTCAGCTTGTCCTTTCCACCGTGCTCCTTAAGCACATCTATGGGAAACTCGCCGCTCAGCAGCTCTTGGACGATGTCGTAGGAAAACTTGTCGAATGCGGCTTCGACTGGCGTGTGAGTGGTGAATATGCAGAGGTTTCTGACCTTCTCGGGGTTCATCCCGTTCTTGCTAAGCAGTTCGAGGACAAGGAGGCTGGAGTGTCCTTCGTTCATGTGATACTTTCTGACATTGAACCCCAGAGCTTCAAGCATCCTTGTGCCGCCTATGCCTAGGACGATTTCTTGCTTCAGCCTGTACCTTTCGTCTCCGCCATAGAGGAAGTCGGTTATCGTTCTGTCTTCGGCTGCGTTCCCTTCGATGTCGGTGTCAAGAAACAGTATGGGCACGGTTCCTCCTGTCATGCTTTGGTAGTCGTATAGCCACGCTTTGATCCTTATGTCCCTGCTTCCAATCCACACTTTGACTTCCTTGGGCATCAGCTCCATGAACTCGGAGGGGCTCCATTTGTCGGGGTACTCAAGCTGTTCGCCGTCACTGGTTACCTCCTGTCTGAGGTAGCCTTTCCTGCTGACGAGTGTGACTGCTACAAGAGGGATCTTCAAGTCAGCGCTGGATCTTATTGTGTCTCCAGCTAAGACCCCTAGACCGCCACTGTAGGTTGGCATTTCACTTCTGATTCCTATCTCCATGGAGAAATACGCGATGTTTGAGCCTTCTAGGAAGCTGCGTCTGCAATGGTCGCTGCAGAAGTAGTAGGTTCTGCCTCTGATCTCGGCCTTGAACTGGGCTTGGCTGGGGTCTACGGGAACTCCGCAGTTGGGGTCTCTTGCGGTCATGTGATCAAGCCCGGACTCATATGAGAGATTTTATGAAGCCGCCGTCAACTTGGATCACGGCTCCCGTTATGTAACTCGCCCGTTCAGAAGACAAGAACACCACAAGGTTGGCGATCTCTTCAGGCTGTCCCAGCCGCTTAAGTGGGATGTTGTTCGCCCATTCAGCAATCACTGCATCACTGGTTTGCCCGGTTTTTCCGGCTTTCGATCTTGCTAGCTCGTCGATTCTCTTTGTGCGTGTCCACCCTGGGCAAACGGCGTTGACGAGGATTCGATACTGTGCTAACTCGTTGGATAATGTCTTGGTAAGTCCCAGTATCCCAGCCCTCACTGTGTTGGAGAGAATCAGCCTTTCAGCGGGTTCCTTCGCCGCAAATGAAGTCATGTTGATTATTCTGCCCCATCCGCGCTCTTTCATGTGAGGTATGACTTCCCGGCAGCAGTTCACGACGCTCATCAAAAGCGAGTTGACGGCTTCTCGCCAGTCTAACTCAGAAGCCTCAAGGAAGAGCGCTGCTGGAGGACCACCAGTGTTGTTGACGAGTATGTCCACCCCCCCAAGTTTCTGTGCTGTTCTTTGCACGAGCCGTTTGATGTCTTCCGCGTTTCTCAGGTCCGCTTGAATAGGCAACACTTCTGCGCCGGTCCGGGACGCGATTTCTTTCGCTGCTTCTCTCAGCCTCTCTTCGTTTCTGGCGCATATCGTGACCTTTGCGCCCTCCTTTGCCAGACCATGCGCGATGGTCTTGCCTATGCCTTGACTGGAACCGGTAACGATGGCAACGCGGCCCTTAAGCTCGAGGTCCAAACCCAACCCTCTTTCGTAATCTAGACCCCCATGGGGTATTAATGTCTTTATAGCCAACGTAACGGCCTGAACCTGCAACCCGTCAGTCTCCTATTCCGGCTCTGGTAGTTGACGCTTTGAAGATCGGGCATTCAAGACCAGACCATGTCACGGACAACACTTGTGAGAACATGCACTTGCCGGGTGTAAAGCCATTGGAGCGGAGAAGAAGCCGTCCTGCTGTAATTCTTAAATATCAAGGGCCTAATAGATACTGAAAACACTAGGAGCAATGTTAGATGGGAAGAATACCGATCGCGTTACAGCTTTACTCTGTGCGTGAGGACTGCGCTCGGGACCTTCCGGGAACCCTTAAGGCCGTAGCTGATATGAGCTATGATGGCGTTGAGTTTGCAGGCTACCACGGTCGAACGGCTGAGGAATTGAAGAAGATGGTTGATGACCTTGGTCTGAAGGTGGCGGGAACCCATATTGGTCTCAACACTTTGCTCGGTGGCGAGCTTGAGAAGACAGTTGTGTTCAACAAGACCCTAGGCAACAAATACTTGATTGTGCCTTCGCTACCTGAGGAGCGAAGGAACTCAAAGGCTACTTGGCTAGAGACCGCTCGTCTGTTCAATGATCTCGCTAAGAAAGTGAAACCCAAAGGAATGCTGGTTGGATACCACAACCATGCTGTCGAGTTCCAGCCGGTGGATGGCGAAATGCCTTGGGACATTTTCATGAGTGCAACTGCTAAGAATGTCGTTATGCAGCTTGACACCGGGAACGCGATGCACGGCGGTGTCAGCCCAAACGGTCTCTTGGACATTATGAAACGTTACCCGAAACGCGCAATCACCGTGCACCTCAAAGAGTTCTCTTCTTCTGACAAGAAGGCGGTGATTGGCGAGGGTGAGATGAAATGGAAAGAGTTCTTCAAGCTCTGCGAGACCAAGGGCGCAACGAAATGGTACATTGTTGAACAGGAGTCTTACGCCTACCCCCCGCTTGAATGTGTGAAGCGCTGCCTAGACAACCTAAGAGGAATGCTTAAGTGATAAGAGGCTGAAAAGGAGTGTTGATGAGGAACCCATGAGCCGTGAAAAGCTTGTATACATAGCAAACGCTAAGGGGATTCCCGTTGCGGAAGCCAAGGGCTTTGTGTATCCGACTGGCGACCAAGCGGGCACAGCAAGGCCCGGTCTGCTACTTCATATTGACGACGGCTTCGTTGCTTATGATGGCCTTTGCACACACATGGGCGCCGAGGTGAATTGGAACAAAGAGACGGCCAAGATCTGGTGCACCATGCACGACGGCATGTACGACCCGAAGACAGGCAGACCATTCATGGGCTTGCCTAAGACACCGCTAAGAAAGATAGAGCTCAAGATTGAAGAAAACGGAGACATATACGCCGTACTCTGACAGTAGCTCGTCTCAAGTAGAGCTTACGCTGCGTCGTAGCCAAAGAAAGAGAGCTTCGATACACCTATCTCTTTAGTTACCAGAAGATACCCCGAGATGAGCGTGATCTACGTTGAGAGAGGTTCCAGAGGTTCCGCTTCCTGAGGGTCAGTTGCGTGTTCTAATCAGTTCAGACACGGCAACTGAAGTTGACGATCAACATGCTATTGTCTACGCGCTTCTAGCCCCCGAGAGATTCCTTATTGAAGGGTTTGTCGGGACGCATTTCGGCGAATCAGGTGGACCTACTGGAGCACAGAAAAGCTGCGATGAGATCTCTACTATCCTCGAGAAGATGGGTTTCGACGACACGTTCGCTATTAGAAAGGGAGGAGACCCCCTTCAATATACTACCAAAGCCGAACAGTCAGCTGGAGCGGACTTTATTGTTCAAAGAGCTCATGCTGAAGAAGATCAACCGCTGTACGTGATGGGTTTGGGGGCTGCAACAGATATTGCTTCAGCCTATCTGAAAGACCCATCAATCAAGGATAGGATTGTTGTTGTCTGGCATGGAAGAACGAAATGGCCAGACAAGGCATGGAATTTCAATGTCCATAATGACCTAAAAGCTGCACAAGTCCTTTTCCGTTCCCAACTGCCACTCATACTCTTTGACACTGGAACATTTTTATACTGTCCCTATGCGGAGTCTACAAAGAGAATTTCGCCGTGCGGGAGGATCGGAAAGTACCTACACGAGATCCGCTCAAGAAAACCGCGATTTCAATCTGATGATAAGGCAATGTTTGATATGGGAGACATCGCTTTCGCTTTGAATGCAAGCTGGTGCAAATGGGAAGAGGTTGATGCTCCTGACGTTAGGGTCGACTACTCGTACGACTTCTCTGTTAATCATGGCCCAATAATCCGAGTGTATGATGTGGACCGTCTCGCTGTCTTCGAAGATTTCTACCAACGATTGAAGGATTTCAGTGAATGCGGGGACCAAAGCTGATGGAAGAGACCTGTGGCAATATGGTTCTAGAGGAACACAATAACGTGAATGATGGTTCCTGAGATTGCGGTCTAGTCCTAAAAGCTGGCAGAGGTGTCTATTCCTTTCTCGCGACTTGTCGACAGTATCAAACTGAAGAACTAGCATAGGGTAGTTGCTAGGATTCTAAGTTCACTGTTCGTCGTAGCCTTTTAGTTCCCGGATCCAGATGTTGCGGAAGCGTACTGGGTTGCCATGGTCTTGAAGCACTATCGGACCTTTTGGAGGTTGAGGTCTATACTCCGGTCGGTTCCTGTGGGCTGTTGCGCCCATGACTTCGGTGTGGTGGTGAACTAGTACGCCATTGTGCACGACTGTCACGTAGGCTGGACTGACAAGTTTCTGCCCTTCGAAACGTGGGGCCACAAAGAAAACATCGTAGGTCTGCCATTTGCCTGGCTTGTCGCAGGCATTGACCAGCGGAGGATATTGGCCATATATGGCAGCTGTCAAGCCGTCTGCATATGTGATGTTGCTGTATCCATCAAGAACCTGTATCTCGTACCTTCCCATTAGGAAGACGCCGCTGTTGCCTCTACCCTGACTTTCACTCTTCACCTCAGCCGGTGCAGCCCACTCGATGTGGAGCTGGCAATCTCCGAACTGGTCTATGGTTTGGATGTTGCCTGTCGCCTTGACGACCTCCATGTAACCGTTCTCTATCCTCCATTTGACGGGTCCCCCATCTTGCCCCATCCATTTAGACGCATCTTTTCCGTTGAAGAGGATAACGGCGTCGGAGGGCGGTCGACCTTGTTTCTTTTGGGTGCTAACTGTGCCAGGAGTGACTACTTTGGGTTGTGGTCTCCTTGAATCGTGGACTCTCCATTTTGACCCAGGTAGTATTGGCGTGTCATCATAGCCAACTGGTTTCATAGCCATAACCAGATCACCAAGACTAGAGTTCCAGTTCTGTTCCTATAAATCTTGCTCGGTAAGTGTCGCGCACTGGGCTAGATCGAGACTGTCCTCTGCTTGATGGTGAGTGTAGTCAGGATGCAAAGCTCTTAGCTATGTATGGTTTAGACAAGTTTTCCACCTACAAAAGAACAGTAGAATGGAATCCTGGAACCAATGGACCGAACAATAGTTGACCGAGAAACACAAAATAACTTGGCAACCCCGGATTCTGTAGAGCGTAGCATAGGGTAATTCTGGCTTGAAAAACAACCATTTAACAAGTGGGCCGGGCCGGACTTGAACCGGCGACCTTCTGCGTGTCAGGCAGATGTCCTGACCAAGCTAGACGACCGGCCCATGTTGGCTGGCTTTAGTTTGCCGTTCCATTAGCTTGGTCACCTCAAGAGTTAGAGGTTTCCTGGTATAAAATCTTAATCCTGCATAGAGAGTCACCGAACTCTACCTGCTTCAAACCGAGAGAACACCAATCAGTTGCATGGTGGTGGATTAAAATTTAATTCTGCTTGAAGGAATGGGCTTGCATACAAGTTAATCATCA
>CAYXIF010000019.1:0-37947 GCA_964465575.1 uncultured Candidatus Bathyarchaeia archaeon | reverse complement strand
GTGGGATTTGAACCCACGAACCCCTACGGGACAGGCTCCTGAAGCCTGCGCCTTTAACCTAGCTTGGCAACCTCTGCCCGCTTCCATCCTTCATCAAAGGAGTCTTTTGTAATAAACTTTTACTGACCCCACAGAGACTCAAAGTTTCCAGCCAAGAAAGAGATCATGCTGAACACCATCCAAACCATGACCAAGCTCTTGATTCGCCTCACCCTCTCCCTAGAATAGTCACGAACAAGCATAACCGAGGAGGACACGAAACCAATGTCCGCAATGGCAACGAACGGAACATAAAGAACCGAAACCAACCCCATCAGTCTAGGAAAGAAGCTCAGGACAGCCGCAAGCAGAAAGAAGAGAGCAGCCACATAGGCGGCGGCCTTGGCGCCATGGGAAACCGCAATTGTTCTCATACCCTTCCCCCTGTCTCCTTCAATGTCCACAATTCCTTTTGCGACCTCACGCCCGGTGTTAGCGAGAAAAGCCAAAGCCGCAAAGAAGACCACCTTCAACACGAGCCCCTGCCCAACCACGAAGCTTCCATAGATGAACGGGATCGCCACACACGCGCTCACCAGAAAATTACCAGGAAGACCAGTCCGCTTCCCCTTGGTTGCATACGTAACCGAGACGACCCATGCGACCACAGCCACAGCAAGGCAGGAAAGGTTCGTGAACAACGCCGCAAGCAACCCAAACAAAGTCAAGATAGCCGCATAGGTCAGGCTTTCCCAAGGCTTCACCAGACCGCTTGGGATTGGACGCTGAGGCTCATTCACCATGTCAATCTCCCGGTCACAGTAATCGTTGATTGCCATAGACGCGCCTGAAAGCAAAAAAGCCGTAAGAAAGCCGAAGAACAGGTTCAGCGCAATCTCTATCGAAAGGGGATTCGCCAACACTGACGAGGCGCCCACAATCACAGCGAAACCCATCATCAAACCATTAACCGGCCGAACAAGCCTAATGTAACCGAGAGTCCTGCTCATTGCACAGACACAGGGGCCATCCAACTGAAAGAGGGGGTTGCCAGTTAATTGTTTTTCGGACTACCCTCCCAAACCTTCTTGCACAATCGCCCTAGTACGGAACTTCGAATATTGTTGCCGCGATGTGGCGCACACCGCCTTCGCATTTGACAACATCACCGGCCACATTGACATAGTAGACTGCTATGACCTTTCCGTCAGGAAGCAGCGCTGTGCGAGGATAACCAACGTCAGGACTTCCACCATCATCGCGCAAGATGATCTCGGCACCCCATGTTCCGCCACCATCACCGCTGATTTTCGCACGTACACCAGTAGGAGACGCACGATAGCCATAGGTGCACAGAAGACGCCCATCCCTAAGCACCAGCAGAGACGCCGGAGCACCCCAATCGTTGACCCTTGAAAGAAACCTCCACGTCAAACCGTCATCCTCAGAAACATAGGCATCAGTCCACTGGAACCTAGAATCAGGCCAAAGGCTCCTCAGAACAACAACGATCCTGCCATCAGGCAGCATCGCAGGATGCGGACAGATCTTAGATGGATGAGGGTACCCATCCATCAGATAAGCTAGGAAACGCCAGTTAACGGCGCCATCAATACTCGCCAGAATCAAAGGCCTTCCTTCAGGCGCCTTCTCCTTCTCCGCCTTATGAAACTCGTCCCAACGGGTTCCTTGAACAAACCACAGAAGCATTCCATCGGAGCGGAGCACATATGAGGGTCTGGCTTGAAATGTCTCAAACAGAGGATCATAAAGGAGGTGCGGTCCCTCCCAAGTGTGGCCCCGATCGCGTGTAATGAAATATGCTGTGGGGCCACACTCGTTACCGAGAGGAGTCTCCACAGCCATCGCAACATCTGGACTGGAGAAGTCGGCCGGCTTAGGCTTTGGAAGAGGGCATGCATCCGGAGGGTGATGCTGGACCTTCGCACGCAACTCGGCCTTACTTCTAAAGACAATCCTAAGATCCTCAATCGGCCATGTGCGACCCCCATCCTTCGACCGCATCACAACCAGCTGCCCTTCTCCCAACTGGATCTGACCATGTCTAACATCGCTAGGCGTCTTGTACAGGCACCTGTTGCGGTTGAAGCCGACCAAGAGTTCGCCCCCGCCGAAGTTCCAGAAACCGCCGTTGAACGGCCACCCGGCATACTCGTCTTCCCTACGATAAACGATGATATGCTCAATCTCTTCCGGCTTAACCTCATTCTCATGACCACGCATATCACCAAACCCCCTTTTCAGCTTCTTGCCCAACACAGAATCTATGGGTTTCCGTCTACATAGCGCCTACCACTCAAGCAACCATTTCAGTTGACTACACGAAGCACGGTTCTGGATACGCTGCCTAGAGTTCGCAGGGGACACGCACCGCTGAAATGAGAGATACAGTGCCAAGGGAAGGATCTAGCCTACTGTGACTACCGTGCCAGGGTTCCTAGAACGTCAAACTGCATCTCTCTAGGCTCACCCACAATTTCCAGCTTCTCCCGTAGCTCCTCGTCAGCCTCAACAGTCTTGCGCAAGCTTTCTGAGATCCAGAACCGTTCAAGGTACTGAGTGTTCTTTATCCTGACGACCTTCGCCTCCTTCGGGTCTATGGGGCCGCAGATGTGAAGTGCAGCGGTTATGGCGTCACGGTCGCTCGGTAAAGATATCGGGGTCTTCCCAGGCAATGGATGGGTGCCAGTCAAAGCATTCACGAACGTTGAAGGGTAATCGATCTTGGACACAAGCCTCTGAGTGGTCAAGTCAGCCAAGCCTATGCCTATGGCGTTTCCATGGGTGTCCTCAGTAAGATCCAAAACGACGATGATATTGATGTTCGGAGCTTGAGGGTCATGTTCTCCGGGGAGCCAGAACCTTCCGACAACGTTCGTGTCCATGCCTGTGCCGCTGATCTCCTTGCCTATCTCATCTATGATGAGCACATCCATGTCCTTGAATGGGATTCTCGCCAACAAACCCTTAGCCTTCTCCAAGAGCTCCATCTCTTCCGCTTCGATGTCCTTGGGCTCGATGGCCTTCACAATCGCTATCTCGTGACGAGCATTCTCCACAACCCCCAGCCCAAGAATTATGGGCGCCTTCTTCATGATCAGCCTTGCCGCCTCAGGCAAGAGCTTGTGATATCCCTCAGACTTGAAACGGTGGATCATCTCCGCCCCCTTCTGCTTCCCCAAGCCAATAACAATCATCTTCATCAAGCCGCTCTCAATCTTGTCCTTGAAGTCAGTGTGCGGCTTCACGCGTCCCACAACTATAATGCCGTCAGCCTGCATGGCGTTCCTGTCCACATAAACGGGGGTTCCATTACCCAGCCTGCCTACGAAAGAAACCTCCATCGTCGCCAGAATCGGCGCTCCCACCGTCTCAGGAGTGACGCCTAAGCTCTTCAGGACAGCTATCTGTCCCTCAGGAGTTGCTCCTCCGTGACTTCCCATGGCAGGAATGAGAAAAGGGTCACCCCACGCCGCCCTGACTTCGTCAACAACCGTTGCCAGAACCTGTTGAATGTGAGCTATGCCGCGGCTGCCTGCCGTAATCGCGATCTTCGCTCCAGGCCTAACCCTCTCTGACAGCTTCGCCCTGCCCAGTTCCTTCCTAATCTCGGAAACGAAGTCTTCGAGCTTAGGCGCTGGAACGGTCTGGCGAACCTCCACCATCCTTGGAAGTACTATCTGGGGAAAGGACATGACAGACACCTCAATAGATCAATTCATAAGCCATCGAAAGTATAAATCCCTTTTCCGCTCCTCCGACACGAGTTAGAAGATTCGCGTAGTATTCACAGCAACCTTTCAGCGAGATCAAGCCCTACGGGATGCCCAAAGAAGCAAGGTACGTATAGTGTTTATAAGGCGGCTCTATTTACCAAATATCCAATGTGCTGCAAGCTGTCGCAACACATAAATGAATAGCTTCTCCGGCACATACGGGAAGCAACTGGATCAACATGTCCACCATGCTAGCCAGCCCTTTCAGTGAGCTTAGAAAACAATGCAGAGCTCTGCTACGAAGCGCAGTAGCCCGAGCCTTCTCAGACCTACCGGTTCCACACATCGTCTTAGACCTACCTCCGAACCCTCAGTTCGGGGACCTGACTTCTTCTATATGTTTCGAATTGGCAAAGCAGCTGCATAAGAGTCCGAGGGAGATTGCTGAGCAGATTGGAGCCGAAGCCCAAGCTGAGTTATCCGCCTTTCCGCTGATCGAGTCAGTCAAGGTTGAAGGGCAAGGTTACATCAACTTCTACGCCAATCTGGCTGAGCTGTCTCGGTTGACTCTGACTACGGCTGAAGATCTGGACGAAGAATACGGCTTCATCAAGGCCGACAATCCTCAGAGAGTCATAATCGAACACACAAGCGCGAACCCGAACCATCCCATCCACGTAGGCACAAGCAGAAATTCCGTGCTGGGCGATTCATTGGCCCGAATCCTAAAGGCAAGAGGCCACCTAGTTGCTCGACACTACTACGTGGATGATGTGGGACGCCAGTCCGCCATTATAGCATATGGGTATGAACTGCTCAAGAAACCAGAACCGGAGGGGAAACCAGACCACTTCATAGGAGCCGTCTACTCGGTTACGAGCTGCCTGATAGAGATACGCAAGCTGAAGCAAACGATAGAGAAGTGCAAACTAGACCCAGAGAGATATGAGGAAGTCCGCACACTCCAAAGGGAACTGGATGACTGGATCGCCGTCGCAGCCGACCTTAAGGAGAGGTTCCCTAACCTCTTTGGCAGGCTTCTTGAGGAAGTCGGCAAGGCGAGAACTCCAGAACTCAAAGTCAACCTTCTCCTTCAAGAGTACGAAGCTGGCAGAGAAAAGACGAAAAAGCTGGTTCGGGGGTTCGCGCAGCTCTGCCTAGAAGGGTTCAAACAGACCTTCGCCAGAGCAGGAATAGCTGTGGACTCTTGGGACTGGGAAAGTGACTTCGTCTGGAATGGCGACGTGACACGGTCTCTTGAGGCACTGAAAAGAACTCCCTATGTCTTCGAGGAAGGAGGCGTTATCGAGTTCGACGCCGAGTCTGTCGCCCAAACATTCGGACTCAAAGAAGCATTCGGTGTGAAGAAGACCCATGAGATTCCTTCTTTGACTCTCGGAAGGGCTGACGGCACGACGCTCTACACGACTCGAGATGTTGCGTACACAATCTGGAAGTTCAAGAGGGCCGATAGAGTAATCAACGTGATCGGGATGGAGCAGAACCTTTCTCAGCTCCAGTTGAAGCTTGCACTCTACGCCTTAGGGTACATTGCAGAGGCGAAGGCCCTCACTCACTTCTCATACAACCTTGTCAGCTTCCCTGGCTTTCGGTTATCAAGCCGAAGAGGACGATACGTGACCTTCGACGAAGTCATCGACGAAGCAGTCGAGAGGGCGTATAACGAAGTCTCGAAACGCTCGCCAAAACTCACTGAGGAAAAGAAACGCGAGATCGCTGAGCTTGTTGGGGTTGGGGCAGTCAAGTACGCGCTCATAGAGACTGACGCACAGAAGCCCGTGGTCTTCACATGGGACAAGATTCTTGACTTCGAGAGGAACAGCGCACCCTACATACAGTATTCCCATGCTAGAGCTTGCAGCATCCTAAGGAAGGCGCCAAAGGCCAAACAGAAAGCAGACTTCTCGCTTCTGAAGGAACCTCTAGAACGCGACCTCGTCCTGACGGTTTCCCGCTTTCCAGAGATATTCATAGACGCGTCAGATGACCTTAAGCCTCACCTGATCGCCGACTTCACAAACGCCTTAGCTGACAGGTTCAACACGTTCTACGCTGCTTTGCCTGTGATCAAGGCCGAACCTGCCGAGCTAAGTGCTGCACGGCTCATGCTCGTCAACGCAGTCAGAATCGCGCTCCGCAATGCCCTAGACCTAATCGGGATAGAAGCTCCAGAGCGCATGTAGGACTGTTGTTCTCACCAGAAAGCACAATCCAGTTGATGTCGACGAGAAGGCTATACCAAGGACTCGCAGTATGCAGAGACCCCGCCGAGAAGGGCTACTTCAGAGGCACGTACATGCTGCTGCGGCTGGCTCCGATTCCCGGGGTGCCATGCTTCACGGGCTTGTTGGTTATGGCGAACTCGCCAAGGTAGCGACCCACCATTTCGGGCTTTATCTCTACAGGTGTGAATCCCCTTCCATTATGCACTTGAACTGTAATGCCGACCATCTCAGGCAGTATGACCATGTCCCTAGCATGGGTTTTTATGGGCTTTGTCTGTCCCGCGTTGGCGCCGAGCTCCTTGAACTTGCGGATGCTTTCAAGGAGCTTTCTTTGTTCTATAGTCAGACCTCGCTGAAGGCTTCTGCGTTGACGAGATGGAAGCAGACTGATGAACTCGTCCATAGACATGTTCTGCAGCTTGTCGAGCGTATTGCCCCGAAACATGAACTCCCTCGGCATTGAACCACCAACTCTCCTGAAACGCGAGCGTCTCTTAAACCTTGCTATGGACCTCGGTCATGGCTACTTTCTCTTCTTGCCCGCTCCTTTAGCACCGATAAGACCGACCTTCTTCCCAGGTGGGGCACCATGAGAGACTGTTGTGACCTTTCGTCCCCCTCTCCTACCGCTTCCGAACGGGTGCACAGCTGCTATCATGGCTCGACCGCGAGTTCTTGGGTACTTGTGGCCCTTAGCTTTCATCCAGTGGAACCGCCGACCTGCCTTTAGGTAAGGTTTCTCAGTTCGTCCAGCGCCTGATACAACACCGACTGTTGCCAAACATAGATCGTTCACGTAGCGTGTCTTCCCGGACGGCAACTTTACCACTGTACCTTCAGCAGTGTGCGAACTGACTGTCGCATATGAACCAGACGAACGAGCCAGACTGCCGCCATCTCCAGGAGACAATTCAACATTGCATATCATTGTTCCTTCCGGAATCTCCCCTAATGGTATAACGTTTCCGACTTTGACAGAGGCTTTCGCACCGAGCTCAATACTCTGCCCTTCGTAGACACCCTCAGGAACGACGGAATAGTAAGCCTCGTTCCCTTCCAGTTCAATGTGAGCGAGAGGCGAACCTCTTCCAGGATCGTGCAAGAGCTGAAGGATTTGACCCTTGACCACATTCTTTAATGCAGCCCTTGGCGGTTTCGGATATTTGGCCGGAGCTACCCGCTTATGGCTCGAGGCCTGGAAAGTCTGTGAATCTCTTCCCCGCCTCTGCACGCGTATTCTTTTACCCAATCCCACAATCCTCCCAAGACTACAGTATTCCCAGTTTGATGGCTACGTCTGTCGCCCTGTACTCAGGTTCAAGCCTGACAAATGCTTTCTTTTCTCCCTTCCTCGTGATTGAGACATTGACATCTCTAACCTTGACCTGGTAAAGTTCCTCCACAGCTTTTCTGATGTCGTTCTTATGAGCTTTCATGCTAGCTACAAAGACGAGTTTGTTCTCGGTTTCGATCAGCCGGCTTGTTACCTCTGTCATCACGGGATAAAGTATGACTTCCTGAGGGTTCATGACATCAGCTTCCCCCATCCCAGTTTGCAAGTTCCTCAATGCTTGACCGCGTCCACACCGTGAGCCTGCCGGGATGGCAGCCCGGCGCCAGAAGTTCAGCGTTCAAGCTCTTCACGTAAGCGACGTCTACCCCCGGAAGATTGCGTGCAGCCTCAGATACGCCTTCGCTTCTGGAAACGACGATCAGAGGGCCGACAGCTACTTTCTTCCTTCTCCCCCGCATCTTTCCTTTACCTGCTCGGACCTTAATGCTCTCTTCGACTCTATAAACGTCCGGCCATACGCCTATGTTGACGAAGACTTCCTTCAAATCCTTGGTATTCTTCACACCTTGCATGTCATCTGTCACGACCAAGGGAAAATCAGGCACATCATCAATGGCGTGGCCTCGCATGGCAACAGTCTGTCTGGATCCCGTGGCGGCGATTGCGGAGAACAGGGCGAGACGTCTCTCCTTCCTTGGAATCCTCTTCACGATTCTCTTCTCAACAACTGTGGGGTGCGACAGCCTGCCACCGACGGTTCCAGGTGCGAACGCTGCCCTCCGGCTCTCTCTCAGCCTCGGAACCCTTGACATCGCGTGGCCGACCCCCCACGACTCAGCTGTCGTTCTCTTGCCAGCCATCACATCTCTTCCTTGCGGCTGAAAACTATGAGACTGTGCGGCCAAGACAGCCCGCTTAATCACGTCCGGTCGAAGAACCGTATGGAACACATCGGGAAGACGGATTCTTCCAGCGCCTTTTCCAGCAAGATCGAAGACTTTAGAAGAGACTCTGCCCAAAAACCATTCGCCTCCCCATCAAACGCCCTGCCGTGACTCAAGCGATATGTAGGATATCTGGGGAGGACTCTCCACGATCGGTTTCGGAGGCCTAGCTGGATACCGTAGCCGTATCAAACGCTTCGCCGGCCCCGAAACACTTCCTCTCAACAGGATGTAGGAGCCTCTGACGAGACCGTAGCGGAGAAAACCTCCTTCAGGTGTGGCTTCTTTCCCATCCTTTCCGATCTTGAGGATACGCTTGTTGAACTCGGTTCGTTGATGATAACCCATCTGGCCCGATCTTGGCACAGTATATAGGACCCTACCCGGACCCCATGGCCCCAACGTGCCGACGCCACGCTTGGTCTTGTTCGACTTATCTTGAAGGATTCTCACTCCCCACCTTTTGACGACGCCCTGCCAGCCCTTGCCTTTGGACACAGAGACGGCGTCAATGAACTGTCCTTCCTTGAAAACCTCTTCCGATGCCACGGTTTTTCCAAGGAGATTCTTGACGTACTCGAGCTGTTCCTTTACTGTGCCTCCGCCGACCTTGATCTCCATAACGTCAGGTTTCTTCTTCGGGACACTGGTCAACCTTGGCTGCGTTGCCGCTGAGACGCGGAACTCCACTATGCTTCCTAGGTTTTCCTCCATCTTTTTCAAGTAGCCATCAGGGTTGGCTGCATTCGGCACCGCCTTGAGCCTTTCGCAGTCCTTCGGCAAGGACCTCGACCAAGCTTCGGTCAACGTTTTCAGACCGTAACCATCTTTCGTGTATGCCCTTACAGCGCACACGACCATTGGAGGCGCGTCTATGACAGTGACAGGATATGAGACTTCTCTGCCGAAGTTGGGCGATCGCTGCCTATTCTCAACGCCAAGAACGTAGGTCATACCAGCCTTATACCCAGCAAACCCCAACAGAACCGGCCCCTCTTCAACCTCAGGCCAATAACGTACTCTCCCATTCGGATGTGAAGCACGTCCCCTAGGAAGATAAGACAGCGAACCCCTTTTGGGCGCATGCTTCTTTCTGTGGCCCACTGGTCCTCAACCCCTATCTTCATTGCCTCGTCAGCACAGACATTGTTTGTTGGGTTAGCAAGTATGAACATTAGGAAACATTATATAAACCTTCTTTTTTGGCGCCAAGCCTGCTCTTAGCGATGGGTACTTTCTCAGGGATATAGTTAAGCAGTCTTCCTACGATCCCCACCTTGAGTATCCCTCTTGGACAGCGTTCGGATTTATCTACTAATGAGGCGTAGTAATGGCCATTAGGAGGAGAGTGTGTTGGGGCGATCTGGAGACCGAAAGCCCATTTACCTGAGGCCGACGCAACCAATTGAGAAACGGGTTGATGACCTACTTAGAAGGATGACCCTCGAAGAGAAGATCGGACAGATGTGCCAGTATAGCGGATTCTCAGAAGCACACGAAGCGCTTGTAAAACAAGGAAGAGTAGGTTCACTTCTGAACGTTACAGGCGCAAAGAACACGGAAAGGGCTCAGAAGATCGCGGTCGAGCAATCACGGTTGGGCATACCATTGATCTTCGGCTTAGATGTGATACATGGCTATTCAACGATTTTTCCCATTCCTCTAGGGTTGGCCAGCACTTGGAACCCGGAAACAGTCAGGAAGGCATCTTCAATCGCCGCAGCTGAGGCCGCGTCCGAAGGCATACACTGGACCTTCGCACCAATGGTTGATATCGCCAGAGATCCCAGATGGGGCAGAATCGCTGAGGGAGCTGGCGAAGACCCGTACTTGGGTTCGGCCATGGCGCAGGCTGCAGTTGAAGGGTTCCAAGGACGAGATCTAGCCGATCCCGATACTATAGTTGCTTGCCCGAAACATTATGTCGCCTACGGAGCAGCCGAAGGCGGAAGAGACTACAACACCGTGGACGTTTCCGAAAGAGTCCTGAGAGAGGTTTACTTGCCACCTTTCAAAGTAGCGATCGTTAAAGCCGGAGCGGGAACAACCATGAGTGCCTTCAACGAGTTGAATGGTGTTCCCGCGTCAGCCAACCGTCACTCTCTTACCGAGATTCTTCGCGAAGAGTGGGGCTTCAAAGGGTTCGTTGTCAGTGACTGGAATGCGGTTGGTGAGCTCATCAACCACGGCATCGCCGGAACTTCTGCAGAAGCCGCGAAGGAAGCCGTTAATGCTGGCGTCGACATGGACATGTGCGGCAACGTGTACCAGACGAGCTTGGCCCAGCTAGTCAGGGATGGAGCGGTCTTAGAAGAGAAGATAGACGAATCTGTCAGAAGAATCCTCACTCTAAAGCTCAGGTTACGTCTGTTCGAGCGTCCCTACGTCGATCCTGAACGCGCATCAAAAGCCTTACAGACCAAGGAGAAACTGGAAGCAGCTCTCCAAGCGGCACGAGAATCAATGGTGCTACTGAAGAACGAAGGCAGCCTCCTACCAGTGAAGAAGGACATAGAATCGGTAGCAGTCATCGGACCGTTGGCAGACGATCGAAATGCGCCGCTTGGTTCGTGGTCGTGCAGAGGTAACCCCGAGGACGTTGTCACCGTTCTCGAAGGCATCAAGAGCAGGGCCTCCCCGAGAACTAAGGTTCTGTATGCCAAAGGCTGCGAGTCCGAAGGAAACTCAAAAGAGGAGTTCGAGAACGCGGCAGAGACCGCGGGAGAGGCTGGCTTGGCGATTGTCGTTGTGGGCGAAAAAGCGGACATGAGCGGCGAAGCAGCCTGCCGAGCCTCGCTGAATCTCCCAGGGGTCCAAGAAGAGCTCGTAGAAACCGTCCATGAAACGGGAGTGCCAGTGGTTGAGGTGCTCATGAACGGAAGACCCCTGTCCATTTCATGGTCGGCAGAGCACGTACCCGCAATCCTTGAAGCTTGGTTCTCCGGAATAAGAGGAGGCTTCGCCATTGCTGACGTCATCTTCGGAGATTGCAACCCCGGCGGCAAGCTACCGATTACATTCCCTCGCGCAGTGGGACAAGTGCCAATATACTATTCCCACAAGAACACAGGTAGGCCTCCATCACCTGAGAGGTGGACCTCCAAGTACCTCGATGCGCCCTGGACTCCCTTGTTTCCGTTTGGGCATGGGCTGAGCTATACGCAGTTCGAGTATAGTGATCTGCACATTACTCTGAAGAGAAGAGGGAAGGCAGGGAAGGTCGAGGTGAGTCTGACAGTAGAGAACATTGGCGGTTGCCAAGGTGACGAGGTAGTCCAGCTCTACCTGCGTGACCTTGTTGCCAGTATAGGCAGGCCAGTCAAAGAGCTTAAAGGGTTTAAGAGAATCACCCTCAAGCCGGGGGAAAGGAGGACGGTAAGCTTTGCACTAGCTTGGCAGGACCTGTCTTTCTTGAATCGCGAGATGCAATGGGTAGTTGAGCCAGGAACCTTTAGAGTCATGATCGGCAGTTCGTCGGAGGACATACGACTGTCGGATAGCTTCGAAGTCTAGTGCTCATCACCTGCTAAGGAGTTGCTACGACAGTCCTATCAACCGGTGGAAGGCGTTACTTGGGCCAGCAAAGACACTTGGCTCCCGCAACTACGGGGAGTCCAAGACAAGGAGAAAGACGGCGAGGGTCCGTCCGGCGTGAGTTCTTCGTCCGTTGTCAGATCCTTCGGCTACGTCATTCCCTCAAACCTAGTAACACCTATTATGGATGAGAGTCTTTCAAAGAGGCTTAGAAAGCGAACTGGGCGACTATGCACGCAATGACAAGGGCTACAGTTAGGGCTACGACGATCTCTGGCTTGACTCGTATCCCAGGAGTATCCTCCTCAAAGAACCTGAGCAACCCAGCACCCGCAGCAGGAATTGGTGCACCTCCTCGTCTTCGCTTCTCCCTTCGACTCACTGTTACCATCCCGCGGCTATAGTTATGTTGAGAAGAAGAACTACGCCTAATTAAGTTTGCGCTCTGCAAGGCTTTGGGTCCTTGTCTAAAGAAGTGGAAGTGGTTTCGATTTCATATGTGCCCGATAGGAAATTCTTATTAGCGTAGTTAGAAAGCTTAGGTTATGCAGGCGAAGTATATTTTTATCACTGGCGGAGTCATTTCTGGCCTCGGGAAGGGGATTGTGACTTCATCAATCGGCAAGATGCTTCAGTTCCGAGGTTTCAGGGTGAGCGCCTGCAAGATTGATCCTTACATCAATTACGACGCTGGCACCTTGAGACCCACGGAACATGGAGAGGTCTGGGTCACCGAAGACGGCGGCGAAATTGACCAAGACTTGGGGCACTATGAGAGGTTCCTCGACATCAACATCTCAAGAAGCCACAACATCACGACAGGGCAGGTCTACTATGAAGTCATAAAGAAGGAAAGGGAAGGCAAGTATCTCGGTCAAACCGTTCAGCCAATCCCTCACGTCACTGATGAGATAAAGAAAAGGATAAAGCGGATAGCTAGGGACTCCAAAGTAGACTTTCTTCTAGTAGAGATCGGTGGAACAGTAGGAGACTACGAGAACATTCTTTTTCTTGAAGCAGCACGACAGATGAGGATGGAGAAGGAACCTGTTCTATACGTCCACGTAGCCTACCTGCCCATACCAAGGAGTCTCGGAGAGATGAAGACAAAAGCGGTTCAGCACTCAGTCAGAGAACTCAGGAATTTCGGCATTCAACCTGACTTCATAATCGGCAGGTCAGACACATATCTAGACGATGTGAGAAAGAGGAAGATCGCTCTCTTCTGTAACGTAAGTGAGGAAGACGTGATCTCTGACCCTGAGATCGAAAACATATACAAGTTACCTCTGATCTTCGAGAACGAAGAGTTCGGGAACAAAATCCTCTCCAAGTTTGGGACAGAATACACAAAGCCGAATGACGAGGAATGGCGCGAGTTCATCCAGAAAGTGGAAAACCTTAAGGAGAGTTTGCACATCGGCATAGTCGGAAAGTACTTTGACATAGGCAGATTTCAGCTCCCGGACTCCTACGTCTCTGTGATTGAAGCCATAAGACACGCGACTTGGCACAACGCAAGGAAACCAGCCATCAACTGGATCGACTCCAAGCAGTTCGAGGAGAAGGAGGAAAGCCTTTCCGTTTTGAATAGGGTGGACGGCATCATTGTTCCGGGAGGCTTCGGCAAGACCGGTGTCGAAGGGAAAATAAAAGCAATCGAACATGCCAGAAAGAACAACATCCCATTTCTTGGTCTTTGCCTAGGTCTGCAACTCGCTATTGTTGAGTTCGCCAGAAACATCTGTGGACTGGAATACGCCAACACAGCAGAGATAGACCCCGGCACGCCACACCCAGTAGTAGACCTCCTACCAGAGCAGAAGGAGATCCTAAAGAAGTCCAAGTACGGCGCGACGATGAGGCTAGGTGGCCAGGCTGTAAAAATCAAACAAGGAACCTTAGCTTATAGGCTGTACCAGAAGGAAGAGGTTAAGGAAAGGTTCAGACACAGATATGAGATAAACCCCATGTACGTTGAGACACTTGAGAAAAAAGGTTTCGTTTTTTCAGGCATGACCACCGACAACCGAATCATGCAGATAGGCGAACTCCCCGACCACCCTTTTTTCATTGGCAGCCAGTTCCACCCTGAGTTCACATCGCGAATCCTTAGGCCGAACCCCTTGTTCAACGGGTTCATCAAAGCCTGCGTAGTAGCAAGCAATGCCTGACAGCAGTTCATACCCCGCATCTTGGGATCTATAGGTGGGGAGCCATCGAAAAGTTTTTCTCTGAAGACCTTGTACCAATATGGGACAGCTCGTATCTGCGGGTGGAAAACCATGAAGGTAGGGGTTCTCACTGGAGGCGGTGACGCTTCAGGTCTAAACTCTGCAATAAGAGCCGTTGTGAGAAAGTGTGAGAAGTTCGGGTTCGAAGTGGTCGGCATCAGGTTTGGCTGGGCGGGTCTACTGGAACTTGACACTGTAAAGCTAAGATACGAAGATGTCAAGGACGCGTTGCGAGCTGGCGGGACGATCCTCAAGACTTCACGCACAAACCCAATGAAGATGCCTGACGGCGTAAAGAAGACTGCAAGGAACTTCAAGGAACTGGGTCTCGATGCGCTCATAGCCATGGGCGGAGACGACACTTTGGGGGTAGCTGCCGCACTTGGTGCCGAGGGGCTGAACGTGGTGGGGGTACCGAAAACAATTGACTACGATGTTCCTGAAACAGAGTTCACAATCGGATTCGACACAGCTGTGAACACGGCCATGCACCTGATCGAAAACATCAAGGACACAGCAGAGTCGCATGACAGAATCTTCGTTGTCGAAATAATGGGCAGACACGCGGGATGGATTGCATTGTACTCCGGGTTGGCAGCCGGAGCGGACTTGATCTTGATCCCTGAAGAGCCGTTTAGCCTGAAAGACATCACAGACTTCGTCGGGAAGAAGCTGGTGAAGAAGGGGGCACGGTCAGTTGTGATAGTGGTCGCTGAAGGTGCTTTGATTAAGGACTATAAGGGTCCTGTGATTAAGGACGCGAGCGTTGACCAGTTTGGGCATATGCGACTCGGTGGCATCGGGGAATTCTTGGCAAAGGAGATTGAAAGGACAACAGGGGCCGAGACCAGAGCGGTCGCGCCTGCCCACATGATCAGAGCGGGGCCACCAACGGTTCTCGACCGATTGATCTCGACAAGGCTTGGCTTGGCTGCTGTTGACTTGGTTAGGGAAAGAAAATTCGGGTACATGGTTGCTCTGAAAGCCGGCGAGATCGTGGCTGTTCCCCTCTCCAACACGACGGGAAAGACGAAGACTGTCAGCATGGAGCTTTATGAAGAAGCAAAGATCTTCTTTGAGTAGAAGCAGATTAGCCAGCTAGTATGTTGTTGGATCTCCCCTACAAGCCATCTGATAGCAGATTGAATCTCACTCGTATGTAACTCCTAATGGCTTCTTCAGAAACTCGAAGATGTCTTCCATCTCCTGAACCTTGCTCTTGAGCTCGGCAAGTCTTCCCTGTAGAGGACCACAGGTCTTTACGTACTCCTCCTCATCTATCTCATCCAGGTTGTAGGAGGTAGTGATTCTTTCAACTTCGACGGTTATTTTGCCGATCTCTTCATGGAGTTCCTTATGGTAGGGTTCAAGGTTGATTGTCATGGATCTGAGGCTTCTTGATTTCTCTTCGATCAAGTTGATGTACTTCTGCCTGAACTCGTTGAAGACTTCTTCTGAAAGCCTCGCTTTCTGGCCATCAAGGATCTTAAGCTTCTTGCTGCAGTCCCTTATCTGGTTGATGACATCCTTTATCTCTGCCAATATTTCCTCTATGGTTTTCCGTTTCCTAGGAGCTTCCCGGACGATCTTCATCTTCAGCTGCATCTCTTTCCATGCTGAGAAGCCGATCATATACTCCTCTAGACCGCGGAGTATCTCCCTGATCCTCACGTACGTCGAGTGAATCGTCGGGAATTCTATCGCTGTGACTAGAATCTCGCCGTCTTTGGTTCCCTTTATCTCGCATGGAACGAACACCGAGTAGCTGTCCCCAATGGCGACAAAGGACACCCTGAACGTGCCGTCTCTGTAAATTTCGCCTTTGACCGAATGACGGTCGATCAAGGATTCTTTGAACTTCCCAATTGTCTCCCTTACGTAGGCGTAAAGAAGTTCCCCATTCTGGATAGTCTCCCTTATGGGCAGAGAGAAGGTCGTGACAGCCCCCTCTGACACCAACTCGCCTATCATCTGCCTTCTCTTTACTCTGCCCATGAGGCTTAGACCCTGAGTCCTGACAGCGGGAATGTAGCCGCCAAGAAACACCATGAGCACGCCAGTCAGAAGTGCGACCAGAATGGCAGGCATAGACCAGTGCGTGAACGAAAGCAATGTGGGCAATCCCTCTACTCCTAGGAAGCTAGACACGTAGTATAGCAGCGCACCTAGAAGGTAGCTGCCAAAGAAGCCGAGGAATGTGCCCATCAAACCCAGCAGAAGTGCCTCAACCAAGAAGACCTGGAACGTGTTCTTGGGATCCAGCCCTAGTGTTGCAAGTGTTGTGAAATCTCTTTTCCTCTCCTCGTAAACCGAGACCATAGTAGCGTACATCATCAAACCTGCAATAACCAAGGGAGGGACGTAGGGGAGGAGCCCAACAACAGAGAACTCGATCGACCACTCAACCCTTTGAGCCAACCCACGGTTGTTCGCTATGGCTGTTGACGCCAGGGTATAGGCTAACTCCTCAGCTACTTCCAAGGGGTCAAATCCATCCCTGACATGCACCGTCATCTCGGTGATGACTATCCCCCGGTCGACCACTGACTTTATTGGGACCAGCACCAAGCTTTGAGGTCGCTCAAATAGCGAGGTGTTGTCGATTTTCGTCATGTTGACGAAGGCTGTGTCGGGATCGAACGTACCAACGACACGGAATTCTCCCAGCGGCCTTCTGATTGTCAAATCGTTGATTGTCTCCATGAAGACTAGTATGAGACGTTCATTGGGCAGAACATCAAGCGTTGCTGGAACGATTATGACTGGCTCTCCTACCAGAAACTGGTCCCAGAACCCCCTGATGTTCTCCCGTAGATTGTAGTGGCTCCCGATATAGGAGGGTTCAATGCCCACTATATCAACAGCAAACATCGTTTCCTCCAATTCAACATAACCTCCGCGCGACAAGGCTCCGCCGTTCGAAGACTCCAAAGTTCTTACTCCCTCTCTGTACTCAAGGTCTCTGCACCATACTTGGGCGCGAGTCCAGTTCACGTCATATTCGGTGAGCGGAGCTCGGAGGAGATCTGGCTTTACCAAGACTCCTGGGATGTCCGTTCCCTTCCAAGATTCCTTGATTCTTGTCGACCGGTTCAAGGAGATATTCACAAAGACTATTGCCGAGGATACCATTACCGTGATGGTGACAAGAGTGAGGATTGATCTGGATTTCCTCCTTTTCAAGCTTCTTACGCCCAGCTGCAGCGCGAGGTCGGTCATTGTCTTCTTCCTAATCGTTAACAGCTGGATCACAAAGTACGTCGCCACACCTATGACGAAGCTCCCCAGAAGTGAAAGAGGCAGGTCTATCTCTCTGCTCCCAATCATAGAAGCAAATGTCATCTTTACGGAAGGATGAGAAAGAGAAAACATCAACATGATCAAGGCGAAAACAAGAACCTTGCTCGTCAGGCGGGCCTTGTTCGCTGAGGGCTCTTCGAAAGCAAAGCTGGAAAGAAACGAGGCTAATCCGTACGCGAAAAGGCCTATCCCCACAGTTGTCATGATAGCCAAGACCTTGATATCAGAAACCCACTTCCTGAGACTCACGAGACGCTGTACAGATATCCTGGCGCCTCCAAGAGCTGCCAGGTATTCCCCCATATCATAGAGGTTTAAGACACGTGCCAACAGCCCCTTTAACCCTTGGTATTCCTCATCCTCTCGTTCAAGTCCATACCCCGAGGATCTAAGCCACTCCATCTCCTTATCCGTCTGGAAGGTAAGTCGATCGACATATTGCGCCATCGCGTGCGACATCCAGTTGACCAAAGTAGTGTTCTCGTCCACTCTGACCCTGAGAGCTGTAACGGGGTCTTCGGGATACCGCAATCTCTTTGTCTCATAGTCTATTGGCGCTCTAACTCTATGGTGCATCGTAACCTGATAGCCAAGGGGAAAGAAGTAGTAGCTCTCGTAACCGCTTACTTCGCTCTTTATGTTAGTCTTGATGGCAGGGGTCACGATGAGGTTCTCCTTCGCGCCTGTGACGGGGTTGCTGTCCAGAACCCTGACGAGTCGCCCCTTCAGGATCAGCACATTGCATTCTATGATGCTGATGTTCGCCAAGGCTTTGTAAGGAAGGTCAACGTTCAGTCCGCTGTGTCTCGTGGAGTTTGCCACGTATTCAGCATTATAGTTTCGAGTCGACAGGCCAACGTCTTCCATGAATACGTTCTGAACTTTGATGAGCGTGTAGTTGTCTGACAACCTAAGCAGCTGGAGGCTTTTCTGTCTAAACGTGGCTTTTGGCTGTACATTCCCAAGAAAAACTTGGACCATTCCTGTTTCATTCGTAACGGCGAAGTTGATAGACTTGGAGCCCAAGTCCGTGAAGACCGTAGCGCTTATCGTTAGGTTCGAGACCGGTAACCCTGTCTTGTAGTCCAAGAAACGGAGAACCAAAAGCAAGGGGACTTCAACCGACTCCTCCACCAAAACGTCGCTTTCCTTGGCAAGTGAAGGACATAGAGAAGCAAGAAAGACGAGCAAGATAACAAGAAAGACTACTTGCGGCGGTTTCATCTCATCTCCCGCCCTCCCAGCTCCATGAGCTTGGCCTCATACTCTTCCCTTAGTTTTCGGTAAACCTTGTACTCGACCTGACCATTCCTGTACATGAAGTCAAGCTTCGACAGCAGGTTCTTCTGCCGCCTAACCTCCAAGGGCGTTCTCAATCTTCTCCTCTCCAGCAGAAGAGTGAAAACGAATAGGGGAACAGCCAACATCAGTATTGAGAACAGGAGCATGCTCTTCACGCCGCATACAACGGCGATCACTTGATCACTGTTAAGAGTCACAACCGCCGAGCCTTCATAGATCCCTGAAGAGCACGAGATCATATAGTAACCGTAGGGCAAGAGAATCGAGAGACTTCCGGATTCATCCGTCTCTAGATCCAGACTGATCGGGACGATAACTGCTTCTCCGCGCATAGCTCCTTTTCTCAGGTTCACATCTGCCTTTGAAAGCCTGCTACCAGACTGGTCCGCGCAAAGGATTGTAAGCTTGTAGATCATGCATCGTATTGTGTTGTCTCTGCTTACCGAAATATTTATGACCCCTGCATATACTTGGGTCCTCATCCACTCTACGTTGACCGTATAGTTGCCCATTGGAATGCCTCTTCGGCTGACCATGCCATTCTCGTCAGTTGGCTCTCGAAAAACTAGGTTTCCTGAGCTATCAAACACGAAGACTGCTGCCCCTGGTAAGGGCTCTCCAAGATAGGTGAGGAACCTCAACACCATGAAAGTTCTGTTGCAGACAATAGCGATTGTCTCTGGTTTCTGGAGGTCTATGAGCCTCTCCCCAATCGTGTCGCTTGTAGTGACCCTTATCCAGTAGGTTCCATTCAAGAGATCAGTGAACTGCGCCATTCCGTTTTCGTCGGTTCTGGTTCGGTTAAGCAGAGTCTCTGTCTGGTTTGTCACTGTCGTGAAGTTGGCGGGCCCATAGAAGACAATCTGGTCATATAGCGAGACGGCGTAGTCTGGTAGAGGGTTGCCTTCCATGTCTAAGCATGTGACGGTCAGGTTACTGGTCCAGCTTCTTAACGTATAGTTTGCGGGTCCTGCAATGTCGATCACCGAATAAGCAATAGCTCTATATCCAAGGTAGGCTGAGACCGTGAACGGTCCGTCGATAACGTAGAGGTTCTTTCTCTCAATGGAACCTGTGGAGTTCGTCACGTCCTTGAGGAAAAGGTGCCCTGGAACGTCGCGCACATAGACCGTCGCGTTCGCTACGGGAACGTCTGATTCAGTCAATAGTTGGAGAGTCATATCAACCCGAATGCATCTCACGGTGATGTTGGCTGTTTCTTGGATGTCGACAATGTGCTCTCCCACAGCGGCCTTTCTTAGGGTGAGGACTCGATTCCCAAGAACGAACTCTTCTACCCATGTGTCTTTGCCTAGGATCTTGAGCCTGTACGTTCCGTTCCACAAGCCAGTGAAATGTAGAGTTCCATTCCCATTTGTCTCGGACTGGTTGGCAAAAGCCCCTAGCTTGTCAGTGACTATAGTGTAGTTCTGGTTTCGGGTGACATCCTCGTCAGAGATAACGTAGACTGGTTGTTCAAAAGTCATCTGATCGTAGATGCCGACCGTGTGGTTTGCCAGCGGTTGCCCCGTCTCATCAACGAGCGTCATGTTCACTTCGTAGGACCACGTCTTCACCATGTACGTTCCATTAGACGCGATGTCTATCTTCTGATAGCCAACAGTTCGGTTATCCTTTTGAACCAAGACGCCATAGATTCCGGACCTGAGTAGAGTGAGGTCGATGTGCCCAGTTCCGTTTGAGAGACGGCTGGACGCTATCTTCTCTTTCAGATCGCATATTGTCACATTGATCTTCGCGTAACTAGTCTTGTTCTCCCAATCCCTTACCCACAGGGTTATATTGTATCTCTCTGCGCCGTTTTCGCCAATGGCCAGTGCTGGTGCAAGCAGCTGACTCGAGACTCGACTTGCGAATGGTCCAATCGAAACTAGAACGTAGTCTCTCGTCTGCGCATCCATCAGAATCAATACGGCTAAGAGGACAATAGTGCTCGTTTTAGCTGTTGTCATGGGTTCTCCCTTGACAGCTCAGAGCACCGGAATAGCTTCATGTCCATGTCGTCGATGGATTCTCGTATACCATTAATCTCTTTTTCCACTTTCCTTAGGCTAGTTTGAAGCTGGTTCATTTTTTGTTCGAAGGGCTCTTGATACAGCTCGCCAACGGCGAACCTTACCTCAAGCTCTTTGACCTCGTCTTTTACCTTGGAAGCCTCGAGCTCAAGATTCATGATCTTCTCAATCTGGCTACGTCTCATCGAAGCCCATCTATCTGATATCAGGCCTAGACGCTGTTGACATACGGTCATGGCTCTTTGGACTTCCTCTGTTCCTGTCCCGAACGATAGTTTCTCTCTGATAAGAGACAGGTACTGCTCAATGATCCCAGCTTCCTCTTCAATCGACAATGATGTTAAGGCAGCATCGATCTTTGAAATCAGTTCCTCCCACTTGGCAACAGCCATGGAATATACAGGCTTGCCCATCTTGCGTTGCTCTGTCCAGTAGTCACTGTGAAGCACCTCCGCGTATCCCCTGACGTACTGCAGATCCGCGACGGCTTGAGATTCACCTATTTTCTGGGCTCCAGGGGGAAAATAGGGCGCAGTTACCTTTTCTTTGGCCCACTCTAGCTTAGCCTTCGCTTTGGCTAGCTCCAAGACCTCTCTCAACCTGAATATGTCGTCAACCGATATGGACAGCTGCTTCCCCAGTTCTTCTGCGATGAGTCTGTAAGCATTCTCTGGAATCTCGCCAGATTTCAGGAGTTTGGTAAGCTCTTCCAAGCTCAGCGAAGTCTCTTTTATCTGCCTCACGTAAGACTGAAAGTCCTTGAGATACTCATTAACTTCGCTCTCGAGCTGTTTGATTGAGACCTCTGAGATCAGTGGGCGCCTTGCTTCAGGAGGGGAGGGAGCAGGTTGGAACGTCTCCAGCTGCCTCTGAAAAGGCTCGGCGACTTTCCTCTGTGATGGCGAGTTGGAGGATTTTCTTTTTGAGGATCTGAGTAGGAACCTCAACCCTTTACCCACCCCAGCTCGGTTCTTTCACCTTTCGTCGGCTCCAAGAGAGGTGTGCTCTCGGTGTTGTCATACTCGGGTAATAGCTCTTCGGCATTAATTTCTAAGTTGAAGACGGCCTCTTAAGCTTTGAGGTGAACGCCGCGATACCTCAAGAAAGCGTCAAGTTCATTCTTGTAGGGCAGAGCCGTGATTGCGCCGCGTCTGGTCACCACCAAGGCTCCAACGGCATTCGCGACGGTGACGCATGTCTCAAGATCCCAACCTTTCAGCAGACCAACGAGAAGGCCTGCGTTCCATCCATCACCAGCTCCGGTCGTGTCTATCGCTTTCACCTTGAAAGCCGGCGCGCGAATCTTCTGGCCTTCTTGAGTCTCAACCACAGCACCATCTCTGCCAAGCTTTAGGCCGACAATGCCGACTCCGTACCTGAGGGCAGCCCTTGCTGCTCTTTCAGGATTGTCCGTCCCGAGAATGAAAGCAGCCTCTTCTCTGGAGAATGTTGCTACGTCTGAAAGCCGGAGCATCCAAGTGTAGAGCCTTCTGACCGTTCTCTCCGAATTCCAGACATCAACCCTTAATGTGGGGTCAAAGGAGACTTTCACGCCTTTCTTCTTTGCATATTGAACAGCGCTCAATACAGCTTTCCTTGATGGATTCTGAGACAAAGAGAAGCCCGAGACGTGGAGGATTCTCGCCTTAGAGATATACTCGAGATCAGTCTCGTCAACCGAAAGGGCAGTGTCCGCAGTTCCCATCACCCAAGGTTTCCTGAAGAAAATGAACGATCTTTCGCCCGTCTCAGGTTCGTTAGCCACAAAAGTGATCGTTGTACGCATCCCCTTTTCAACTTTCACCCGAGACGTGTCCACGCTGTTCTTCTGGAGTTCCTTCAGCAAGAATTGGCCAAAGGGGTCCTCTCCAACTGCTGTGATTGCACCCGAGCTCAAACCTAGCCTTGCAACCCCCACAAGAGTGTTCATTGGGGCTCCTCCGAAGCACTTCTGGAACGCGGAAACCTCCGAATATGAGACTGGTTCAGTTGCGACGAAGTCAACCAAAACCTCTCCAATGCCGACGACTTCCGGTGCCAAACCAGGCCACCTTCAGAAAGGTACCTATTTCCTTCTTAGTATGTGGATACCGCTCATGCACGCTCTTAGAGAAAAAGGAACAACGACCGACCCGTTTCCCTGCTGGTACTGCTCGATGATCGCCATCAAGGTGCGGCTCGTAGCCAAGGCTGTGCTGTTCAAGGTGTGAACAAAGCCCTTGGGAGGCTTTCCGACGCCCTCTCGGTACTTGATGTTCAGCCTTCGAGCTTGGTAGTCAGTGCAGTTGGAGTTCGAGCCGGCTTCGCGGAAGATCCCGTCCGCCATCCATATCTCTGTGTCATACTTCTTAGCTGCCACTGTGCCGATGTCTCCAGTACAGGCATTTACCACTCGGTAGTGCAAGCCAAGCTGTTGGTAGAGTTCCTCGCAGTTTCTTTGGAGCTCTTCATGTAAACTCCACGACTGCTCAGGCAGACAAAAGACGAACTGCTCGATCTTGTTAAATTGATGCATTCTGAATAAGCCCTTTGTGTACTTTCCGTGTGCGCCGACTTCCTTCCTGAAATTGGTGCTTGCGCCTACGAACTTCAACGGAAGGTCGCTTGCATTCAGTGTCTCATTCATGAACATCGCTGCGATCGGATGTTCGCTTGTAGCAATCAGATAGCGGTCTTCATTCTCTATCTTGTACATGACCGTCTCGAAGTCTGACAGATCAGTTACTCCCTCGTAGGGCTCTCTTCGCAGCATATAGGGCGGCTCGATCAACGTGTAGCCGCGGTTCATCATGAAATCGATGGCGAACCTTTGGACTGCAAGGTCAAGAAGCGCGAGCTCGTCTTTCAAGAAGTAGAAGCCCGCGCCTGAGACCTTGTTGGCTCTTTCTTCGTCGATCAGCCCCAAGTTCAAAGCGATCTCTAGGTGGTTCTTGGGCTCGAAGTCACACTTGGGCGGCGAACCCCAACGCCTGACTTCTTGATTGTCGTTCTCGTCTCGCCCGGGAGGAACAGATTCATGGAGGATATTTGGAATCCGCATAAGCAGGTTTCTGGATTCTCGCTCACACTGCTCTACTTGGACCATAAGCCCTTTTATGGTCTCCTGTATTCTCTCGGCTTCTTCTAGGAGTCGGCTCACATCCAAGCCTTGCTTTTTCAGTTTGGCTACTTCAATACTCAGCTCGTTTCGCTTTCTTCTCCACTCGTTTATCTCTGTCAGAATCTTCCTCCATGTTCTGTCCGCTACTATGAACTCGTCAAGCAGTCTCAGTTTCTCAGGGTCATTTCTTCTCTTCAGGTTTTCTTTCACGAACTCCGGGTTGGTTCTTACTAGCTTGATGTCGATCATTCTAGGGGAACTCCGGATTCCTAGATAAGCTCAACGAGGCGGATATAAATGTGTAGCACGGCTGCCTACCATTAGGCTTCGCCACCAAACGTTTTAATACTTCTCTACTGTCACTTACTTGCGCTCGTAGTGGTGTCTTAACGTGTCAAAAAAGGGTCGCGTTAAGGACAAGTGGCGGAGCAAGAAATGGTACGCCGTGTTGGCCCCGGGATACTTTGGTGGCGTCGAGATAGGGTCGGTGCCGACGGATGACCCTGAGAAGATTGTTGGCAGAGTCGTTGAGTCCACGCTTTACGATGTGACCGAGGATTTCGCTCACCAATACCTAAAGATGTACTTCCAGATTACGGATGTGGACGGAAAGCAGGCTTCAACGATCTTTAAGGGGCACGAGTACTCAAGAGACTACCTTAGGAGCCTTGTCAGGAGAAGGACGACTCGGGTGGACGGGATCATCAACGTCACGACAAAAGACGGCTACACACTAAGGGTTTCAGCCTGTGCCTTTACACTAAGCAGGATAAAGACATCTCAGGAGAAGGAGATACGCGAAGTCATGAAAAGGGTGATTGAGAACAAGGCAAGCACCTTGACCTTCGACCAGTTCGTGCAGGAAGTCGTCCTAGGGAAGATAGCGTCGGACATCTATAATGAAGCAAAGAAGGTTACTCCATTGCGCCACATGGGACTAAGGAAATCAAGGCTCATTTCGAGACCCTCAGTCGAGGTCGGAGAGCTTGAAGTACCATCAGAAGTTGCTGTTGAGGTTGCTAGCTGAGACAGCGGTGTTGCAGCGACTGATCTGAGATAAGCGGCTCTCTTTGTTTGGGAAGAAAGTCGCCCACGTAGCGGCTGTTTTCTGATATATGCAGCATGAAAAGGGTTGCGGTTCAAATTATTCACCAGTCTTCCTTAAGGGATAAAGCAGGGAAAATAAATGAAGAGACATGCGAGATTTATGGCGACATGGCCAAGGGCTCTGGTCAGCTCGTTAGAGTACTGAAGAAGGGTCCTCTTCAAAGGTTCATGCCCAAGAATAACCCTCAAGTCGCGTTTGAGGGAAAGGCTTCTTGGTTCCTCGTCTCAGTTATGTTTAATGGTTACGCCATCGAATACCTAGACTGTCGAAGTAGTGAAGCACAATGGCGTTTGTACGCGAGCTTAACGTCATCAAGAAAGATTGGAGGAAAGTAGACCTTAAGATCGCCCTGTGTTACCCTAATGTATACCGGGCGGGGATGAGCGGGCTCACGGTCAGGTTGCTTTATGCCTTGTTCAACGCTCGTGAAGATGTTCTCTGTGAACGGCTCTTCATCCCGACATTGAAGGAACCATTAAAGAGCCTCGAGTCAAACCAGCCTCTGAGACGGTTTGATGTGGTTGCTTTCACGCTACAATATGAAGAGGATTACCCGAATGTTATCCGAATGCTTCTCGATTCCGGTATCCCGCCTAGGAGAGAAGACCGGAAGCCCACCGACCCTTTAGTAGTAGCAGGCGGACCTTGCGCCACAGCAAACCCGGAACCGCTCGCTGACTTCATCGATCTATTCGTCATAGGTGAGCTTGAACCTGTGCTGGATCCACTGATTGATTATCTGAAAGCCTACAGCCGTCGTTTGTACCAAGTTGACGAGTTTGCGGGCCTACAAGGAGTGTACGTGTCTGCGATCTCTAATCCCGTGGATAGAGTATGGGTTCGGAACCTTGATGATGCACTACATCCGTTGGCACAGCAGATACCACTCGTTGAGGAACGAAGCCCTTACATGACGATCTGGGGAAAGGCCTTTGCGGTGGAGGCCACTAGGGGCTGCAGTCGAAGATGCCGGTTCTGTCTTCTTGGGCACATAGGCCAACCTAAACGAGATAGAAGCTTCCGAACGCTACAGACGATCATAGATGAAGGAATTCGCCGAACGCCTGTCGGCAAGGTCTCGTTGATAGGAGCAAGCATGTTCGACTATCCCCGTCTCGACGATATTTGCGAGTTTGCCATCTCACGCGGTCTTGACCTTTCAATCCCATCTCTCCGTCCTGAAGGCATCACAGAACGGCTAGCTGCCTTGTTGGGTAGGGGAAAGCAGAGGAGCGTTTCGATCGCGCCTGATGCGGCTTCGCCAAGAATGTGCAACGTGGCAAACAAGATAATGGACGAGACAGCGATTGCTGACGCTGCCAAGATCCTTTTGAGCAACGACGTTAACCATCTGAAACTTTACTTCGTGATTGGCTTGCCTGGCGAAACTCTCGACGATATCAGTGCCATAGCCGATCTGTCGAGACGAATCGCGGATGTCGGATACGGAACAAGAGCGATCCACCTAAGCATTAACCCCTTGATCCCGAAGTCCCACACGCCGTTCCAATGGGAACAGGCACCATCTGTTTCATACGTGAGAGAGAGTTTGGCCTTACTGAAAAGAAGACTGAAAGGGGATAGGCGGTTCGTGATTGACAGCCTTGACCCCCACCGTGCTCAGATTCAAGCTTTTCTCAGCCTTGGTGACCGGAAGACCGGCAGGATTGTTGAGCTCGCAGCACGCTACAAGGGCGGGTCGGGAGCCTGGAGGCGAGCTCTGAAAGAGTCGGGTCTCTCCTTGGAGAGTTCCACGCGCGCAAGGAGCGTTGATCAACCTCTGCCATGGGACAGAATTGACGTTGGCTCGAGCAGACAGTGCCTTCTGAAGGAAGTTGAAGCGTACAGGAGAAGCTCACAGTTCGCATCAGCCAACCATTCAGGATATTAAGGTGTTGACTGTAGAAGAATATGAGGCTATGGATGGAAGAATGGAGATCGACGAAAGACGCTTCAAGAAGATGTTCCCTCATTTGGCTGAAGAGATGGGGATGGGGGAAAATAATGTACAGATAGCATCAGTCCGTTCGGACGCCGAGGCAGGGGAGAGAGCAGCCTCTAGCCAGTTTGATGGCTACAACCCAGATGTCATCGACTTTCTCCGGCGGTGCAACAACCAGAATCAAGCTGTAGAGATAATTGCATATCTGGAGAATAGAAGTGAGATCAGTCGCGAGTACGCTGCTAGGTTGAGGAGACAACTGAAAGAGAAGGGACTGAGGAGTTTCGGACCGAAGAAAGAAGATGATTACTACATCAAACGGGCAGGTGTCTAATCTGTTCTCCGCTCTTTCTTCTTCAAGTAAGGCTTGGGTATAGTCTCTGGCACTCAAGCGGCAACACTCTTCAGTCACCTAGCGACGCAACGCATGAATACACTTAAAAGCAAAGGGTTAACATAATTCTCGAAAAAGACGATCCACATCTCCACAAAATGGAGGCAAATGCTTGGACAGGAAGCGATCGGCGTCCTTTCTGCGTGTAACCATGGCGGCTGTTCTCCTACTGCTTTCCTGTGCGTGCTTGAGTCATGCTCAAGCTGAAGAGGTTACGGAGTATCCAACGGTTCAAATAAGCCGTGTCATAGAGGTCGCGAATGGTGGAACACTCATTGTAAGAGATGCCCTAACCCTTTCATCCGCCGATGGCCAGAAAGTCAAGTCTCTAGGCGAGTTCCAGATTGGTTTCCCACTTGTGTACAAAGGTAACTTAGTATACAACTTCTCTTATGATTCATCTGGGAGGTTGTCTACAAGGGCAGATTCAGCCGGCCTTGAGGAAGAGCTTTCGTGGATCAGTGTAGCTTTTCCTAAGCAGGTCGATGTAAGCGACGGACGCTCTTACAGTTTCACGGTTGTCCTCGTTTTCTCACAAATGGTGGAAGCTAACGAATCGAGTGTTCATGCCTCTTTTCCTCTATATCCGGGTCTGCCAGTGGAATCTCTTATGTGCAACGTGACCATTGCGCTACCAAATGGAGCTTCTTTTGACTCGGCTTCGCCAATCATCTCCAACAGGACTGTGGATTCCGCCTTAGTTCTGTACAGCGATAAGAGCCCGCTTCAAGCTCTTGCCAATGTTTCTGCATGGGTAGAGTTCACAATGTTCGACTTTGCAGTTCTGGATGTAGGAGAGTGGACGAGGGAAGTGGCGGTAGACAGCTCAGGAGCAATCACTGTGACCGACTTCTACCAAGTAGTCAATAAAGCAGAGAAAAGAATATCTAAGATACACTTTGCTTTGCCTCCCAATGCTACTAATGTTGCTGCGCAGGATGTGTACGGCGCTATTGATAGGAGCAAGCTGTCCGTGGTGGGTTACGAAGACCGCGTCGAAGTCGAAGTCTACCTCAGAGAACTACTAGGAGCCGATCAAAGGGTGAAGCTTCTCATTGCGTACAGTCTTCCATCTGGCATGTACATTGCCCAGAAAGGATGGCAAGATTACACACTCAATGTTAGTCTGGTCAGATTTTATGGGTATGTTGCGAGACGGTTCACAGTAGTGGTTTCTCTGCCTGAGGGAGCCGAGTTCCAGACAGCTTCAAAGACCCCGACAAGTGTAGAGAGAGAAGGCCTTCTAGTGAAGGCCAAGTTCACTGACTACAACGTGACGGCATTACATGAGCAAACGTTCAGCTTTGATTATCGATACCTGACTCTCTGGTCTTTCTTTAGACCAGCGCTTTGGGTGGGAATAGTTGCCTTGGTAGGTGGCAGTTTGCTCCTCGTTAGGAGGGTCTCTAGGCCAGTATCGGTTGTTGAGATGGCGCTTTCTCCGGATGTTGTTAAGAGGTTCCTTGATGCATATGAGGAAAGGAGAAGGCTAGAGTCGGAGCTTTATTCCCTAGAACAGCGGGTTCAAAAGGGAAAGATCTCCCGCCGCGAGTACAAGCTCCGGAGGAGTTCGTTGGATGGGCGTCTATCAAGGCTGCAGAAAGACCTCACGGACCTTAGAAGGGAGATCGGCAGTGCAGGTAGCCGGTACCTAGAGAGAATGAGACACCTTGAAACATCAGAGGCAGAGATCGATACACTGGACAGAGATATCGAGAGAGTAGAGGCCCGGTACAAACGAAGGGAGGTCTCGGCCGAAGCCTATCGGAGATTGGTGGACGAATACAACCGCATAAAAGAACGAGCTGAGAACAGGATAGCGGAGATACTTCTCAGGCTCAGAGAAGAAACCCGCTGAGAGCTCACAGAAAGCTTCCTCCCAAAAAGCTTTTATCTCTGGAAGAGGATGTGACTCAAATTCAGAAAGGTGACCTTGATTGGTCAAAATAAGTATCGATCATCATAAGTGCACCGGGTGCGGCACCTGCGTTGACGTCTGTCCTGTCGCAGTATTTGAACTTGATGACGGCAAATCCACTCTTGTGAAGGTTGATGAGTGCCTAGTCTGCAGGGCATGCGAGGCACAGTGCCCCGAAAGCGCCATTGAAGTCACTGAATAGCCGCGCATACGAGCCTACAGTGTCCAGAAACTTGACTGGACTGCTCTAACCCTTCTCACGACTCTTTCAGCTCGTTTCTGGGCTTCTAAGTCCAAATATGGGCGCCGATCTCGAACTCTGACTTCAAGGCCAGTCATCTGAGCAACAATTCCCGGCACGATTTTTTCCAAGAAGCTGGGGCAGTAGCCACCCTCCAATACAGCCACAACCCGGTCCTTGGAAAGCTTGTGAGCTAGGTCCAAGATTGCTCGGAAGATGCGAGGGTAGATATACGCGGAGAGTGAGAGCTCTCCAACGTCATCTCTGTAGTAACCGTCGAAGCCTGCGGAGACTAGAATGAACTGGGGCTTATACTGCATGGCTATGGGCATCGCTATGGCTTTCACAGCGTTCCAGTAAGACGGGTCACCAGTTCCAAAGGGGAACGGCACGTTTACAGTGAATCCTGATCCTTGGCCCATACCGGTCTCGTTCATGAAGCCTGTGCGAGGGAACAAGGAGGGGTCTTCGTGCAGGCTAATGTAAAGAACCTTATCAGTGCTGTAGAACGTTTCTTGAGTTCCATTGCCGTGATGTGCATCGATATCGAAGACCAGAACCCGCTGCAAACCGAAGCGAGCAAGCAAGTATGCTGCAGCCAACGCGACGTTGTTGAATATGCAGAAGCCCATGGCATGTCTGGCTCCAGCATGGTGTCCTGGAGGTCTAACAAGGGCGAACGCGTTTCTGAATTCCTCGGTCATAACCTTGCATACAGCCTTGATTGCACCTCCAGACGCCAGCCGCGCAACCTCATAGCTTTCCCTCGACACTGTTGTGTTCTCGTCTAGGTAACCCCCGCCTTTCCTGGAGACTCTCTTGACGAGGCTTATGTACTCGTGACTGTGAACGAGCTGAAGCTCGTCGGGGCTTGCAGGCCTGGGTTCGATCAGGACAGGATTTCGACTCTTAAGAAGGGCTGTCCGTTCGATTCCCCTCATTATGGCTTGCAGTCTCAGCGACGACTCTGGGCAATCTAATCCAGTGTTATGGGCTAGGTAGTTCGGTGAGTACACGACTGCGGTCTTCTTCACTTGGGCAACTTCCGGAAAGGTTTTTGGCACAGGTTTGTGTTGCATTCATGCAAGGCTGTGCAGCAAGATCCTTCCGTTTCTGCACTACTCTTCCAGATGGTTTAGCTCAATGCTATATATGTATCTGATGACATTTCATTGATGTCTGAAGAGTAGTGACTATAAGCATGCAGATTTGCTTACGTGCATCCCAGAAAAACTTTAAATGTAGTTTGAACAATCTAATCTCGAGTTGAAGAATGACCTTAGAGGAGATCGAGTTGCCCATCCTACCGATAGAGACAGGTCGCTACGGAACACCGGAGATGCTTTCAGTCTTTGAGGAAGAGAGCTACGTTCAGAAGCTGCTCGATGTTGAGGCGGCCTTGGCTTGGGCTCATGGACAAGTTGGCAATATCCCGCGAGACGACGCAGAGAAGATTGCCAAATTGGCTTCAACTGAACATGTCAAGATCAGCCGCGTGAAGGAGATCGAGAAGGAGATCAAGCACGACGTCATGTCACTTGTGCGGGCTTTCGCGGAGGTCTGCGGACCAAGCGGAGCCTACATTCACTTGGGTGCAACAAGCTACGACATTGTGGACACGGCGAAGGCGCTTCAGCTAAGAGACGCAGCCGACACAATATGCCGTAGATTGGACGATCTTGAGCTCGTGCTCATGAAGACGGCCGAACGCTACAGGAACACGATCATGATGGGAAGGACTCACGGACAGCACGCTTTGCCCATTACTTTTGGTCTCAAAATGTCTGTGTGGATGAGTGAAGTTTCAAGGCACATCCAGAGACTAGTCGAGTGCAAGCAGAGGTTGGTTGTCGGAAAGATGAGTGGCGCTGTGGGGACACAGGCTGGTCTAGGCAATGACGCTGTGAGAATTCAGGAGCTCGTGATGCGGAAGCTGGGGATAAGAGCCGCTGAGGTTTCTACTCAGATTGTTCAGAGGGACCGTCACGCCGAGTTTGTTTGTCTCTTGGCGATCATCGCATCAACGTTGGATCACTTCGCAACTGAGGTGAGGGAGCTTCAGAGACCTGAGATCGGCGAGGTTTATGAGCCCTTTGAGGAGAGAAGGCAAGTTGGTAGCTCCACGATGCCCCACAAACGCAATCCGGAACTCTGCGAGAGAATCTGCGGGTTGGCGAAGGTCATGAGGGGATTGGTGGTTCCTGCATTGGAGAACGTGCCCACGTGGCATGAGAGGGATTTGACTCAGTCCGCGTCAGAGAGGTTCATTCTGCCTGAGGCCTGCATCATCGTCGATTACATGTTGCATCTGATGACCAAGATTCTTCAGAACCTTGATGTTGACGAGGAGAGGATGAGAAACAACCTTGATCTCACAGAGGGACGAGCGATGTCAGAGGCCATCATGATGGCGCTTGCGGCGAAAGGGATGAACCGGCAGGAGGCTTACGAGCTTGTGCGCAGATTGAGCATAAAGAGCATGAACGAAAAGGTCCCTTTCAAAGCGGTATTGCTTCAAGAGAAGTCTATTCTCCGTCTTCTCGACAGAGAAGAGATTGGAGAGGGCTTAGACCCTCGAAACTATCTTGGCACTTCAGTTACACAGGTTGAGCAGGCTATAGGACGGACAAAGGAAGAGAGACACCGAAGAGGCCTAGAATAGGCGACCTCTTCTAGGTCTAACGCTTGGTTCTTAGAATGAATACAGATCGCTTTCCAAGGAATAGGTGTTGAGCATTATGAGTTTCTTTGAGTCAGATTTTTGAGCCAAATACGGCTGAAGCTACTTTTCTCTTTCTAGATCTTAAACGGAGAGCACAGCTGTTGGCAAGAAAAAACCTCCAGGTAATAGATATCGCCAAGCCAGCTTAGGGGGTTCTATCTGTTTAGTAGCCAAAAGTACCATTAGAAAGGCTTTTAAAAAAGGACAACATATGGATGAGGACTATGATTCCAGCGAAGATGTTTTTTGCGAAGGGCGTAGGAGTCCACAGAGATAAGCTGGCTTCTTTTGAGCTAGCTTTAAGAGAGGCCGGGATTGAAAAGTATAATCTTGTTCGTGTATCAAGCATTTTTCCCACCGGCTGTGAGATAATTACAAGAGATGAGGGCTTAGCGCTTCTAAGGCCTGGCCAAATAACCTTCATTGTCATGGCAAAAAGCGAGACCAACACGCCGAGTCGTCCGGTTTCCGCGGCCGTGGGACTAGCTGTACCTGAAGACGCAGATGGCTATGGTTATCTTTCCGAACATAGTTCGTTTGGTGAAACCGCCGTCAAGGCTGGAGATTACGCTGAGGATTTGGCAGCAACCATGCTGGCAATGGCGCTTGGCATAGAATTCGATCCTGAGACGGCATGGAATGAAAGAAAGAAGGTCTACATGGCGAGTGGTAAGATTCTAAGAACTACTCATGTCTGCCAATTCGCAAGGGGGGATAAAGACGGATTGTGGACAACAGTAGTCGCCGCAGCGGTCTTTATTGTGTAAAGACTCCTTTACAGTGCAGCCTGCACAGGGTATTTTCGCTTGTTCAGCAACGCCAAAAGGACAGGTTGGTCTTGAACATAGATGATTGTGTGACTAAGGTTCCTTCATGAATTCCACGAACTCATCAAGAGAGCGGTTTTCCAGCGTATAGTTTGTTCTCTTCTCTTCTCCTATTGTTGAGTAAGGTTTCGAACCGTAATCATGCCCAGGATAGACTTGGATGTGATCGTCAAGCCTCACTAACTTGTTGAGAAGACTGTTATACATGTCTAAGGAACTACCGCCTGGCAGATCCGTTCTGCCGCATTCCCCCACAAACAGAGTATCGCCCGTCATGAGTTTCTTTTGAACCAGTAAGCATATGCTGTCGGGAGTATGTCCAGGCGTGTGAATCACCCTCATGTCCAACGCACCAACTTTCAGGACGTCTCCTTCGACTACTTCGATGTCTTTTTCGATATTCGACAGCTTATGGGCTACGATCAGTGAGCCGAAGTATGATCTGATCTTTGAATTGCCGGCAACATGATCCCTATGATGATGGGTGTTGATAACATACCCTATTCTTAACCCTTTTTTCCTTGCCAATCTCACAATAGCGTCAGCGTTATAGCTGGGATCGATAACCGCAGCACTACCCGATGATTCTTCTGCTATGATGTAGGAGAAGTTGTCGCCGACATCTTTGATCTGTTGGAAGAACATTCAAGAAAAACTCCTTGCTTATCTAGCGTATCCATAGGTCGAAAGGCATTCAACCCTCATGCCCATTCTAGCCAGATCTTCCAGATTCCTAACAGAACCTACGCTTGCATCTATATTTCTGTGTACTGGGTGAGTCCACATTTTTTCTGGCACGAGGTTAAACTGAAGAGGTATTTTCGGCGCAATTCCGTATTTTGCCAGATCTTTTATCATCGCGTCTTTGACGCATGCAACGTGCACAGAAGTATAGCTCTTTACTAGCTGGATGGCTCCAGACTCTCCGATTCCATGCCATATGGTCGCATCCTCTGGAGATCCCAAAGAGTAGAGGACGAATTGGGGTGAAGATGGTGTTTCTTTGAAATCGTAGTTTATCAGTTTATCACCTTCTACAGTAAATTGATCTTCAGCTTCTGCAATACTGATGTCCTTTGGATCAATATCGTTCGGGTACAGAGGGGCTGTTTGGTAGTTTACTTGAATGCTTCTTAACCTTTTTCCGTCGAAGTGGATTTTGCCTCTAGCTGCTCTTTTCGAGCCAAACCCTTTCTTCGAGTGTGGCACCGTCAAAAGCGTTGTCCGGTTCTTCATGCTTCTACCCATACAATTGTAGACATGCTCGATTGACTCGTAGTCTCTGTGCGTTTCTCCTATGATGCGATGCAGCAAGCCATTGGGATTCTCCTTCTTAAGAATTTCCAAGGGCATTCGCATTATGGGAAGGGAGAGGTCGATTCCGAATGATTCCGAGAGCATCTTCAAATGCTCCTGCTTGACAGAATCAACCATGTTCACATAGCTGTTTCTACAATTCGTAAGGTAGTATTCTACTCGTTCCACCTCAGACCTTGAAATGAGCGATCCTTCATACTTTCTTAGGAACTTCTCATCGATCGCGAGCCCATCTGTTTTGACAAAAGCTGACGGAAAAGCGCTTTGGCCACTTTCCACTATCGACTCTTTCAAAGGGTTCACAGAGTACCTATCCGGCTCCACGTCATCTGTGTTCAATAGGAAGGGGAAGATCCTATCCGTGGCGGGATCTTCCAGCATCTCACACATCTCAGCCATGTCCTCCCTACTTGCGTCAAGCAATTTGTGGAGGTAAAAGTATTTTCCACAGACTTCGATTAACCTCGCGGCGATGATGCCTTGAACTTCCTCAAGCGTCAGCTGTGGGTTTGAGTATTCGACAGAAGACCTTAGAAAGAAGCTATCCCCATGGAAAATAGTATCCTTCACTTGGTCTTTCATCACTTCAAACAAGTGGACTTCCTTTCTCTTGCCCAACCTGAATTGGCGCAATCCCTCCACGACCGCTTGAATGCAAGGCCTTGAATTCTCAAGGAAATCTTTCAGTATTATCCTGCCGAGATTCGATGACAAAAGCCTCAACCTCTTTCCAAGGACTCCGCCACGTAGACATGGTCACCAATGACCGGCTTTCCGCGAATCATTCTTGACAGATGAAAGTCCTCCCTAAATCCATGTCTCATCAACAGACTGAGAATCTCAGATTCCCTTTCAGGGATACATAGAGAGACTTCACGATTTTTCAGCCTATTGAGACTTGTGCTTAAGAGATCTATAGCAGTATCAATGTATCCCCGTTTGCAGACCAACGGCCCTATCTCAGAAACATCGTCATATACTTTCGCTATTACAAATCCAAGCATTTGGTCATCGGCTGTGCATACATAGCATGAGTTGATTGGGTCGAGCAGGATGGGTTCTAGCAGCTTGCTTCGAGGTCCGCCAAAGTAAAGATGATCTAGGTCGATTATCTGCTGTGCGTCATCTTCATCAGCTTCTCTCATATGAGACTGAGTCGACGCAGAGAAGCCTCTTCCCTTTAGTGTTATGAACTCGGAGTCGACTCGGAAATCATGCTTCAAATAGAACGGAATTCGATGAAGATAACTATATAGGCCAATAGTCCCCGCATCTTTGCTTGTCAGGTATCTGATTGCGTGTTCTACCAGTAGTGACCCGCCTCCTTTCCTACGATAGTCCTCACTGACTATGACATTTCCCAGCCAGCCTACCTGACCATAGCTTATCGCCGTCGCCATGCCAACTTTTTCTGAGTTGCTGAGCAACACAAAACAGCCGTCTGGCTCTAGTCTCATCATGAACTCGAAGTCTTCTTTCCCTGAGCCCCAGTTCATAGTGTCGGCTAGACGAACTGCGAATTCGAAGTCTTCTGATGACATCTTCTTGACACGGTATATATCTCATGCCCTCCTCAGAGAGAAGATCTTTAAGCCTCTCATGGTAGTACGGTTCAAATGTCATGTGTGTCAGAAGTTTGGAATCAGTCTACTTCTCTTATCTAGGTTCCTGCATCTTTCTAGTGTCGCCTTGACAATGAGAGGGAAAGCGATAGTTGCATCGCAGTAGCATGTTGCGTATCTGCCTCCAGGCTTCTCCTTCCCCCAGCTAAGGCCTTCCCTGAATGTGCATCCGGATAACCCGCCCCACTGAGGACTGTCCGTCGTTATCTGGAAACCATATTCGTGTTCAGCGTCTGGCACTCCAAAATGCCTCTCGAGGAAAGCGGTCTGTTGAATGTAGTTCTTGGGCACTCCTCCCCCTACGTATATTACTCCTGTCTTAGGCGCTGCTTTCTTGATTTGCATTATCTCGTAGTTGTCTCTTATCTGATCGATCAGAAGTGGGCGGCTACCTTTCTTTAGGTATTCTATATAGTGCTCTGTTATTGATTGTCCTAACGAGCTATCACACAAGGCTGGCACGAAGATTGGCACGCCATTTTTCCAGCAGTTCCAGACTATGGAGTCTCTTTTTTCGTCTGCTGCGCCTTTTTGGTCAACTAGCGCGCCAAGCCTGTGCAGGAGCATTCTTGACGAGATACTGCCTAATCCTTCATTCGCTAGGTCATTCGCAAAGCCTGTGATCATGTCATCAATTGCTCCACACCTTGATTCGTCTGTGTAGGTGTCATAGATCCTGTCGATTCCTACCTGGCGTAGTACTATGTCATCGGCGTCTGGTGAACCAAGGTAGTGATGCTCCCCAAATGCTTCTACAAGGTCATGGTACACGTTGGCTCCTGTACTCACTATGACATCAACCATGTTCTTCCTCACGACAGTCGATACCACGCTCTTCATGCCGGCAGGAACCATGGCGCCTGCAATGCCAAGAAAAATGGCTGGTCTTTCGGGATCCTCGAGCATGTCTACGAATATGTTGGCACACATGGCCAGCGTGCGGGACTGAAAGGATGTTTGGTTGAACGCGTCCAACAATTCTGAGATGGTTTGTATTCTTTCCAGATCAAGTGACTTGATTGTGTCTCCTAGGTATTCGTTCTTTGTATGTAATGCCCCTGCATTAGCTGCCATACTTCAATGGATGTGATTCCGATTTTATAAATCTAGTTTCTTGGCTAGAGCAATCGTCTTCGAGTCAGAAACCAACCTGCGAAAGCCGAGGTCTGGGTGACTCGTGCAATCTGCCTCGATCGCGGTTCGGATGAAAGTTGAAGAAAGATTTTATAGAAGCTGCGGCATTATCCAAGCACACAAAGCATCATATGGAGACAAGTTTCAGAAAAGGAATGGCGGCCATGGACTCGAAACTGAATATTGAGATAGTGCGCAACGCCAAGGTGTCTATGTACCCATTCACTGATTACTTTAGAGGATTCGAGAAGGTTGAAGCAGTTTGGCGCATATTCGGGGAGAAGACTGGAAGCGTGCTGAAGAATCTTAGGATAGAGTTTGGTGGGAGACGAGGCTACATGGGGGTAAGCAGTACTGATGGACATCTGATAGTCAGCGCGGAGTACTTGAACAAGGGCGACATCATGGACATATATCTTGATGTAATCCATGAGCTAACCCATGTTAAGCAGTTTATGGATGGCAAGGAGCTCTTCGACGGTCACTACAACTATGTCGAAAGACCTACAGAGATTGAGGCGTTTCGCAACGCTGTGGAGGAGGCGCGGAGACTAGGACTAAGTGACAAGAGGATCTGCGAGTACCTTCAGACTGAGTGGATGACCGATGAGGATTTGATGCTGCTAGCGAAGGCGCTTAATGTGAAATGTGAACCGACTAATGGCTAAGCCTTCATATCCTGCCTTATCTTCGGATTCCCTTTTCTCAGATTCGGAAGTCTGGCCTGAATGGTAAGAAATGACTGAATCTGATTCCGAACATGTGTTCGCTGACGACAACGTTATGCTCTTCAAATGACAGAGGGTTACGAAAAATTATCTTTGAGGTCCCTGAAAGCCGCATTTGAGCATCATAGTGGCGATATCTCCACAAGAGCCGATAGTAAATCTTTGCTTACTCCCGCAATTCCCCTTTTTTGTTGGGTTTCTGAACATCGGATATCAAGGTTTGCTTTTTTGGACCACGCAGAAGAGGTTGCCGTCGGGGTCTTCAAGGACTCTGAAATCATCATCTGG
>CAYXIF010000018.1:0-38627 GCA_964465575.1 uncultured Candidatus Bathyarchaeia archaeon | reverse complement strand
AGCTACAGCTAAGGCTTACAATGCCGAGATCATAACAGGTGACAGACACCTGAAAGAAGCAGAAAACGTCAAATTCATTGGAAATGACCACTAAAGGGTTGCTCCCCCTATCGGCAAAATCCCCGCATCCGGTAGGCTATTCTCCAACATATTTTTAGCAGGAATTGGGATAGACCTTGCATCTTCTGAGAATTATGAACGAGAATATGTATCTAATCCACGACGCCAATTCTCTACTAATGACCCGCCCTTTTAAGGCTTGAGAACATCTAATAAGTGAAATAGAGCTGGAGTGAAGAGCTGAGAATCATGAGCACTAGACTGAAACAAACCTTCCAGAACCGCATGGCAGAGTGGTCTTTTGCCTCAAAGAAGGAATACGTGGACCCCTTCAACGAGGTTGAGGTCTCTGGCGTGTTCGTTCATCCAGATGGATCGGAAAAGGCTGTCCCGGCCTTCTGGGCAGGAGGAAACGTATGGCGAGTACGCTACGCTTCTCAGGATGTGGGCAGACACAAGTTCCACATTGTATGCTCGGACGAGTCTAATGAAGAGCTTAACAGCCAAAGAGGGATCCTGGAGGTAACCCGGTATATGGGCAAGAATCCGTTGTTTGTCCACGGTCCGATCCGAGTTAGCCAAGACCGACGGTATCTTGAGCACGCTGATGGAACGCCCTTCTTTTGGCTTGGCGACACATGGTGGATGGGTCTTACAACTCGGCTTAATTGGCCAAGAGACTTCAAGAAGCTGGCCACAGACAGAGCCAAGAAAGGCTTCACGTTGGTCCAGATTGTTGCTGGGCTTTACTCTGATATGCCGCCGTTCGATCAGAGAGGCGCCAATGAGGCCGGCTTTCCATGGGAAGAGGGCTTCTCAAGGATAAATCCAGAGTACTTTGGCTTTATGGACAGACGCATTGACTGGCTTGTAGAAGAGGGAATCGTGCCATGTATCGTTGGTGCTTGGGGATACTATATAGGACTCGCGGGGGAGGAAACCATGAAGAAGCACTGGCGAAACCTAGTCGCCAGATATTGCGCCTACCCCGTAGTCTGGTGCTTGGCTGGTGAAGCAGCCATGCCGTACTATGCCTTCTGGGGCGAACAGAGGCACAAAGAGCAGATACCCAAAGCACGCTCAGGCTGGACGAATGTTGCTCGGTACCTGCGTTCGACAGATCCCTATCATCGCCCAATCACGGTTCATCCTCTCTCTCCGAACTGTGGGCGCAACATGGTTGACGACCCTTCTGTCATAGACATAGACATGCTTCAGACGGGTCACAGTGACACCAGGAGCTTCACTGACACGGTGAACATAGTCGTCAGCTCGGTATCTCGGCAACCCCGGCTGCCAGTGATAGTAGGAGAAGTCTGCTACGAGGGGATCATGGGCGCAAGCTGGGAGAACGTTCAGAGACTCATGTTCTGGACAAGTATCCTCAACGGCGCAGCAGGACACACATACGGAGCAAACGGGATTTGGCAAGTCAACACTCAAGACGCGCCTTTTGGTCCTTCGCCACACGGCCAATCTTGGGGAGACATGCCTTGGGACGACGCCTGCCAACTTCCCGGCTCCGTACAGCTATGCCTTGGCAAGCGGCTCTTAGGGCGCTATCGCTGGTGGCTGTTTGAGCCGCATCCAGAGTGGGTTGAGCCACATTGGACCAAGGACAACTATTTATGTCCCTATGCAGCTGGGATTCCAAGAGAGGTGCGCATCATCTACATTGTCGCATACGACCTAAGCGTGCAGAACGTAAAACTCATCGAACGTGACGTTGCCTACAATGCTTTCTACTTCGACCCTAGAACTGGAAAAGAGTACGACCTAGGCAGATTGACCCCTGATGAGAAGAATGAATGGACACCCCCCAAGTCTCCAATAATCCAAGACTTCGTTCTGGTTATCGACTCCAAGGACGCTTCACACAAGTCAAGGTCTGCTAAGACTATATCTGTTGTCGCATAGACATTCTTGGCTCAGCGATGGCTAAGCAAATTTCCAGCCTTATGAGAAACGATAAAAACACAAGAGAAGACTTCATTATCTCATGGGTGACAGTGAAATGACTTTTCCAGAGAAACTAGTGCTAATCGGTGTTGATGGAGCAATATCAGACCTCGTTGAGATGCTCATTAAGGATGGCAAGCTTCCCAACATCGGGAAGATCGCTGAAAAGGGCTTTTTCGGTCGAGTATTGGCGCCGTACCCGACAGTTACGCCCAACAACTGGACATCTCTGGCAACAGGAGCGTGGGCCGGTACGACGGGCATAGCAGATTACCATGTTCATCACGCAGGAGACCCCCTTCACATAATATACTCCGGTTTCAACACCAATGAGTGCTCAGCTGAATATCTGTGGAACGCCGCTGAAAGAGCTGGCAAGAGGGTTCTGCTGATGAAATACTCTGCGTCATGGCCTCCCACAGTCAAAAACGGGATTCAGGTCAATGGATGCGGTCCCAACGTGACGGATGAGGTGCACGAGATATGCCCCGAGAACCTCTTCACAAACATGCGGGGATACCCCCTCGCCAATCAAGTGGACGTCAAGCCCTCGGACAGCGACCCAAACACCCTTACTACAACTTTGCGAATCGCTCCTCACCCAAAGAAGCGCATCTTTGATGCGCGCAGAATGGGACTGACTGCCACCGTTCCCACCGTCTCTGAGCTTGACCTGAAAAGCTACGAGCCCTTCATCTTTCAAGTTCTTCTCCCCCAGGTTAAGGGCCAGTACAGGCAAATTGTCATATCCCGATCGGCAAGGATTGAGGATCAAGTTGCGGCGCTTACCGTCGGACAGTGGAGTCAGCCAGTCGCAATAGGCTTTGACTCGAAGGACAAGAAAGTGGAAGGAACAATCAAGTTCAAATTGATAGAGCTCTCAGAGGATGCCAAGAGATTCAGACTCTACAGTACACATGTCATGCCCAATGAAGGGTGGACCAAACCCACATCGATCGGACCAGATCTGGTGAAACAGTTTGGGAGCTTCATCCAAAGGCCAGGATGGGAGGGTATTGTCAGAGGCTGGACTGATGATGCAACCTTCCTTGAGCAGGTTGAATACCAGAACAAGTGGATGGCTGACGCCTCAGTCTACCTAATGAGGAAGTACGGTTACGACTTGTTCTTCTTGCAGACTCACAGTCCAGACTACGCTCACCATGTCTATATGACCAAGGCAGAGCCCTTGACGAATCCGGATGAACAGTCCAGAACCCAGACCTTTGGGTTCCTAACCAGAGTGTATGTGAGTGTGGATCAGCTCGTGGGTACAATCACTGAAGCAGTTGATGAGAAGACCCTTATAGCCATAGTCTCAGACCACGGGGCTCAATCCAGCTTCAGCGATGTGAACCTGTATGATATCCTAGCTGAGGGCGGGCTGCTTTACCGAAAAGACGAAGACGGGGTTCAAGTCATCGACTGGAGCCGAACCAAGGCTACGCCCCACAGGCAGTGCCACATATACGTTAACCTCAAAGGCAGAGAACCTCACGGCATAGTCGAGCCTGGGGAAGAATACGAAGAAGTCCGGGAAAAGATCATAGAGCTTCTGCATGACTACAAGGACAAGAAAACGGGGAGGAACCCCTTCTCACTCGTGCTAAAAAGAGAGGACGCCAGAATCTTGGGACTACACGGACAGGGAATCGGAGACCTGATCTTTGCCGTGAACCCAGGACTAAGCCACGAACATGGCAGACAGCTGTCAACCGTCAAGTTCGGTCAGTTCGGATGTTTGGACTGTTTGCTAGTGATGGCTGGACCCGGCATACAGAAGGGTGCCCAACCAAAACCCACAAGGTGGCTCATAGACATAGCTCCCACCATCGCCCATCTGCTGAGCATACCGACCCCCAGAGATGCTGACGGATCAATCATGTATGAGATACTTGAAGACCCAGATGCTAGGCTAAGGGAGACCGAGAACCTCAGAAGAGAGGCTGAGAACTGGAGAAACGCCTACGAGAAGATGCAGGGGCTCACACATATGGGGTAGTCCCTGCCCTCAAATTACCAACGAGAAGACCAGCCAAAAGCCTTCTAAAACCGCGTCGCAACGCAACGAGCACTGGCCGTCCAAGCTTGGGTCTCAGAAAGACACGAAGAAACAGTTTAGGAGCTTCAGGCACGTTGTCGCATCCGAGACTTATGCGTAGAATGGCTCTAGGCCTAGGCTGAACAGCTCGTTCGGATTGTTATACAGCCAGTCGGCAGCCATGTTGATAGCTTCATCTTTTGAGAGCCATCCGCTGGAGACATGTCTGGACAAGGCGCGGGCAATGTTCGTCTGGGCTAAGGATAGGTGTGCAGGTATCATCTCAGGAATTCCGTAGTCACCACCGAAACCGTTGATCTTCTTGTGAGAGACCACGAAGACCGCTCTCTCCAGAAGATCAGTGCAGTAAGCAGGATCAGCCAAGTGTGCCCAGCATAAGTCCAGATACACGTTAGGGTAGTTCTTCACAAGGAACAGCAGGTCACCCATGTACGGCCAATTGCCGTGAAACAGATCAAAGAGGACATCTTGGTGGAGCTCTAGGACCCCAGCAAACAGCGCTGCGTTGGCTCCGGCGACTCTGTTCCTTGTTCCTGCAGGATAGCCTGTGTGCACTTGGACTGAGAGCTCCAAATCCCTTGCAAACCGCATGCACTCATGAAAAAGGAAGTCGTCTAATGGTTTTGCTTCCGGCCATCCCAGGCCATGCCTAGGTTCAGAAAGGCATTTGTTGAATAGACGTTCAGCCTCTTCCCTTGTAGCCACATGGAAGTCGATGCTTCTGTAGTAGGCACTCTGGTCTTTCATTCCTACTGCTCCTCGTTCTTTCAACCGAGTCATGATCTCGCGGACGATGCCCAGGTACTCATCGAGGCTCGTTACAGTCTTGTCTAGGATGCTAGCGATCTCTTGTATGCCCTGGAAAGACCAAGGTCCCTTTCCGAATCCCCAGATCACGCCGTTTCCGGTGCCATGAAACGTGGGAAGAGGGATGAGCAGTCTGTAACAAGCGGGCAGTGCAATGTCGCCTTTGATGAACCTTTTGAGCTCCTCGGCTGTGAAGAGGATGTTGTCGAGCAGCAGCTTGATGCCTAAGGACTCGATGAACTCAACGAAGCTCTTCTCGTCAATATTCCTGATCTTTTGCCCCAGACGTTCGATGCTTTCTAGAGTCACATCTTTCTCGCCGTAGAACCGCATCGTGTCTTTGATCTCTCTGGCACATGCAGTGTGCTCTGTGCGAACCCAGTAATGCTTGAAGAGCGGCCACTTCTTCTCAGTCGGTATGTTGTCTTTCTGTAGAAGGAGAAGGTCGTTTCTCGGCAGCCCGGCATGGACGAGTTCAAACTGGAAGTATCCTCTGAGTAGGAAGGCAAGCGGTTCTCTAGGTGTCACATACATGCTGGGCACTGGTAGATGCTCGTGACAGTCGATAATCGGGATCTGTCTGATTGATTTGAGCATGCCTTCGAAAACCCGATTTGCTGGCCCTGCCACGTGGATTTCGCCCTCAATCATATGATGTGCCTGAACGGTTCTTATGCATTTTCAACATGTCAGGGAAAAGGGATATATCACCGTGAAAGTCTAGAAGTTGGAGCAACCCATGGACATGCGTGAAAGAGTCTACCGGACTATTTGTTTTGAACAACCCGATGCAGTTCCATTGGAGATCCAGTACGATGGGGCAACAGCTGCGAAATATCAGAGGAGCATCTCAAGACTCCTAAAGCAGCATCCTAACCACTTCCTCACTGTACGTTATACTCCTCCAAAAGGGTCAGTTGGCTACAACACGTCTACCCTTGTGCTAGGAAGGGATGAGTGGGGCGTAACATGGGCGGATGACTTCAACATGGGTAGAAGGGTTGTTGGGCATCCGCTTCAGGACTGGGGGTCGCTTGACAGATATGTCTTCCCAGATGTTGATGCAGAGGGACGATTCGATCTCGCCGAGAAAATGATCAAGGAAAATCACGCCAACCGGTTCGTCGTAGGACTCGTTTGGTTTACATTATTTGAGCGCCTCTGGTTTCTGCGGGGGTTCACGAACTGCGTCAGCGACATAATGCGGGGAGACACTAGGATAAGCAAGCTGGCTGACCTTGTCATGGACTTCGACTTGAAAGCAACAAAAAGAACGCTTGAGCTCGGGATAGATGCCGTTTTCTTCAGCGACGACTACGGTCACCAGAGAGGATTGATGTTTCCTCTGAAAGTCTGGGAAAACTTCTTCCTTCCCAAATGGAAACAGCTTTTTGACACTGTCCACAATGGAGGAGCTTCTGCCATGCTTCACAGCTGCGGCGATGTGTCATCAATCATCCATCAACTCATCGAGGCTGGACTTGACGTCCTCAACCCAGTTCAACCCCAAGCCATGAAAATCGACGAAATAGGCAAGAACTACAGCGGCAAAATATGCTTCTTCGGCGGAGTTGATGTTCAGGGCACGCTACCGAAAGGAACCGAGCAGGAAGTCGAGAACGAAGTTAGGCATCTGATCTGGACATTGGGTGACAGCAACGGGGGGTACATCGGCGGCACAAGCCACACAATCCTCCCTGACACACCGCTGGCCAACATCAGAGCCATGTATAGAGCCTTTGATAAATGGGGCGTCTTCCGCATAGGCTAAGGGAGTCTCGCCGCCAGGTGACCTGACCTTGGTGAAAGTTGAAGCTCCAAATTCCAGGCCCTCATGTGACAGGTGGGACTCAGCTTGCACCTTTCTTCTAACTAGGGGCCGTTGTTACTTCACGCCCATTATTTCAAGAGCCTTCTTCAAGTCGATACGTACGATGTCTGGCCTAAGCAGTCTGTCTCCGACTGGTGGAAGTGGTCTGAGCTCCTTGTGGGGTCCTTTTTGATACCAGTATGCGGTGCTTGATAGATCGTCGCTTCTGCGATTGGCATAGCCATGCCAATGACGACCGTTCTCGGCACATACAGATTGTCTCGTCCAACACTCATAGTCATTCATATGTGGGTGATCAACCTAGCTCCCTGATGTGCGCAATCATCGAGGTCGAATTGCGCGGAATCGCTACCCAATCCTTGTTTCCGCCTGTTCTATCGTAGCTGGAGATCCTTAGCCGTCTTCCTTCCCCTCTCCAAGGAGATGTCTCTAAGCGAGCTCCCTGTGAAACGTGTTCCAGATCTCTCCAAATGGCGTCCCTTACATTCCTTTGGTTATTTAGACCGAACTGCTTGAGTAATAATGCTTACGATCTGTGCGGGCATCTAATCAGTATGGCGTTCTAGGCCAAGAAATCGTGGCAAGAGGACGGTCGCTAGGTGTAGCATCCCTCTTCCAGACCTACGTCGAGCATGGTCAGATAGTTCTCTAGCGGCACATAGTTGGCGATGCTATTCCCGCTTCCGAGACAGTATCCGCCGTCTTCTTTGCATATCTTGAGAACTCGGCTGACGTATTCTCTGACTTCAGCCGGGGAGCTTCTAGAGATGACATCCATGTCTATGCCGCCGATGATGGCGATCCGCTGGCCGTAGAGTCTCTTGGCCTCTGTCACAGGCAGGTACGTGTCCTCAAAGGCATGTTTGCCATCGACCTTGATATAGTCAATTATGTCGTCCATAACCGTTCTGACGTTTCCACAGCAATGAAGCAGAAAAAGGGCACCCTTCGAATGCGCGATATCAGCCATCTCCCTAAGAGGGGTAAAGACCCAACGCTTAAGCATAGCAGGCGAAATCATCAGTCCTTTCTTGTAGCCCCAGTCATCTGCGCCCCAGAAGGCCAATATCTTTCTGCTTGTCTTTGCCAGGATCTTGAACCGGGTAAGGCTTACCTCCGCCACCTTTTTGAAGATCGCATCAACGAGATCAGGTTGCTTGAATAGACTTACATAGAAGTTTTTCACGCCCATCAACATCCACGCTGGCTCCAACACGGCGCCTCCCCCTGTCACAATTCCCATCCCCGGAGGAGCGTGATCGCATACCCATGCCAGCCCTTCATCAACGTCCTCCGCCACTTCGTCAGGGTCTTCCCACTCGTAGGCTCTGAAATCGTCCCAGTCTGCGATGAGGCTGGTGCCTTCGTTGGCCCAGAGTCGTTCTCCGCGGCTCAGATCGGGTGCGACATCAGCTGCACTATACTTGAAGGATCGAGAGCCGACCTTGCCAGATGAGAACTTCCTTCTTGATGCGAAGGCGTAGCCTCTGTAGGCCTTTAGTGTTGCTTGATCTAGGTACCGCATATAGTCATATCCCAGAGTCTCGTAGAATTCCATCAGCGTAAGCATAGCTTGCTCCCACTCCTTTCTGCCTTGGAGTTCTCTACTGAAGTAGTCCAAAGGTTTTCCCATGACTGCTGCAACTATCTCCCTATCAGCGAAGAGCTCCATGAATGGAACCCTATCCGGTAGCCCGGACCGCGACAAGGCCGTCCTAAGGCGCTCAACATCAGGTTCGAGTTTGCGGTCACGGATTTTCTTGAGCAGCTTTCGCGCTGCGATTCTCATATTATCGAACCTCCTACCATTCAAAGACTCCGATAGTGGCATGCAAAGCACTTGGCTATGCTGAAGGGTTGAGGAAACAGCCTCGACAGATCCAACTGATACCTGTAGCTGGTTTCGCCTGAGACCATCACTGTCAAAGCCTGTTTGAAACCATGAACGCAAGAGATCTTTCCGTCGTGCCTATTGCAGCTCATGATGCTCCCCCGTAAAGGTGGCAGGCCACCATATGACCGTTCCCCACGTCACACATCCTTGGCTCCGCCTTGTCACATTGCTCAAGTCTACGAGAGCATCTCGGGTGGAAGCGACAGCCGGGCGGCGGATTGATCGATGAAGCAACATCCCCCTTCAGCACAATAGTCTCCCGGTTACGCCTCTTGGGGTCTGGAATCGGAGTGGCGGAGAGAAGCGCCTTTGCGTAAGGATGCAAAGGTTCGGTGTAGAACTGCTCAACATCGGCCAGCTCAACAATCTTGCCTGTGTACATTACTGCAATCCGCTGTCCGATCGATCGTAATGTGCTCAAATCGTGAGTTATGAACACATATGTGATGCCTAGTTTGTCACGGAGATCCTTCAAGAGTCTCAGGATCTCAACTCGCACAGAGAGGTCGAGTGAAGCCACTGGTTCATCGGCAATGATGAACTTGGGCCGAAGAGCTATCGCTCTGGCAATATCGATTCTTTGTTTCTGTCCTCCGCTGAATTCATGCGGGTGCCGGTTCAGGTACATTTCAGGCGGCTCAAGACCAACATTGCTCAGAAGCTCCCTGACCCGTTCTCTGATCTCCGTGTCTCTGTACGAAGTGTGAACCTTGAAAGGCAGACCAAGGATTTGCCCAATCCGCTTGCGTGGGTTAAGTGAGGCCGTCGGATTCTGGAAGATAACTTGCATCTGTGGTCTAAGATCCGCCATATCTTTCTTCCCAAGGCTCGATATGTCCTTGCCCTCAAAGAAGATCCTGCCGCTTGTTGGCTCTATGAGTCGTAACATCAGGCGGCCCAGTGTTGATTTTCCACACCCGCTCTCCCCAGCTACCCCAAGAGTTTCACCCCTGCAAACGCTCAGGTCAACTCCGTCCACAGCATGGACGAATTGCCTACGTCTGGACAAGATTCCCGTTCGAACTGGAAAGTGCTTTACCAGCCCCTTTGTTTCGGCTATGCTCACCTCAGATAGCTGCCTCCTCTGCATACAGCCGACAGGAAACGATGTGCCCGTCATCTTGGTCCACGAGCGGTGGCTCGTTCGTCTTGCACTCAGGCTTGGCCATGTGACACCTTGGATGGAACCGACAGCCAGAGGGCGGGTTGATCAGGTTCGGGACGGTCCCTCCTATTCCTTCGAGGTCCTTCTTGTATTCTTCTATACTGAGCGCGGATTTCAGCAACCCAACTGTGTAAGGATGTCTTGGACTCTCAAACACTGCGAAAATATCGCCGGATTCAACGATCTTCCCCGCGTACATAACGAATAATCGGTTGCATGTCTCTGCTACGATGCCAAGATCATGCGTGATGAGCAGTAAGGAGATTCCTAGCTCCTTCTTCAGCTGATCCAACAGCTGCAGGATCTGCCTCTGCACAGTGACATCCAATGATGTAGTGGGCTCATCTGCTATCAGAAGGTTAGGGTTAGACGAAATGGCCATGGCAATTATTGCACGTTGTCTCATTCCGCCACTGAGCTCATGAGGGTAGAAGCCTGCAACTTTCTGGGGAGACGGCATCCTAACCTTTTCCAAGACTTCATACACTCTACCCTGTACGTCAGAGCCAGTGAACTTTCGATGGACCATTATGTTTTCAGCGATCTGGTCTCCGACCTTCATGAGAGGGTTCAGAAAGGTGAACGGGTCTTGGAAGATCATGGCGATCTCTTTTCCTCTGATCCGCTGCATTTCCTTCTCTTCGAGGGCGAGTATCTCCTTGCCCTTGTAGGTAACTTGACCGGAGACCGTTCGAGCTGAAGGCGGAAGCAGCCTCATGATCGAGAGGGCAGTGCAGCTCTTTCCGCAGCCGGACTCGCCTACCAGTCCCACTGCCTCTCCCTTGTTGATTTCGAAGTCTACTCCATCTACAGCCTTGACTGTGCCAAGGTGTGTGAATATGTGTGTTTTGAGGTCTTTGACCTTGAGTAGGCTCTCTTTCATCACGGGATCCTACACGCCGTATTGATGGTCTGCCTGGGTCAGCATGCGTTCTTGGTTTCTTAGTAGAAAGATTGGTGGCGTGTCCACTATTAAGCCTTATTGACGGAGCCGCTTAGGCTTATTAGTCAGCTCGTGCACTAGTTTCCCCCGATGTCATCCGGAACCAGATCTATGAAGAACTATGTGTTGCGGCGGCTGATTGCAGCTGTCCCTCTGGTCTTCGCTGTCGTGATATTCAACTTCATCCTGATTCACGCGGCGCCTGGAGATCCAGTCCTTCTCTTGACAGGTGAATACACACCGACGCCTGAGCTGAGAGCCGCTATTGAAGAGAAGTTTGGGCTGAACAAGCCTCTAGGCGAACAGATACTTCTGTATGTTGGATACATCCTGCGTGGGGATCTGGGCGAATCGATCAAGTTCAGGAGGCCCGTGTTGACCGTCATAGGCGAGAGGATCGGCCCGACTTTTCTCCTGATGGGGATATCCATCACCATGTCCATAGCATTAGGAGTCCTCTTAGGTGTGGCCGCTGCTAGGAGACCTAACTCAACTATTGACAGCCTTGCATCAAGCTTATCAGTGTTCGGTTGGTCCATACCTATCTTTTGGTTGGCCCAGTTGCTCATGATAGTCTTCGCAGTCAATCTTAGGATGTTTCCAACAACAGGTATGACTTCCGTAAAGGAACCTCTGATAGGCTTAGCTCAAGTCTTAGATGTCATGTGGCACTTGTTTCTGCCTTCTCTTACGATAGCTCTTCTGCGGACGGCTCAAACGTTTCGTCTAACACGGGCAAGCATGCTTGAGGTCCTTGGACAGGACTTCATCTTAACCGCGCGGTCAAAGGGTCTAAGCGAACGAACCACCTTGTTCAAGCACGCTCTGAAGAACGCAATGAGACCGATCATCACAATGACGGGTCTTCAGTTTGGCACTATGCTTGCCGGTGCCACGATGGTGGAGATCGTTTATTCTTGGCCAGGCATGGGCAGGTTGATCTACGAGGCAGCTATCGCGCGGGACTACCCCCTTCTTATGGGAGTCTACTTTCTCTCATCACTCCTAGTTTTCGTCGCGAACCTTGTAACGGACATAGTCCACGCCTTCTATGATCCGCGAGTTCGACTGGAATAGTGAGGGAGCGGACTGCTATGGGAATGAATGAATTTCGCGGTTTCTGGCGCAGATACCACCGCTCTAGAACAGCTGTGATGGGATTGGTGCTTGTCGCGTTCTTCTCTGTCCTCGCAGTTATCGGTCCGTACGTGGCCCCCACCTCCCCCTATCAGCTGGGCACCGAGCCGCTTGCAGTCCCTTCCTCAAGTCACCCTATGGGCACTGACCAGTTGGGAAGAGAAATCTACAGCCAAGTTCTCTACGGCGCCAGAACTTCTCTTGGGATAGGGTTTCTGGCCGCGATAACCTCTACAGTCATTGGGGTCTTGGTTGGGGCGGTCTCGGGCTATGTTGGTGGACGAGTAGATAACGTCTTGATGCGAGTGACCGAAGTCTTCATGATGATTCCCCAGTTCTTCCTCTTACTTGTACTGATCACACTCTTCGGTTCCAGCATGTTCAACCTCATAATCGTTATAGGACTGCTGAGCTGGCCCGGAACAGCCAGACTTGTACGCGCGGAGTTCTTGACTCTAAAGGAGTCCGAGTTCGTGGAGGCGTGCCGCGCCATTGGCGCAAGTCGTTCACACATCATCTTCAGCGAGATACTTCCCAACGCAAGCCCGCCCATCATAGTCAGCGGCTCGCTACACGTGGGCTCAGCCATAATCATGGAAGCAGGGCTCAGCTTCTTAGGAATGGGCGCACCTGACATCATTAGCTGGGGGACGGTATTGAACAACGCTCAACGCTTCATCATGAGCCATTGGCACGTGTCATTCTTTCCCGGGCTTTTCATTTTTCTCACATGCATGGGACTCAATATGATGGGCGACGGCTTGAATGACGCTTTGAACCCACGGCTTAAGAGCCAATAGGCCCGTATCAAGAAGACTCTGCTCTGAGCGGGATCCTAGCTCTCTCGATTCACGTTCTAGTCTAGTCACCTCTGGTCTCACCGGCCCATCGAGTCAATACCGAATCCTGTGTTCGTTCACGATAATACTGATCAGTTGGTGTGTATCGCATAGGAAAAAAGAGGGGGGAAATCCTAGAATTTCGGTTTCGCTTTCCTCTTCTGCCAGATTACTATGGCTACACCGGCAATAGCTGCTGCGGCTACTCCGCCATATATTTCGTACGGGGGCGACACTAGTCCGACCGCCTCGTTAGCCAAGCTGGCTGCAGTTGCCCATTCCATCTGAGCGTAAGCGGCTCTAGCTTGGTCAAGCTTTGCGCGGGCGGCATCGACATGATAGAACTGAGAGGCATAGGAATCGATCTTCTTGCCAGCGTCCTCGATAGCTACAAGCGTAGTCTCAGGCGAGTAGGACGAGCCATCGGTCCACCATACCGTTTCCAAAGGATCATCCGAGCCGAAGGGGACTGCGGGTTCGCCCTTGAATCTCACGCTGAATGCATCATACGCCAGTCTTTCGCCTATCCAGATCGTGGGTGCATCTCTCCAGATTATCTCTTGGAACTGATCGTAGATCTCTTTTCTCTTTACCAGGTCCGTTGTCGTTTGAGCCTGGATGAACAGCTGGTCAACAGTGGATTTGTTGTACCCCTGACAGTTGGTATATGCTGCTGGTTTGATGTTGGTCGATAGGTAGAATCTGCCTGTGGTGACCGATGCGTCAGGTCCGTGATAGGGTGATTCGAAGACTACATCGAATACTCCAGTTGCCCACTTGGTGAGCTTTGGCCCTCGGTCATGACCCTCTATGTTCACCTTGACGTTCACCTGAGCCCACGCTTCTCTGAGATACTCGGCTTCTTGTTGCTCCACCGACTGCACCACGTACGGCAAGTAGAGCTCGAATCTCCAGCCGTCAGCTTTCACTGGGTAGCCGGCCTCGTCAAGCATTTGTTTTGCAAGACTGATATTGTAGGGCATCGGCATCTGCGCGGCCACGTTCTTGTAGCCCCAGAGTCCCTTTGGGATCATACTTGTAGCTGGTTCAGCCATACCCAATAGAGCATTCTCTATTATGAACGACACGTTTGTGGCGTGCCAGAGGGCCTTCCTGACCTTTGTCGCCTTCTCGCTTAGACCTCCGATTATCGAGCGGTTCTCCCTAACGTTGAACTGTAGGACGAAGAAAACGCCAAGTCCGCTGTATCGCCTTGGGGTTACATAGTACTTTGGATTTTTCTCATACTGCTTGACCTTCTGAATGCCTAGTTCTGGCGGTATCTGTGTTCCGTCGATCTCCCCTGCTTCGAAGGCGTTTGCCTTGGCAATCGGGTCCGTGATAATCCTATGAACTATCTTATTAAGGTACGGTAGTCCCTGCTTGAAGTAGCTAGGGTTTCTCACTAAGGTGATGTGGTCTCCGTGAACCCATTCTAGGAACTTGAAGGGTCCTGTTCCTATTGGTTTCCAGTTGGCGGGATTTGTCAGAATGTCAGTTCCATCGTAGATGTGTTTTGGGATTATGGCAGCATACAGCGTAGTAGCCAAGTAATGAATGAGGGGAGCATAAGGTGTCTTAGTATACAGCACAACTGTATAGTTATCGATTGCTTCAGCTCGGTCTAGGGCACCGAATATGGATGGACTGTAGGGGCAAACAGTGCTGTTCTTCCACGCCTTGTTGACCGTGAAAACCACATCTGCAGATGTGAAAGGTTTACCGTCATGCCATGTTGCATTCTGGACCAACTTGAATGTGTAATTCAGTCCGTCTTTTGACACTGTCCAATTCGTTGCCAGATTCGGCCAGAGCTGCCAGTCAACGTCGACGATGACTAGAGTACTGAATATGTTCGAAACGACTTGATGAATATCGCTGACAGTAGACATCACAGGGTTCAGGTTGGCGGGGTCTGATCCTGGAAACGCCGTCACAAAGGTGCCGCCATATTTTGCGCCTTGTTCATACTTCCATCCTTGGACATTGATGATCGGCTGCAGAGTCAGCAGAACCAGAAACATCAGGGTTGAAAGAAGTTTTTTCAACGGATCACTCTCGGATGCTAGTGACCTTTCCCGTATTTAAGGTTTTCAAGGTCTCAACCGAAGTTTGCCTACATTGTTTGAAAATTGGAGAATATTCATGGTGCATCCCAGATGAAGAAAGATGGACAGATTATCAAGAGAAACGAGGCTAGCGGGGAGGGCACCATAGGTAGGGGTTCAAATCCCTTCCCCGGCGCAAGCATATTTGGGTGATTGAAGAATATCGGCTTGAAGCTAACATAAGTGCCCAAAGTCTAGGAAGGCTCCTAACGAACGACCAAAAGGAAACTGGGATGTCAAGTCTTCCTAAGCTGATATGCTATTTTCTCCCCGAAATCTCTGCATTTGGGAGGCTCTCCTTCTGCAATTGGGCCCTTCATTCCGTCGACCCTAATCGATAAGCTAGAAGTTGCGGTGCATGTCTTCGCATCAGGTTTTACAGTCATTTGTGAAGCACAGGTTGAAGTGGGATGTGGCAGACGCAGACTACTGAAGAGAATCCTCTGTTTCTTGGGGGGCCAAGGAGTCAGGGCTCAATCAGTCAGTCACGAGTTTGTCCATCTGTGGTTCGAATCCCAGACCAACTTTTCTTGGGGCCTGAAAACACCCCTTTTCTGGAAGAAGCTTCTCCTTGTTGAAGATCTGCTGAACCACAGAATGCGATACAAGATACTCTATCATTGGGCAGACATCGCTCGGCTGCGAGAATATTACGGCCTGAGCCGGCTCTTTCCATCCCGCGTGCGGAATCACTGGCACCCCCTCAATCGAGGCCAAAGCGCAGATCTTCCTCATCTCAGTTATGCCGCCAGCCCAGGTCACGTCCATCTGCAGTATGTCCACAGCGCCCCGCTTGAGCAGCTCGCTTGCTCCCCACCTCGTGTATTCGTGTTCCCCGCCTGCGATTGGGATCTCAACCTTCTTGCGAATCTCACAATAGCCCTCAACATTGTCCGGCATCACGGGTTCCTCTAGCCAAGCAGGTTCATACTTCTCAAGTTTCTTGGCCATTCTAATAGTGTACGCTGGCGTCCAGCTCATCCAACAATCAAGCATCAAGTCCACATCGTAACCGATGACATCGCGGATTGTCTTGACGAGATCAACGTTCTTCACCATGCCCGAAGGTCCGCTGGCTGGGCCGTGGCGGAAGAACCACTTCATGGCTCTGTAGCCTTGGCCTACGTATTCATGACACCTTTCAGCGACCGCTTTCGGCTCCAACGAACAACCGAGCGTGCTTGCGTAAGCTGGTGCCTTCTCTTGTACTGGTCCCCCGAGCAGTCTCACGACAGGTTCGTTCTCCGCTTTTCCGATAGTGTCCCAGAGAGCACAGTCAACGGCGCTCAAAGCCATCACAGTGTCGCCTTTCCTGCCGTGAACCTGAGACCTGTACATTATGTCCCAGACTTTCTCGACCGCAAAGGGATCCTCGCCCAAGATGAGCGGTTTCAACTCGTTCTGGACGATTGAAGCGACCTTCCCAGACACCGGACCGAACGTCCCTTTGACATGGCCCGCGTTGATCTCTATGAAGGCTTGTTCAAAGGGTCCTTCCTCCCCAACTCCAGTCGGTCCCTCATTCCTGAACCTTTCGTAGATGTCTACTGGTCTTACCAGACGTTCTTCCCAAAAACCCTTCTTGAACGGGGGCTCACCTCGAAGCCTGAAGACCCTTACATCCTTAATCTTCATGCTCTCACCAGAAACGTAGCAACAAGCCCAGTTTGTCGCCAGGAGTTTGGTTCTAAACTAGGTCGGTCTCTAAATATAAATCTGTCCGATCAGTGTTCCAAGGCGACGACTTCGTGCTCATGGAGAACGGGAACCATGAAGCTGACCCCTTGCCCAGATTCCTTCAGACTAATATCTCTGTGGGCCCACAAGGCTCGTGCCTGCACGAAGTCTCTGAAACCGTGTATATTCACCTTAATATCCCTGAGGGGCACAACAGATTCGATCGGCCTCGTCATCTCGGCCGTGAAGTTAACCAAATGAACGATCAGTCTGCGCCTATGCGGTTGGCGTCTAAGCGTAACCTCAACACTGCTAGGGCACCCTTCTAGAGTGACCAGCGGTTTCGCCATCCATTGGGAAGCATTGGCCACCATTTTTCTGTAGTCTGGGGTGTGATAGTCATAGTAATGTTCAAAGAAGTTCCCCGCCATGAACAGCGAGTTTCCTCCTCCGTGCTTATTGGCCAGGATGGCGGGGTTCTTTGAAATAGGTGAGAGCTTCACGTATCTAGCGTACATCTTCTCATGGTAAGAGGCTAGGATCTTCGAAGTCGTAGGCGTTGTCTCAATCCCATAAACGGGGCACGGAAGCAGGTTTGCACTCAAATCTTCGGTGACAGGATGACTGGCAGTTAGCGACATGTAGTCCATCCTCATGGGACCGAAGGTGCCCTTCTCTAATCTAACACCGAAGACATCGGCCAATCTGAAGTCGTCAAGGGCATCTCCGTATTCAGTGTATCTGGAGGTCTCAAAGCTGGCAAGGATGTTGCCTCCATGCCCAACGAAATGCGCTATGACCTTAGCTTGGGCTGCGGACATGCAAGCGCAGTTTGGAGCGACCACAAGGTCATATTCGCTTAGGAGTCCCGGCTCTAGGGAGTCTTCGTCCAGAACAGTGAAAGGCACGTGCGACCTTACGAAAGCCTCATAGCAGCCTAGGAAGCTTGCGTAGAAGTTGCCCGGCGTCTCCCTCTTCTCAAGCCTCTCACCTTGAGGAGTGAAGTCCGTAACTGGGATGCTTGCCCGATAGTAGTCCGAGGTCATCTTTGACCAGAAGAGAGCAACCCTAGCCACCGGAAAAGTGTGCTCTAGATACTCTGAGTTCTTCAAGATGAAGGAATTCATCTCTCCGGCAGCAAGGGCGCCGGGTCTACCCGCTTGGCACAAGGATATGCCGTACCAAGGGTTGGCGCCGTTAGCCAGAGAATCGGCATACAGCAACTTAGTTTCTGCGGGCGTCAGCATGTATTCGTCCCATCCCTTGTTGGCGCCAGCGATGAAGACAACGGTGGGTTTTCCCGCGGCTTGCGTTTCTATGAGCTTGGCAGTCATTCCCGGCTTCCACAATGGCACAGTTCTTAGGTCATGGTAGATGAAGCCTCCTTCAGCGCCCAGCAAGTCTTGGTAAGGCATTAGGCGGCGGTTGTCTCTTGCCGCTGGCCAAGCTGGCCATAGACCTGTGCAGTTCATGTAGATGATAGCTTCGGGCTTTGCTTCCTTCAGGACTCTCTCTGCATCTCGAAGGTATTCCGCTATGCTGTCGTACCTGAACTCAATGAATCTCCTCCATTTTTGGTCTTTCCAGTCTTCCTTTCTGGGCAACTCCACACCGTACCTCCGCCCAAACTTGTCTTCGCAGCTCTTGCAGTAGCAGGCTCCTGGTGCGAAGATGGGACCATCAAGAAAGATCCCCTCGATATCGTAAGCAGCCAGATCATTGATGCCTTGGAATGACCAATCCCGCCAAGGAGAGTTCACACATGGAGCATTACCAGACCCGTAAAGATTGTCTATGATCTTACCTTCAGCGCTTGTTTGGAGCCAGTCTGGATTCTCGTTGCCAAAGCCAGTGTTGATCCAGTGTACGTTGTAGTAGACTATGACTCTGATGCCCCTCTTGTGAGCCTCAGGCAGGTAATCGCCGAGGAAGTCTCTCGGGACGCTCTTGGCAATCCTAGTCTTGAAGTAGAATATGCCTTTCTCTCCACCAATTACGTCGCTGCAGGTCAGATGTTCAGTGTTGAAGCCAAGCCGCTTTTTGGTCTCCGCCACCTCTACAGGGTCCAAATCCAGCACATCAACGGCTCCTGGCAGTCCCAAGTCAGCTATAGTAATCGGTTCACGCCACCACGGCTTTTCCGGCATTCGCATACCCTCCAGAGAACTGAGCTGTTCTCGCTTAAGGCTTTCCGTCAGACTGGAAAGGAGCAGTCTTCTTCCCTCTAATCTGTACCAGAAGAGCCCCCATAAACACCATGATCATTGCCACGAGTTTGATATTGGTCAGTTCCTCGCCAAGGAAAAACCAGGCTAGGACTGCTATCTGAATGAGCATGGTGTTCTGCAGGATTGAGAGTTTGAAGGCTTCCATCCCCCGCAGCGCGCGATTCCAGAGAACGAAAGCCAGAGCCGTGTTCACAAAGCTTAGCCACAGGATGATAAGCCAGCCGTGGACTGCTACTGGTGCGGGACCATCAACCAACGTAGCCGCAACCAGTAGGAAGATGGCGCCGAATGCCATGGAAAACAGTGTCAAGCTGACTGTCCCAATTCGTTCTTTCGTCAGGACTAGCCTACATCCTACCATGTAGATAGCCCAACCCAGCCCCGAGAGAAAAGTCACCGCTACTCCTTCGAGTTCAAGGCCTGAGACCGACGAAGGAAAGAAGAGGCAAACACCGAGCAAGGCAAGTGCAACTCCTGCCAGCTGAAGTCCTGTAGGAGTCTCTCGCAGGAACACCAAGCCCAAGGCAAGAACAAATACCGGTGTGAAGTTGAGAATGAATGTGACAGCCACAGCGGGCAGGAAAAGAAGACCGACACACTGTAAGCCTTGGGCTACCGAGTAGCCTGAGAAGCCAAAAAGAAGTAGTTTTCGCAGATGCTTTCTCGCCGAGGCAATCTCAGCACGGACGCTCTTCGCGGCGAATGCCAAGAGTATAGCGGAGGCTATCACGTAACGGTAGGCGGCAAAGGTCAATGGCGGAACATCCTTCAACCCAATCTTGACAAGAACGTACGAAGTGGACCAAAGAAAGGTTACGAGCAGCCCTTCCAACAAGGGACCTAAGCGGTTCTTGGCGTCGACACCCTTCGCCACTTTCCCACACCTTCGCCTGTCAATTCTAAGAGAGATAATGATGGTTCAGCAGAGGACTGTCTATGATGAACGCCTAGACTTCGTTTCCATAGTCCTGAAGCGCTTTCAACATACTCTCAGCATTCTCTATAGGAACGTCTGGTCCTATCTCTCCGTAAAGTATGAGACCTCCGCTAAAACCTCTGAAGCGCCGTACTATGCTTCTGACGAGTCGTCTAACCTCGCGCACGGTACCAAAGGGCATTGTGTGTTGTCTATCCACATCAGCGGCTATGCAGACTTCCCCTCCAAATCGATGTCGGAGTTCCTCCACGCCCATGAGAGTCACTTGGACGTTGGCTACGTTGACGCCTATTTCGATCAGGTCCGGTATGATGTCGACCATGTAACCGTCACTGTGGAAGAAAATGTGCTTTCCGCTTCTGCGAACGACATTGAACATTGCTTCGTAGGCAGGTTTGAAGTACTTTCTCCATTGCTCAGGCTTGATCATCAAACGCGTCTGCGTCCCCCAGTCGTCCCCAAACATGACCCCGTCGATATTCAGCTCAACTAGCCGGTTTAGGTATTCAATGTTGATTTCCACCAGCCTGTCGATCAGAGCGAGAAGCTCCTTTCTGCCTTTGACTATGTCAGTCAAGATGCGATCGAAGCCTCTCAGGGCGTGTAGCCTATGCCATATGCCACCACAAGCGCCCTCGCCAGCCAGCATGTATCGTTCATGAGTGGCCGTGGAAACAGCTTCGTTGATCTTCTCGAATCCTTTGAACGGATCAGGAAGCTCGTAGGTCTCAAGGTTTTTCCAGTCGGACAGAGGATGAGTGATAGGTTGTCCTATCACGCCATCTTGAAGGTTCTTCCAGACCACGCCCCAATCGTCTACATAGATGCCTTTCTGCCAAGACGGCCCCCACTCCAGCGTTCTTGCCATGCCGTGAACCTCAGCGAAATCGGACGGGTACCGTTTGAACAGCTTCCTTACTCCCTCTGCCCTTGGCCCCGGGACAAGCGCCAGCGGATAGCATCCGTTGGGCACTCGGTCAGGTCCGTCGAACTCAACAGCCTTTACTACCCGTTCCCTTGGGTTCATATCTGAACCCTTCAGTCCGCTTCTGGAAGATGTCATTTCGCATTGGATATAAAGCTTTTTTGGTCCACATTTCGGCGCTATTTCGGAGGTTGCCATCGCAGCATGAGGATTCTTCATGGAAAAACTTAATTGTTTTCAGCCACATACGTTCCACCATGGTAAAGTTTGGCGTGCACCTTTTCCTGTGGGCTGAAAGATTCGATGAGGCGGCCCTTCCCCTCATAGGCAAGGCCAAGAAGATGGGGTTCGACGGCGTCGAGATCCCGCTGATTGAACTCGAGCCCCTAAATGTCGAGGAAACGAGGAGGGAACTCGAGAAACATGACATCATAGGACTAGGATCAGTAGGCATCCCTCTAGACAAGGATATCACGAGCAGTGAGGCGGCTACTAGGCGACGAGGCGTTGAATACCTGAAACGGTGCGTCGAGATCACGTCACAAATCGGCGGCGACGCCATAAACGGAGTCATCTACACAGCATGGGGAAAGATCACGGGCAAAGCGAGAACAGAACAGGAGTGGCGGTACAGTGTTGAAGCCCTGAGGGAAGTATGCCAATACGCGAATGGCTATGGCATAGCCTTGGGCCTAGAGCCAGTGAACAGGTTTGAGACTTACTTCCTGAACACGGCAGCCGACGCCGTGAGGCTCATCAAGGACGTGGGCATGCCCAATCTGAAGGTTCATTTAGACACGTTCCATATGAACATCGAGGAAAAGGGCTTTTGCCAGCCCATAAAGGAAGTGGACAAGCTGTTATGGCATATGCACTGTTGCGAAAATGACAGAGGAGTGCCGGGCAGTGGCCACGTAGACTGGAAAGGAGTCTTCAAGGCTTTGGCGGAGATAGGCTACGATAGATGGCTCGTGTTAGAGTCGTTCACTCCTGAGATGGAGAAGCTGGCCGCTTCAACAGCAATATGGCGCAAGATAGCGCCGAGTGCAGACGCCATAGCCACTGATGGACTAAAGTTCCTCAAGAAGATGACGAAAAAGTACCTTAAGAAGTAGACGATAGCCCCCTTTACTTGCTTCTGCACTCCGCTTTCAGTCTCATTCCCAAGCGATTGGGTTGGGTTGGCAAGAACATGGGTCGTTCCAGAAACGAGATATCTCAAAGATATGATCTTCTGGCAAAGGACCTAGCTGGGAAGGGGGTCAGGATAGACCTAATAAAGAGGAAAGTTTCAGACTTTGCGGTTGAAGTGCCCTCGTGGGTTTTCGGAGCTTTCGGCGGAGGGAGATTCAGCGGTTACCTGCCTCCTGGAGCTGCAAGAGACATCTACGAGAAACTGGACGACGTAGCTCTTGTGCACAAACTGACTGGGGCTACGCCCAGAGTCAGTATCCATGTAGGCTGGGATGACCCAGAGAGAGCGCAATTCGACAAGATACAGCCCGACTCTTTCAAGAAGCTAAAGGACTATGCCGCAAAGCAAGGGCTGGCAATAGGAACAGTCAACCCCACTTATTTCCTTGAAGGAACGCACTTTGGTAGCCTTGCTGCCAACGACCCTAAGACAAGAAAAAGGCTCGTTGAGCACAGTATTGTTAGCGCAGAGATAGCCTCAAAATATGCGACAGGGATCCTCACTCTATGGTTACCAGACGGGACCTTGTATCCTGGTCAGGTGAACTTGCGCGCCGCTGAACGCAATCTGAGAGACTCGTTGTGCCAGATCTACTGCAGAATGCCCCAGTCTGTCAGAATGTTGATTGAGTACAAGCTCTTTGAGCCCGGAACCTATCATACAGTCATATCGGATGTGTCTGTTGCGTCTGATCTTGCCAGAGGCTTGGGCGACAGGGCGGGAGTGATTGTTGATCTTGGGCATCATCCGCACGGAGTCAATGTTGAACACATAATCGCTAGGTTGATTGAAGGCAAGATGCCCGCAGGGATCCACTTCAACACAAGGTACGCAGCAGACGACGATCACGCAGTCGAACCCGATATTCAGCTTTTCAGGATCTTCCACGAACTCGTAACAGGAGACGTGATCGGCAACCCTGACCCCAGCAAAGACTGGGTCTGCGTCATCGACCAGTGTTCGGCACTAGAGAACCGCATGCAAGCGGTTCTGCATTCAGTAGACTCACTAACTGTGTCCTACACAAAGGCCTTGATCGTCGATGAAAGCAAATTGGCAAAGCACCAAGGCGAGAACGAGATCATTTTGGCGAACAGAACCCTTCTCGACGCTTTCATGACAGACGTCAGACCGATCATCCAGATGGCTAGACTAGAAAAGGGACTACCAGCAGACCCAATCGCAGCCTACATTGGTTCTGGGTACCAGCAAAGGATAGAGGCGAAGAGACCAGGCATGAAGCGATAAGAGACGCTATGGTCACACTTCCCTTTCTCTGGACACTGGCCTGCGTGGAGACACAGTTTCCTTAGGCCTCCAGAGCTCTCTCACGTTCACGTAAAAGACATAAAAGGTGATTAGCCTCTATGTTCTTGAGTGGGATTGGAATCGGTTAATCAACGTTTATCGGTGAAGAAGCCTGTAGCCTTCATGGTCGCAGGGCTGTTGGTCTTCATCCTCTATTTGCATGTCTTCGTTGGGTTCGCGGAGATCGCTGGAATCCTTCAAAGGGTCAATCCGACCCAATACCTTGCGTACTATTCTCTTACAGTTGCAGCTATAGTGCTGAGTGTTCTCTTTCACTCGATGGTGTGGCACGAGTTGCTGAAAGCGCTCTCTGTAAACATCGGCTTGAAGAAGGCCTTTCTGTTCAGCTGGATAGGCAACTTCGTCGACCTAGTGGTCCCTCTGGAAGCTGTGAGCGGTGAAGTCACAAGGGGCTATCTTGTTCACAACTATCTGAAGTGCCGCTTCGGAGAGACTATAGCTTCTCTGGTCCTTCAGCGCATAATATCTGTCCTCACTGTTCTGACTGGTTTAGTGGCAAGCTCTGTGTACGTTATTCTAAGGTATAGAGTCGAGCCAGCAATCCTATACTTGCTTGTCGCAGTGGCTGGTGGAACGGCAGCCATGATTATGGGGCTTCTCTATCTGTCCTTGAAAGAGGAAGCAGCAAGGAAACTGGTGAACGTGCTGATAGGGGTTGCTGGGGTCATAACTAGGAACCGCTCGAAGCTAGCGGAGCTAAGACGAAAGGCGGAGCAAGCTCTGGGGGCATTTCACCAAGGAGTGAAGACCTATGGAAGGAGCCCCAAGTACCTAGTTAAGCCTCTAGCCTACAGCTACGTCTCATGGTTCTTCTATATGACGATTTACTTTCTGGTCTTTTACGCTCTGGGGTTCGAAGAGGCAGCCGTGTACATTCCGCAGATGATTGTAGTGTTTTCTATAAGCCTAGCCGTGCAGACGATGCCCCTAGCCTTTCCCGTCGGCTTGGTAGAGATTGTGATGACAAGCCTCTACGTGGTGTTCGGCATCCCAACGGCCACAAGCGGTGTGGCAACAACTTTGATCAGAGTTGTGACCTTCTGGTTCCAGATTCTTGTCGGCTACGCAGTCGTCCAGTGGGTAGGAATCAAACATGTGCTGAGCAGGAACAACAAGACAGAAAGCCTCAATCAGGGAGCGGGATCAAGATAAAAAGGCTTTTCCGTCGTATGCACATATTCTGTTAGCGTGGAAGACACATGACGCGTCCGTCGCTGATGAACCTCGCCATGGAGTACTTCACGAGGAGAGGTTACGAAGTCAGAAAGGACCAAGGCCAAGAGGATCTCCGGCGCTCTCCTGCATTTGACTTGGTCGTAAGCAAAAGAAAGGAGGCCCATCCTGTGAGAGTTAAAGAATGGAACAGGACCATAGGCGTGAACATGGTCATAAGCCTTGACAAGGCATCTCGAGCCGCGGGCTTTCAGAGCCCGATTCTTGTGGCCGAGATATTCAGCGAACATGCAAAAGCTTACGCCAACCGCAGGGGGATCATTCTCATGACAAGATCTGAGATGATCAGAAGCCTCAGGTGATCAGAAGTCCTTCAGGTATTCGTCAAGTTCCCCCGTTAATTCCAGTTTCCCAAGCCAGTCAACAAGCCCGATGTGGCAATCGCTCTTCCCTTCAAGTATCCGAAGCATCTCATTTACGACATCCTTACGTTTCTTGCCGGAGACATCAACCTCGCAGGTCTTGCTGGCGCCACAACACTTGATGGCATCATAGAGGCAAACATCAAGAATCTCCGCAGCAAGGTTCTCTCTCGCTTTCTGTTCACTGTATCCTCGGCTTTGAAGCACTTTCCTTAGCTCCTTGGGGTCACGCCTTAGCACGAAGATCAGATGCACGTTCTCTGGTGGAACCAGGTCCACGGCGTAGTGGCCTTCCACTACAGTGTCGCTATCAGAGCACTGGAATTCTTTCTTCACTCGGTCCGAGAGCCTTCTGGCATCGGCTACTAGCGTGCCTCTTTTTCTGTCTGTGCCGACATAAAGCTTCTCTCTTCTGACAAGATCTCCTATCGAGACTAGGTTCGCTTTGATTCTAGATGCAAGCTCTCCTGCAACAGTTGACTTCCCCACTCCGGGGGTGCCAGTCACGACTATGACTCGTTTGATGTTCATTCACCATCTGCAGCTGAGCAAGCAACGGCTCCCTAAGGTTTTACCCTCGTCTCTTCCTTCATGCACCTCAGGACAAGCGCAGTTTCGGTGCTTGTGACTCCCTCGATCAGACCGATTTCGTCGATAATGTTGGCCAGTTTCTCTCGGTCTTTCGTGCGTATCTTCGCGATGGCGTAGTAAGTCCCCGTCACATCATAGACCTCATACACATCGTCCATACTGCTTAAGGTCTCTAGAACTGTATGGAGCTTCTTCGGGTCCGAGCTAACGAGCACAAAGGCGGTTAGGCTCTTGCCCAACATCTCAGGTGAGACGAGTGCTGTGAACCTTCTTATCACGCCTTTCTTTTGGAGCTTCTTCACCCTTGCGAAAACCGCGGCTTCGCTTAACCCCGCTTTCGCAGCTATCTTTCTGAACGCGGTCCTTGCGTCATCTTGTAGGATCTCCAGAATCACTTTGTCTACTTCATCAATCTTTTTTGCCACGAGTGCCTCACTTCTCTTGTTGGATGTTTATGCTGCTCCTCTATATAACATGAGTGGACTAAGGAAAGGACAATATTTCGGCGAAATAACTGATGAATCTTTGGTTTTTCGAAACATTTATAAGAGAATATTTACCACCCTATAAAAGCACGTGCAAGGAGGGCGAAATCTTTCCAGCTGAAATGCCCAGAGTGTGATGCTGACCTGAACGTACCTGAAGACGTGATCTCAGGGGAGATTGTCAGTTGCCCCGATTGCGGAATGGACTACGAAGTGAAGCCAAAGGGCAATGGTCAGGTGGAGCTCAAGCCGGCTGAGATCGAAGGAGAAGACTGGGGCGAATAATACCCAATGAGCAAGATTGGACTAGTATGCGACCGTGTTCGATGGGATGAGAAGGCGCTAGTCCGCGCCGCGAGCAGAGCAGGACTAGACCTGAACCTCGTTGATCCGAAAACCCTCTTCATAAGCACCGACGAAGAAGCCAGCAGACTCGAGGAACAATACGGCAACGTAGTACTCCAGCGTTGCGTAAGCCACTTCAGAGGCTTGCACGTCACAGCGGTCCTTGAGAACTCTGGCCTAGAAGTGATCAACTCATTCACTGTCTCATCTGTCTGTGGCAACAAGCTCTTCACAACTCTGGCTCTTACCAAAGCCGGAGTGTCCGTCCCCAAAACTCTGGTCGCCTTCACAGAAGAAGGCGTTTCTAAGGCTTTAGAGGAGCTCGGATACCCAGCAGTCATCAAGCCCGTTGTGGGAAGCTGGGGCAGACTGATAGCCCTAGTCCGAGACAAGGAATCAGCTCAAGCCATTATCGAGTCTCGCGAGCAAATGGGCAACGCACTGCTACAGATATACTATGTCCAAGAGTACGTTCAGAGACCACCGCGGGACATCAGAGTCCTCGTGATCGGAAACGAGGTGGTTGCAGCTTCTTACCGGTACTCGCCGAAGGATGACTGGAGGACCAATGTAGCAAGAGGAGGCACCAGCGAGGCATGCCCAGTCACAGAAGAACTTGGGGACATCGCGCTTAAAGCGGCGAAGGCTGTGGGCGGCGGAGTCTTGGCCGTCGACTGCATGGAGTCCCCAAGGGGAATACTCGTGCATGAGGTCAACAGCACAGTAGAATTTAGAGGGCTATACTCAGCGACGAAGATAGACATACCTGAAAGAATCATCAACTATGCGGTTAAGGTGATGAGGAAGTGAACGCTGGAGTTTTCGGCGCTTCGGGATATGTGGGTGGTGAACTTCTTCGCCTTCTACTAAAGCATCCACTTGTCGAAATCTCAGTAGCCACATCTAACACCTACGCGGGGGAATTCATCCACCGAGTTCACCCGAACCTCAGAGGGCAAACGAACCTCAAGTTCGTGATGTCGGACGCTTCTAAGATCCGGAGCGAATGTGACCTGCTGTTCGTAGCCACGCCTCACGGCGTCTCGTCAGGCTTTATGCCCAGTCTCCTTGAGTCGGGGATCAAAGTGGTTGACTGCAGCGCAGACTTCAGGCTTAGACAGTCTGAGGACTACGTGAAGTGGTACGGCTGGAACCACAAACACCCAGAATTGTTGGAGAAGGCGGTTTACGGGCTTCCTGAGCTACACCGAGACGCTATAAAGAGGGCTCAGCTTGTATCCGTTCCAGGATGTATGGCTGCCGCTGGGATACTGGCCTTAGCTCCTATCGTCAGCACTGGGAAGGTTGAGAAGAAGAGGATCGTCGCCGACTTCAAGGTTGGGTCCTCCGGTGCAGGAGGCAAACCATCATTGTCTTCTCATCATCCCGAGCATTACAGCGTTGTCAGAGCCTACAAGCCCGTCGGGCACCGGCACACAGCAGAGCTAGAGCAGGAATTGAGCAATCTGACGGGTGACAAGGTTTCGGTGGCGATGTCTGCACATGCCGTTAACATGGTTCGAGGCATACTCGCAACGTGCCATGTCTTCTTGACTGAGTCTCTCTCCCAGATTGAGATCTGGCGGCTTTACCGAGAAGCCTACAGTGAAGAACCCTTCGTAAGGCTTGTTCGCGACAGAAAGGGAATTTTCAGATACCCCGACCCGAAGATCGTCGTTGGCTCCAACTACTGCGATGTGGGGTTCGAAGTTGACGAGAATACCGATAGGGTGGTGGCTCTTTCGGCGATCGATAATCTAATGAAGGGAGCTGCAGGAACAGCGGTCCAAGACATGAACATAATGTGTGGTTGGGAGGAGAAAGAAGGCCTAGGGGACTCAGGTCTGCATCCCGTCTGAGTGTGAAAGGATATGATCGTCCTGAAGGTGGGCGGGGACATCTTTCAGAGGGGACTCCAAACCAGTCTCTCCAACGACATCAGAAACGTCGCTGAACGAGAACGTCTGGTCATCGTACATGGAGGCGGAGACGAGGTAACCGCCATAGCTGAGAAACTTGGAAAGAAGCAAGTCTTCGTTAGATCCCCCGGAGGAATAAGGAGCCGGTACACTGATGAAGAGACAATCGGAATCTATACTATGGTCATGGCGGGCAGAATAAACAAGACCATGGTCAGGTGGCTGTTAGGGGCAGGCGTTCCCGCTGTAGGACTGGCAGGCATCGATGCAGCCTTGCTTAGGGCTGAGCGAAAGAAGAAGCTCCTTATAGTCGACGAACGGAGTAGGAAACGCATAATCGAAGGTGGCTTCACTGGCAAGATAGCTCAAGTCAATACTGCCATCTTAGATCTCCTGCTTGCGAATAAATATGTTCCAGTCATAGCGCCGATAGCTCTGGGGGACGAAAACGAGTTCTTGAATGTTGACGCCGACAGAGCTACTGGACAGTTAGCTGGGGCGCTCAAAGCCGACACTGTTGTGTTCTTGACCGATGTTGAGGGAGTTATGCTGAAAGGAGGATGTGCGAAGAAGCTCAACATGCAAGAAGCCGAGAAGCTCCTGCGAACAATAGGACCGGGAATGGACAAGAAAGTCCTTGCTTCGGTTGAGGCTTTGAAGACTGGCGCAAAGAAAGCAGTGATATCTTCGGGATTTGTCCCGGAACCCGTGACGAAAGCCTTGAACCACACGATCGGCACAGTGATCACCGTTGGATGAAGACAAGATCATCGCCACTGAGAACGCCCACCTCGCCAGTGTCTACCAGAGGTTTCCAGTAAGCCTAGTAAGAGGGAAAGGAGCTCTCCTGTACGATGTGAACGGTAAAGAGTATGTTGACTGCATGAGCGGGTATGGCGTCAGTCTAGTCGGTCACTGCCATCCAAAAATTGTCAAAGCCATCCAAGAACAAAGCGAGAGGCTCATCACGTGTCACGGCTCCTTCTACAACGACAAGAGGGCTGAACTCTTAGAGAAACTCATCAAAATCTCTCCTAAAGGCTTGTCCAAGGTCTTTCTCAGCAACAGCGGGACAGAGGCGGTCGAATGTGCGCTGAAAGCAGCCTTGAAGTACACGGGAAAGAAAGAGATCATCGCTATGATGAGAGGGTTTCATGGGAAGACCTTGGGCGCGCTGTCAGCGACGTGGAACCCCAAGTATCGCGATGCTTTCCACTTTCTGGTTCCGCAGGGTTTCAAGTTCGTGCCTTTCGGCAACGTGGACAAGGTTGAAGAAGCCTTAACAGACGAGACGGCAGCTGTCATCGTCGAACCGGTCCAAGGTGAAGGTGGCGTACACGTTGCACCCGACGGCTTCCTTAAGGGCTTGCGGGACCTTTGCGACAGATGTAACATCGTTCTGATCTTTGACGAGGTTCAGACGGGTTTCGGACGCACCGGACGCATGTGGGCTTCTGAATACTGGAACGTTAAACCTGATGTAATGTGCGTTTCGAAGGCCATGGGCGGAGGGGTTCCAATCGGCGCAACGATCGCGAGAGATGAGATTACGGACTCGCTCGAGGTCGGCGAACACTCTAGTACATTCGGCGGCAACCCTCTTGCCTGCGCAGCGGCATGTGCCGTGATAGACGTGATTCTGGAAGAGAATTTGGTTGAGAGAGCTGAGGTGCTAGGAGAGAGGTTCAAAGGCATTCTTCAGGGCATGGTGCAGGAGTTCAGGGTTCTCCGCGAGGTCAGGGGCTTGGGTTTGATGGTTGGACTCGAATCCAGACTTCCCATAAACGAGGTGCTCATGAAGGCTCTGGGGCAAGGGCTGATCCTGCTCTATGCGGGGAAGAACGTTATCCGCTTCCTTCCTCCACTAGTGATCGAGATGAGTCAGCTCGAAAAGGCGGCTGAAATCCTAACAGACATATTCCTTGAGGAAGAGGGGAAACTCCCCAAGAGTTGACGACCAGCATCTACGGTTACATCCGACCCGAAGGTGATGACAACTGGACCAGTTGGCTTCCATAGAACTCCTTCAGAAGATTCTGGAAATCTACAGCCCCAGCGGCAAAGAGAAACCGCTCGCTCTTTTCCTAAGAGAGGAACTTGAGAGACTCGGGTTCCTAAATGTACGGATAGACAAGGTTGGCAATGTTTACGGCGAAGTCGGTTCTGATTCTCCAACGGTTCTTTTGTGTGGTCATATGGACACCGTTCCAGGACAGGTGCCGGTAAGCGTTGTAGGTAGCATGCTGTACGGGAGAGGCGCTGTAGATGCCAAGTCTTCGCTTGCCGCCATGATATCTGCAGCTTCCAGTCTTGAACTAGGACAGAGAAGTGGCAAGGTCATTGTTGCAGCGGTCGTTGAAGAGGAACGCAAGGCTAAAGGAATATACCAGCTGTTACGCGAAGGGCTGAGCATTGACTGTGCAATCTTCGGCGAACCAAGTGGCATCAAGAACATCACCTTCGCCTACAGAGGCAAGCTTGGACTCAACGTCACCTTCAAAACGATGTCTGGACACATCGGAGCCCAACATCTCGTGGACAACGCTGTCGAAAAGGCTTTCGAGTTCTGGAGCATGCTTAAGACCTCTTTTGAAGGACACGGATCGTCGCAAGGAGTCTTCTACTCCTTGACACCATGCCTAACTCGCATCAGCAGCCTCAGAACCTCGGGAGGCGTTCCTGACGTATGCAGGCTTGACATAGATCTCAGACTTCCGCCTAGGGTCAAGTCCGAAGTGGCCATCAAGATGGTTAAGGAAGTCACCAGCATCTTCTTACGAGAACGTCCAGTTAGCTCAGTGGATCTGAAAGTCACCGATCGAGTCGAACCTTTTGTAGCCAAGAGGAACGCGCCAGTCATGAAGGCTTTAGAGGAAGCGATCCTTGAGATCACTGGCGGACCTATAACCTTTCTTAGGAAGACTGGCACTGGGGACATGAACATTTTCGGTAGTGCGACGGCCGTTCCGGTTGCGACTTATGGTCCAGGAGACTCCAGACTAAGCCACACGCCCAACGAAAACATAGACCTAACCGAGTACCTGACTAGCATTCAAGTCTACGGAAAGGCAGTTCGGAATATCCTGATGCCACATCAGACTTGATGCAGGTTTCTCCAAGCATTTTCCATGAAGGAACCCGAACAGCGCCAAGATAAGTCCGAATGGGGTACGTACCGCAGGATTCAGCGGTTCTCCAAAGACTTTCTAGTTTCTTTTCGGGGAAGGGCATTAACTGATCTGGACCAACCATGTAGCCGCTGCCTAGCACAAGGACCTCCATGACCATCTTGACCCTAGGTATCTTTATTAGAGAAGAGAAAATAAAGCAATTCAGTGAATGAAGCTTTCTGCTCTAGTCAGGAAAGAAAGAAACCCAGTTGCTCCATGAAGAACCTTGGTGTCTGAACTTGCTGGGCAAAAGATCTGTTGCGAGGTCCGGCTAAATGGTCTTTGTTTTCCCCATACGCGACGAGAATCGACCTTCAAAGAGACCATTCGTGACCTATGGCCTCATAGCTGCAAATGTTTCAGTCTTCTTCATGCAGATGTTCAACCCCAGGTATGACTGGTTCTACACCTACGGCGCAATACCTATCGAAATCCTGCGGGGAGAGAGGCTTTGGACCCTCTTGACAAGCATGTTTGTGCACGGCGATCTCCTACACTTGCTTGGAAACATGGTCTTTCTTTGGATCTTTGGCGACAACATTGAGGACACGTTGGGCCACGCGAAGTATCTGCTATTCTATGTGGTCGGAGGCTTCATTGCCAGTTATGCTCATGTTGCCTCAACAGTCCTTCTAACTTATACGAGCCGCATTCCGTACTTCACTCCCGACTTTGGGATTCCTACGGTCGGCGCTTCTGGAGCAATCTCAGCCGTTCTGGGAGCCTACCTAGTCCTTTTTCCCAGATCAAGGATCAGAACCCTTGTTTACCTAGCTTACATACTCACCTTCGCAAGTGTCCCGGCTTACTTCTATCTCGGATTCTGGTTTCTCTACCAGATACTGATGGGTTTCGGCTTCCTGTTGGGGGCGCCTTCAAGCGTCGCATTCTGGGCTCACATTGGCGGATACGTATACGGCGCTGCCGCTGTGAAGGCTGTGGGAGTGAAGCCTAGGGGCAAGCCGGTTCAGGTTCTGCGAGAAGGGCGAATCGCGCCTATCACAGGTCCTTTGGTCCTCACGCCTTTGGTGGATGTCCTGGTCGAAGGTGACAGGGTGATGGTTCTAGCCGAGCTGCCTGGACTAGAAGAAAAGGACATAAGCATCGAGGTCTCGGAGTGGACTGTTGTGATATCTGCCGAACTCAGAGACATGAGGTTCTACAGGCAAGTGACCTTGCCTGTACCTGTCACTCCAAGGGTTCAGAACCTCCTTTACAGAAATGGCGTGCTCAGCTTCACCCTTTACCGAATCCCCTAGGAAGCCACTTAAGGGATGCTGATCAAGGTGAATGCGTTTTTCTGGGAACGGATACTTTCAGAACCTGTCCTTGCTTCATCATCACTGAATCAAGCACAACCAGAAGTCTACCTCTTTCTTTCATGATATCTTCATTCACTTTTTCCCCGTCAAGGGTCACCTTTATTGCAGGCCGCTCAATGTTGGCAACGGGCAACTCCAAAAGAGATATCTCTAGTGAGCCGAACTTCAACTCCAGAGTGAACTCGGCTTTTCGGTCTCTGATCTTTTGAGTATAGAGCCCCCATCCGGTTCCAGTCGAGAAGAAGGATCTGAAATCTTCTCGAAAGATCTTCGGAGCAAACCCCAAGCGCCTCTCTGAAGCTGAATATCTGAATCCTGAGAGGGCAGGAAGCAGAGCGTAGCTTGCCATTGAACGCGCGTAGTGGTGACCGCATTCGAACTCGTTCCACGGGTTTCTTCTGTCGCCTCTGTGACGGTCTCTGGTGCCTTTGACGATGGCTAGCGCTTCCTTGATAATGCCCTCTTGGATCATATGGCCTGCAACTTGGTACTCGACTCCGCACCATACCTCGTCAGCGTAGTTCCACATGGAGTCACCTGGCCGTCCCCCTTTTGGCCAAGTACAGATGACCAAGCCTGCCTCGTCGTTAATGGCGTAGATCCGGTTGAAGCATGGATGCCCGCTAAGGTCCGGCTTCCAGTTGTACCCGAAGATGGATCGCAAAGTCTTACGCACATTGCCCCGCTTGTAGAGGTATCCCAAGCCAAGCATGCTGGCATACCACTGCCCAATCATCTGGTCTGATAGGCAACCCTTGCCGTATTGCCATTTGGGCCACTCTTTGAACTTGCTGTCCTTTCCATGCTTTGACGTCAGCTCACGGTAATGTTCAGGCCAGACTGTATGTGCCATGGGGTTCACTCTCTGTTCATAGTAGTCGCCGTTGAAGAGGTTCTCATCAGTCCACTTGGAACCAGATTCGAACACTCTACGGTATTCTTTGGCTGTGTCTTCCTCGCCAAGGCGTCTGGCAATCTCTTCGGCTGCGCGGAGAGCTGCCAAGTATAGGCTTCCGGCTAGAGTATTGGGTCCGTAGAACTCGATGTCGTAGGTGTTGTGCTGCATGCCTTCCATAACACCATCTTTATCCGCGTCCCAGTACCTCCAAGCGAACTCAAGTAGCTTCTTCGCTGTTAGCCACATTGACTTAAGCCACTTATCGTCGCCTGAGATCAGCCACTCCCGGTAAACTTGAAGTATGCAGCCCATCTGCCCGTCTGCTGCGGGGTGGAAAGTTGGCTCAGCTCTCGTTCCTAAGGGCAGAGGCATTCGGAATGTCATGAACCCATCTTCTTGGACGCAATTGGCGAAATGCGCATGGAGCATCGAGCGTTGAAGGTTCGGGAAAAGGTAGGGAAGGGCTTGAGCGTAGTTCCAAACATGCGTGCATGAGCCCTCGCAGCAACCAGCCGTGTTGCTGGAACCTTCAAACCCATAGAATGTGCCGTCTTCGAGCCGCAGGCAAGTCGTCGTCTTCAGCACTGAGAGTTGGGAACTCACAGCGTCCAAGACATGAACTGGCAAGGTTGAAGCGAACAGACTATCATGGAATAGTCTCGTCTCTTCCCAGAGGCGTTCGAGGTTTGACGCAGTGTACAAAGCAACGTCCCAGGCGTCCTTCCACAAGGTAGCATAGTAGTTTCTCCAGGTAGGTGGTTTCTCGCCTTCTTTCAGTCTTCCCCAGTAACGCTCGAATGTGGGAAAGTGCCAAGCCAATATGAAGGTCACAGTGACTTTGTCATGCGGCTTAACCGCAAAATCGGCCGTGACCGTTCCGGTCTCGCTCTTTCCGTCATCGTTTGTTGGGAACTCGTCTGATGTGGTTATGCTGTCCCAGAATTTCGAAAGGCTTGAGTCTTTCCACCGTGACAGGACGCTGGCTTTGGAGCAGGTTGTTGCAAGTGCCATCGACCCGTATCGTGCCGATTTCGCGTCAAGCTTGGTGTTTGTGAGGTGAAGCCCGATGACACCTTTCTCTGCTCTTGGCTCGTTGGTTCGTCCTTCGGGCTCGGAGTCGCCGATGATGTTCGTCAAGTTCCCATGAACCGTGGCAGAGACATTCTTCTCGCTCACATTTTCAAAGCTGTAGAGAAAGACGGCAACTGGGATGCTGGAGTCCTTGTCATTCAACGGTATGAATGGGTTGAAGGCTTGGAGCGTCACACGCAATGGGATGTCAGGGTCTTCGTACGCCAAGGTTGCGATCGGAAAACTGCCCGTGAAAGTGACCTTGCGGAAGTGCGGGAGCCCGTGACCAAGATCATTCCGCGAATGTGAAGGAACGAGTGAATGACCGTCGCCAACGTAGGAGCCTCCTACTGGTCCTTGTAGAACCTTTGTGACCGGAGGCTTGCCAGATGACTGCGCCTTCACGGTGAAGAAGGCTCTTGGGACAACGAATCCCTTCGCTGGTCGGTTCATAATCTCCCAATCTCTGAGCTGCCCCCATCCGCCAAGGCTTACTGATCCTGTGCCGATTCCTCCTAGGGGAAAGGCGATCTCGTCGAGGTTTCTTCCAGTGTATGAAGGTTCTTGACCAATCTTGGAGAGGTTTTGTTCTGAGTATGGTATCTTCGGCAATTCTCTGCCTCCAATGTACAGCTACTTTTCCTAGACTATTTATCTCTGACGTGCGTAGCCATATACTAGGAGACGGTGATAGCCAGTTGACGGATGCAACCTTGTTGACCCACTATCTCGTGTTTGCTTGTCCTCGATGTGGATCGATTAGGTACGCCAAGGAGGGCCAGAAGGCTGCTGGTTGCTTCAAGTGCGGTCTCCAAGTGCCTCTGGACCAAAGCAAGACACGAATTCTGCTGAAGGCCAGAACGGCTGAGGAGGCCGTCGAAACCGTGAAGAGGTACAAAGAGAAAGAGGGTTTTCGCGCTCGACTCCAACGATGAATCTGAAGCCAGATCAAGTGTAAGATTTCTCCGACTTCCATGCAAGTAGGGCCTTCTTCCCACAGAGGTCTACTGTCCCTCTTGGCAACGAGGGTTAGAGGATGATGCTATCAACGGATCGAGGATAACGTTAGGAATTGGGTCACGAAATTGCTATGATTGCTTTTGTGCCAGCATGTGCGGAATGTGTTACTAGGATGATCTATCACCGACAGTGGTCAGATGTCGTCAGAAGCGGGCCTGCCGTTAAGTTGATGACCTGCCATGCGAATCCTTTAAACCTTATAAAGACAGAGGCCCAGAGAAATCTTGAGGTGGTCTTTTGTCGAGCAACAGCAGCCTCCGTTCAATGGCTGAGCTCCTTCGCAGTGGTGCCAAGCTCACTGATCTTTCATGCCCAGCGTGTTCTTCGCCTCTTTTCAGGATGGGAAGCGGAGACTTATGGTGTGCACAATGCCAGAAGAAAGTTGTTGTGGTCAAGGAGGGCGAGCAGATCGAGGATGTAAAGAGCTTCCCAGCTCTTGGCACTGTGGAATCCGCGCTTGTTGAGAAGATCCAGCAAACAAGCGAGAGGATCCGAGGTGAAACCGACATCCGTGAACTTAGAAGGTTGAATGTCGTCCTCGCATCGTTGCTGGACAACCTTGAGAAGGTTAGGAAGACAGGAAGATCCCGAACTTAACAACCATGAGGACTAGGCTTGCTTGGCGTCTACGAAGACTTTCCCCAGATGTTTCACGGCATCGCGCGTTTCTCTCACACAATCTCGACCGACGGGCTACAAGCGGTCATAGTTCAGTCTTTCTACCAGTTGAACCTAAGCCGGAACACAGTCAGTCTGCTTGAGTTCGCTCGGCATAACGTCTCAGCCCAGTTAGAACTCGGAGTCGCAGACGGGCTGATATTCGACTATCTCGACAAAGAAACCTTGAAGACCTGCCAGAAAGCACTGGGGCAACAGGTTGGACCATCGCTTGATTTTCTATGCATCGTTCGCTACTATGCCGCACAGGGGGGGAAAAAGACTCCGTTGAAGTTCGATTACTATATGCTAAGGTTCTTGTTCGAGGAGAAAGAGGTTGAGCTGCGAGTTTACCATGAGAAGGGCCCGCGCCGCCTCGCAACGGAGGATCTGGTTAAGCTGCTGACGGATACGATCAACCATGAGCTAGCAAAGAAGAAGCTCGGCATGCTCCAGCTAGGCTACTTCTACGCGGTTTGATGCTTGAGCTTATCTAGAACTAGTGTCTCGATGTGGTTTGCGACCACTTCCACGGGACGGGTTCCATCAACCGCGATCATCTTTCCTTCACGTACGAGGCGCTGGTAGACTTCTTGGACTCTTCTTTGGACTTCGGGCCGCTCCATGACTGATTTTCCATGTCTGCAACGTTTGAAGACGACTTCTAATGGAACATCGAGATAGATTGCGAGATCAGGCTCCAAGGCAGGCTTGTTGATTTCCGCTATCCAACTGATGTCTAGTTCCGCTGCTCCCTGATAGGCCAAGGACGAGTAAACGTAACGGTCTGAGACAACGATTTTTCCTTCCTTAAGCAATGGTTTTACCTCAGCCTCGGTGTGTTCGGCTCTATCAGCTGCGAAGAGAAGCGCCTCTACAACCGCTGGCACACGCTCTCTCCTATGTAAGACATACTTCCGTATGAACGTACCGATCTCGCCCCTGCTGGGCTCCGTGGTGTAGACTGTGTCATAACCTTTCTTGCTGAGAGCCTGAACGAGGAGAATAGACTGTGAAGTCTTACCACTTTTGTCAAGCCCTTCGATGCACACGAAGAACCCTTTCTTCGTCAACGCTTGCACCTCTTCATACGCTAGAGACCTAGGTTCTGCTGCGACGATTAAACGATCTGTTGTGCTAGCGAACGGTTCAACCACCAAATACAACTAGTTCATTTAAAAGCGTTTAACGGCCTGTCGCTCTCTGAACCAATGGCGTATCGCAAGGATTTTAAGGCTTAGCCAGAGCTTAATGCATAACAACCATGAGACAGCGTCGGAGGTTCAGTTGTGTTCAAGTTCAAGAAGGAACAGGTGGTTTACGACATTGCGGGAGTCAAGGTTGGCGGCAACCCCGGTGAGAATCCTGCAGTCATGATCGGCAGCATCTTCTACAAAGGTGACAAGAACGTCAGGGACGACAAAACAGGCGAATTCGACCGAGACGGCGCGAAGGCACTTATCGCCAAGGTTGAGGGTCTTTCAGAAAGAACAGGATTGCCTGCTATGCTTGATGTCGTCTCAACGAACCCACAGAATGCAGAGAAGTATCTCGAGTTCGCTGCTGACTCAACCCACATGCCCATCCTTATCGATGCCGTGTCCGAAGAGGCGGCGATTGCGGGCCTAGAGTGTGCTAGACAGCTAGCGATGACCGAGAGGACGGTGTTCAACTCGATAACTCCTGACACAAAGGAATCGGTCTACAAGAAGTTAAAGGAAGTGGAAGTTGAAAGTGCGATCATTCTCACCTACAGTGCAAAAGCCATCATGTCTTCTAGAGAAAGGGTCAGACTCTTGGAAACAACACTTCCTAAGGTGAATGCTACGGGAATCAAGAAAATCCTCGTTGACACTGTAGTCATGGATATTGCCACGCTTGGGTTGGCTTGCAGGGCAATCTTCGACGTGAAAGACCAGTTCGGCTTTCCCGCTGGTTGCGGTGCTCACAATGCCATCGCCTCATGGAAGAGTCTCAAGGAGAAACAGGACAATATGCTTACGATGGTCTGCTCATCAGTCGTGAACAGTCTCCCAATCGCGATTGGCGCTGACTTCGTTTTATATGGACCCGCAAAAGACGCAGAATACGTGTTTCCCGCGATAGCCCTTGTAAACGCAGCATATGGACAAGCTATTATGGAGGAGGGTAAGCGCCCTGGACAGAGCCACCCAAGGTTCAAGATAGCCCGCTTTTAGCAGCGGGCCCTTCCACAATGCTTAATAGCAATTGGACGATGGAATCTCTTGTCGGCCAATTCTTGCGACCAAATGCTTGCGGCCGTGGTCTAGTCTGGTTTAGGACTCAAACAGGATGAATGGAGGAAGCCTTCCAAGCTTGCGATCCCGGGTTCAAATCCCGGCGGCCGCACCACCATGATGCCTTCCAAGTCAGTACGGAGTCCTGTCATTTTGTATGGGTTCGTTGTGTACTGGTGAGAGGTATTTTGAAAGCATAT
>CAYXIF010000017.1:0-44169 GCA_964465575.1 uncultured Candidatus Bathyarchaeia archaeon | reverse complement strand
CCGCAGGAACTGGTGAGTACCCTCCCAATTCGAACCGTGCAAAGGTTTCGCAGCAGGTTTGCTGAGGATTCTTCAACGAAATCCTTGGTTTACCAAGGATTCTTCAACACTCAAGAACTTCGGTTGTTGACTTCAAAGTTTCCAGGCTTTCCCGTTGAAGTTTCAAAAGTATTTAAGGAAAATTTTTTTTTCTGCGCACAGTGTGAAAAAAAGTCGGGGATCAACAGCCGCTTGGACACCGAACCTTCGTGGAATGCCTCCTTGCACAGGCACCACGTTCACTATCGATGGAGTAGTATGGCGTGGTGAACGAGGAAGATTACCAGATTATATGCTTCGCCTTTACTACCTGTGGCCAGGCTTGCCAGCCTTAAGGAAGGGGAACCTTCTTTCATACAGCTGCCTGTTCTCAACAACATCCTTGCCGAACGGTGTTATCCTTGCTAGGAACCAGATCACACGGTCAGCTTGTGTTACCGCGACCATATTCCTCTGTGCAAGGTACATGACATTTGCGTCCATGTCCTTTTCAGAGACCTGCAGTGCTTTCAGCAGCGTGTCCCTGTTCACTCCCCATGTTGAAGCCGCTTCCTTGGACAGATCATACAGGACTTCAAGAATCTGGAGACAGAGTTCCTCACTAGTGACGGAAGGCATGTGACAATAATATCATGCCACTGTTTAAATCTCTTTCGCAAACGGCAAACGTGGCAGAACGCACCAAAAGGATTTTATACACGCTACAGAAAAGTCTGGACGTACATATAAAGCCTTATAACAAACCATTAACTAGGCGCGGGCACGCACAGTTGACCAAGCCTCCGGATCAAGGGCTCTTTCTAGTAACGGGCGGCGCAGGCTTCGTAGGAAGTCATCTCGTCGATGCCCTCATGAACCAGGGAACAGAAGTTAAGGTCCTTGACAACCTGAGCAACGGAAGCCTAGGCAACATTCGAAAGTGGCTTCACCACAAGCACTTCCAATTCATCGAAGGCGACCTCCTAAACAAGAAGGACGTGGCCGAAAGCGCAAAGGACTGCAGAGTCATCTGTCACTTGGCTGCCAACCCCGAGGTCAGGCTAAGCTCAGTCGCCCCCGACGTCCACTTCAAACAGAACATCACCGCCACCTACAATCTCTTGGAGGCAGTTAGGCAGTCGAACGCGGCAGAGTTACTGCTCTTCACATCATCCTCCACAGTCTACGGCGACGCAGAAGAAATACCGACACCCGAAACCACCCCACTAGAACCGATCTCAGTATATGGAGCATCCAAACTCGCCTCGGAAGCCCTCATAAGCGCATACGCCCACACATACGGATTCAAAGCAAGAACCTACCGACTAGCCAACGTCATCGGAGCCAGAAGCAAGCACGGCATCATATACGACTTCATACACAAACTCAAAGAGAACCCACACGAACTAGAAATCCTAGGCGACGGAACACAGGCGAAATCCTACATACACATCGATGACTGCGTTAAGGCTATGCTAATAGGGCAAAAAGCCGCAGAGAAAGCGGTCGAAGTCTTCAACCTAGGCTCCGAAGACTGGGTTGACGTGAAGACAATAGCAACAGCCGTGGCCGAGGAAATGGGCTTAAGAAATGTAGTCTTCCACTTCACAGGCGGAGTTGACGGAGGAAGAGGATGGAAGGGAGACGTCAAATACATGCTTCTGTCGACAACAAAACTTAAGGCGCTGGGATGGAAGCCTAAGCTCAACAGCACGCAAGCTGTGCGAGCTGCAGCAAGAAGCACAATAAATGAACTAGGCTAGCAAGTGCTGCAAACAGCCTCCCTTGATTATGAAACATATCTGCCGATCATGAAACCACCTTGCGGTGAGAGGCTTGCGCAAACCCACGATTGCTGTCATGGGCTGGACACTTTGGGACGGAAAAGGAAGAACGCCCTCAGGAGGAGCGGCAACCACATATGAACTGACAAAGCGGCTCTCAAAGCATTTTGACTGCGACATGATCTTCGAAACGAGCGACCGCACCAAAGCCGAAAGAACGGAAACGACCGAAGACGGCTTCAGGAAACGTTTCATCCTTCGACCCAAAGGTTCTTGGCGCCTGAGCCAAGACTTCCTAGACGACTACGACCTGATTCACATCTGGGACGCAGCGCCGGTCTTCACCTATAGGGCTTTCACCAGCAAGTTTCTGCCCCACTGCTACACTCTTCACTCTGCAGCCTCGATGACCGACTGGATAGGGCTAGCCTCAGCCTTCCACGCCAGTGAATATGACATGATTGCCCTTGGCAGCCGATGCCTAGCCGAAGCGTTGAGCAAGTTCTGGCCAGCTCCCGCAGACGTGATCCCCTACGGGGTCGACACGGACACCTTCAAACTCATGAACAAGGAAGAATGCAGAGAAAGCCTTGGCCTTCCAAAAGACGAGGTCCTGCTGGGTTATCTTGGCAGGCTGTCAAAGCTCGACCTCGTTCTAGCTTACGACACGCTTAGAACGGTCAAACGACTCGCTAGGCGAGAGGGCGTCACACTTGCAGTTGCCGGAGGAAACAAAGATATCACGCCGCTGCATGTGAAGGACGATCTCATCTACCTTGGCTACCTTGAGAAGGCTGAGGTCCCTCAGTTTCTGAATTCCTGTGATGTCTTCTTCAACCCAGCAGCGGGAGCACGCGAAGGCTTCGGCCTGACCACAATCGAAGCCATGGCCTGTGGCCTACCCATCGTAACAACCTCGTGGGACGGGTACCGAGACACAGTCTCCCCGGATGTAGGGTTCCTGGCCAGAACATGCTGGAAGGACGGAGATGTCTGGATCAGACAGGCAGACATGGTCTCAGCATGCAAGGAACTAATCTCGAACAACGACCTGAAAGAGACAATGGGAAAGAGTGCTCGATCAAGGGTTGAGCGGAACTACCGATGGGATCTATGTGTCGAGAAGTATCGGACTGGCTTTCTGAACCTCATTCGGAAAGGGCAACCGCAGCACCCGCAATACGAAGGTGCGGCCAGTAGGGTCTGCTCCCTTGAGGAAAAGCTCAAACACCCAGAGAGCCTCAGGATTGGCTTCCGCGCCTTGCACGAGGGATTCGTCTCGGACCCCAGACAAAAAGGCAAGGAGTGGAGAAGGTTCATGTGCGTGGACAACGTTGTGAACCTTCCCAAATACCGCCCCAAGATGAAGAAGACATTGAAAAGCTTAGAGCTTCGGCTTTCCACGCACTTCCCAAAGCTCGTGAAAGCTCTAGAGTGACCCAGACGCGGAGACAACTACTGCTCACACCTGGCCCTCTAAAAACCTAGAGCGCCAAACACACCTCTTTTAAGTAACCGCCCCAATAATCCTACTCGGGATTCAAATGCAGTCCAGCAGACCAGCGGGCAGGACTGAGGGAGCCACCGGGGAAGTCTGCCAGATCCTTCAAAAGACAAACGCTCTGGAGTTCGGCGCCTTCAAATTGGCAGGCAAGAGAGTCACGCCCTACTATATCGACTTGAGAGTGATTCCAAGCTTTCCAGACGCCTTCCACGTGGTCTCCGACATCCTTGAGGCCGCTGTGAAAACGGAACTGGGAACCGAGAGCTTCGACAGGGTCGCTGGGATACCGGCTGCGGGAACACCCTTCGCATCCATCGTCGCATTCCGCTTGAACAAGCCCTTTCTATACACTCGTCAGAACCTCAGGCTACGAGGCAGAGAACGCAGAGTCGAAGGCGTCCTGATGCCCGGCGACCGTGTTCTCTTGATCGATGACCTCGTGACCACCGGGACAAGCTTGGCGCGAGCAGCCACCTACATAAAGGCTGAGGGAGGCGTGGTTTCTGACGCCATTGTTCTTCTTGATAGAGAGGAAGGGGGAAAGGAAAGGCTCGAAAATATGGGGATCAAGCTCCACAGCGTCCTGAAGATGAGCGAGGCGGCTAGGAGGCTTTTCGAGATGGACGCGATAGACGAAGACCAGCTAAAAACCATAATGAAACAGATAAAGAAGCGATAGCACTTAGCGCAACCCCTTCGAACACCCCAGAAAACTAGAGATATCGCTTAAAAGGAAGAACCGCGATTCTAGTATCATCTTCACGAGGACTCCTGCCTAATGTTGATACGCGAGATGATCCTAGAGAACTTCATGTCTTATGAGTATGCTAGGATTCCGCTTAAGCCAGGGGTCAACATTATATGCGGACCGAACGGGGCGGGCAAGTCCTCCATACTTCTCGGCATATCCGTAGCTCTTGGACAGTCGTACACAGAGCGTTCGAAGAAGCTTAGTGACCTCATCCGCTGGGGAAAAGACATAGGACGAGTCACGCTAGTCCTAGACAACTCCGAAAGAAGGGGCAGACGACCCGTCCCAAGAATCAGGAAGGACCAGCTCTTCCTCACTAGAGTTCTGCGGCGGGACGGAAAGTACTGGTTTGAACTCGACAATGCCTATGCCGCTAGGGCTGACGTTGTGAGACTTCTTTCAAGGTTCGATGTGGATCCAGACAACATGCTCATAATAATGCACCAAGACATGGCTGAGCAGTTCATAGTCCTCTCTCCACAAGAGAAGCTGAAGATGGTCGAGGCTGCAGCCGGACTTGAACCGTATAGACGGAATGTTCTTGAGGCGCGGAGAAAGCTGAGCCGCGTTGTTAGCCAGGAAGAGTCATTGAGCAAGATGCTTGAGTCAGCTGAGCAAACCCTCAACTATTGGCGGGAGCAATACGATCGGTACCAGCAGAAGAAGCAGTTGATCCTGAAACGCCGGTTCCTAGAACGAGAGCTTGCTTGGGCTCAAGTGTCAGGGAGGGAAGAAGCCACCTCAGCACTCAGAAAAAGGCTCGAAAACAAGAAGGAAGAGCTGACAAAGATCGAGTGGCAGATCAAGCTTTCATCAGAGCAGACTAACAAGCTCCAAGAGGAAGCCGGAAACGCGAAGAACAAGTGGCAAACCCTGCTCGAGGAGAGACTGTCCCTCGAAAGAGAGACGGCTCGCGAAGAATACAGCGCCCAGAGCAGCATGGAGACTCTGAAGGAGCTTCAGGGCTGGGCTGAATTGGCTCAGAAGGGGGCCGAGCGACTCGTAGACCGACTGTCTGAGCTCAAGCCGAGAACTGAGGAGCCCAATGCGGGGGTAGCTAACCCTACTTCCATAGAGGCACAAACTGTCTTGGAAGATTTGTGTAGACTACCTGATCTGCTCAACCTGAAAATCAAGAATCTGGAGAATTCAGCAGAGAGCGCCAAGAGGAAAGCTACCGAGCTGAACCTTAGACTCACTGCGCTGAAGGACCGATTGCAGGATATTAGCCTTAGGATAGAGGAGGTGGGCAACCAGGTCCTTGAGGAGAGGATTGGCCTCGCGATCCAAGAGTACCAGAAGAAGGAGCTAGCAGGGGAGCTGGACGAGGCTGAGACCAACCTTAAGGTTCTGGAGTCGGATCTGACCGCTGCGGTCGGAAGAGCGGAAACGATGGGCCCTCGCATCGCAACCCTGAGGAGTGTCGAGGAGGTTCTAGACGAAATCAGGATGACCGATGGACGGATCGCTGCCATGACCGATGTCTCAGGCGACATAGAACGCATGTACGAGTCTTATTCAAAGCTCTACTTTGAACTCAAGGAAAAAGCCCGAGTAGCCTCCGAAAACCGAGAAAAAGCGCTTGAAGAGATCAAGACCAGAATGGAGGCTTGGAGAAGCGTGATCCATAGCCTGCTTGAACACATCAGTATAGAATACAGACGAATCCTATCGCAAGCAACGGCTACGGGGATCGTGCGGCTAATGGACGATCACGACATCGAAGCAGCGGGGCTAGAAATGCTCGTCGGCTTCAAGGGTTCGCAGCCTCTTCCCTTGAGCATCTATTCACAAAGCGGCGGCGAGAGGAGCACAGCAGTAATGTCGTTCTTGCTAGCCTGCCAGCAGAGAGTAAGGTCGCCCTTTCGGGCTGTTGACGAGTACGATGTTCACATGGATCCAAAGAACCGCGAGGTCATCGCCAACCTTCTCATATCAGCCGTCGCGGAAGGAGAGGCACAGTACTTGGCAATCACGCCGAACCAAGCATTCTTCGGAGGAAAAACCGCCCACATCATAACTGTCCAGAACATCGAAGGAACCTCGTTGGTCACCGAGGTGAGCTGATGGCGATCGCCAAAAAGCCAAGGAGACTGGCTAAAGAAGATCTCAGGAGAATCATCGAGTTCTGTCAATCAGTTGAAGCAAAGGGACTTAACCCATTCTTGGTCGAAGTAGAAGACCTGATAACAGTGATCAGAGAATACTTCCCGAACTGGAAGAGCCCAGAGGAGCTTTGCCTAGATGCTGAGGCGATCAATCAAATAGCCACGGTCATTAGGATGCAGAGCGAATGGATCAAGCACCGGGCGACAGCGCTCTACAGAGACCCCTTCTTGGTTGAGGAGAAACTTCGCAACCTACCTATTGAGACGGTTGCCAGAATATTCCTGGAAGCTTGGCGTCCCATAGTCGAACTGGAACAGATTTCAGTCCAAGGCTTGGACGCGGCAATGACGTACTGGGATGCGCTTGCGCCTTTGGACGAGAGGTGGCGAAAGACGGACTTCATGCAGACAGAGACTGGAAAAGCAACCCGCGAGGAGATGATCAAGACGGGGATCCTGTCAGCTGAGGCTTTCTCCGCGGAGCTAGAGAAACTGTGGGCTGAGCTAAAGGAAACCACCGACAAAACAGGGAGAGCAGAATACTGGGACTTCGTTGGGGCAGACTCGTACAACGAGACGGTCAAGCGGGCCTACCTCGCAAGTTTCCTAGTGACCTATGGGTATGCCACCTTGGACATAAACCCTTTAGAAGAGAAGATCTTCATAAGACCTCACCAGAAGCTGGTCTCGAAGAAGGACGCACGGTACTGCACTTTCCCCATCTCAGTAAGCCATGAGGAGTGGATGAAATGGAAGCAAGGCCAAGAGGCATTAGGCGGAAAACCTACTACGCGATGAAGATGAAGAGGGCGGTTCACCTTCTGTTCTACAAAAGGCACAGAGAACCAGGGGTCAAAGGCTGGGAGCTAAGAAGAAGACTTGGATCAGACTACCCAAGAGTCCTAAACCTATTAGATGACTACCTAGATAGGCTCGACCTTGCAGTGAAGACAGTCTTCGAGGAAGAGGCGAACCCGCCGGATAAGCCAACGCTGGAGCAGCTCGACAGGGCAAGGTTCTACATTACACTCAAAGGAAGCATAACACCGCGGGAGACGAAGCTCATAGGCTGGCGCATCGACGACCTCGCAGCACTAGCAGTTGCACTTGGCTTTATCATCTCCAAAGGCGGAAAAGCACCCAGGAAAGATGTAGAGGATCTCTTGAGAGTGAAGCTTCCAAGCTGGAGAGTCGAGCTGAACCTGAGCCGATTCTTGAGATCTGGCTACCTGATCGAAGACGAGAATGGCCAACTCTACATGGGCTGGAGGACTCGCGCCGAGGTCGATCCGAAGAGGCTTGTGGATTTGCTTCTAGAGACTGAAGCCAAGCCGGAGAAGGAGGAACGCCCACAAACTGCCGCGTAACCCTTCCTTGTCGAACAGACCATAGAATGCCGCCGCGAACCTTCAGCTCCTCACGTCAAGTCCAGTTCCGGAGCTAGGCGAACCGATACAGAAGGGGATGGATACAAAAGCATCAACAAGATCAAGCGAAAAACAGATTAGACCCCAAGTCGCTAGGATTGAGGCGGGAGGCGCATTGACAGGCAAGCTCATTGTGGTGAAGGTTGGCACTAGCAGCCTTACGGATGTTGATGGCTGCTTAGACCTGGACGAAATGGAAAGACTCGTCGATCAAGTGGCCCAAGCAGTCAAAATGGGTCACAGGATCATCCTCGTCACTTCAGGAGCCATAGCTTCAGGCACGGCCGAGCTAGGAGTTAAACCCAACCCGAATGACATCGTGTTCAAACAGGCCTGCGCGGCTGCCGGCCAAAGCATACTCATGGCACACTACCGGGAGCTTTTCAGGCGTCACGGGCTGAAAGTGGCACAGGTCCTCTTGACGGAGAACGATCTCTCAAACAGAGCTTCCTACCTTCACACGTGCAACGTTCTTGACAGGTTGCTCCAGCTGGGAGTGGTCCCAGTGATCAACGAGAACGATGTAACCTCGGTCAACGAGATAATCCCTTTGATGAGAGGGTGCAAGGTGAACTTCAGCGACAACGACATTCTCTCGGTTCTGATAGCCAACGCAACCGAAGCGGACTTAGTGGTAGTACTCTCGATCGTTGACGGTCTCTATAGCAGAAACCCTGAGAAACCTGGCGCCAAGTTGATCCCGGTTGTAGAGAAGATCACTCCTGAGCTCAGAAACGTCATAGAAGGAAAAAGCCGATTCGGGAGGGGCGGCATGAGAACAAAACTCGAAGCGGCCGAGATCGCGACTCGAAGCGGAATCCCGCTTGTGATCGCCAATAGCCGAAGAAGCAATGCCCTCTTGGATATTCTGGACGGAAAGCCTGTTGGGACCTACTTTAGACCAGCTGAGAAAGGGCTGTCAGGCATAAAAAGATGGATTGCATACGGGGCCGGCGCCAAAGGGCAGATACGCGTCAACGAAGGTGCTCAAAAGGCGGTTCTGAGAGGCGCCAGCCTGCTCGCAGTCGGCATCGAAGGCGTTTCAGGTCAGTTCCAGGTTGGAGATGTCGTAAGCCTAGTCAGTCCCGATGGGAAGGAATTCGCTAGGGGCACAGCCAACTACTCTAGCGACGAGATAAACCTGATAAAGGGATTAGGCACAGCCCGGATCAGAAGAGCTCTGGGTTATATCAGGCAGAAAGAAATAGTCATGAGGAAACGCATGCACCTGATAGGGGAGGAAGTGTAAGGAATGAGCGGCATAATACTAGAGATGTGCAAGAAAGCCAAGAAAGCATCTCGCGAACTAGCAAGACTCCCCACTAAGACAAAGAACCAAGCTCTCTACAACATGGCTACTGCTCTGGAGAGAGACGCTGATGAGATTCTCAGCGCAAATCGACAAGATGTCGAAGCCTACAGAGGGACGGGAGTGAAGGAGTCTCTAGTGGATAGACTGGTCTTGAACGAGAACAGAATAACTAACATGGCTCAATGCCTGAGGGAAGTGGCTGGGCTGCCGGACCCTGTTGGAGAGATCGTCAAGACCTGGACCAGACCGAACGGGCTGATCATCGGTCAGCTAAGAGTCCCCCTAGGCACAGTAGCCGTGATATACGAGTCTCGCCCCGACGTCACATCTGATGCATCCGGCATCTGTCTCAAGTCGGGTAATGCAGTGATCTTGAGAGGCGGGTCGGAAGCTATCAAGTCTAACATCGCAGTTGGAAGCGTACTCAGCAGAGCTGCAGTGGAATCTGGCATTGCCGAAGGCGCCATTCAAGTAGTGCCCATCACTGAAAGAAGCGCAGCCTTGGAACTCATGAGGATGCGCGACTACGTTGACGTTCTCATCCCTCGAGGAGGAGCCGACCTAATCAAAGCCGTCGTAGAGAACGCTAAGGTTCCAGTCATCGAGACGGGCATAGGCAACTGCCACATATACGTCGAGAAAGACGCTGACTTGGAACGTGCAATAGAGATAATCATAAACGCCAAGTGCCAAAGACCCGGAGTCTGCAACGCTGCTGAGAAGGTGCTCGTGCACCGAGACATTGCCTCAGGCTTTGTGCCAAAGGTGATTGAGGCACTTCGAACCCATGGCGTAGAAGTAAGAGGCTGTGAAGAGACCCAAAGGATTGTGGCCGATATCGTGCCAGCTACAGAGGAAGACTGGTACGCTGAATACCTGGACCTGAAAATTGGCGTCAAAGTCGTAACTGGACTCGATGAAGCCATAGAACACATAAGCAAGTACGGAACCAAACACTCCGACTCCATTTTGACATCAGACTTCAGCAAAGCTCTTCGTTTCGTGAGAGAAGTCGACTCAGCCGCAGTCTACTGGAACGCCTCCACTAGGTTCACAGACGGCAACCAATACGGACTCGGCGCGGAGATCGGCATAAGCACCCAGAAAATGCACGCACGCGGACCCATGAGCGTCCAGCACTTGACGACCATCAAATACTTTGTCCTGGGACAAGGGCATATCCGAGAGTAAAAGAAGCAGCGATGAGCAACACAATCGCCAGATGCGGCTACACGTGCAACCTCTGCCCAGCCTACAAGGAGACCATACGCTCTGAAAAAGATCAGATGAAGACCGGCGATGGCTGGCTAAAGTACTACGGGTTTGGGCAAGATCAGAGGGATCGTCAGGTGAACGTTGCCTCCAGCGCCAATTTCCTGAACTTCGATGTTCTGTCGTCGCCTTGGTATCTGCTTATGAGCTTTTCTCCAAATTTGCTAGCGTGTCTCAGCTCGTCTGTTGCAGACGCTATATCCATCTCCGAAAGCGTCAGTAAAGTGTAGTAGAAAGGTAAGCCATGCCACTTGCCGTTGGGCGTTCTGGCACCACTAATCTTGGCTATGCCCCTTTCGAGGATTTCATCCCATTCTCTGGGTTTGACGGCATTTAGGGTCCTGAGAAATGGCATCGTGCAGGTATAGCAGCAGTAGCTTCCCGTTTTTCCTCCTCGATCTATGATGCCGCTAAAGCCTTTCAATGCTTCCGTGACGGCGGGAGACGATCGGAGGTTCCAGACGATCGCAGCCCGAAGTGCTTCCTCTCCAAGCACATGACGAGTGAGCGTGGGACGATTAGCAAACCGCTCTCCTGTCAAAAGCTGCAATCCTTCCTTCAAATCCTTCTCTGTTGGCGCGAAAAGGTTACCATAGGACTTAGGCAACCCTTGCCTTGATAGAACCCAGTCAAGGGCTTCTTTCACTGCTTCGTCAGATCTCGATCTGAACCCTCGCCTTACCTCCTCCAGCCGCCAAAGGGTCTCTTGGAGAGATTCTGAAGCAAGTATTCTCTCTTCGTTCATGCAGAATACCTCCAGAGCATTCTTCATTTTCGCTTCTCTAGCAAGGGTTCCAATACGCCATCTATGCTTTTCGGTTCCGGAGCAAGATGTCCAACTTGCAGGATTCTCCAAGTCTCAGTGTGCTTAATGTCCTCTGACGGCATTAGTGTTCTCAATGGACCAAGGGTTTCGAGCTCCAGCATGGTTGGGTTCGTATAGACTTCGACGCTACATCCGAAGTCAGGGTATTCGCCTTTTTCTCGGCGGAATTCCTTCACGAACGCCAAGCCGTCGACCCAGTATGCAGCCCATGACGGGTTAGCCATCGTGCCAATCTTAAGAGGGGTCGCCGCTTCTACGTCCTGCTTGACGAACACATACTCATCGGTCAAGACGAGCCTCCTATCCGAAAGCCGCGAGTACGGCCATGTTGCCAAGTGCCTATCCGGCAAGAGACCCTCTTCATCTACTTTCGAAGCCTTGATCGGCACAATAGCGAATCCCTTCTGCCTCATCACCGAAAGTGCCCAGCAGGCGAGTTTGATGGGCCATCTTCCAAGGTTCCTGATCGTATGCGTGACTTCAACGCAACTCTCAGAAAAAGGCCCTAGCTTAATTCTTTTCTGGATCGCGTTCTCCGCTTCTGGGTTGCCAGATATTGTGACGCAGTCTCCTTTGAGGGTGACTTCTACTGGTTTGTCGTCTATCGAGTAAGATCTAGGCTTCGCCTCAGGCGAGCTCCACAGTCTGTGCCCGCCATAGATCCTCCAGAAACCTTCAGGCGTCTGAACGCCAGCTTCGGGGAGTACTCCGAATAGGTTGAGATCTGGTCTGTTCTTATGAGCTAAGTAGATGACCCTTGGCCCTATCTCGACTGGTACGCCTACAATCATGTCGCCTAGGCAAAACACTCTAGTCCTTAGGCCGCTAACATCCGTTTCCTCTAGCTTCATCCATGAGTCTCCTTGGAGCTTTGTTGCCAAACTCTTTGTTGGTTTGAGCCCTTTATCTGGTTTGTGATGCGAGCTCGATCTGTTTCCCAAATCCTTTTACGAGGTTCGGCATCAGTATCTCTTGGGTACGTCATGTCTACTGAACGTGAAGTTCTCATCGCAATCCTGAAGCTTACAAGGGAAGGACCAGCTGAACTCGAAGAAGTCAGCAGAGAAGCCAGAGTGCCAATCCAGACCGTGCGAAGGTCTCTTAGAAAAGCCCCGAATCTCAGCATAGCGAGACTGGAAGCGGGAAAAGTGAGTCTTTCAGGAGAGCAAAGGCTGAGAGCTGCCATCAAGGCAGTAGAGATGGGCACCGACATCGAGAGGGTCTGCAAGTTCCTCACATGGACAGAGTTCGAAGACATCGCTCTCCTAGCCTTTAGGACCAACGACTTCGTTGTGAGGAAGCACTTGAGGTTCAGCTGGGCAGAAAGGAGATGGGAGATCGACATACTCGCGCTTAAGGAGCCGGTCGCAGCCTCCGTTGACTGCAAGCAATGGCACAGAGGCTGGAGCGGCTCAGCTAGCACAAAGGCAGCCGAACTGCAGATCCAGAGGACCCAGGCGCTGAGTGAAGCCTCCACTTCGATCAAGGAGAAGCTTGTGATGAGAGGCTGGAAACGTGCGTACTTCGTACCGATAGTCCTGTCACTGACGGTTGGTGCCCCAAGGTTCATCCGAGACGTCCCGATCGTCCCTGTATTGCAGCTGAGGAGCTTCCTTCAGGAGATGCCTGCTTACATCGGCAGCCTCACACGGTTTAGAGTAGACTTCTAGGATCTGCCTGCCGCGTATTCGGCAGGTCCACACCTTAGCTTCGCCATGTCTCCCTCAGTTCTTCCTGCGACTGGATCTTCGTGCTTCAGGAACGACCCTGGGGCAGCTCGAACATTCTTCTCAGTGCTCAATGAATTTGGTTGAATTTCATTGAGCTCCCAATCGATTGGACGCTAATTTGGCCCATTCTCAATCTTCCGGAATGCTGGAGATTTGGGTTTGCTTATAGATGAGTATCGTGCCCGAAAGATCGGTTTGACGATTCGTCGTGCGAGCACAACTACCAACAGGGCTTTCCCTGATGCCCATTGGCTGTTGAGCACATCTGAAAGGCTCTTGCGGCCCTTCTTTGGGCAGGATACCTAGGCCTCAGTGGCTTGTGCACCAACAGCAGCATATTGATCGAGATGTTAGGAGTTCTTATAAACCGAGAGATAGCTTTTCTATCCGAAAAGGGGCTCGAAAAATGGTTCAACTAAGCAAAGAGCTAGTTGAGGTAGTAAACTTGTCCATGCCCTTCCCAGCCGACGTGATAAAAGCGTATTCGCGGCTAGCCATGGTGTTCACGAGCGGGGACCTGGCCAAGGAAGCTAATATTCCGCGGTCCACGGCAAAGTTCTACGTCCGAAAGATGGTTGACATGCGGATGATCTCGAAAGTGCCGTACCGCAAGAAGTACCAGAAGTACGCCAACGCCCGCAACTTCTCAGACTGGATCCAAGACCTTATCAGGCTGGCAGTAAGACCCCTAGAAGAGACTTGATGGCGAGGTAACCCACTTGTCTCTTAGGGACTTGGCACTAAAGGGAAGCGGAAAGAAGGCGAAGATAGGCCTTCGCAGAGGCAGAATCCTGACGGTGAAGGAGATCAAGAGAATCAGGAAACGCGGGTACCGCGCCGAAAGGGAGCTCGTCCAGAGGCTTCGGGCAATGGGCTTCAAAGCCGTAAGGGTGCCAGTCTCGGCTCCAAGCTCCGAGCCTCTGCCTGATGTCTTTGCGACGAAGGCCAGAAATATCCTGGCTTTTGAGGTCAAAGCTCCGAACGCGGACAGGGCCTATTTCCGGAGGGATCAAGTGGAGAAGCTTGTCGCCTTTCTGGGCATGTTTGAAGCCTATGAAAGGAAGTTCGTGGTCCTTGTAGGGAAGTTCCCGTACCGGTGGGTCTTCAAGCACGTCCAAGAGGCTGGCGACTACGTTTTAAGGATAGACGAGAAGAGCAATATCCAGCTTGATTCGTTGGAGAGTTAGGCACTCAAGGCGCCACAGGTTCCGCGCAAGCTCTCAGGCTAGAGTCTCGGCAACCCTACATCTTCGTCCTCTCAGCAAAGATGTGACCTTTCCAGCCTTGGCAGGCAGGACTCTTTCTGCTTTCAAGGCAAGAACGAGAAGTGGTTTCTTCGAAAGGTCAGTATGGCAACATCGTCATTGCTCAGGCTCTGAACTGGATTTGCCAGGCTTGCCGAGGTATTGGGCGTCGTGATCGCATCGCTTCTCTGCTTATGGCTCATCGACTAGTAGAGCATGCCGCGTAGCCTAGACTCGCGACAGCTGCACCCGAAGCCCCGGAACCAAGCGATTGATGTCGAGAAAGGTGTTGGGTCAAAGGGCGGCTTGACCGCCCTCTAACCCTCCACCGACCGGAATAAGGAAAGCTTCTTCGAAGCCGCATCGTGCCATACTATAGATCGCATTCAACAGCTCTCAGACTCCAAATGCCACAGTCCGCGTGGGACAATGCCTGCATCGTCTGAAATCTTTGCTTGAGAGCCGCACCACTTTCAGCCAATGACAAGAATGCGCCGGGTGAAGCTACATTTGTTGATGTTTTTTCACCTTCTAGAAGTGGGTTTACTAGAAATATCCTTCAGTTCCGGAAGTCTCTTTTAGGGCAGCTTTCCTACCTAAATGCTGAAACGTCCTTACCTTATGAGGCCGCCAACTCTGTCCAATCAACAGAACCTCAGACAAGCCCGATTCTGGCTTATTCCCGAAGTTGGGATGGCAATGATGTCCAAAAGGTCGAAATCTAACGGCGGAAGGGGAGCTGAAGGTCGGAGATCTTGACCATGTGGTCTTCACGCACCGGGGCGATCCGGCTTGCCCGAAAGACATTTAGGATGCTACCTGCCTGTCCCGCCACTTTGCGCATCTTGGCTGTGTGGCAAAGATGCTTCTTCTAAGTGCCTTCTGCGATGATGGCTTGCGAGGTTCAGATATCCGTCGGCGGAGAAAACTTGCAGTTTGACCGCCTTAGTTCCGTCAGAAAGCGCCTGGTGGGACTTGTTTGAACAGGTAACACGGTGATCACCAATGTCACCTGCCTTTACGTCCGTTCCTTACTGGGACGGCTCTTCTACACGATTTTCCCTAGGTCTGACGTTAAGGGATGTGAGCTCGCAGTCCGATTCAAGCCCTAAGGGCTCGGAAGCGGATACAAAAGCATCAACGTTCATGGTTGCCGGACGTTTTCGAGCGGACCAATGTCAGTAGAGGTCACGACCAAGACATCTCAGGAAGAAGTGTCAGAGTTCGATCGGCTCCCACCTGCCGCTCCTGACCGATCGGTAGCAGGCGTCAAGTATGCAATTCACCATGTATCCGTCTCGGTAGGTTTCGCGTGGTTTCTCGCCTTCCCGAATGCAGGCTGTGAAGTGTTGGAGCTCCGCTAAGTAGCCGTAAATCTCGTGTTCTCTCCAGACTGGGTACATCCATCCCTTCTTTGCTTCAGCCTTCTCTACGACGTAACTAACCTTCTCCTCAGGTGCAACTGTGAACACTCTAAGGCCAGTCTCCCTTGTGGCATCTATGAAGATGGCTCCTTCTGACCCATAGATCTCGAACCTCAGGTCTAGGCCTCCATGAGCAGCCCAACTGTTTTCAGACTGCCCAATCTCTCCTCCTTCGTAGCTCACGCTCGCGAGGCTATTGTCTTCAGCATTGACACTGTGGACCAACGTCTCTGCCCAAGCAAAGGTTTTCACAGGCTTCTTTCCGATCAGATATCTTGCCACCTCCACGGAATGGCAACCCATGTCCATCAAGACGCCTCCTCCCGCAAGCTCTGGTTTCCAGAACCAAGCGGAGTGGGGACCAAAGTGGGCTTCCCTGCTTCTTATCCAAAAGACCTTCCCGATTGAGCCGCGAATGACTATGTCTTTGGCTCTTGTCACGTGAGGACTGAAGACTTGGTTCTCAGCATAGCAGTCTATTACGCCATGCCTTTCTACAGCACTCAATGCGGCCTTAGCCTCCTCCACGCTCCTGGCTAAGGGTTTCTCGCAGATGACATGTTTACCTTCTTCAGCTGCAACCTCAGAGGCTTCTCTATGGAGAAAGTTCGGTAGTCCTATATCGACGACATCAACTTCCGGGTCCGAACAAAGCTTACTGAGGAAGTCTTCCCCGTGGTACGTCTTTTTCACACCGAATTTCCGAGCTACCAGAGCTGCCTTCTCTTTGTTTCGTCCTCCCAACGCGACGACCCTAACGTCAGGTATTTCCGAGTAGCATGGTAGATGGAAAGTGTCTTGTACAAATCCGTACCCAAGAACGCCGATCTTCACGATCTTTGCCATCAATGACCACTCTCATTACGTTGCAGTCTACATTACTATCTGAACCTTCATCGGGCTTTCAGTCTTCTTGATGTTGGTGTCAAAGGCCTCTAGTATCCTCTCGAACGGAAAGCGGTGCGTAACGAATGGCTTCACGACCGCTTTGCCTGAAGCGACGGCCTTGATGGCTACTGGGAATACGTTCGCGTATCTGTGGATTCCGTGCAGGCTAATTTCCTTAGCTATCACCTTTGCCAAAGCAAGCGGGACCTCTCTGGTCGGATACCCAACAAGGACTATTCTACCTCCAGGTCTGACGATGTCTATTGACTGAAGGATGGCAGGGATCGCGCCTGACGCCTCGATTACGGCGTCTACACCTTCGTTGTCCGTGAGTTCCATGATCCGCTTAACAACATTCTCACGTGAAGCATTGATGACGGCGCTCGCTCCCCATTTCTTTGCATAGTCCAGTCGATAGTCGACAACGTCCGTCATGTAAGCCTCCAGAACTCCGTGAGCTTTCACAGCTTGGAGAGTCATCTGTCCGATCGGACCCGCCCCAAGGATCGCTACGGCATCTTGAACCGTCACGTCGCCCATCTTCGCAGCCATCATGCCCACGGCTAGGGGCTCAATCATTGCGGCCTCCTCGTACGTCATGTTTTCAGGCATAGGGAAGACGTTCTGTGCAGGTGCTCGAACATATTCCGCGAAGGCTCCATCATAGGGCGGAGCTCCGTAGAACTTGACATCCTTGCAGAGATTGTATCGTCCCCCTCTACAGTAGCGGCATTTCCCACACGTAAAACCCGGTTCTATGACGACTCTTTGCCCAGCCTTGAGTCCTTTGACATCCTTGCCCGTTTGGGCGACTTCGCCTGAACACTCGTGCCCCAGGATCAGTGGCTTCTCAACGATGAAATCCGCAATTCTGCCCTGTAAGTAGTAGTGAACGTCTGATCCGCAGACCCCAACGCATCTCATTTCCACGAGAACGTCATGAGGACCGATCGGTGGGACCTCGACCTCCTCGAGCCGCATGTCCAAAGGTTTATGCAGTACAGCAGCTCTCATCTTGGCGCTCATACGGGTTTTCCTCTCAAGAAGCTCCTACCCAACTGTAGGATCCAACGAGAAAATAAGCTTTTGCAGGGGAACTACTCAGAGAACTGCGACGGTTAGCGTTGAAAGCGGAAGACTTTTATGCATTCGCCTTGAATTAGGGATGGGTTGGGTCGGTATCAGACAATGCGTCTTCCTTTGCCCAAACTAGGAGTCCCTAGATTGCCACTACTTGCTTTCCTAGTTCTGCTTGCTGGCTCTTGCCTGGCCAGCTTTGCAGTCATCTATTACACCCTTGTTACAAACCAATCAACGAACCGGCCAGACTACTTCCGGCTCAGAAGTGAATTTTTCGAGACTGAGTTCCCAATGAGCTGGTTCGCTGTCACTTGGGTGAACAAGAACGAAACCACTGGAAGCATTGGGGAAGCCGTGATCGCCTCTACCAACCTGTTCGCGGCCTTGGCTCTAAGAGTCTACGACGAAGGAGCTGCAAGAAGCTACTTGGCTGAGAACAGATTGACAGACCCATTTTCTGTAGTCGTCTTCGAAGCAAACCGCCTGTACAACTGGTCTTTGCAGGACAACAGTAACGCTACGCTCACATTTGTTGAGAATGGCACGACTTCGGTGTCGGGTTACGAAGCTGTCTTCTCGCGTGTTCTGATTAAGGGCGGTATCAAGCAGGAGGAAGCATTCTACAACTTGACGAGCATGTTCATTGTGTTCAGGGCACAGCAAAGACTCGCCGAGATAGTCTCTTGGGGAAAAGAAGAGGACTGGAGGCTGGCTCAAGAAACATTTAAAGCCATACTTGGTCTTACGAAGGTGTAAGATGAAAGTATGAAATCGCTTGGATTCAGCATGCCAGAAAGGGGGGACCTGCTCCACGCCGCCATAGGCGGAGGAATATGCTTCCTCACGATGGCCGTCCTCGTGGATATTGGACAGATAGCCTTAGAACAAATCCTTTCAACTCTGGGCATTGCAGGGGTCATGGTCTTTCATGACCAAATCCTCATCGCGAAGGCAATATTCACCTTCGGACTGATCTTCTTGACAAGCGGCTTCTTGGGGGGACTCTATGTAGGGTACCAGACTGATGAGAACCTGAGGACCATCTTGGCTATCCCAGGTGTCATCGGGTTTGTCGCCCTAACAGTACTTATAGCTGTTCTTGGCAACCCCAGCGTTTTTTACTCGGATATTCTAGGGCGAATCGTCTTTCCCTTGTTCGGAAACATTGTCGGCTCGTACCTAGGCGGTTATACGTTGAACTGGTCAACTGAGGAGGAAGAAGAGGAACTGCCTAGCACTCAGAAGTTGTCTCTTGATCTTGGCAAATGACCGAACTTCTGTGGCTTCAGATTACAGTTATTATTGTCACATCGTTGACGTTTGTGCCTGTGGGCCCAGTTTCTATGAGATCTCCCAACTCGGCGAAGAACGAGTACGAATCGTTGTTCTTCAAGAACTGCCTGGCATCTAGTCCCAGCTTCCGGGAACGAGTTATCGTCTGACCGTCAATGATGGCCCCAGCTGCGACTGTTGGGCCGTCAACTCCATCAGTACTAAACGAAGCCAGCACGACCCTGTCCAAGCCATCTGCCTTTAGTGCCGCTGCTAGGGCAATCTCTTGGTTTCTCCCGCCAATTCCCTTCCCAATAACGGTGACCGTCGTCTCCCCACCGGCAACTATGCCCGCAGGCGGACGAACTGGGTTGGCTGAAGTCAATGTCTCCCTTGCCAAGGCAGCCAACGCCACTCCTACACTTCTGGCTTCTCCTTCTAGAAAGGAGGTTAGGAAAAGCGTGTTCAGGCCAGCCCTCTGCAGTTCAGCAGTCGCAGCGGAGCATGCCATTCGATTGTTGCCTATGACCACATTGTGAACTCTCTTGAAAACGCGGTTGTTCGACTTTGGGGTTTCGGGGATCAACCCTTGGGAGCCATCAGACAGAACCCTCCTAATTGGCTCCGGGGTTCTTTCCCAAAGACCATACCTTTCCAGTATGCACAGTGCATCTGCGAAGGAGGTTGAGTCTGGAACAGTGGGTCCGGAAGCAATCACTTCAAGCGGGTCACCTATGACATCGGAAAGTAGCAAACTTAGTATGGCGCCCGGGTAAACCACCTCTGCCAGACGACCTCCTTTGAAGCCGGAGATGTGTTTTCTTACCGTGTTTATCTCGTTGATCGTGGCTCCAGACTTCAGAAGAAGATCCGTCATTATTTGCTTGTCGCCTAGAGTCACGCCTTCTCTCGGAAGTGCGATAAGGCTTGAGCCTCCGCCTGAGATCAGACAGATGACCAGATCCTTCTTTTCGGCTCGACCTGCAAGTGCAAGCAACCTTCTTGCCCCTTCTATACTGCTTTCGTCGGGAATCGGGTGGCTTGCTTCATGAAACCTTATTCGTTCGGCCTTGTACTTGTTTGCCGTCCCTTTTGGGACGACCACCAAGCCGTCTTCTACTCGTTCCCCAAGGATCTCTTCCAGGGCTTCAGCCATAGGTCCGCTGGCCTTGCCTCCGCCTATGACGTAAATCTTCTTGATCCGTGCAAGGTCCAACAATATGCCGTCCACTGCGAGTAGGCTGCCCGTTCTAGCGACTTTTGATTTGACAGTCTTCTTCGGGTCTGCAGCCTCTAGAGCCTTCTCGACGGCGTTTAGAACGATTCTCCTTGCTTTCCGATTGCGGGGGGAATGGACGTCGCTTAGCAGTTGCCTCCTGTTCTTGATCTTGGACATCTGGCAGTTCCTCCGTCTGATATAGAGATGTCTGCCTATGTTTCTGAACGTGAGGATTTATATTTGTTATCAGATAGATGGTCCTTAGACATGAGCCATCTGCTTCACTTGCCCACTGTGCGGAAGTCCATCCTATACGAAAAGCTGCCTAATGACCTCGTTCAGTGCAACCTGTGCGAAAGAAGATGCAAGATACCGCACGGGGGTAAGGGTTTCTGCAAGACGAGGATGAATGCAGAAGGGAGGCTGTACACGCTTGTCTACGGTGACCTCAGCGCTTTGGAAAGTCGTCCTATCGAGATAAAGCCATTCTTTCACTATTGGCCAGGCTCCACAGCCCTCACATTCTCAACTTGGTCGTGCAACTTCGAATGCCCTTGGTGCCAGAACTGGACCCTATCAAAGACAGCGCCAGAACCCGCGAGCAGCAAGTATTCCTCTCCAGAAGAGATCGTTGAGTTAGCTGTCCGCAGCGGAGACGAAGGTCTATGCGCTAGTTTTCAAGAGCCTACCCTTTTGGCCGACTGGAACCTAGACGCTTTCAGGCTAGGACGAGCTAGGAGGCTGTACTCCTGCTACGTGTCTAATGGCTACATGACTCCAGAGGCTATGGAGCTGCTTTGGAAGTCCGGCATGGACGGCTTGAAGGTCGATGTAAAGGGAGACGCTGAGACCTACATGAGATACTGCGGCGGCACAGATGTTGGAAAGGTCTGGAGGAACATCAGAGAGGCAAAGAAGATGGGTGTCCACATCGAAGTCGTGAACCTGATAATCACAGGGGTGAATGACGACGAAGAATGTCTAAGGAATGTGATAGAACAGCACGTGAAACAAGCGGGCCCAGATGCGCCCTTGCACTTCACGCGGTACTATCCGGCATACAGATTTGACAGCCCAAGCACGCCCATTAAGACTCTAGAGAAAGCCCGCGATCTGGCCCGGGGGCTCGGCATTTCGTACGCATATATCGGGAATGCTCCTGGGCACGTGTACGAGAACACATTCTGCCCTCGCTGTGGAAGCACTCTAATCAAGCGTCAAGGGTTCAAGACAATCCGCTACCGCGTCACAGACGAGAAAAGGTGCCCAAAATGCGGCTGTCAGATCAACGTACGGGGCGAACACATACGTAAGCCCTACGAGCAAACATAGAACTGCTTCTTGAGGAAATGGGTGATAGAAATGTCCGAAGCTGTCAATATGCCTAGAAAACCCTTGAAACTTCCTTATTTCGGACCGAATTGTTGACCCTCAGATCGCAAGACGGAATTCCCGCGTTTCGAGCCGGGTTTGCACTCATGATCCCTTCACTTCACGCTGAATTCTGGCCGCAGTCGTCGAGGAAGCATAGTCTGACGCCACCTGAGGCGGAGTTTGGGTCACAAAATGGGACCATAGTGCATGACAGGATGCGTGCATCCCTGAAAGTGGAGTAAGGACTGATTTGGTGACCATGTTCTCAAGCTGTTCGGGCCTGTCACTCGATGGGCACTATGTGTTCTTCCCCATAGTCGACGACCACTCTGATATGCCCCCGCATCTGGCGGTCCAGCTCTGGATCTCCTGAGTCGATCCTCAATCTTCCCATCTCTTCGAGCTTGCGCTTTGTCGCGATGACTATGATACTGTGCTTGCCTGTCTGCTTGATGACTGCCGGGCTTATTTGTTGGTTTCCCCTCCCGAAGATGAAGCCTTGTCCGCCTATCGGCGTGACTATTATCTTCGCCTTCTTCCCTTTTGTCCTTTCCAAGATCTCCCTCTCGTTGACGTCTCTGGCGATGACCTTCCGGTCACGTAGCAGATCGACGCCCAGCAGAGTCTTCTCCTCGCCTAGTAGATCGGTTAGCGTCCGCGTGGTTGTGCCTGGTCCCAGAATATAGATGACGTTCGGTTCCAGAACCTTGTCAAGAAGATAGACAGCTATGGCGGCTTGGTTGCGCATCTCAACCTCGGTGCTTGGGCTTGCCACCTTCACGCTTTGGATGCTTCTTGGTTCGTAGGGTACAAGCATGTAGCCGTATAGTTGGGCGGACAAACGTCCTTGTCTGAAGGCCTCTTCATCGATGTCCATGACCTCAGCTTCTCTTAAAGGAAGGTTTCCAAAAAGGAAGCTGGTCGCCAAGTCAGCCGCTGACTCAGGCTTGACCGCGAAGACCGCAGAGTGCATCTTCACGCCGGTAGGAACACCAAGGACAGGAAGCCTGGTGCCTGCAGCATTCATGATGTCTCTAGCCGTCCCATCTCCGCCACAGAAAACCAACAGGTCTACGCCTTTCGAGACGATCACCTCAACATGTGCTCTTGTATCATCTGCTCGGGTCTTCTCGCTCCTCTCGCCGATCGGGGTGCACTGGAAACCAGTATGCTTAGCTGCGTATTCACCCATGATCCCTGCACCAGCCAGAAGCTGGATTCTATCGTTCACGGGCTTCAGACATTGCAGGAACAGCTCAGCCCTTGCCGGAGCTACTGGCTTGGCCCCGAGAGAGATCGCTTTTCTCAGGGTTAGTTCTCCATCAGTCCCTTTCAGGCCGACGGCACCTCCCATGCCCGCTATTGGGTTGACGATTAGACCGAGCCTCTTCATGAATGATCCACGGCGGACCGTTTTGTGTGTGGACTTTGAATCGTGATGCTTATTAATGTAACATCTCAGTTTAATAGCGCTTAAACCATCCGATGAGATGACTATTAGAGGCCACGTTGATGGAAGAGCACTCCTACCAGCCAAAGAGCACGCGGCACCTTGCTCTATCTCTCGGCATCACGGCTTCTTTCTTCGCTCTTGAGCTTGCTGGAGGGCTTCTCACAAACAGCCTCGCCCTTTTGACTGACGCTTGGCATATGCTGAACGATGTTTTCGCGTTGGCCTTCTCATTGGTCGCAGCGTGGATTGCCCAGCGACCCGTCACCGCCAGAAAGACGTATGGCTACTACCGGGCAGAGATTTTGGCAGCTTTCATGCAGGGCATCTTTCTTTGGGTTCTGGTTCTCTTCACGTTCTACGAGGCTATCCAGCGGATCCAACAGCCAACGGAGGTGATGAGCCTAGGCATGTTGGTCATAGCAACGTTTGGCCTGCTAGCCAACGTATTCTCCGCAATGATCCTTTCGAAGTTCAAAGAAGAAAGCCTAAACATCAAAGGAGCCTTCTTGCATGTGATTGCCGATGTTTTGGGGTCCATTGGGGCCGTCTTCGCCGGTTTGCTCATGTTCCTTACGAGTTGGTACCAAGTCGACGCTTTGATCAGCATCGCGATCTGCGTTCTCATCCTTTACAGCTCTGGGAAGATCATCCGCGAGTCAATAAACGTCCTTCTTGAGGCAGTACCTTCGCATATCGATCTGGATGCGATTGAACGAAAAATTCTTCAAGTGCACGGCGTGAAAAGCATCCACGATCTTCATGTCTGGTGCATCACGCCGACAAAAATGTGTATCATGAGCGCCCATGTTGTCGCGGAAGAAAGCGCCGACAAGAAAGGGCTGATGCAGATCATAGTCCATCTACTAAAAGAGGAGTTTGGAGTAGACCACACCACAATCCAGCTAGAAGATGAAGGCTACCCCAAAGCGCCGGCCGAGCACGCATAAGCAGAAGCGCTCTGCTTTTCCTCTAATCAGGGAATATGGCGCCTAGGGTCCATATCAGACAGATCCCGAGCAAAAAGACGAGGAACTGAACAACGGATCTTCTGAAATCCCGCTCCTTATGCAACTCCGGAATCAACTCTGAAGCAGCTAGGTATATGAATCCGCCCGCTGAATAGGCTATCAGTAACCCGCTAAGGGCCTCGACGGCTTCTATGAAGATGACCCCTAGGATTCCTCCCAGCACTACGGTGAAGGCTGCCGCGAAATTGAGCAACAATGCTTTCCCCCGCTCGAACCCCATATAGACAAGGATTCCATAATCGCCCATTTCCTGAGGAAGCTCGTGGAATATGATCGCCACAGTTGCAGCCAACCCAATAGAGAATCCCGTGAGGTAGCTGGCTGCCAAGACCATGCCATCAACGAAGTTGTGAATCCCGTCACCCACAAGGTTAAGGTAGGCGAAGCTCCTACTCGTGGCGCGGTCGCCCACCTCCGAGGACAGGTCGGCCTCGTGACCATGCCCGTGATACCAATAGATGAACCGTTCAAGGAAAAAGAAAAGGACAAACCCAACGGTAACATGTGCGAAGACAGATGAAGTGTCGATCAGCTTCATAGACTCGGGAAGAAGATCCAAGTACGCTGTTCCAAGGATTGTTCCGGCCGAAAAGGCCACAAGCACGAAAAGAATGCCGTGTAAAGTCCTCTCCCTCAGCGACAAGGCGAAAATGCCGACTAGCGAAGAGAGACTGATCACAATGGCGGAAGCGACTATGGTGAGCAACACTTGCTTTCCCTTTGATTGGCGGCTCAGTGCATGGTAAATGCCTATCGACTGCTAATAAGCTTACTGATGGCCTCAAGTTGCCAAAAATTCCGGTCTTAGAAACCTATTCCAGCAAAGTGAACGAGAGCAGAACGAAGACTCCAAGCAGGAAAGCCATCAGCTGCAGTGAGGACTTTAGCAGGGCTGGCTCCTCCTTCCGAAGCTCAGGAATAAGATCTGACCCAGCTACATAGATGAACGTGCCAGCTGCGAACGGTATCAGCACAGACGCAAACCCTTGGGCAAGATGCCCCACGCCGAGAGCCACAAATGTGCCCAAGACCGCAGTGAGCGCTGTTGAGAAGTTGAAGACAATTGCTTTGGGTCTAGTGAAGCCGCCTTGTATAAGAACTCCGAAATCTCCGATCTCTTGTGGGATCTCATGCAGGATGACAGTCAATGTCGTGGCAACGCCCAAAGGAATGCTTGCCAAGTAGCTCCCGCCAACTATGAGTCCATCAATAAAGTTGTGGACAGCATCTCCGAAGAGGTTCATGTAAGCAAAGGAATGCGGATGCTCCTTTGATGTGGGTATGTGGCAGTGTCTCCACTGGAAGAATCTTTCCACGACAAAGGAGATGACTATGCCGAAGAGGATTGTCAAAGAAACATGTGTGGCGAATCCGCCTCCTTCGGTCGCTCTTGGTATGAGGTGGATAAAGGCGTCCCCGAGAAGCCCTCCAGCAGAGAAACTCACAAGGTACGGCAGCATCTTCCTTAGGTCTTCCTCTTTTAGCGAAAACGTTAGCACGCCCACTGCGGAAGCAAGACTTACAATCAGAACGCTTACAAGACTGTACAAAGCAGCGCTCACTCAAGAGCCTCCGGCTACGCCTTGGAGCCACGCCTCATACTGGGAACCCTGTTCTTATTAACGTTGCCTGTGTGTGAAGTTGACGAAGCCTACTATCATAAAGTTCTTATCCGAGCGCTTGATACTATTCCTAAACTTCCAAGTCCCATGCCGGCATAGTCCAAGAGGCCGAAGGAGAAGACGCTCATGGTCATGAGACTCCTAAGAACCCAGACGGAGAACGAATCTATCATAGAGAGGATCATGTACACGAAGCGTTACTCACTACTTCTGGACAGAAAGAAGTGCGTCGGATGCGAAGTCTGCAGCATCGTCTGCCCAAAAGAAGCTATCTCACCGCAGAAGCCCATTAAGACCGAGGGCATAAAGTTGGAGCAACCCATGATCGTAATTGACGAAAACAGGTGTCACTTCTGCGGGATATGTAAGGCAATCTGTCCGTTCAATGCGCTTACGCTGCTTGTCAACGGAGAGAAGGTTGTGCCAGTTGTTGACAAGGAAAGCTTCCCCGTCTTGGTTCGCGATATCGATGTTGAAGAAGAAAAGTGTCCTATGGGATGCAAGGAATGCGAAGAGGCGTGCCCGTTCGACCTCATCCAAGTCAGCACGGATGAAACGAAGACCAAAGTGAGAGTTAAGATAGACAAGGAACGCTGCCCCTGTTGCCGATTGTGTGAGGCCAAGTGCCCACCCGGCGCCCTAGTGGTTCGCAAGATCATCTTGGGTAGCATCGACATACACAATGAGAAATGCCCTGAAGGCTGCCACGACTGCGCTGATGTTTGCCCAGTGCCAGGCGTCTTGCGCGTGTCTGACACAGGCAAGGTTGAAGTTAACGGCTTTAGCTGTGTGTACTGCGGCGTCTGCAAGATCATTTGCCCAGTTCAGGAAGCCCTTGAAGTAGGAAGGTCTTCAGTTCGTCACACGACTGTTCGTTCTGGAGCTTGGAACAAGGCTCTTGAAAAGCTAACTTCAACGCGGGGCATTGCTAAGGAGCTGCAAGCCAAGCTCATTTTCAAGGCTCGAGAATCAGTGAAGAGGAGGACCGGCTAAGAAGGCGGTGGAAATGGCTGAAACTCCGAGAATCGGCGTCTTCGTGTGCCACTGTGGGCTTAACATAGCTGGCGTTGTCGACGTTGATGCCTTAACCGAGTATGCACGCTCGTTGCCAGATGTCGTGTACGCGATCCACAACCGCTATACGTGTTCAGATCCCGGACAGGAAGAGATTCGCAAGGCAATCAAGGAACACAATCTTAACCGTGTGGTCGTAGCCGCCTGTTCGCCCCGTATGCACGAGTTCACCTTCCGCCGAACAGTGGCAGAGGCAGGGCTGAACCCCTACCTTTTCGAGATGGCAAACATACGGGAACACTGCTCATGGTGTCACCCCAACCGACCCGAGGAGGCAACCCTAAAGGCTAAGGACATAGTCAAGGTTGCTGTTGCCAAGGCTGGACTCCTCGAACCGCTGACGCCAACCGAGGTCCCTGTTACCAGCAAGGCTCTTGTGCTTGGCGGCGGAATAGCGGGTATAAGCGCAGCCTTGGATTTGGCAGAAATCGGGTTCAAGGTCTATCTTTTGGAAAAGAAGGAAAGCATCGGCGGGCACATGGCCCAGCTTGACAAGACCTTCCCGACGCTGGATTGCTCAATCTGCATCGAGGGACCGAAGATGGTGGATGTTGCCCGCCACCAAAACATCGAGATCATCTCTTTTGCCGACATTCTCAGCGTCGAAGGCTACATCGGGAACTTCAAAGTAAAGGTTCGAAAGAACCCGCGGCTTGTGATCGAGGAGAACTGCACTGGATGCGGAGAATGCCGGGATGTTTGTCCAATCGAGTACCCCAACGATTGGGACATGCACATGGGCCTGAGGAAGGCTATCTCGGTTCCTTTTGACCAAGCGGTTCCGCTCATATACAGGATCAACAAGGACTACTGCATAGAGTGCTACAAATGCGTGGATGCATGCGCCGCTAGGCAGGCCATAGACTTCAGCCGTGAACCCGAAGAGATCAACCTCGAAGTGGGCACAATAATCGTGGCAACTGGTTACGACATTTTCCAGCCCAAGGATGGTAACGTCTACGGATATGGCAAGCATAGCAACGTGATAACGAGCCTTGAATTTGAAAGGCTGATACTTGCTGCAGGACCGACGGGCGGACACGTTATGCGGGCCTCTGATGGGAAGAGGCCTAATATCGTTGCCTTCATCCAGTGCGTTGGCTCCAGAGACGTAGAGAAGTACCCATACTGCTCGGGCTTCTGCTGCATGCACACCCTCAAGCACACAGTCCAGCTTAAGGAACACTATGGCGAAGGAGTTGAAGTCTACGTCTTCTATACGGATATCCGAAGCAACTTCAAAGGCTATGAAGAGTTCTACTCTCGCGCCAGAGAGATGGACGTCAATTTCATCAGAGGCAGAGTCTCGAAAGTGCTCGAAACGCCGGACACAAAGAACCTCATCATAAGAGCCGAGGATACGTTGCTCGGGGAGCCAATCCAGCTAGAAGCAGAAATGGTCGTTCTAGCAACAGCGGCTGTACCTTCCAGCGATGCAGGTGAGGTTTCAAGGATTCTCAACATAACTCGCGGAAACGACGGCTTCTTCATGGAAAGCCATCCCAAGCTGAAACCCATCGACACTCCCGTGGACGGCATATTCTTGGCTGGAGCCTGTCAAGGGCCAAAAGACATACCCTATAGCGTCTCTCAAGGAAGCGGCACCGCAGCGAGAGCAGCAACAATCCTTTCGAAACCCAAAGTCAAGATTGAACCAATCATATCATTCGTCTACCCCGAAAAGTGTCGCAACGTCAAGGTAAAATGTGGCATATGCGTAACGAAATGTCCCTACAGCGCCATCAAGGCAGAACCAGGCAAACCAGCGCAAGTCCTAGCCGCAATGTGCCACGGCTGCGGTACGTGCGTCGCAGAGTGTCCATCTGACGCCATCACCCAGATGCATTTCACCGATGCGCAGATAATCGCACAGATAGCAGCGGCTCTTGGGGAGAACCCAGAAGACAAGATCATGGGCTTCTGCTGCAACTGGTGCTCCTACGCAGGAGCGGACTTGGCCGGAACAAGTCGCTTCGAGTACCCGCCAAATATTAGAGTGGTAAGGGTCATGTGCTCCGGACGAGTTGACCGTGACTTCGTATTGGAAGCCTTCAGAAGAGGGGCGGGCATGGTGCTGGTCGGTGCTTGCCATCTGCCCTATGACTGCCACTACATCGATGGAAACTGGAAAATGAAGGCAAGAATGGAATCGTTGGCGAAAGCCTTAGAAAAGATGGGCTTGACACCGGAAAGGTTCAGAGTAGAATACATATCCGCAGCCGAAGGTGTCAAGTTCGCCGCAGTCATTCGAGACATGACAGCAAAGCTCGAGGAAATCGGCAAAAACAACATTAGAGCTGAAAACGCCAAACTAAGACCCTTTATCGAAGGCATGTTTGCCAGAAAGGCAAAGTAGGAACCCTATCACCTCAGCCGAATCGAGTCCCAGGTAGTGGCATGCACAGCGTCATGGCAGAACCACATTTACCTCCTGTTGTTGCTGTTGGGCGGTCACTTCTTTCCTGCTACTAGGCCTATCAGCCAACCTTCTCTCTTTGCGTCAGCCTCGATCATCTTGCGCACAAGGAACGCTGGGGCCTTCCTATAGAACCTGTAGGGCGCGTTGAAGATTGCTCGTCTTCCGATGACCTCAAACCCGACAGCTCTGAACATACGTGCGACCTCGTCTATGGAGTAAAGGTTCTTCTTGATCACATCAAACCTGCTAAACCCAGTGTTCCAGAGACCCCTCCTCTCAAAAGAGACTATGCACCGACCTCCACGTCGTAGGGCGCCAAAAGCATCGCTCAGAGCCTCCAACGGGTGAGGCAAGAAGTGGAAAGTGTGAAGGCATACCACGTTGTCGAATGCTTCGCTAAACCCCAGCGACTCCGCGTCCATATTCACAACTTCGAACTTCACACCTTTGGCCATCATGTTCTCCTTTGCAGTCCTCAGCATGTTACGCGTAATATCGACCCCCACGAAGCCAACCCCCTTCTTGACCATTTCAAAGGCGAATCGGCCAGTTCCAACGCCCAATTCCAAGACCGACCCCTCTATCAGATACTCCGAAACCACGCTTGCCTCCAGCAGGCTCATACAACGTCCGCCGACTGACCCAAACCTCGAGCTATCGTAGGTTCGCGCTTGTTCCTCATATCTGTCGATTATGGTCCTCTTGTCCAACGACATTTCCGCTCAACTTCGCACACAACATAGGCTGCTACGATGCTTCAATCCTGATCTTTTCAACTCTCTGTCTGTACCCGGGTAGCCGCAGCCAGATGTTGGCCAAGCCATTGAGCATAAGCAAGGAGTCCCTAAGCACCCGAACCTTAGAGCCGCCCTTGCTTGACCAGTAGATGGGCACCTCTAAGATCCTGAGGTTGCACACGCTTGCCTTGACCGTAACCTCCACATCGAAAACGAAGCTTGTGAACTGTATCGCGCCCAGCACTCTAAACACTTCTCTCCTGAAACCCTTGACGCCGCACTGCGTGTCATGAACTCCTAAGTGGAAGACAACTCGCACGATCGAGTTGAACACTCTGCCCAAGGCTTGCCTAATAGGCGGCGCTGGCGGATCGAGGACGCTTAGTGCGTGTGCCCTTGACCCCAGCACCAGATCGTACCCTTGCCTCAGACTTTCTATGATCCGCTCGATCGAGTCTGCATTAGATGGGAAATCCGCGTCAAGCAGAACTATGTACTTGCCACGTGAATGCTCGACTCCTCTAAGGAAACCCCTTCCTTTGCCTAGTCTCCTTTCCGAATGCAGAACAACCATTCTTCCCTTGTATTCTTGGGCCAATCTATCCACGACTGCGTTCGTCCCGTCGGAGCTTCCGTCCTCTGAGACAACAACCTCAAACGGAACCGAGAGCTCTCCAAATAACCTCCTTATCGTGCCCGCTATTCTTATGGCCTCATTGTGGGCAGGGATGACTATCGAAACTTCGACGCTACGGTTTCCCGCCAACCCACTCATTCCCCAAGGTCAAGAAGTTGGCGAGGGAGCTCTTGCTAGCTCGTTTGACACAGGACATTGTCCGCGGCAACTCATCTAGCCCTCCCCTGCAAATGGCGTCGTAAAGTCTGGCATGTAACTCCGCTACCGTGTCCCAGCTTCTTTCAGAGACGACCTTCTGGTAAGCCGCTTCCGCTAGAGTGCCGCGAAGCTCCGGGCTTTTCAAGGCAGATACAACGAGTTCTGCAAGCTTGGCTGGACTGTTTGGGGGAAAGTACATGGCAGTCTCCCCCAGAGCTTCCACTCCCCAATCGTGACGAGCAGTCACAATGATTTTTCTCATTGCTGCTGCTTCTAGAAGCAAGAGCCCTGCCACCCCCGGGCAGACTACAACACTTGCCTCAGCCAAATACTTCGGGACCTCTTCATGAGGGATCGAACCAGTGAACTCAATCCTATCTTTGACATTGATCTCAGCTGCCAATCTCTCCAAGTATTGTCTTCTAGCTCCCCCTCCCACAACCCTGAACCGAGCTTCTGGCAGAGCACGGACTATCCCCGGGATCGCCCTTAGAAACACTTCGTCGCCCTTTAGTGAGACAAGGCGAGCAGCTATGAAAGTAATGTACCTGCCCTCACGGTCAGCAGGCTTGAAGATATCCGTGTCCACTGCCTGGGGGATCATTACGATTCTGCTAGGGTGAAACTTGGACACATATTCAAGGGTGACCTTGTTCTGCACTATGACGACGTCTGACCAGTTGATGGCTGTCTGAACTGGAATCGAGTCTATCAAGGGTCTGATCCCCCGGATGAGCCTATAGTCAATGTATGCTATGCCCAAGTCATGAACAGTTATGACAAGCGGTTTGTGGAGGATTCTGGTCGACAAGGCTCCCCCGAAGGTCGTAGCAAAGGCGTGACCATGCACATGGATTATGTCTGCACCTGACTTGACCAATCTGAAAGGAAGTGTTGGCGGAATTGGATAGGGTATATCGAGACGAAACGGCAGATCCTTAATGTCAATAGCTCTCAGCCTATGGATGGCGACGTTGCCCTCTTTCATGACACCGCTTTGGCCACATGTGTAGACCTCTACGTCATGCTCTTGGCTTACTCTCCTAGCCAGCTCGTGAACGTAGGTCTCTATGCCGCCGACGATAGGAGCGAAGTAGGGGCTAACGATGGCTATTTTCAAGGCGGCTTCCTCCTTCAGTTTCTGCGCCTTTGAGACGCAGTTCAGAACGATCGCACTTTACGGAACCACCCCTCACGACCCATACACTGGCTAAGAATGAGGACAGAAGAGTCACAGCCCAACCAACGTAGTGGTATTCCGTAAGCTCGTATCTCATAGAGACCTTGTAGTGTTCGCTTCCCCCGATCTTGATCAAGATGAGACCAGGCTCCGCTACATGTATTTGAGCATTGCCACCATTAATTGTAGCCGTCCACCCAGGAAAGTGACATTCACGCACTAGAATCCAAAACGAGTCTGTGTCAGAAGCTTCGAGGGTCATGTCTACGAACCCATAAGGTCTCTTATCAATCTCGAGCTTCTCCACCTTTCTTGCTCCGCTTCCAGGAAGCACGTGCTCCACTAGATTCTTAAGCAGCAAACCTTCATCCCGGTTTAGGTACCAGTATATATGCTTCAAGAGCCCGAAGCCTATCCATACAATCTTGCCACTCCCTATGCTCTCTATGGCCAGAACGGGGTTGTCATCGATCCACATTAGAGTTTCCGTGGGGTTCTTGAGGGCCACATACCCCCAAGGGAGTTCTCCGTAAAGAGCAGGGGCAAACATTGTTGGATCAACTCCATTGAAAACGCTTTTGCTGTAGGCCGTGTTGGTCCTCACGGAATAACCCTTGCCAGTGACCCCAAAGCTCTCTGCTCTGTAAAGGGTCATTCCAAGGAAGGGCTCAGTATGCGTTGGCGCGACAAACAGTATTCCGCCTCTTCGAACGTAGTTCTCCAAGAGCTTCTCTAAGGCTTGCTCTTCTTCTGCCTCCCACCCGTGTAGGAGGACCGCGTCATACTTGAGCATGTCTTCGAGGCTGTATTCCGTGATGCTGGCTGTTCTCCCTCTGACCAGAACGCAGTCGCTCTTTGCGTAGGTGATTGCCTCAAACAGTTGCAGAGCATCTTCTTGCCTTCCGATGTGCAACAATGCTACGCAGCTGGTGGCGAAATCAGGACTGTCTTTGAGTTCGAAGTACGCCAATCTGGTGCCGTCAACCCTTACGTACTCGAACTCCCTCTGCCCGAACGAGGCAAAGTAGTCCTTCAGCTTAGCTTCATAGTCAGATGCTACAAAGTATTTCACACAGAAAGTCTCGAAGTAGGGGACGAGGAGACCTCCCCTCTCGGCGTGCACAAGGTTCCACTCTAGATTGCTGAAGACAAGTTGCCTCAGGGGGGACCCCTCAAGATACCACCCGGTTATGATCTCTCTCTTGTGGATCGCCGGACTACATGAGAGACCAAGTGGATCTGCATCAAAGGTTATGTAAACGCGGTAGTACTTAGGGTCCTTCGCTAGCCTGTCGTAAAGCGGGTTCGACCCTTTCAGTGGGGCGTTTGGGACATCTGTGAAGAGCATTGTACGGAAGGGCAAAAAGTCGAACAAATTGACAAGAACAAGGGCTCCTATGAGAAGAAACCCGACGAGTTGCGGATTCAGTCGCCGCCAGCGAGCTGCACAAGCTTCTAGAAGGTCGAGGACAGACAAGGCACTTGCTCCAGACAGAAGGGAGAGCATTAGTGTGGTAACAAACGGGTATCTGTACGTGTTCACCAACTGCAGAAAAGGTACCCAATGCAAGCCCAGCACTGCGACTGTGATCTGCTGGTAGCCAAACAGGAATGCCGAAATGACTGCCATCGCGGCCAAGTAGATGGCAGCGGAGTGTTTCCTGAGGCGACGGGAAAGGAACGGCATCGGAGCAACTGCCGCCAAGAAGATCCCGCAATAGGTACGCCCTGTTTTCTCGAATCCGCGTTCAAGCAACAAAGACATGACTTCCACGGGATCTTGAAGGCTTGCCTGAACAGCAGGCGCGGTCGTGCTTGCTACGAAGTACGGCTGTTGGCTCAAGAAGGGAACATAGAAAAAAGCCGCGAACGATAAGGCAAGCAGCCCGGCCAAGACCAAAGTTTCAAGGGCTGAAGCAAACTCTGGCCCAAACCTTGACATGTGAAGGCCAGCGCATACAAGGGCCCTTGTCATTGCATACACACCCAACATGAGGATTGCGAAGGCTACGAGGGAGCCATGCGACAACAGTATGCACGTGAGAGTTAGAGCGAACAGGGTAAGGTTTCTGCGTGAGGCTTCCCTCAGAGAAAGCTCGCATAGGGCAACGACCAATGGAAGGAAGGCGGAGCCAAAAACGAATGGGAAAGCTCCGAAGAAGACCCAGCCGGATAGCACCGAGCTGACCGTGTAGGACAAAGCGGCTACGGTTCCGGCTATCCTGCTCCTGAAGAGGATCAATGACCCGAGATAGATGAACCATGCCGAAAGCACGTACGTAAGCCCTATGGTTGCATAGAAACCTGTTAGAGGAGAGCCGAGGAGAAGCCCCAGCGAAGCCGCCGTCACATAGCTTAGTGGCGGATAGAACTGGAGGAAGGGGAAGCCAGCGTACCAGTAGTCGCACCAAGCTGGGAAGACACTGTAGTTTCGGATCGCGTGGTCCAGAAACCAGACGCTGAAGAAGTGTCCAGGTGTGTCAACGACCGTTGGGACTCCCGGAACAGACAGGTACGGCGATATGTACCATGCCGCGAATGCGGCCAGCCCGACTATCGCTGCCACATCGATTATTTTGTGCTTCCTGACCACTGGCCTTGTTGTCCTGACTCTCGCAGTTTGTGTGGATTGCATTTCCTAGTGTAGTCCCTTCTCTTGATGCAAGTATTCTGTCACAGCACCTTTGCGGCGTTTCATGTCACAACCATCAAGAATGCTTGGCAACACATTGGACAATAGAAGGAGATAGACAGCAGCGGCTGAAATCGACATTATCAGTCCTGCGTAGTCGACCCATGTCTGGACATACTGAAGCTCAATGTCCAAGTCGTTGTCTCCAGAAACCCCTATCCTCATGAGACCATTAAGGTCCCTGGTCAGGTTCGCATTGCCAGAGGGGGGATATGCGACCCATCCAGGGTAGTAGTTCATTTTCAGGATCAAAATCGTGTTTGGTGAACAGTCGCGTATGCTGAGATGAAGACGGTCTGGATGGGGGTATGTGAACGTGACTGTGGCCTCGCCTCCCGTGACGGTCACGAAGTCCAGTCGGTAGCTATCGTTTAACTTGAAGATGTCGAATCCTGCTGTTCTGATGTGACGAAAGTGAGTCCGATTTTGGAAAGCTGAAGAGATCTTCTGCCCTGCAGCCTGCACGACGTAGCGAGTGTTAGTCTCATTTAGCGCCTCCAGAACAGTGTCGACGTCCTCAGATGTGGTCAAGATCTGCCAGTACTTGTAGTAAAAGTCGGAATTTACCTGTCCTTGCGCATACCCACCGTCAAGCTGCCATCTGTCTGAAAAGACGTTAAAGACATAGGAGAATGTGCCAAAGGCCCCTACTCTCTCATAGGGAGGAGCATTCAGGGAGTCGACTAGTTTTGCCGCCTCGGTCTCATTCGAATAGGGGTGATATACGAACTGTGACATGTTAGAGGAGTGAACGAATGGAGAAAGAAGTGCGATTGCCGCAAAAATGAATGAAGTGATCTTTCTCCTAGGCTCTCTCCGAGATGAAGGGGAAAGCCTTACTTGGATCCAATCAATAGTCAAGCCATCCAGCATTGCTATCGGTATAGAGACGAAAAAGGGAAGCCTCATCGGCAAACCGAGAACTAATCCGACGTACGGCGAAACGATACCGAAAAGAAGGACGGCCACCCACGAACCGGAGACAACTCCCCAGAACATCTTGTTTGGGGTGAGCCTCCCGCTCGTGATCAGTGCCACTGCTGCGAGAGCCAACGAAAGCGCGGGAAGGCCAAGGTAGTACTGTCTAGCCCATAATCTTGGAAGAGGTTCCAGATACCAAAGCCAATCCGCGTAGACAAAAAGGCTTTCGACAGGTATCATCGTGTTGCGAGCTGCCTCGGCGCTAAGCCACAGGCTTTGCATGCCTTCAGATAAGCAGGGAATTAGCCAGATGCTCGCCAAAGAGATGCCCAAAGCTCCTCCAAAAATTAGTCCTTGCAGTCGCGGCCGAATGCGACCGGGCTCGTCTGCCCACGATCTGAACAACAGGCTAAAGATCAGGTAAGTGCCAAGCATGAGCCCCAGGCTAAGCGCAGTTTGGAGGTGAGACAAAAAGACCAGCGCAAAGACCGGCGCCGTTACGAGGGCGGCTTTTCGTGCGTCGTCACCATATCTCGAGATGAGAAAGAGTATCAGCGGTATCAGGAACATAGAGAAGTTGTGTGCATAGTGTCCCGTGAAGAAGCGACCGAAGAGGGTCTGAGGGCTTAGCATATAGAGCATTGCTGAAGCCAAGCTAGAAAGCCGGCTGTTGCCCATCGTCCTCATGAAATGGTACATGAATAGCCCTGCAAGATAGAACGCTAATAGGTCGGTGTATTCATAGGCTTCTAAGGCAGATATCTGGAACAGCCAGCTCGCCGATGCTGCGGCTAGGTAACTCAGAGGTGGATAGAACCTAAGCGATGGAGTACCGCAGTACCACCATGGAAACCACCTAGGTACTGAGGGAAAACACTCCGAGAAGATCCTGACCTTTGACAAGTGCATTACTGCGTCGAACCCTGGCGGAAGAGAGTGAGACAAGAAGAGGGGAACCGAGCTGTGCAAGGCGACAGCATAGAGCATCACTAGGCAAAACGAGTCAGCTACTTTTCCTTTCGAGTTTGGGGATGCGGGACGTAGTGCTCTAAAGATGTCTAAGACTTGACATCTCTTTGGCTTGCTTTGACCATCTCTTTTTCTAAGATAGTCGGTGGCCATCACTTTCTCAGCTTCATCTTCAGTTCGTCCCTTATCTTAGCGGCCAACAATCTCTCAAGTATCACCGACGTTTCATCGGCCTTTTCTACAAGAGGCGTGGATTCGCCCTTAGTCTCCATTCCAATAGGGGCGGTTGGGCGACTGGGTAGGCTCTCAGTTTCGCCGATCCCCTTCTCTTCAACGTGCTCCACCACTCCTTGAGGCGTGTTCTCCTTTGACACTTCGGACGCTGCGATAAAATCGCCTGCGAGGACTCTCCTTTTCACCCTTGCGCCAAGTCGGATCTCCACCTTGCCCTCGGTTGAAACAGCTTCGACGACAGCGCCTTCTTCTATCACGATGTCGCTATGGGAATCGACAATGCCTTTCACGATGCAGTCTCGTCTGATAACCACCTTTCCTTCTGCCACAACGTGTCCCTCGATGACCGAAGACTCGCCCACTTCAACATTACCAAGAGCTTTCAAGCTGCCCCTTACGTGAGATCTGGTCCCCAACAGCAGGTTTCCTTGGACTACTAAGCTGCTACCTATCTCTGCCCTGTCTGGTATGCTGACATCCCCGTTAGCGCGGATGGCATCCCCTATCGTCTTAACCCGCGCATTGGCCCTCGCTCTTTCCAGCAGCGGAACGTGGAGATTCGGCTTCTCCTCATATATTGTCTTGGTTGAGATCTCTCTTGGACCTTTGTCCTTGCGTCTAAGAATCTCCATTATCACTGGGATGAAGGGAATAACAGCGATCACAAATGGCAGGAAGACTATCGGGTTCAGCGCCAAAACCCCCCGCTCTTTTATGCATGGTTACTGACGTGTTACGTAAACACCATTATGAACAGTGTGAGCCCATTTATGTTTTCCGTTTCTGGCTAGAGCCAACTCGATCAAAGCACTAGTACCGCAGAAAACCATGATGATGAAGGCTAGTGCAAGAGCGGGAAGTATCCAAAGAAGATGCTTCCTTCCGTCCAAATATGCCGCTGAACCTACTTCAAAAAATGGGGCAAAGTTACCCACAGTGCTGTACGTGAAGACTGAAAGCATGAGAAAGTAAGGTGTAGGGGGGAGAAGCACCTCTCCATGGAGGTACGCAACCGCGCCAACAACCCATCCGACCAACACACAGACTGGCACAAAGTAAACACACAGAAGCATCGTCAATTCAGTCTTCTCATAGCCACTGAGATGCTCACACCGAAGCACACTTGGCAGATGCCTCATAGCACACTGCATATGTCCCTTGGCCCATCTGTGTCTTTGTCTCCAGTAAGCCTTCCAAGCAGTGACAGCTTCCTCGTATGATTCCGCGTCACCGACATATCGAACTTGGTATCCGTGAAGGATTGTTTTGATTGTTAGGTCTGTGTCTTCAGTAAGCATTCCTGGATCCCAACCACCGACCTTTTCGAGTAGGCTCCTCCGGAACCCTCCTACAGTCCCTCCGTACTGGGGAACCAGAGCAAGTTCATCTCTCGCCTGCTGATCGACCCTGTATCCACCGATCCTTTCCAGAGTGACAATCTTGGAGATGAGTGAGTCTTCCTCGTTCAGGACTGTCACTCTGCCTTGAACGGCTCCGACCTCAGGATCCACGAAAGGGGCTACTAGCTTCTCTACTATATCAGGTTGCGGAAGATAGTCCGCGTCAAAAGTCAGGATGATCTCGCCCTTGGCAAGTTTGGAACCCTCATTCAAGGCCCCAGATTTCCCTGTTCCTCCGCTTTTTCTGTGGATTACCTTGATGTAGGCGTGCTTTCTTGCGAAGCTATCCGCTATCTCGCCAGTCCTGTCAGTTGATCCGTCATCTATCACTATAACCTCGAGCTTGTCTTTTGGATACGTAAATTCCACTATTCGCTTCAAAAGGTTGCCCAGCACGTACTCTTCGTTGTGAGAAGGGACTAGCACGGTGACCGTCGGGGCAAAAACCCCTGACACTCTCGTGAAGAACCTCGGAAACTGTTGGGGTTTCCCGAAAAGAACATAATAAGTGAAGACCAGATGTCTGATCATGTAAGCAACCATCACAAGAAACAAGATGATCATTAGTGAGCTAAGCATCATGCCGAGGCGTCCCTCCTGAGACATGACATCGCAAGTGCCCACATAGAGACTACCCACAAGATATCTAGTACTGGGCCCAAGGCATAGCTGACGAACCGAAACATGGCGAGACCAAGTAAAGGGGCTACTGCAATGATTGAGGTAAGCCTTCCTAGGTTCCAGACGAGACCAACAGCCCCGCTCGAGACGAACCAAAGCAGCTTCACTCTCAAGTCCCCTTTTAGCAACCCGACAGTGAAGACCGAGATTACTGCAAGGACGACTAGAGCCAGCAGGCCTGAGCATTCTAGTGAAACACTAAAGACAAAAAGAGCCCCATCTTCCAACACAATTCTGATTTCGCGTGGGGGGCTTGCGTATTCAGCTGGAATGCCTGCGAGATTCAAGATGCCTGATACAGTTCTTGCTGTCAGATCGCAAGCTTGGTTTGAGGCAACAGATAATACGAAACCTAATGCAAGCAAACCCAGGATTATCGCGTGTCCATAGGCTGGCTTGTCCTTTCCCAATTTCTCCATGGTCGTTCGTCAGCAGACTCGTCTCAGTATCCTACTATGTTTTGTTCGAGGCAACATATCTGGGTTTCCAAGGACCGAATCTCACTAAGCAGAACGGGGTTACATGGACTTCTCTGACGTGTGTACTGAGGCAGAGATTGGGAACGCTAATCCTCGTATGCAACCTTATAAAGTGTGAAAGAGTAGAATCTGGTTTCAATGCGAAGTTGAGGGATTGACTTGGAGGAGTTGGCTAGGTTTGCGTTAGACTACGCGCAAGGCTTGGGCGTAGAGTACGCCGAGTCGAGGTTCCAGTCGGACATGCGCGAAGTTGTCGTCCTCAAGAATGGCACTACGGAGGTTTCTTCCGTGGACGAGAGAAGGGGTATCAGCGTGAGGGTGTTAGTCAACAGGTCGATGGGGTTCGCATCCACAAACACTTTGACGAAGGCATCCATTAAAGCTGCTACTAACCGAGCGTTCAAGTTGGCTCGCGCCGCCTCAAAGGGCTTTGGTAAAGGAGTCACATTGGGAAAGGGAGACCTTGGCAAAGGAAGGGTTGAGCTAAAGCCCCGCATTCAATCCAGCAACATCGGCCTCGAGTCTAGAGTCAATGCATTGAAGCAAGCTGATGAGCAAGCGGAGGCAGCTGCTTCCAAGGCACAGGTTAAGATCCCGGCAAGGATCTTGACTTTGGACACTTGGGACACCGAAAAGTTTGTGATGACAAGCGATGGCGCCGCCGTCATGACCGCCATGCCCCGAGCCGCCCTCCATGTATTCCTGACGGCATTCCACCCGCAGAAAGGGCCAGTTCAAAGATCCTTCAATCTAGGAGGGACAGGCGGATGGGAAGTGGTGGAGGGGTGGGACCTACCTAGGCTCTTTTGGGACGAAGCCCATGCGCTCTCCAAAATCCTCCTCGAGGCGAAAGAGGCGCCCAAAGGCGAAATGGGCTTGGTTCTGGGTCCAGAGGTTGTTGGAATCGTTAGCCACGAGTCGTCGGGGCATCCTGGTGAAGCGGACAGGATTCTTGGCAGGGAAGCCGCGCAAGCTGGCGAGACTTATCTTAAAGCGGATTCTTTAGGGTTGCGAGTAGGTTCTCATCTCGTGAACGTTGTTGATGACCCCACTATCAAGGGCTCCTTCGGGTACTATGCCTATGATGAAGAAGGCGTGAAGGCTAGAAAGCGTGTGCTGATCAAAGAAGGGGCCATAAATGAGTACCTCCAAAACAGGGAGACAGCTTATGTTTTCGGCGTCGAGAGCAATGGCGCATCTCGGGCTGTGGCGTACAACCGTGAGCCTATTGTAAGGATGGCCAACACGTTCTTGGAGCCGGGAGAGTATGGTGAGGAAGAGCTTTTCGAAGGAATCAAGGAGGGCGTCTACATCAAGAACTTTATGGAGTGGAATATTGACGACAGACGATTCAACCAACGTTACGTTGGTCTCGAAGCCTACCGTATAGAGAAGGGCGAGCTGACAGATGTTGTGAAGAACCCCATTCTTGAAGTGACAACCGTGGGATTGTGGTCTGCCATCGAAGCAGTCGGGAAAGACGTGGGGTTTCAGGCTGCATACTGCGGGAAAGGAGACCCAATGCAAGCCATACCAGTATGGACCGGAGGGCCCCATACACGTCTAAGGAAGGTCAGGCTGGGAGGTGCTTGAGTTGAGGAAGGAAGAGGTACCGGTTTACGTCGTGAACTTAGCGTTGAAGCTCGGCGCAACCGATGCGTCAGCTAACATCATCGAAGACGACCGGACCATGATCAGATTCTCTAACAACGAGATCACCATCTCAAAGGCCAGCAAGGAAGTCCTTTTGGGATTGTTCGTGATGATTGAGAAGCACAGAGCCACTACAACGGTACCTTTGTCATCGCTCCCGAATATCAAGAAAGCTGCAAAGAACTTGGTGAGAGCGGCCCAGACTACACCTCCAGCGGACGTCTACGCTCCTCTTCCAAGCGGACCATTCCAGTATGATCCAAAACTGCTTGGCGCATCCAAGCTACCACTTAGCCCGGACAAGCTGACAGGATACGTTCGAGACGCAGTAGATGGCGCACTAGAAGAAGGCGCGGAGAAGGTTGCAGGCACTTTAGTTGCGACGAAGACTAGATCGACCTTGGCGACATCAGGCCAAGTCAGTGTTACGCAAGAAAAGAGCGGCCTAGAGATGTCTATCAGAGCTTTCACGTCCGACATAGCGTCCGGGCACTCGGTGTCGGTCAGCAGTGGCCAAGAGGAGTTCAGTCCGTCGCAGGCAGGAAGAGAGGCCGGTAGAATAGCGAAGGCGGCTTCAGAACCCGAGCAGGGGCGGCCGGGCAAGTTCACGGCACTTCTGGGTCCATTGGTCTTCGCGGATCTGGTTAGCCAAGTTGGACGTCTTTCTTCAGCGTTTCAGGTCTTGGTCGGCCGATCTTTCCTAGCCGACAAGTTGGGTTCGGAAGTGTCTTGTGCCAAGTTTACACTGGTTGATGACCCTACCGATGAGGGCTCCTATGGTGCTAGGGCATTTGACGATGAAGGTGTGCCCACAAGGAGAAACGCCATCATAGACAGGGGCGTGCTCAAAACCTATCTCCACAACAGTGCCACCGCCAAAAGATTCGGTGTTGAGACCACGGCCAATGCTGGTCTGATCATGCCACATCCTTGGAACCTGACAGTGGTCGCTGGCGACAGATCGTTCGGTCAGCTCTTGGCTGAGATTGACGAGGGAATATACGTCACAAACGACTGGTACCTCAGATATCAAAACTACAGAACCGGCGATTTCTCGACAATTCCTAGGGACGGCATGTTCCTAATCAGGAATGGCGAGATCAAGACCTCAATCAGGGAACTGAGAATAAGCGACAACATGCTGAGGATCTTCAGAAGCATTACTGGTCTGAGCGATTCACGCCAGTGGGTCAAATGGTGGGAGGTCGCTGTTCCAACTCTTACGCCCTACGCTGTCGTCGAAGACATGATCTTCACGAAGTCCGGCATGTAAGGCTTGAACGCGGAAGCGTCCGGGCCTTTCCGGATTACGAGAGGTTTGTATAAAGAGAAGTGGAGATTAATTCTCAGCCTACGGAAAAGTGAGAGCTACTGGTTGCTCTGAGAGATATACGTTCTCTTACTTGTATTGAACGTAAACCTCTGGGGGAATGGCTCTCTTCTTCGCGTAGAGCTCGCTTTCTATCCTCTTAAAGTACACTAGAACATCTTTCCCTTTTTGCGTCAGTGCAAACGAAATGGTCCCTTCATTCGCCTCTTGAATAAGGTCCTGACTAATGAGGAAATCTAGGTACCGGTTGAGCCTTGTCCAAGAAAGGTTGGCTCGGTACATGATGTGTGTTGGTTTCCGTCTGCCTTCTGCGACCGCCTTGAGAATGTCGATGTAAATCTCCATTTGAGACCTTCTGGTCATCGCGTTCTCGCCGAAGTCTTAGTTTTCAGTATCTACTTATAAGCTTTATGAACCTTCTGTTTAACGAATACTTACTAGAAATTCTTGGATATCGTATGGACCATCAGTACAAGGCTCTTTCCAGGTTTGAGAACTGCGCGCTTACTCTTTGAGGGATTCTAATACCCTCACAACCTCATCGATGGAACGGCTTAGCTTGATCCTCATGTACACTAATGTGTCTTGGCGAGCTACAGCTTCGCCCTCTTCCTTCGCCTTAGGAATCTCCTCTGCCTTTGGACCCTCCTCCTTGCCGGAACTCAGTCTCTCATATATCTGCTCAAGCCTTCCCACAAGGTTGTCCAAGTTCTTCTCGTGTTCCATCAGCGTACTCACGAGGAGGTCAAGATAGCTGGATCTTCCTCTCTCATCTTCGCTCATTGGCCTGCCACCTAGGCAGTTTTGTCCTGTTCCTCCAAGGTTGTTTGAGGTCTGTATTGTCGCCTGCTTTTAAACCGTTTGTGAACATATAAGCTTGATGTGAGATTGTGTTGTGCAGTGCGTAATTCGCATATTTACCCAAGGTTTTCTCTAGACATCACTACAAGCAAACAGTATCAGTCTTCCATTCCTTGACTTTTGCTGCTCTCTTTGAGCAAGTTCCTTAGGAACGTCAAAGGTACACCTCAGCATGCGCAACTCCCGCTGCCCTTAGCCTGACCATTCTGGCGTTACTTGCCAGCTTGTGAGTGCAGTGCCGCCGTAGTAGACATTGGAATCGACATGTACCCAAGACTCGCCCTCTATTGTCCCCAGTTCAATGTATGTATTTATTGACAAGACTCCGCCGCTTTGATAGGCGACCACGCGGAGTCTGCAGCTGTAGGCGGTCTTCGTGCCAACGTTACAGACTTCGCCGTAGACACGCAGATAGGGTGTCCCGAAAAATCTAGTGTCCTCCGCCCTTAAGTTGACTTTGATGAGTTTCGGTGCTGCTAGAGCATTGTATTCAGCGTCCGAAAAGCGATGGTCAGCAACGTAGCTGTTGAATCTCGCCTCGAGAGTTCTGTGCTCGGTGTCTGTATAGTGGTGGCTAGTTATGTATTCAAGGTACGTTGCATTCAAAGACTCGTACTCAGTGTTCAGATATCTGTGGGAAGTCATGTAGCTCAGGAATGTTGCGTTCAGAGAGTTCAGTTGTGATCGCAGATTCTCTTTGTCAGCGGACAGAGCGTTAATCTGGCTCTGTAGACTGAAGTAGACCAGCATGTTCAGGACAGCAAGTATGATGACCAGAACAGCAAGTGCAACAAGCTCAGCCTTGCCTTTTCTTGCTGTTTCGCTTGTTTGGAGCACGCCAAATCCTCCACGAAGACGATATTTTCCATTTTATAGATATGGCTTATGGAAATGCATTCTAGAAATCTCGATACTATGCCTGTGATCTGACATTGGTATTCACTAACTTGGCTTGGTGGTGCCATGATCTCCACGAAAACACCCGACGTCAGTTTCCCCTTGAACTAGGCCTTCCCCAGATACCTACTTCGATGACAGATACCGCAACTTGCCCTGCATTCTAAACAATACTGGGCGGCGTCTAGGAGCTAACAGACCTAATAGACGAAGAGTATATTTGTAGGGTAGCTGAATCTAAATGAAGCCCAAGAGCTCATCGAAGCCGGCTTCGACAACATTCCTGACATGAACAACGTCAAACTGTTCCGGAAACGCAAAGCCCCTGCAAAGCCCCTGCAAAAGGGTCGTGGTTCAGTGGAAAGGGGCCGTGGTCTAGCTTGGTCTAAGATTCGCGCCTGGGGCGTGCGAGGTCCTGGGTTCAAATCCCAGCGGCCCCACTAACTTCATGTTGAGTAAAATTAATGTTTA